>CANOLV010000026.1 GCA_947567425.1 uncultured Porphyromonadaceae bacterium | reverse complement strand
AGTGCAAAGGTAGGCACTTTTCCATTACCCACCAAATTTTTCAGCAACTTTTTTTTCAAATTATTCGGAAATTTCCCGGAGCAGGAATATTTCAGTCGGGAAATGGTCTGAATATCCGTTAAGGAACTTCTTGCCAGAGAAGGTTCTATGCGGATAATTGTGATACTGTCCGCCTTTAGTCCGCAAAAATTCGTGATTATGTACCGTGGCCTTCCAATACTGCAATCCCGAAGGCGTGCCTTCAATAAGATTGCCAGAAACTACTATTTGGTCAAACAGATTCCACTGCCCACGATAGCACAACGTGCCCACTCCATTATCAAGAATCCACCAGAACGGATTAAAAAACGCGCCATCTTTCACATTTTCCCTATCACGAACAGCTCCGAAAGCGACCGAACATGACTTATCCTGCGGGTCATCGTTAAGATCGCCCATCATAATCACCCCTTGTCCGGGGTCGACGGCAAGAAGAGAATCCGCGACATGACGCGACAGCTTAGCGGCCGCCTCTCTCAGATAGCTCGACTCGGCCTGCCCTCCCAGACGGGACGGCCAATGGTTTACGATAAAACTCATCGGAGCGTCAAGCATCATTCCGGAAACGCACAGCTGGTCGCGGGTCAGGAAATCCGGCTCGTCAGGAATCGACAATCTATGATTGGTCACATTAGTCACCTGAAAATACATCGGATTATACAAAAGCCCCACATCGATGCCTCTACGGTCAGGGGAATCATGATGAACCACCTGAAGGTTCCAAGGCTCACGGCCCTCTGACAGCAACAACTCATCCACCTTTTTCACCAAGTCATCGACAACGCCTCGATTTTCCACCTCGCTTATACCTATCACGCCGGGACCGTAAGGTGTTTCGGGTGTAGACATCGCCACAATAGCCCTGGCCAGATTGGACAGTTTCTTATAATACTTTTCGGAATTCCACATACGCACTCCTTCAGGCGAAAATTCCAAGTCATATTTACCATTATTATTAATTGTGTCGAACAGATTCTCCAAGTTATAGAATGCCACCCCTACAACAAGGCACTTCTTCTCCGACGACTCGCCACTATCACCGACGCCGGCACTCGTAAGCACAACCGACATCAATGCCAATAACGGCAACAAAAACAATTTACGCATAGCTGAATTTATATTTAAACACAAATAAACATATAGGTTAACTCCGTAAAATTAGCGATTTAATTTGTGACACAGGCCAATATTCCCTAAAAAAATCGTAATTTTGCCACTTCAAAATTTCAGAGAATGAACATCACCATAATCAACGGACCAAATCTCAACCTGCTCGGGACACGCGAACCCGGCATATACGGGCACGAAGATTTTGAATCTGTGCTGAAACATCTGAGGCAATCATATCCGAACGACACCATCACATACTTCCAGAGCAACCACGAGGGAGACATCATAGACCACCTCCAGAAGGTAGGGTTCGGCGACTGCGACGGAATAATACTCAACGCCGGCGCCTACACCCACACCTCACTGGCCATCGCCGACTGCATCGCGGCCATAAACACTCCGGTAGTAGAAGTCCATATATCTAATGTACACGCGCGAGAAGAAATCCGGCACCGATCAATGATTTCAAAAGTGTGCAAAGGCGTCATCCTCGGATTTGGCACCGACGTCTACAGGCTCGCCATCGAGTCATTCCGCAAGCAGTAATCGGCTCGCACGACGACTCCGACTCAACAATTTAAGCTTTTCATGCATTTAGTAAGTTAAGCACTGCCGGCAATTTTCTCTCAGAACCATGCCGGCTCTAAACGTAACCACACTTTGAAACAAAAATTCCAAGACATGAAAAAGTTTACAAAAATTGTAGCTACAATATCTGACCGCAGATGCGATGTAGAATTTATTCGCGCCCTGCACGAAAACGGACTTGACGTGGTCCGCATGAACTCGGCGCACCTCAACCGCGAAGGGTTTGAAAAAATCGTAAACAACGTAAGGGCCGTATCGCCGTCAATCGGAATAATGATGGACACGAAAGGCCCGGAGATAAGAACCACCACAAACATAGACGACAGCCCGATCACATTCAATACTGGCGAAAAAGTCGACTTCATAGGCAATCCGGCCGGCACAACCTCGCACGACACCATCTGCCTATCGTATCCGCACATAGCCAACGATGTCCACCCCGGAGCACATATCCTCATCGATGACGGAGAAATGGACTTCCTGATCGACAGCATCGAAGGCGACATAATCCACGCGACAGCATCAAACCACGGCACCCTCGGATCAAGAAAAAGCGTCAACATACCGGGAGTACAGATAGCGTTGCCTTCCGTGACCGAGCGCGACAAGGCCAACATAATGATAGCCATCGAATTAGGCGTAGACTTCATCGCGCATTCATTTGTCAGAAGCGAAAAAGACGTACAATCCGTGCAGGACATTCTCGACGCCAACCACAGCGGCATCAAAATCATCTCGAAAATCGAGAACCAGGAGGGAGTCGACAATTTCGACAGCATCCTCGACGCTTCATACGGCATAATGGTGGCACGCGGAGACCTCGGAATAGAAGTAGCTGCGGAAAAAATACCGGCGATACAGAACATGATCATACAAAAGTGCATACTTAAGCACAAGCCCGTGATCGTGGCCACTCAGATGCTGCACTCCATGATCGAGAATCCGCGTCCGACAAGGGCCGAAGTCAGCGACATAGCCAACGCCGTCAACCAGCATACCGACGCGCTCATGCTCAGCGGAGAAACGGCCAACGGCAAATACCCGATCGAAGCAATCGCCACCATGTCAAAAGTGGCCGCGGAAGTCGAACGCTCATTGGCCAACCAGCGACCAGTACCGGCATTCGAGGCAGACACCACCTCGTTCCTGTCGAGGCAGGCAGTAGCCTCCACGGTGGTCCTCGGCACCAAAGCCATATTCACCGACAGTTACTCCGGAAAGACGGCAAGATACATCTCGTCATACCGCGCCAACTACCCCACCCTCGCATTGTGCTATGTGCAATCCACAGTCCGGTTGCTGGCTCTGTCCTACGGAGTCACGCCCGTGTTTGAGAAAGGGGTACGTTCGGCCAGGCGCTACCTGCTCGTGGCATTGAAGCAGATGATCAACAACTGCGACATCTCCCGCTCCGACTCGATCGCCTATCTCGGAGGCACCCTCGGAGAAGGACACGGAACGTCATTCCTCGAAATCAACAATGTAGGCGAGATAATCGATAATTACAAAAACTACAGGCTACCCAACTTAGAACCACCGA
Source organism: uncultured Porphyromonadaceae bacterium (assembly GCA_947567425.1). Lineage (GTDB taxonomy): Bacteria > Bacteroidota > Bacteroidia > Bacteroidales > Muribaculaceae > Muribaculum. The sequence continues at coordinate 32,854 of CANOLV010000026.1, read as the reverse complement.
CCAAGCAATGACCCAAGAATTAGAGGACTACATACTTGACCACATCGACCCCGAGCCGGACAATCTCAAACGGCTGAACCGCGACACTCATCTGATGTGCCTGTACTCCAACATGTGCTCAGGACATCTTCAAGGACGCATGTTAAAGATGCTGACACGGATGATCCGTCCCGAACGCATCCTCGAACTCGGCACATTCACCGGATATTCGGCTCTATGCCTCGCTGAAGGAATGCCTGACGGCGCCGAACTGCACACTATCGAGATCAACGACGAACTCGCCGACTTTATCCAGGAGCGCTTTGACGCATCGCCTTTAGCCGAAAGAATACACCTGCATGTCGGCGACGCCGTACAGATAACCGCCGAAATCGACGAATCCTGGGATCTCGTGTTCATCGACGCCAACAAGCGCTCATACGTAGAATACTACGATCTGATCCTGCCTAAAGTAAGACCCGGAGGATTCATAATCGCCGACAACACACTGTGGTACGGAAAAGTGTCAGACACCAATTGCCATGACGCACAGACGCTCGGCATCATGGCATTCAACGACCATATAGCCCGCGACAACAGAGTCGAGAAAGTGATTCTGCCCCTCCGCGACGGACTTACGATAATATACAAGAAGCCGGAATGCGCCCACGCAGACTCCGGCATGTAACTTTGACGCTTTTATAGCGTTATACATAATATAACCAAAATAAACAACAATATGGAAACTACCCGTCAAGCCAAAATCGCAAGATTGCTCCAAAAAGAACTCAGCGAGATATTCCGTCTTCAGACAGCGAAGACACATGGCGTCCTGATATCTGTCAGCGCCGTAAGAGTGTCGCCCGACCTAAGCGTCGCAAAAGCATATCTGTCAGTATTCCCCTCCGACAAAAGCAAGGAAATACTCGACAATGTCAACAGAAGCGCAAAAACCATACGCTACGAACTGGCACAAAAAGTCAGATACCAGCTCCGCAAGACACCTGAACTGTCGTTCTTCCTCGACGACTCGCTCGATTACCTCGAAAACATCGACACTCTCTTAGCCAAGGACCACACGCCGCATCAAGACGGCTCAGTCAAAGAATGACCCGAGACCTGAAATTACCACACGTAGAGAGATGGTCTCATTAAAAATAGCGCTGCGCTATCTCGTCTCAAAGAAAGCCCACAGCGCGGTAAACATAATATCGCTGATATCGGTGGCGGGGGTAGCCCTCGCCACCGCCGCGATTGTGTGCGTACTATCTGTGTTCAACGGATTTTCCGACCTTGCCTACAAACAGATTTCCACTCTGGCTCCCGACCTGAGAATCGAACCGGCGCAAGGTAAAATAATCACCCGGGCAGATTCAATCATAGGCACTATACAGGCAATCCCCGGAATCGACCTGGCAGAGCCCACTCTTGAAGAACGGGCCCTGGCCATATACGACGGGATGCAGACCCCCGTCAGAGCTAAAGGCGTGACCGAATCCTACTCAAAACTGACCGACATTGACCGACTCACCAAAGAGGACGGAGCATTCATCCTTCAAGACTCCACATGGGGACAGTTCGCCACGATCAGCGTGGGCACCGCTCTGAATCTCGGAGCACGCCCTGGATTCGTCAATCATCTCGAACTTTACGTTCCACGCCGGGAGGGACGGATAAACCCTGCCAATCCGGCCCGAGCATTCCGCTCCGACACACTTCTCGTAGGAGGCGTATTCCAGATGGACCAGGCCGAATTCGACACTGACGTGGTGATAGTCCCGCTCTCCGTCATGCGAGGCCTTCTGAACTACACATCGGAAGCCTCTGCCATAGAGATCAGGCTTAAGCCCGACGCATCGCCCGACGAAGTCGCGCATCGGCTTCAGGACACCCTCGGACAAAGCATGCTCGTAAAAGACAGGCTCCGACAGCAGGACAGCTCATTCAGGATGATAAAGATGGAAAAATGGATCACATTCATGCTAATGGCATTCATCCTCCTGATAGCCTCGTTCAACGTCATTTCCACACTCTCCATGCTGGTCATCGAGAAAGAGGACAACATACGGACCCTGTTTGCTCTCGGAGCGTCCAAGAAGCTGATTTCAAGAATATTTTTCACAGAGGGATGGCTCATATCGTTGCTCGGCGGACTAATCGGAATTGCCTTAGGAGTGATCCTGTGCGCCTCGCAGCAGGCATTCGGATTCATAAAGCTCGGAGGCAACCACGACATGATGACCACCGACATTTATCCGGTCAGAATCGAACTGACCGACTTGGCCGCGGCCATATTTCTCGTAGCCGTCATCGGTTGGCTGACATCGTCTGCCACTTCGCTCTTCACCCAAAAACGACTAAAGAGACGCATCGTCATCTGTTAATTTAATTTAAATAACAGCATACAAGTGTTAACGGCACTATGCAATAGCGACATGCGGTTGCACTTTGCATAATATTATTGTATCTTTGCATACAGATTTGCGGATCGGAGGGGGCACATGTCCCCTCCGATTCGTATAATGAGATATTAACATCATAACATCCGCCGAATGATAGACAAGACGCTTCTCAAAGAAACCGTAGAAAAAGCCATAGCAGGCACATCCGTATTCATTGTTGACCTTCAGGTGAACCCCGGCAATGTCATCGTGGTCGAGATCGACAGCCCGCAGGGAATCGACATCGACACATGCGCAGACATAACCCGGAAGATCGAAAGCGAATTCGACCGCGACAAGGAGGACTATGAACTGGAAGTCGGTTCTGCCGGACTCACCTCGCCTTTTAAAGTGAAAGGTCAGTATGAGAAAAATATCGGCAATCAGGTAGAAGTGCTGACCAAGGACGGACGCAAGCTCAAAGGCACACTGACAGAAGTCAGCGACGATGCATTCACCATCGAGATCCTCAAAAAGGTAAAAGAACCCGGCAAAAAGAAGCCGGTCGAGGTAGCGGAACCCGAGAGCTTCAAGATGGACGAATGCAAATACGTAAAATATTTAATAGATTTCAAATAAACCCCTGACTATATTATGGCTAAGAAAGAAGAAGCCACCAATATGGTGGAACGATTTGCCGAATTCAAGGAACTAAAGCATATCGACAAAACTACAATGATCTCAGTCCTCGAAGAGTCTTTCCGCAATGTGCTCGCGAAGATGTTCGGGACCGACGAGAATCTTGACGTAATTATGAACCCCGACAAGGGCGACGTGCAGATATTCCAAAATCTCGAAGTCGTGCCTGACGGGGAAGTTTCAAATCCATACACCCAGATCTCGCTCAGCGATGCACGCGCCGACCAAAACCCCGACGTCGAAATCGGCGACGAACACACACGCGAAATCATATTCGAAAAGTTTGGCCGCAGAGCCATTCTGAACCTGCGCCAGACGCTTCAGTCGAAGATTCTCGACCTACAGAAAGAAGCCATCTTCTCGCAGTTCAAAGGCCGCGAAGGCGAGCTCGTCTCCGGCGAAGTTTATCAGACATGGAGCAAGGAGACTCTGCTCCTCGACTCTGAGGACAACGAGATGATACTTCCGAAGACCGAAGCGATTCCGGGCGACTTTTTCCGCAAAGGCGAGACCATCAGAGCCGTCATCCAGAAAGTCGACAACAAGAACAACAACATAAAGATCACCGTATCACGTACATCCGAAGACTTCATGCGACGTCTGTTTGAGCTTGAAGTACCCGAAATACACGACGGACTGATCAACATCCGTGCCGTTGCCCGCATACCGGGAGAAAGAGCGAAAATAGCCGTCGAGAGCTACGACGACCGCATTGATCCCGTAGGTGCCTGCGTAGGCGTAAAAGGCTCGCGAATCCACGGCATCGTCCGCGAACTCCGCAACGAGAACATCGACGTAATCAACTATACCTCAAACCCCGAGCTGTTCATTCAGCGTGCATTGAGTCCTGCCAAGGTCTCGTCCATACGCCTGAATCAGGAAGAAAAGCGCGCAGAGGTATTCCTGCGTCCCGAAGAAGTGCCGTTGGCCATCGGTAAGGGCGCATTGAACATCAAACTCGCGTCAAAACTTACCGGATATCTCATTGACGTTTACCGCGACACCGGCGAAGAATTCAACGACGACATCTATCTGGACGAATTCAAAGATGAAATCGACACCTGGGTCATCGATGCTCTTAAAAATATCGGATGCATCACTGCCAAGAACGTACTTGCCACTCCTCGTGAACTTCTCATCGAGAAAGCCGACCTGGAAGAAAGCACCGTCGACAATGTGCTTTCAATACTGAAGGCTGAATTTGAAGACTAATAGACCGTCTAATTTCGACAACCCCTAATTCATAACATGGCGAGATATAAAACAAGCAAAGTAGCAAAAGAACTAAATATCGGACTGTCCACAGCCGTCGAATTCCTGCAATCGAAAGGAATCAGCGTGGACATGAATCCTAATTCACATATCGACGAAGATGCATACCGTCTCCTCAAAGCTGAATACGACAAAGACAAGGATCTCAAACAAAAGTCGGCGCAACTCTCATCCGACCGCCAAAAGGATCGAGTAAAAACACCGGCCGCACAAGAAACCAAGGAAATCAAACTCGGCACCACCGTAAAGCCTACCGTCGTAGGCCACATCGACCTTGACGCAAAGGGGCAGCCTATAAAAAAGGCCCCGGTAAAACAGCAGAAGGAAGCTTCCGAACCTATCGAAAAGAAGAACTCAGAACAGCTGGCCGCTCCTGTGCTCAAAGAGAAGGAAGCGCCTGTGGTAAAGGTCGCTCCGGAACCCGTACATACGCCGGAACCACAGACAACTAAACCTGAACCCAAAAGCCCCGCCGCTACGCCGGAGCAGGTAAAGGTTGCGCCGGAGACTGTCCAGACCATCAAGCTGGAAGAAAAGAAAACGGCACCCTCCAAAGCTGAGAAAAAAGAACAGCCCAAAACTGAACCGGCAAAACCCACGGCTGTACCCAACGAAAAAAAATCCGCAGACACTACATTGGACACCCAAGCTAAAGAAGCTCCTGCCGCTCAGGAAGCTCCGAAATCTAAAGAACCGGAAATATTCACCACCGGACTTCCAAATGGAGGACCGCAGCTGAATGTAATCGGCAAGATCGACCTCTCCGCCATCAACCAGCAGACCCGTCCCAAGAAAAAGACCAAGGAGGAACGTCGCAACGAACGCATAGCCAAAGACAAGGCTCAGCAGACTCCCGGACAAGGAGCAGGGGCAACAGGTCAAGGCGACCGCAAAAAACGCCGCCGCATAGGCAAAGAGAAGGTTGACATCGAAAAGACCTCCAACCAGCAGCCGGCCGACAGAAAGCCCGCGGCTGACAGCCGCAACAACGCGCAGTCAAACGGCGGTGGCCGTCGCGACCACGACAGAAATTCACGCTCAAAGGATCGCAACAGACGTCCCGTAGCGGCACCGATCAGCGAAGAGGATGTACAGAAACAGGTCAAAGAGACCCTTGCACGCCTTATCAACAAAGACAAAGGCCAGAAGAAGGGCGTAAAGTGGCGTAAAGAGAAGCGCGAAGCATTCCACTCCCGCGAACGTGAAGCCGCTGAGATGGAAGCCGCTGAAAGCAAAATCCTGAAACTCACGGAATTTGTGACCGCCAACGACCTTGCCGTGATGATGGACGTTCCTGTCAACAACGTCATCGCCACATGCATGAACCTCGGAGTCATGGTATCCATCAACCAGCGGCTCGATGCAGAGACCATCAACATCGTAGCCGACGAATTCGGCTACAAGACTGAATTCGTATCTGCCGAAGTGGTAGAAGCCATCCAGCAGGACGAGGACGAAGAAGACGATCTCGTCACCCGACCGCCTATCGTGACTGTAATGGGCCATGTCGACCACGGTAAGACATCATTGCTCGACTATATCCGAAACGCCAATGTGATTGCAGGCGAAGCCGGAGGTATAACCCAGCACATCGGAGCATACAACGTCAAACTCGAGGACGGACGCCGAATAACATTCCTCGACACTCCGGGCCACGAAGCGTTTACGGCAATGCGTGCACGAGGAGCCAAAGTCACCGACCTCTGTATCATCATCGTAGCCGCCGACGACAACGTCATGCCTCAGACCGTTGAAGCCATAAACCACGCTTCAGCTGCCGGAGTTCCGATAGTATTCGCCATCAACAAGATCGACAAGCCGACAGCCAATCCCGACAAGATCAAGGAAGAGCTTGCGGCCATGAACTATCTTGTAGAGGACTGGGGTGGTAAATATCAGTCGCAGGACATTTCAGCAAAAAAAGGTATCGGCGTAAAAGAGCTTATGGAGAAAGTCCTGCTTGAAGCCGAAATGCTTGACCTGAAAGCAAACCCCACCCGACTCGCTACCGGCTCAATAATCGAATCCTCGCTTGACAAAGGACGCGGCTACATCGCCACGGTGCTCGTCAACAACGGAACACTGCGCATCGGCGACATAGTTCTTGCCGGAACACACTACGGCAAGATAAAGGCCATGTTCAACGAACGTAACCAGCGCATCAAGGAAGCAGGTCCGGCAACTCCGGTACTTGTCCTCGGACTAAACGGTGCGCCCACTGCAGGCGACACATTCAATGTCCTCGAATCCGAACAGGAGGCAAGAGAAATAGCCAACAAACGCGAACAGCTCCAGCGCGAACTCGGACTGCGCACCAACAAGCGCATGACCCTTGAAGAGATCGGCCGACGTCGCGCCATAGGCAACTTCCACGAACTGAACATCATCGTGAAGGGTGATGTCGACGGTTCGATCGAAGCCCTGTCCGATTCGCTCATAAAGCTGTCGACCGAAGAAGTTCAGGTAAATGTGCTCCACAAAGCAGTCGGAGCCATTTCGGAAAGCGACGTCACATTGGCGGCGGCTTCCGACGCCATCATCATCGGATTCCAGGTACGTCCTTCACTGGCGGCACGCAGGGCGGCCGAACGCGATGGTGTGGAAATCCGTCTGTACTCGGTAATATACCAGGCCATCGAAGAGGTCAAGGATGCAATGGCAGGAATGCTTGCACCCGAAATAAAAGAAGAAGTAGTAGGTACCGCAGAAGTACTGCAGACATATCATATATCTAAAGTCGGCACTATCGCAGGCGCTATTGTACGCGAAGGCAAAATCAAGCGCTCATGCAAAGTGCGCCTAATCCGCGACGGCATTGTGCGCTACACCGGAGAACTCGGTTCGCTCAAACGTTTCAAAGACGACGTCAAGGAAGTGCTTTCCGGATATGACTGCGGTCTGAGCATCGCCGGATACAACGACCTTCAGGAGGGCGACTTCATCGAAGCATTCGAGGAAGTCGAGGTTAAGAAGACCCTCTGATCCTATCCGACATGCCGGTAGCCTACATCAACATAGGCTCAAATAAGGGCGATAGCCGCGCTATAATCGAGCGTGCTATCGCCCTTATTGAATTCCAATCCGGATATAAGGTCACCCGTTCACGCTACATAACCACTCCGCCATGGGGCTACGACTCCCCTAATGAGTTTCTCAACATAGGCATATCCATGCCCACTTCGCTGACTCCGCAGGAACTTCTCGACACACTCCTGTCAATCCAACACCGGATATCCCCCGATTCACATCGAGGCGCCGACGGCACATACATAGACCGTCTTATCGACATCGATCTGATAGCAGTCGACGACCGGATCATAAACACACCCGGCCTGACTCTTCCCCATCCCCGGATGCACCTTCGGAAGTTCGTTCTGATTCCGATGCTGGAGATAGCACCCCGATGGAAGCATCCCATTCTCAATAAATCTATTGCCGAACTTATAGCCGATATTTAGCACTTGTTCGCATCGAAATGTTAAAACTTCATTACTACAGTATTTTTTTCTAAAATAAATTTTGCCGTTTAAAATATGATAACTACTTTTGTTGCGAAATGAAACACCAACGTTTCGTTTTGCACTTGAAACATATAAAAGTAGATAGATTAAAGCATACCATAATTTTAAATATACTATACCTCAAATGTAAATACCACAAAATTAGTCTTCGTGATTATGGATATCGGACAAGAATTTTTCCTTTTACCCTAACAAGTTGTGATAGTGTATACAGGCGATATGATTAACAAGGAATTATAACTAACAGAAACCCTAAAATGAAGTTTCATACACTAATAGCAATATCTCTGCTATCCGCTGCATCGGTAACGGCGGCTGAGGCAGATGCCATACGCCCTCTTTCGGGACGTAACCTTGCCGGACGTGTCACCGTCGACGGCGCCCCGAGGCAGGGGGTAGTAGTCAGCGACGGCATAAACGTCGTGGTGACTGATGAAAACGGCGTGTATCAGATGAATACTTCCGGACGGCAGCATGTGTTCGTTTCCGTCCCGTCAGACTGTCGCATACCCCTAAAGGACGGAATGCCGAAAATTTACGAAGAAATCGAATTCAAAGACGGGAAAAAGCCGTTGCAGATCGACTTTAACCTCGAAAGCCAACCGAAAGCCACAAAATTCAAGCTTCTGGCCATGGCCGACGTCCAGCCCGGCGACCTTGTGGAGATAGCCATGCTCGACGAACAGATCATGCCCGGCATGATCGAATTCGCCTCCACACTCTCCGGAAACGTCTACGGCATAAGCCTCGGCGACATCGTCTGGAACAATCCGGGTCTGTACGATTCCTATAATTACCACATCACCAGAATGGGAATTCCAGTATTTCCCGTAATCGGCAATCACGACCACAATGAATTTGTCCATGACGACACACTCTCCGACAAGGAATTCCGTGATACATTCGGACCTACTTACTACTCATGCAATATCGGCGACTGGCACCTTGTAGTGCTCGACGACGTTCTTATGAGCGGAATCCGGGGAAGAGGCGACTACACCGGCGAAATAACCCCGCAGCAGATGGACTGGCTCAGAAGAGACCTTTCCCACGTTGACAAAGACAAATCGCTCATCGTGGCCATGCACATACCCACAAGCAGGCGAAACGCTCCTGCCCACATCAACAACGCCGCCGAACTTTATGACATACTGAAGGACTTCAATGATGTCAGGATTCTGTCCGGACACACGCACTACAACTTCAAGACCGACATAGCCTCGAACATAACCGAACAGACCCTCGCGTCAATGATGGGTGCATTCTGGAACGGGGATATATGCGACGACGGAAGTCCAAGAGGCTTTGCCATGTATGAATTCGACGGCAACCGCATCGTAGACAACTACTACAAAGGATCCACCACGCCCAAGGACTACCAGATTAAGATATACCGTCCGGAAGAGGCATCATACCGGTTCGGAAAAGATGCCGACGGCAAACCGCTCAAGATTGACAACGACAGCATACTTGTAAACGTATTCTTCTGGCACACTGACTGGAAGGTCGAAATCAAAGAGGACAACGGAGAGTGGACAGAACTGTCCAACCAGTTCGCGCTCGACCCCGCCGCCGTAAAACTGCTCCAGGGCAAAAACCCATGGGAAAAACGCCCGAGCGCAGAACCTACGAAACGCAATGACCACATGTTCCTCTACAAGCCTACAAGACGCAAATGGAAGTCAGTCACCGTGCGGGCCACCGACCCATACGGCAACGTATACATTACCACTGAAAAGCGCAAATAGACCTCCAGCAGGCTATTTCATCCGGACAGGCTGGAACTGATTACCGATTGCGTAAGTTCCGCCTGCGATGCATTCACGTGCCGGCGATATCGCCGGCACGTACTTATTTAAAACCCCGAATCCGCAATCTGCCCCTACCCATTAACAACTGTTTGCCAAACCGCATTAAAGCATTTAAATCTCTTAAAACAGAGGCCGTTTGCGAACCTTCTTACACAAAAAATGTTGTAGCGCGAATTTTTTTCTATATAATATTTTGTTGTTACATTTTCATCAACTACCTTTGTTTCGCAATGAAACATCGACGAAACGGAATCCCGTTTATGAGCCCTAATCCTAATCTAATTTCGGAGGTTTAATTCGACAATCTCCACTACCCTTATCTTTTTCAAATTTAAACCTTAACTTAAATTCAAATTCAACAATTTCTAAATGAAAATGCTCAACTACCTCGCGTGGCTGTCATGCCTCGCCCTGCTGTTGACTACAGCTTCATGTGGAGTGGAAGATCAAGCCGATGAAGCGGGACCTCGACTGTCCGTGGATAAATCACAAGTCGAAATCACCCGCAACGGACAGCTATCGACCGGATCAAACGCCACTATATTAGTCATCGCCAACAAAGGATACGAAATCGTCAGCGACCAACCCTGGCTGACCGTAAACAAACCTTCCGGACAAGGCTACACATGGGTCACCGTGAAAGCCGAGTCAAATGACACAGAGGCTCCCCGAACAGGCAATCTGACCGTCAGAAGTCACCATCTCGTAGAAAACATCAAAGTAACGCAGACTCTTGCCGAAATCGACCTCGCCAGAGTATTCTACTCCGAGACATTCGACTGGGCAATACCCATCGCAAAACCGGAATCTGATCCGGTAGCCTTAGGTGGCGGCAACAGCAACCGCTGGAACATATACTCCGACGATACCGGCAAAGATGCATGGGCCGCAAACTGCAAGCTCACCGACTGGAATCCCGAACGAAAAGCCATCGGCCTATACCTGCACTATATCCACTTCAATTCCAACAGCAACTTCGACACCGGAGTAATCCTCCCTGGAATAGATGCAGAAGGATACGTTAACGCAACACTATCCTTTGAGGCCTGCAAGGACGGAGGCGGCAGTGGCGACACAGTGCCCATCGTGGTGGAGATAATTGACGGCCCCGGAACAATCGCCGAAACAGGGAAGACAATGAGCGAAGCCATGATACCTGCCGAACAGTGGAAATGGCACCAGATGGGTGTAACGCTCGTAGGTATCTCGGCCGACTCCAAGATCTCGATCCATACCAATGGCAAAGGAGCCAACAAATATTGCCGATGGTTCCTTGACAACGTACAGCTTAAAGAAATTCTTGACAACTAAGCAAATATCAAGACACAGATTATGAAATTAATAAATAAATTCACATACATAGCCCTGAGTGCGGTGCTATTCTGCGGACTGGCAGTATTGACAAGCTGCGACAACGAAAAGGACGCTCCGCCCTACATCGACACTACGGAGAACGAAATAGTCCTCGAAGACAACGGACTTACCGCCGACGGCACACCGGCTTCGTTTCAGCTTGGAGCCAACGATGCTTGGAAAGTGGTTTACGCTCCGGAATGGGTGCAGCTCAACTATGAAAGCGGCGACCGCGGACGTCTCACCATACACGTCACCGCCGAAGAGAACTACACCGGAGAAGACCGCTACGGTGTCATCGAATTCCAGCTCAACGGAGGAAAGCCCGAGCAGGTAGGTGTATCGCAGAAGACTAAAGTCCTCGAAATGGAGATCTCCACAAATTCAATGCCGCTCGACAAAGAAGGCATCGACATCTATGGATCTGCCACGCCGTCATTCTCCATCGTGACAAACTATGAATGGAGTATACAACTGCCCGAAGGAAACGACTGGATAACCCTCGACCACAACGACGGACATCCCGGAACCACCGAGATCAAGATCACCGCCGAACCTAACTCTACCAATCAGGCCCGTGAAGCAGACATACTCGTCGTGGCAGGAAAGAAAACGTTCCCGATAAGCATCAGACAGCAGGGCACCTACACTCCCGACGCCAAAACAGCCGGCCATGTCTACTTTTCAGAGACATTCGACTGGGCACACGAAGAGGCTCTTATGTATCCCGACGACTGTCAGGACCAGGTAGGAAGCATCAACGGCAAGAACGGCAAGACAAAGCCTCTGTACAATAGCGGCAACGAGCATCTTCGCTCTGCGTTTGACAATGCCCTGATCGACCTCAATCCCGCCGGAAGCTGTATCTACGTGGCCGACGGATATCTAAAGCTCGGAAAAGGCAGCAACCAGACAGGCGTCTGCATAAAGAATCCGCTTGACATACCCCAGGGAGAGATGGCCGACGTGGAACTGACGTTCACCTTCGCCAAAAACGGCACCGACAAAGTGACCCTGTCCGTAGAAATTGAGAATGACGGCAAGATAGAGAACGGAAAGCACTCTCTCATCAGCACCCCGTTCGAACCCGTCAACAACTCGGACAAGAACATCAACTGGCAGTGGAAAGACGGATCCATAAAAATCAAAGGCGTCACAGCCGACACCCGCATCATGATCCGTTCCACCCAATTCGGACTTGGCTCCGGCTACTACCGCTGGTTCCTTGACAACATTAAAGTTACACGTATAGACACAACAAACTAATATCAATAAGAGAATACTATGACATCCAGATTTACGAACGCAATAAATCTGAATAAGATAATTTGCATACTGCTTATGTGCATGGTCTCCGGAGGACTCTCCTCGGCCATCGCACAGATCACCGGCACCGTCACCGACCCGACGGGCGAGCCTCTGATCGGAGCCACCGTCATGATCAGCGGCACATCAATAGGCACCTCGGCCGACCTCGACGGAAATTTCTCCATCGACGCCAAGAAAGGCCAGGAACTGCGCATATCCTCCGTCGGCTATGAGACTGCCAATATAAAGATTGCCGACCAGACCCACCTCGACGTTGTGCTCAAGGAGAGCGCCACCCTTCTCAAAGACGTAGTGGTGGTTGGCTATGGAACAATGGAGAAGAAGAGGGTCACCTCGTCCATCACATCGATTAAGGGCGACAACCTCATATCCGGACTCGGTGGTTCGACAATCGCCACTGCCCTTCAGGGAAAAGTGTCGGGTCTGACCATCTCGGGAAGCTCAAGCCCCAATGCCTCCAACGACTATCAGCTCCGCGGTGTGGCTTCGGTCAATGCCGGACAGGGTCCGCTCGTCGTGATTGACGGAGTACCCGGAGGCGACCTCCGCGCCATCAACCAGGAAGACGTAGAATCAATCGACGTGCTTAAGGACGCATCCGCCGGAGCAATCTACGGAACCCGCGCCGCCGCCGGTGTAATCCTCGTCACCACCAAACGCGCCAAAGAGGGCAAGACCCAGGTCAACTATTCAGTGGAGCTATCCACTGAAAGCGTGCGCAAGCATCTTGACCTCCTTTCATCTCAGGAGTACATCGAATACGGCATCGGACAGGACTACGGCTCCGACACCGACTGGTACAGCGAACTGACCCGCAGCAATCCATTCTCACAGCGCCACTCGCTCTCGATCTCAGGAGGCACTAAGTCGCTTCAGCTCTACACCTCGCTCGTATATCAGAACCAGGAGGGTGTAGTTATCGGCGACGGACGCGCCGACTACTCCGGACGCATCAACGGACGCTATCAGATGTGGGATGGGAAAGTGGAGATCTCAATGAAAGCCCAGTACCGTCAGGCAGACCGCGACCGCAGAAACGGTTCATACACATTCCAGAAAGCCATCGAACTGAACCCCACCATCCCCTTGATGGATCCCAACAATCCTAAAAAGTACAATGTCAACACCATCGGATTCTCCGGCACCGACTGGAACCCCGTGGCCGACATCGAATATCAGGACTACAGCGGAAAGGACCAGTGGTTGCTCGCCGACGCCACTCTTAAGATAACCCTTCTTGACGGACTTTGGATACAAGGAACGATGGGTATCGACCAGCGTCAATATCAGAAATACCTTTACTACAATCAGAGCCACCGCGAAAGCATCGACTCGGGCAAGCGCGGAAAGGCTGAACACCAGTATTCAAAGACCATCAACAAATCATTCGAGGCATACGCCACATTCATGCGCGACTTCGGACGCGACCACCGCTTCGACGCAGTGGCCGGATGGAGCTTCTATGAAGAGAACGGCGAAGCGTTCAGCATGACAAACGCCAACTTTACCGTAGACGGAATCGGCGGATGGGACATGTCGGCCGGTACCGACCTCTCCGACGGATACGCCACTATGACATCCCGCAAAGATCCCAGAGAAAGACTCCTCGCCCTGTTCGGTCGCGCCAACTACTCATTCCGCGACACATATATGGCCACTGTAAGCTACCGTCGTGAAGGAAGCTCCAAATTCGGTCCTAACAACCGTTGGGGTAACTTCTGGTCAATCTCCGGAGGATGGCGCATAAGCAACGAAAAGTTCCTTGAAGACGTGGAATGGATCAACGACCTCAAACTCCGCGTGGGATACGGTGTCACCGGTAACAACGACTTCGGTTCGGGATATACTGTCCGTACCTACAAGTCAAACGACCTCTGGCCCACACTCGGCATCTGGCAGCCCGGCTACGGATCTACCCGCAACATCAATCCCGACCTGAAGTGGGAAGAAAAGAAAGAGTTCAATGTCGGCATCGACTACTCGTTCTTTAACAACCGCCTCTATGGTAAATTCGACTTATACCACCGCCAGGTCGACGACATGCTCTTTGAAGTGCCCGCACCCGTACCGCCGATGCTCTATGACACCATTATGAAGAATGTCGGCAATCTGACCAACGACGGATGGGAATTCGAGATCGGAGGCGATATCATACAGAACCGCCACTTCTCATGGTCGACCACACTGCGTGCCTCGCAGAACTCGTCGAAAATCAAGAATCTCGGTGCGGCAAACTCCTATCTGTACGGCGACGCATTCCCCGCTTCGATGGGCTATGCAAGCAAGATCGTCAACGGCTCGACTATCGGACAGTTCTGGGTGTTCAAGCATGCAGGTCTGGACTCCGACGGCAAGTGGCTCATCTACGACAAGGACATGAACGTAGTGCCGGCACGTGACGGAGCTGTCAACAACCTCATCGACGAGAACAAGCACTATGTCGGAAATGCGGTTCCGAAACTGGTACTGTCCATGGACCACAACTTCCGCTACCGCAACTTCGACCTCGGCATCTCGCTCCGCTCATGGATCGACTACGACGCCTTCAGCCAGATCAACCTGTACCACGGCCTTAAGTCGTCGTCGCAGCAGAATGTGCTCAAGATTGCCTACACAGACAACAAGGCCATCAACGACACACGTATCACATCCGACTACTTCATCTCCGATGCATCGTTCCTGAAGATAGACGCACTGACTTTAGGCTACACCATCGACACCTCACGATGGAACAAGTATCTGACCCGCGCACGCCTGTATGTGACCGCACGCGACCTTGTGACGTTCACGAAGTACAACGGCTACAATCCGGAAGTGAACATCAACGGACTCTTCCCCGGATTTGAATACGTAAGAAGTGCCACAAGCATGTATCCGCAGACCACGAGATGGACATTCGGAGCTCAATTGACTTTCTAATATTTCAGACACACATATATTTAAAAGACAAAATGAAGAAAAAACTAAAATATACACTGTTCGCTCTTTTTGGAGCCGTGACCTTGAACTCCTGCGACCTCGACGAGGTATACTATTCGAGCGTCACTCCCGACACGTTCATCACATGTCCGGAGAACACCTACGCCATCCTGTCCCGGCCATTCACCCACTGGAAATGGTATATCGGCGCCGACAGATGGTATCTGCAGGAGCTGACAACCGACGAGATGACCTGCCCCACACGCGGCTCGGACTTCTACAACAATGGCGAGTACCTGCGTCTGCAGTACCACACGTGGGCTCCTAACGACCGATTCATCGACAACACCTACACCGGCACGGTACAGGGCGTAGCCCGCGCGCTCGAGGCCTACGAAGACCTCGCCGGAGTTAACTACAACGCCATCGGCCTCGACGACAAAGTCAAGGCCGACCACCTCAACCAGCTCAACTCCATCATGGCATACTTCTACATGCGCGGTCTTGACTTCTTCGGTGGAATGGCCCTCTACAGCTCCGTGAACGACGCCGTGACTTCCAGATCGTCCGCGCAGGAGACATTCGACTTCATTGAAAAGCGATTCAAGGAAGCCATCCCGGTGCTCAATAAGAAGGAAGTGCTCGGGGCAAGCGAAGACGGCTACATCAAGCAGGGTGCAGCCGCCGCGATGCTCGCACAGCTCTACTTCAACTCCAAGGCATACACCGGTGTGGACCGATTCGCAGATGCCGCGAAAATCTGCGAGGACATAATCAACGGTGTATACGGAAAGTATGATCTCGACCCGACATGGTACGGACCCCACTCGTTTGACAACGACAAGTCGCCCGAAGCCATCTGGAACGTACCCTCGGAAAATGCCAAACTGGAATGGAACTGGTATTACCGCTACTTCTACAGCCAGCAGGCCCGTGACTACTTCGATGTAG
The DNA here is from genome assembly GCA_947567425.1 of uncultured Porphyromonadaceae bacterium. Classification (GTDB taxonomy): domain Bacteria; phylum Bacteroidota; class Bacteroidia; order Bacteroidales; family Muribaculaceae; genus Muribaculum. The sequence goes on along the minus strand of CANOLV010000026.1, from coordinate 16,639 downwards.
CATTCCCTGCCTCGATCTACAATGGTTTCTGCCTTACCCCTTCGCGCGAATCAGAAGGAAGCCCTGTATACTCCGACTGGAAACTCGGCAACACTTACGAGAAATTCCATGACAAGGACCTCCGCAAAAAGCCTTACGTCTATCTTGGCGGCAAGAAATACCAGGGCATGTTCTGCGTTGGCGAACAGAAGAATCCCATCACCGGAAAGACCGTGAAAGGCATGAAGGACAAGGCCGGACAGGACATCGTGCTTAAGGACTATATCAATGTGACCGGAAAAGAATCCAACATGCTTGCCGGTTCCGAGGACTCTGGCGTAAGATTAGTAAAAGCTCCTATTCCAAATAACACGGATATTCAGTATCTTTGGAATCCCGACTGCCCGGTGATACGCCTGACCGAGATTTACTACATGCTCGCAGAATGCCGCTGGCGTGAGGGCAACAAGACCGAAGCCGCCGAGCTCATCAACAAGGTGCGCCAGCGCAACTTCGCAGGAAATGTGGATCCGGATCCCGTGCCCGACGACTTCGACATCTACCGTCTCGCCGACGAATGGATGACCGAGTTCCTCGGAGAAGGACGTCGCCGCACAGACCTCATCCGCCTTGGACTCTGGGACACCGAATCATGGTGGGACCACGAGCCTTCGGATGCAACAAAGCGCATATTCCCGCTACCGAGCACCGCTATCGCCGGTAATCCGCTGCTCGAACAGAATCCCGGCTACTAAATTTTTATCATATTCTGATACACTTAACGATTAACACCGATTTTATAAATGAAAATATTTAGATATCTTACATACTCCGCGCTGGTTGCCACCATCTTGACATCTTGTGAAGAAAACAAGGTGGCACACCGCGACGGTGTCGAAAATGAAGAAGTGACCATACAGCACCGCCCCGGCATGAACGTTGTCGGGAGGGTGACTGTCGACGGAGCGCCGCGTCAGGGCATCATAGTAAGCGACGGCATGAACGTGATCGCCACCGACGAAAACGGTGAATACCAGATGCGGTCCATCGGACGCCAGCACATATTCGTCTCGGTGCCGGCCGACTGCGAAATTCCAGTGGAAAGCGGACTGCCGAAGATATACAAGACCCTGAATTTCGAGGAAGATGCCGTCATTCAGATGAATTTCAAGCTTAAAAGCCGTCCGGTGTCGCAGAGCTTCAAGCTCTTCACCATCGCCGACCCCCAGATCGGCGACAATGTCGACATAGCCATCTGGAATGACGACATAATGGGCAACATGGTCGACTTCGCCGCATCACTGACCGGAAATGTCTACGGCATATCATTAGGCGACCTGGTATGGAACAAACCCGATCTATTCCCTACGTATAAAAAGATGGTGGCACAGCCCGGCATACCCATGTTCTCCGTCATAGGCAACCACGACCATAACGAGACAGTGAAGAACGACACAGAATCCGACCGCGAGTTCCGCGATGAGCTCGGCCCCACATACTACTCCTGCAATATCGGACAGTGGCACCTCGTAGTGCTCGACGATGTCCTTTACCGCGGAGTGACCGGCCGCAACGATTACGACGCCACCATCACCGACCAGCAGCTCGAATGGCTAGCCAAGGACCTGGAGCATGTGGATAAGGACAAGTCGATTCTTCTGGCCACACACATACCCACCATGCGTCGCAACTCGCCTTCGCAAGTCACTAACAACGCGGCCTTGTATGAACTCGTGAAGGACTACCATCAGGTCCAGATCCTTTCCGGACATTCACACAACAACTATATCACTACCATTGCCGACAACATCAACGAGACCACCATCGGTGCCGTGATGGGTGCATATTGGAACGGTGTCATCTGCAACGACGGAAGCCCGCGCGGATATGCGGTGCTCGAATTTGACGGCAACGAAGTGGTCGACAAATACTATATCGGGTCGGAGACTCCCCGCGACTATCAGATCAAGATATACCTGCCGGAAGAGGCTTCTTTCAGATTCGGCAAGGACGAGGCAGGCAAACCCGTCCAGATCGACAATGAGAATCTGCTCGTCAACGTATTTTTCTGGCACACAGACTGGACTGTGGAGATTCAGGAAGACGGTGGCTCATGGACAGAACTCTATAACATCAAGACTCTTGACCCTGAAGCAGTCAAGACACTTCAGGGCAACAACGAATGGGAAAAGCGCCCCTCGGCTGAACCTGAAGAGAACAATGACCACATGTTCCTCTACAAGCCCGCCAATCCGCAGTGGCAGACCATCACCGTCCGCGCCGCGGATACCTTCGGCAACGTCTACACCGCATCAGTAAATAACCAATAAATTCAGTACCAATTACATGTTTAATCGAGTATTTTCAATCATCCTGCTGCTGACTCTCGGGTTCTCATCAGCTGTAGCCTCCACGGACACCAAGGGAAATCCCCTGGTGTTCGGGAATGCCCGAATGACCATCATCACCCCCACGCTCCTTCGTCTTGAATATGCCAACGACGGCAAGTTCATTGATGAGCCCACCATGTTTGCCTACGACAGGTCAAACACCTTGAGCATGGATTCCATAACTGTGACTCCGCTCGACGGCGACTGGTATGAGATAAACACTCCGGCCCTGCGCATCCGCTACCACAACGACGGATTTCCATTTTCGACAGCCAACCTCAACGTGTTCTACACTCTCAACGGCAAGGAAAAGAAGTTTACCAACCGGTTCATCACCAAGAACAATCTCGGCGGCCCGGTAGAGACTCTCGACCGAGTCACTAAGGAGATCCCTATGGACGACGGACTGCTGAGCACCGACGGATGGTACATGATCGACGACGGACGCGCCGACATTCTTGTCGACGGTTGGATTCAGCCCCGCGACACCAAGAACCATATACAGGACCAGTACTGCTTCATCTACGGCAATGACTTCAAGGCGGCGCTTGCTTCGCTCGGTGCCATCAGCGGAAAAGTGCCCATGACCCGCAAGTATATCCACGGAGTGTGGTACTGCAGATACTGGGACTATACATCCGATGAATTTCTCGACATCATACGCGGATATGACGACAACGACTTCCCTCTCGACAACATTGTTTTCGACATGGGATGGCACACCAACGACGCGAAAGTCGGAACCGGACACAACGGCCACCTGAACTGGAACGGCTACACATGGAACCGCGAACTGATTCCTGATCCGGCCGCCCTGCTCGACTCAATCCACAGCCGTGGCATCACAGTGTCGCTCAACGACCATCCGCACGACGGCATACGCCCGCACGAGGAGAATTATGCTGAATTTGCCAAAGCCCTTGGCGCCAAAGATGGAGAAGTGCCGCTGTTCAATCCAGGCGATCCTGAATATATGAAGCAGTTCTTCGAGTACGCCCACCATCCGTCGGAGGACATAGGCGTGGACTTTTGGTGGCTCGACTGGCAGCAGAACTATCTGTACCCTTACGTGCCCGGCACAAACACCACCACTTTAGCATGGATCAACGAACTCTACTACCGCAACTCCATGCGCAAGAATAAGCGTGGCGCCGGCTACTCACGCTGGGCCGGATGGGGCGACCATCGCCATCCCATACAGTTCTCCGGCGACGCCCAGGCCAATTGGGACATGCTCGCGTTTGAAGTCAAATTGACTTCCGGCAGTGGCAACGGAGGCTGCTATTACTGGGCGCACGACATCGGAGGCTTCCGTGGCGAACCCAACCCCGAGCTTACGGCTCGATGGACCCAGTTCGGAGCACTCTCCGCCGCCCTGCGCGTACACTCTACCAAAGATGCCCGACTCGACCGCCGTCCCTGGATAAGCGGCGACCGCGAGACCAAAGCCATGCGCAAGATGTACCACATGCGCTCCGAACTTATGCCCTACATCTACAGCAGCGTATGGCAGACACATAACACCATGTTGCCGCTCAACAGAAGCATGTACATAGATTACGGACATGAAAAAGAGTCGTTCAACTGTCCGCAGGAGTTTACTTTTGGCGACCTTATTCTTGCCGCACCCATCAGCACACCCGGCGAAGGACCCGACAAGATTGCGTCACAGACAGTATGGTTCCCTTCAGGCGAAACATGGTATGACTATTTCACACATGAGAAAATCGACGGAGGCCAGACACTGTCTATCAGCAAGACTCTCGACGAATTCCCCATGTATCTGAAGGGAGGATGGATTCTGCCGACACAGCCATACACCTCACGTCCGGCCACGGCCGATCTGACCACTCTCGTCATGCGCGTCTATCCCGCCACGGGCGATGTCAGCAATACGTATTCCCTTTATGAAGACGACGGACTCACCCTCGACTACCAGAAAGGAGTATATGCCACCACCGACCTGACATACACGCAGAAGGGCAACAAAGCCACAGTAACAGTAGCGCCGACCCAAGGTGATTATCCCGGACTGGTCAAGAAGAGAGACTACCGTCTGCTTTTGCCCGGACTTAAGGATGCCTCATCCGTAAAAGTCAACGGTAAAAAAGCACGTATCGAGACCGACTCTGACAAAAACTGCCCGGTAGTAGTGGTTCCGGCCACTGACATCCGCAAAGCTGTTACCATCACCTACGACATCTGACATTCATAAATAAATCAGCCCTGCATCAATGTCATCTGAAATGACTCGATGCAGGGCTTCTATTTTGCCGTCACCCCCGAGAGGATGGATATTAACCTTAACGCAACAAGTATTTTTTACCCATTACCACGTAAAGTCCATGCGGAAGCGGCAGGACATTGGTTCCGGAATTGACACGGAACATCCGCACGACCGGCACATCGATCCTATAGACCGGCACGACTGTCTCACGCGAAGAATCTATCACAATTCTGCCGTCCTTGAGCATAACCGACACAGTCTTGCCGTCGTGGACATCTTTCACCGCCTGATCTATACCGGAAGGGGTGTCCCCTTCAATGTCGATATTTATATCTCCGTCCGGATCATCCCAGTCATTTTCGGTAATTTCTACACCTCCGTCGCCGTCGTCACCGTCGGCCAGACATAGTGCCGGACTTACCAGACATAAAAACACTAAAAGCAGTTTATACATTTGAATATTTTTTATTTGTTAAACAAACCGGGAATCAACGCTGGTAAGGCAACGAAGTGACATCTGTACGATTAGGCACAGGCAACTTACCCTCTCTGCCCAGCTGCACGAACATCTTCGCACAAAGCACCGTCCACACATCGCCGTATGTCATGTTGGAACTATGATTATAGCCCAGACAGTGACCATATTCATGGAACATGGCCTGACGGGCATAATTGTGAGGATTCGAATTGGGAGCTGTAGCGTCGTGATATACACCCGTGTAGCAGTAATCGGCAAGTCCGTATGTCTGTCCGCCGCCAAGACCTCCCACGCCGACCACACGGCCAAGCTGCAGTCCGCCATGATTACGGATTGATTTCCGCAGATTGTTGAGGTTTATGGGCGATCCGCCGTTATCCTTCAGTATGCCGTCATAATTATTAAGTTCGGCGTTGAATTCCGGTGAAGCAAACATGAATGCCATGTTCAATGCCAACGCCACACCATGGCGGCAAAGTATCGGAGTCATGTGGCGCCAGGATGCATGTCCGTTGTCGGCGCCGAACGGACTGAATCTGATATACCACCGGGAGTCGATGGTAGAGATCTTGGCCATGAACGGATCGTCAGTCTCAAAGCGTATCTCTATGTCGTTTGAGCTGAGGTCCGGCTGGGCCGGAATCCTGACATAACGTCCGGATTCGGTCTTATACAGGCACTCCTTGCTCACTACAGGGAGGTCGAAGAAGCACTCCATGAAAGGTGGTATCCGCTCAAAGTAGGCAAGGTCAACCCACTCGCTGCTTATGTCGCGGAAGCGTCCCAGCACTCTGACATTGCCCACCCCTATGGGAGAAAACAGCCTGACTCCAAGCTTATGGTCATCAGAAATCAAAAACCGCAGCGGTGCATTGACATAGAACGATCGGATCGAGTTATTGTAGAACACCTCACGCGGTTCGTCGGACATGAACATCGTGTCCGGTTCAAAACGCCACAACTGATCGTCAGCCACATACAACAGGCCGGCCTTGGATTCCGGATGGCGGTAGACAAGTTCGATGCGCGAAGCTGTTCCCTTCCTTAAGTTAAGGCCTTCAAAAGTATACCGGGTGGAAAATTCTTCCCCTCCGTCGACCGTCGACACCACATCGATATGTCCGTCGACCGGTTCTGCAGAAGGAAAAGATACAAACGTAAGCACTCCTGATGGATCCGTAATGTCAAATTCCGCCACTTTATGTCCTCCGGAATATGAACCGTCGGCATTAAGCGCCGTAGATACTTCTCCGTCCAGCGTCACCGTGACCTTCTTGATATGCCGCCATAACGCAGGATTATCCATTCTGACAGCCACATCTACTTTCGCCACCGCCAGATCAAGCTCAACGCTTTCATTGACCGGAGCCTGATCAAAGCCTATGGCAAAATCTACTTTTTTATAATAGTAGACGGAATTCACAGGTCTGCCGGAATTCTTATTGACAAGCCAAGGATCGGAAACCGTCACCGGCGACTCAAGATCCATCGATCCATTGCCGGCAGCGCCGCCGACAAACATGATGGAATATCGTCCGCTCTTAAGTCCCTCAAGAGTCAGACGACTGAAATCGTCGGACATTACAGCCTGATGATGGCCTATAATATTTCCTTCGCCGTCAGAAAGCACATATTTCAGGTCAGACAGTCCTTCCGGCAATACATCACCGGCACCGTCCCCCTCGTCAGAACCGGCATCTTCCTCTTCGCCGGCACGCGTGACTACCGACAGTCCATACCTGTCTTGCGCGCCTATGACAAAAGTAGCAGTTCCGTCTGAATCATCGTCGGCCGATCCGTAATGCCCGGAATCGCATGCCGCATTGAACAGCATAACCGACAAAAACCACAACAAATTTATTCGTTTCATTTAACTACAGTCAAGTTAATAGCCGTTGTCAATCCTGTGCATTAATCCTTTATGCCTCTTACCGGACAGAATCCATTGTAATTCCACTTGCTTTCCGACAAAACGGCTCCGTCGGCACCATCGACATTTTTCCAATCGATCAGCCATACCCCACGGTCGTTTGACAACCAGTATGTGACACGGTCCTCATATTTGAAGTTATATCCGGGCACATCCGCCGTACTGTTCGACTTGTTGGAGCAGATCGGCACATAAAGCTTATTGCCGGTGTCCAACGACTCAAACAGTACATAGCGCATCTTGAAGTTCCTTTTGTTGACATTGGCATTGGGGGTGACAAGCGTGCCTGGCAAAGTCACTACCGTAGCCTTGATTCTCTCCCCTGTGCGGCAAGTATATTCCGATGGAATGGTAGTCTTTGCCGGAATCAGATCCTCCCACTCAGAGAAAGAAGCCACATGGAATCCTTCTGGCAGAGGCATGTGCACGGGATTGATCCATGGTATGTGCTGTCCAAGCAATTCAGCATCCGTAGGCAACAGGTTTGCATTGGGGTCGTTGGATGTCCAGGGCGAATATGCATTGGCACGCCCGTATTGGAAGAAGTTGCCCACTGACTCCGCAAAACGCGTATTGTACATCTCATCCACACTGTCAAGTCCGTCAAGTATGTATATCTGGTCATCCAGATTTGACGACGTGGCATTGAAGCACATCCACTCATGGCCGCCGATAAACACCGTCTCTATCTGGTAAGGCGAAGGCTCGACCACGATTTCCACATAGTCATAGCTGTTGGTCAGCAGGGCATTGCGCAGATGAAGAATTACGCTATAGCCCAAACGTCCCTTACCCTGTGCGTCGACTCCGACATTAAACGAAGAGACATAGCCCTTGTCGAGCATTTCGAGAGGATTCTCCGAGATGGTAGTCGACGGCGTGAGTCCGTCGATCGACGACAGCTCGATCTTCGTATCACCCTTGAACGCAAGTTTCATGCCGTCTACACCACCGGAAGGCACGGTGACTATATTATGGGCATAGTCCACCTTCACGCCTTCGGGAATCACCGAATGCTCCTGATCGATAGTCATGCCTGATCCGATTTCTGCACCGGCACCCAAAGTATCGCCCTCTTCCCAATCCTTTACCTTAAACGTGGCCTCTACTTTCGAACCGACGTTCACCACCTGCAAAGTATAGATCTTGTTGCGTTCCACTTTCGACAGAGTAGCGGTCATATCCATCGGTGTATTGCCGTAATAGCCTCGTATTCTCACGCTTACCGGCTTCGAGCTTTCAAATATAGAGAACAGACCTTCGCTTCTGCCTTTGAACGGATTTTCGAAAAGATGGGAGAAACTGACAGTCTGACACTCGACCGGACTTTCACCGGCAAAGACGTATGACGCCTTTGGAGCGTTCTCCACGATTATTTCATTTACAGTAATCTTAGGATCCACCTCATTCACAAGATCGATTCTGGCTACAGAACGAACCATCTCGACAGTCAACTGTCCGGAGGCATACACTTCACTGTTCAACAGTGCCGATCCTGAACGAAATATCGGTGCGGAATTTGCATTATCGGCACAGTATGCCACCGACGAGGCAATATCTCCCACTAAACTCTTGTCCACCTCTACATCAAGCGGTTCAAATCCGGATGTGGCATAGACAATTCCGGTGCCCACCCTCTTGATTTTAACAGGATCCGTCTTCGGATCGTCGGAATGTATCACACTGGCAAGTGTCTCGCCCGAGAACACATAGACATCCACATCGCAGGGATCCTTTCCGGAATCACCTTCTCCGCTTCTCGAAAAATTCAACTCAAGACTTTCCCCATCATAAATTTCCGGTCCGGACTGCTGGTCGGAGCAAGATACCGCGCTCCAAAAGCCCATAGCCATTACAATGCCGGCAAAAGTTTGCTGGTAAATGTTGGTCATAGATTATAAATAATTTTGATTAAAAGTTTATATGCAGACATATCAATTCACTAAAAATAACAGCCGTGAACATAGGCTCCATGAATTAATTAAGGAGTCGAGATTAAATTAACCCCGACTCCTTAATACGTTGTCTTACCTGGATTCGAACCAAGACAGGCAGAACCAAAAACTGCAGTGCTACCATTACACCATAAGACAATCCTTATAGCCCAAGCCTTTCGGCCTAAAGCTCTGCAAAGTTATGCACTTTTTTTGAGTTGTGCAATAGCACCGTGGATTTTTTAATCTCTTCGGCCGCTACTTCACGATAAGCAGATAATACTGCTTTTTACCCTTCTGCACCAGAATATATTTGTCGGCCAGAAGCAAATCGGATGAAACCGCGGCATTGACATCGGCCACCTTCTCCTTATTGATCGAAAGACCGTTCTGCTGCGCAAGTTTGCGAAGCTCGCCCTTGCTCGGGAACACCGGAGCTGTCTCCGTCAGGAAATCGATCAACTTTACCGAACCGTCGAGCGACTCGCGGGGCACGTCGTATCTGTCCACGCCTTCAAATATGTCGAGCAGAGTAGCCTCGTCCACCTTACGGAGCTGTTCGGCGGCATTCTTGCTGAACAGGATCTGCGATGCCTCTACGGCGGCCTCGTATTCCTCGGCCGAATGAACCATAGTGGTCACCTCCTTGGCCAGACGCTTCTGGATCGGACGCAGACCCGGATCCTTATGCTGCTCTTCGATAAGGGCCTCGATCTCCTCGCGGGGAAGGTCGGTGAATATTTTTATGTAGCGTTCGGCATCGGCATCGCTCACATTCATCCAGAATTGATAGAACTTATATGGCGACGTATATTCCGGATTAAGCCATACGTTTCCCGATTCGGTCTTGCCGAACTTTCCTCCGTCGGCCTTCGTGATCAGCGGACATGTCAGAGCGAAAGCCTCGCCACCGTTAGTGCGGCGTATGAGTTCCGATCCGGTGGTGATGTTGCCCCACTGGTCCGAACCTCCCATCTGGAGCTTGCAGCCCTTGGTCTCATAGAGGTGCAGGAAGTCGTAGCCTTGAAGAAGCTGATAGGTAAATTCAGTAAACGACAGACCGTCCCTGGCCTCGCCGTTCAGACGCTTCTTCACCGAATCCTTGGCCATCATATAGTTGACTGTGATGTGCTTGCCTATCTCACGGGCAAAGTCAAGGAACGTATAGTCCTTCATCCAGTCGTAGTTATTGACCAGTTCGGCCTTATTGGCCGCATCCGACTCAAAATCGAGGAATTTGCTCAGTTGCTTCTTCATTCCGGCGATGTTGCGCTGAAGAGTCTCTTCATTAAGCAGGTTGCGCTCCGCCGATTTTCCCGACGGGTCGCCTATCATACCTGTCGCTCCGCCTATCAAAGCAAGGGGCTTATGGCCGCAACGCTGGAAATGACGGAGTATCATCACACTGCAGAGATGGCCTATATGGAGAGAGTCGGCTGTCGGATCAAAGCCTATGTATGCGGTGACCTTCTCCTTGTTAAGAAGTTCTTCCGTACCGGGCATCATGTCGTGGAGCATACCGCGCCAACGCAATTCTTCTACAAAATTCATAGAATGGCATTTAAAGTTTATATCAGTCACAAAATTAATCATTTCCCCCGACATTGCCATTTTTTGCGGGAAAAAACGTAATTTTGCGCTTATTCAGACAGTCCATACGGCCATAAATCGTTAAAAATTGTATAATAACATCCCCGGCCGACCCTTTATTGAGGCAAGTCGGATAGATTTTACTAAATTTGAATGACTGATATTTTTTGCACCATAATGATGCGCTTACACTTAGTACTATTAATACTGATTCTGACGGCCTGCGGCGGAAGCAAGACTAATGCCGTGGCTGAGGCGCCGACATCAAAGCCGGCCGCCAAAGCCGAATTTGATGCCGACAGCGCCTACCGGTTTGTAAAGACGCAGGTCGAGTTCGGGCCGAGAACGCCCGGGTCGAAAGGCCATTCCGACTGCGCCGCATTCATAGCCGCACGCTTGAATGCTTACGGAGCCGACACCGTTTTTATCCAGTCGACGGATGCGGTCAACTTCAAAGGCGAGAAACTACCCCTTCAGAACATCATGGCACGCTATAACCCCGCCGCCAAGCGGAGAGTGCTCCTGCTCGCCCATTGGGACACCAGGCCCTGGGCCGACAATGACCCCGACCCGGCCAACCACTCCAAGCCCGTACCGGGAGCCAACGACGGAGCAAGCGGTGTCGGCGTGCTTCTCGAACTTGCCAGAATCTTCGGGCAGGAGAAGCCTCCTGTAGGAGTCGACCTGCTGTTTGTCGACGGCGAGGACTCCGGAGCCGATTCCCAGGACATGAGCTGGTGTCTCGGCACGCAGAAATGGATCGAACAGATGCCATATAAGGTTTCCGACCGGCCGTCCTACGCCATTTTGCTCGACATGGTCGGTGGACGCGATGCCAAATTCACCCGCGAATATATCTCCGACCAATTTGCCCCGTCGGTCAACGACCGCGTATGGGCCATGGCCCACGCGTCGGGATTCGGCGACAGGTTTGTCAACCGCCAGGCCGGGGGAGTGGTCGACGACCACATGTTTATAAACCGCGCAGGAATACCCTGCATCGACATAATCGAATGCGCCAACGAGACCACCGGATCATTCCCTCCCGTGTGGCACACCGTCAATGACGACATGGAGCATATCGACCCTGCCACGCTTAAAGCCGTAGGACAGACCGTGGCAAATGTGATTTACAACGAACGACCATAAACCGACTATTAATGAATCATAACATGACTATCGACGAAATACAGGACGAGCTGATCGATGAATTCAACGACATCGACGATTGGATGGACCGCTACGCATATATCATCGACATGGGAAATGCCCTTGACCCAATGCCGGAAGAGTACAAGACTCCCCAATTCCTCATTGAAGGATGCCAGAGCAGGGCTTGGCTCCATGCCGAACTCGACGACGAGGGCAAAGTGGTGTTCCGCGCCGACAGCGACGCCATTATCGTAAAAGGCATAATAAGTATGCTGCTTAAGGTGCTCAGCGGCCACACCCCGGCAGAAATCGCCGACGCGAAGCTCTACTTCATCGACAAAATCGGACTGGCCGAAAACCTCTCGCCCACACGCAGCAACGGTCTGGCCGCGCTCGTAAAGCAGATGCTGCTCTATGCCATGGCATACAAGGCCAAGCTCGAAGCCGGCAACTGAACCCGGCAGCATAACCACCGACGAAACATTTTAAAACCAATTCATTATTAAGCTATGTTTAAGAATCAACCCAATGGCCTGTACGTGCTTGCCCTCGCCAACACCGGCGAACGCTTCGGCTACTACACGATGCTCGCCATCTTCCTGTTCTACCTCCAGGCGAAGTTTGGATTCGACGCCACATGGACCGGACAGATCTTCTCTATCTTCCTTGCGCTGGTTTACTTCATGCCGCTCGTAGGCGGTTGGCTGGCCGACAAATGGAGCTTCTCAAAGTGCGTCGTTTCCGGTATTGCAGTCATGTTTGTCGGTTACGCGCTGATTTCAGCCCCGACACCCGTGCGCTCCAACACCTCAATGATGATTCTTTTCGCCGCACTGCTGTTGATTTCGGTCGGAACCGGACTCTTCAAAGGCAACCTCCAGGTGATGGTCGGCGACCTCTACAACGACCCTCGCTACAGTGAGCGCCGCGACGCCGCATTCTCATTGTTCTATATGGCCATCAACCTCGGTTCGATGTTCGCCCCGATGGCGGCTATCGGCCTGAAGAACCTCGCCCTGTCAAGCGCCGGATTTCTCACCAACAATCCTATGGCCGCTACGGTCTGCAACTGGTGCATCGACACCAACAACTTCACCAACATGCCCGCCGATCCGGAAAAGATCAAGACCATGACCGAATTTGCCGTGCAGAACGGCATGGAGGCCGGAGGCGACCTGTCGGCATTCCTCACGCAGTATCTGACCAACTTCGCCGGACAGTGCGGATGGTCGTCCGACGCGCTCCTTAACTTCGCCAACGAATACATCACCACATTCTCCACCGGATGCTCCTACGCATTCGCCCTGGCATGTGTGTCGCTGATCGTCAGCTTCCTGATCTACACCCTCGGCCGCCGCACCTACGCCCACATTATCACCGACAAGAAGAACGCCGAAAGCAAAAAGACTGCCGTAAAGACTGCCAGAGAGCTTACTCCCGAGCAGACTAAGCAGCGCGTCGTGGCCCTTCTGCTGGTGTTTGCCGTCGTGATATTCTTCTGGATGGTGTTCCACCAGAACGGCCAGACCCTCACCGAATTTGCCAAGAGCTGCACATCGCCCGACGCCACCGGCTGGACCCGAATCGGATTTAACATCTGGGCGCTCGTAGCCATCGCCGCCGGTGTCTACGCGCTGTTCGGCATGATCCAGAGCACCACCGCCAAAGGCCGCGCCATCTGCGGAGTCATCCTCCTTGCCCTGATCGGCCTTGTAGGCTACATCTACCACACCACTCCCGAAGTGGTCGAAGGTGTCGATCCCGCCGTTTACCAGCAGTTCAATCCGTTCTATGTAGTGGCATTGACTCCATTCTCCATGGCCCTGTTTGCATGGCTGGCCAAACGCGGCAAAGAGCCGTCGGCTCCGCGCAAGATCGGCTACGGAATGGTGATGGCCGCGGCCGCTTACGGCGTGATGGTGTTCGCCTCGCTCAACCTCGTGGGAACCAACGGTGCCGTATCCTCCAACTGGCTCATCTCCACCTATCTGCTGCTCACTTTCGCCGAACTTCTGCTCTCGCCCATGGGTATATCCTTCGTCAGCAAGGTAGCTCCTCCGAAGTTGAAAGGCTCCATGATGGGCGGATGGTTTGCCGCCACCGCCATCGGCAACTACCTCGTGTCGATACCCATGCTCCTCTGGGGCAAGATTTCCGTAGCGGTGATATGGGGCATACTCATCTGTATCTGTCTGCTCTCGGCCGCATTCATATTCTCAATTATGAAGAAGCTTGAAGCCGCCACTTCCGACGAACCGGCTGTCGAATCAATCGAAAACGTCGAAGACGACGCCATCTAAGTCAACCACATATATTGGTTAAAAGAAACTGCGAGGGCCGCTCCGGATATCGGGGCGGTCCTTGTTAATATCGTCACTTTTTCGCGTGCAGGATCAGGGAAGCAGCTCAGGCGGAATCTCCGACACCACGAAGTTGCTGCCGCCTATAAACACCGAGTCACCCTCGCCGGCATCGGACAACGCCGCACGGCATGCCGACGCGACATCGTCAAACGCACGTCCTTTAAGTCCGCATCGGGCACCCGTCTCAGCCAAAGCCGCCGACTTAAGCGCCCTCGGAGTCGAGGCCTGCGTGAAATAATACTCAGCCCCTTTAGGCATCATCCCGACTATGCCCGACACATCCTTATCGGCCACAAATCCTACCACGATATGCACCCGGCCGGGCATCGCCCCGATCTCCGAGGGCAGATACTCCCATGCGCCGGCGTTATGGCCCGTGTCGCACACCACGTATGGACGCTCCTTCAGCTGCGTCCACCTGCCCATGAGACCGGTCAGACGGCACACGCCGCGCATTCCCTCCGACACCGCTTCCGTCGGTACATCCCAGCCTCGCAGACCGCGGAGCACCGACAGCGCACACAGCACCGTATTGGCATTTTTCAACTGATAGGCACCACGCAGGCTCAGCCAACCGCGGGCACCGGCCTCACCGACATAATCGGCATCCTCGGCGAACACCACCGGCGATCCGTGCCCGGCCGCTTCACGCTCGAAAACCTCACGGAGCTTCCCGGCCTCGCCCACCACCGCAGGCACACCCGGCTTCATGATCCCGCACTTCTCCACGGCGATCTCCTCAAGGGTGTTGCCAAGAAACTGCGTGTGGTCCATCGATATGTTGGTTATCACGCTAAGTTCAGGAGTTATGATGTTGGTGCTGTCCAGACGGCCGCCGAGTCCCACCTCGATCACGGCCACATCCACACCTTCGCGCACAAAATGCTCCAGCGCCATCACCGTGGTCAGTTCAAAGAACGTTGGGCGGCGCGTGAAGTCGGCCTGACGCGCCAGATAGCGCTCCACAAAGTCGACCACCTCGCCCTGCCCTATCATCCTGCCGTCGACACGTATGCGTTCGCGGAAGTCAAACAGGTGCGGCGACGTATAAAGCCCCACCTTGTAGCCGGCGCTCATCAGCACCGCCGCCAGAGTGTGCGACGTCGACCCCTTTCCGTTGGTCCCGGCCACATGTATCGTCTTAAGCCGACGCTCGGGCGATCCGAACATGGCCGACAGTTCGAGCGTGGTCTGAAGTCCCGGCTTATAAGAGGCGCCGTCACGCTCAAACGACGCCAGCTGGCCGAACAAAAACTCTATCGAATCTTGATAAGTCATCGCGCTATACATTAATAAATAATATGTAGGGACGCACGGCTCGTGCGTCCGCAAAAACATCCTCAATAATATATGCAAAATCCCGCCAATCCGGCAAGGCATATCACGAATATCGGATGCAGCTTCGTAAAATACACCGTCAGAAACGACAGCACGCAGATCAGGATGCTGAACGTATTGTCGGGGAAGTTCTGCCTGTTCATCAGCAGCAGCGCCGCCGAGGCGATCAGACCGATCACCACAGGCCGCAGTCCGGCGAAGGCACCCTTGATGATGGCCGACTCCTTATGGCGGCGGATGAAGTGGCTCGCATACATCACGAGCAGAAACGACGGAAGCATCACCGTGACCGTAGCCACGATCGACCCGAACACGCTCCCCGTCACCGCATATCCTATATAAGTGGCGCTGTTGATGCCGATCGGGCCGGGGGTCATCTGCGAGATGGCCACGATGTCGGTGAACATCTGTTCGCTTATCCACCCCGGGCTGACCACTTCGCGCTCTATCAGCGCGAGCATAGCGTAGCCCCCGCCGAAGCCGAACAGACCGATCTTCAAGTATGCCCAGATTATTTTAAGATAGACGCCCATTACTCGTCACCCTCCTTTCTGTCCTCCCCGGACCTCTTCGATGTAAGTGCCTCATGCTGATGCCGGAACCAAAGATAGCCTCCGACGCCGCCCACCACGATAAACACTATCGGGTTCCAGCCCACGTAGATCAGGACAGCCACGGCCACCGGAATCCACACCGTGCGCCACGTGATTTTCGCCGCGCGGGCCGACGTAATGACCGGAGCCACTATCAGAGCCACCACACACGGGCGGATGCCCATGAAGATGCTCGACACCACCCGGTTCTCCTTGATTATGTCGGGAGTCAGGAACATCGCTATCAGCAGGATTATCAGAAACGACGGCAGAATGGCACCCAACGATGCAAACAGGCTCCCCTTGAAACCGCGGAGCTTGTCGCCGACGGCCACGGAGATATTCACCGCCAAAATGCCAGGCAGCGACTGCGAGATAGCCAAAAGGTCCAGAAACTCATCCTTTTCTATCCAGCGGTTCTTGTCCACCACCTCCCGCTCTATCAGCGATATCATGGCCCATCCCCCGCCGAAAGTAAAAGCGCCTATCTTCATAAACGTCACGAACAGGCGCCAGCAAACATTAGCATTCGACATATTCTCATATTTTAACGACAAAGTTAACAAATCCCCCACACCCATGCAATAGACCACGCCCCGAGGCCGCTATAGACCCTAAAGACCTTAACACCCAAATTAAAACACCCGAAATCCCCTCAAATTTCA
>CANOLV010000025.1 GCA_947567425.1 uncultured Porphyromonadaceae bacterium | reverse complement strand
CCCTCAACGGTTTTCAAGACCGCCGCAATCGACCACTCTGCCATCTCTCCAAATGTGCTGTGTCGTTTACGGGTGCAAAGGTATATGTTTTTTTTATACCGTGCAAATTTTTGTGGATATTTTTATCGCGCTTCTTCAATTTTTTATTTCATGAGCAACAATGGGGATTTGAAATAACCATCGACGGCACCACATACCCCTGTAGCCCGACTATGGGGCGATGGTGCGCTTTGCGAGGACTCGGAAGGCAAAAAAATCGGCTGAAACAGCCGGAGCCGTCCGCCGAAGAGAAGAAGCGCAGGTTCGAGTCGTTGGTTAGCTAATCATCGTCATCACTTATGATTTTAGCGGACTTTTTGCATATTCGCTTTCTTTCTTTTTCACAGTCATCAGAGAGTTTTTGAATGCCCGCAAGGCTCATCATACCAAATGTAAAAAATATACAAGCTAAAAAGGCACCCCAAAATTGACCTACGGAGACTCCGAGATATAAAGCGAAAACTATACTTATAATCCAAATGATAAAAAGGAAAGCCATCATAATTTTAAGTTTTGATCAAATATAATAAATTTTTCAGCAAATAACAAACAATGTCGGGAAAAAGCACGATATCTATAGGATTTTATATAGAAGATTGCGGGAAAGGTCTGAAGAATCTCGTCATGGAGGCCGACGCGCTGAAGAAAATCATGTCGGAAAATGTCAAGGTCTCAAATGAGCTTCAGAAAAGCATATTCGAGACTGCCGCAGTCGTTACTGTAATTAACGCCACTAAAGACGCGCTCAACCAGCTCTCCGCCACTATCGAGAGTTTAACAGGGGAGAGCATCGAGTTCAACAAGGCAATGCGCTCAGCCAACACCATGGCCGGGAAGAATGCCGAAGGATTTGCCAAGCTGAAAGGCGAAGTGGCCGGACTTGCCAAGACTGTACCCGTGGCCCGCGATCAACTGGCAAACGTAAGAAAAAGCATCAGCCGTATATGTCGGCAATAGCCATCTTAAGTCGCTCGGCAGAATACTGATAATGATTTCCTTTAACTATGTTATATGTCACTGCAACACCTTGTCTACGGAGATAGCCTACAATCTCCTCGGTACACGTTCCAACACTGGCAAAGCATGCATTCTTCGAGTGAGGCTCGGCATCGCCGAGCAACATGAAGCAACGCCCGGTCTTGCCGGAAAAAGACTGCCCCAATATCCACTTAACGAAATCAGCATACCAAAACGAGCCAGAAAGTGTCGCTATATTATGAAATAAATCACACTGTGGCCATTGCCATAGCGCGAAAAGTCCTGATAATGACACTCCGAACAAGGTCCGCTCAGGCACTTGGCTGAAACCACACTTACTCTCCACCGCCGGCATCACAACAGTCGATAGTGCAGTCAAAAATTCCGCCCCGCGTCCTTTGAAGTCAGGAGATCCATCAGGGACTCCCGGAGCCTTCCAAGGAGTAAGGTCGTCGTCCCATTCCATGCCCGTAAGCACCACTATGGATATACCATATTCGGCCGCCAACTCCGCAATCCATTCTTGATTGACCGGCATAGGATAAATAATATAGGCCATTTTGCAAGCTTGCGGATGCAAGCAATACAAACAATCCATGCCGTCAAAAGTCATCTTCTCAATCTTCATACTTTAAATAATAACATCACATCGGATTTGTTCATCCACAACTCCTATTTCCCTCCATGGCATACTCTTAATAATAAGCGAGGAGCGGAAGGGTAATCCCCTTCCGCTCCTCGTCTGTATCACGTAAGTCGTTATTCCGCAACTTTGTTATAGCGGGCGTTAAGTCCCTTGATAACCTCGTCGGTAATGTCAAGAGCCGGATTGAAATACACGCCGACTGCCTTATAGAGGATAGCATCGTATCCGCGGGTCTTGTTGTATTCTTTAATGAAAGCCTCGATCGAATCGTTGAGCTGCATCTGTTGCTGAATCATCTCCTGTTCAGCTTCACGCTGCAGAGATGCCAGATAGTTCTGGGCCTCCGTGTTCTTCTTGTTCAGAAGTTCCTGGTCGGAATTGAAGCTCTCCTGCGAGAGATACCCGTTGGAATTAATCTTCTGCTGAATCTGATTGGCAAGCTTCTGGATCTCAGCTCCGCGAGAACGCTGGGCATTGTCGATCTTGCTTACCTGACGCATCTGGGCTTCTTTGAAATCCTTCGCAAGATTGTAATGAGCGGCGATTGAATCTGCGTCGATATAACGGATATTAATCATCGCTACAGGCTGATCGGCCGTAGATGCAGGCGCATTCGCAGAGGCTGGTTCGTTAATATTTGAGCACGAGACTGCAAACAGCGCTAAAATTAGCATAAGTGACTTGGCACAAAGTGCAAAATTCTTCATTTTAATTTAATAATGTAAGATATGTTATAATTATGTTTTATTCCTTTCGTCAGCGTGAGCGGCACATGATATGTTACGTTGCCGGAGAGCCGGTATGTCATGGACATGGCCGGATGGGAATTTCCCACCCTTGACAAACAGCACTTTTACACCGAGCAAAAGCACCGCCAAAACCAACAATATCACGGATAGAATCAGTATTCTCACTGTGTCGTCACGATTTTGCACTGCAAATATAAGAAAGCAATTCCAATTTTGGTAATATCTAAAATTTATTTTGTAACTTAGACTGCGAAAAAGCGGAGAATTTAACAAAAATATACAATTCTCCACTATGTCGAACCAATATATACACTAACATAAATTTATCCGACAATGACTATCAAGGATCTCAAGCCCTCCCTTATTTGGGGGATTTTCGACGAAATCACCAAAGTGCCCCGTCCTTCCAAGAAGGAGGAGAAAATACGTCAGTATCTTCTTGACTTTGCCGCAAAGCACAACATAGCCGTAAAGACTGATGCCGTGGGCAATGTCGTAATGAGCAAACCGGCTACACCCGGCCACGAGAACGCTCCTACAGTAATCCTGCAGGGACACATGGACATGGTGTGCGAATCAAACAAGAAAGACTTCGACTTTGACAACACCCCCATCACCCCCATCATCGACGGCGAATGGGTACATGCCGACGGCACTACCCTTGGGGCTGACAATGGAATCGGTGTAGCCGCTTCCCTGGCTGTAATGGTCGACGACACCCTCGAACATGGCCCGATCGAAGCCCTGTTCACAGTCGACGAGGAAACCGGAATGACAGGAGCCAACAATCTCGGCGCCGACATGATGAACGGAACCATCCTGCTCAATCTCGATTCAGAGGATGACGGCGAAATATTCATCGGATGCGCCGGAGGAATCGACACCACCATCACATTCGAGTACAAACGCGAAATGGCTCCTATGGACTACCACTGGTTTGACATCGAAATCTCTGAACTGAGCGGCGGACACTCAGGAGGCGACATACATGAAGGACGCGCAAATTCCAACAAGTTGCTGGCCCGCTTCCTGTTCGAGCTGTCACAAAAGCATCCTGTAGCCCTCAGCGAAATATCAGGAGGCAATCTGCGCAATGCCATTCCCCGTGCAGCACATGCCATAGCAGGTGTCCACACATCCAAGAAAGAGAACGTAGTGGTGGCATTCAACGAATTTGTGGCTAAAGTCAAGAATGAATACAAAGCCACAGACCCGAATATGAATCTCACTATAGCTACTGCCGACAAACCTGAATTCGCTATCGACACCGACACCGCCACACGGTTGATACGCTCTCTCTATGCCTGCCCGCATGGAGTAATATCCATGAGCCATGACCTCGAAGGTCTTGTAGAGACATCCACCAACCTCGCGTCGGTCAAAATGCAACCGGACTCGACAATCCTTGTCACCACAAGCCAGCGCAGCTCGGTAGAGAGCCGTAAATATGATATCGCCCACCAGCTGGAAGCCCTGTTCCTTCTGGCAGGAGCAAAAGTGACCCACGGCGACGGATATCCAGGATGGACCCCCAACATGGATTCCACAATCATGAAGATAGCGAGCGACTCTTACGAAGAACTGTACGGTGTGAAACCGGCCATAAAGGCTATCCATGCAGGTCTTGAATGCGGACTGTTCCTCACAAAGTATCCGCATCTCGACATGGTGTCGTTCGGCCCGACATTGCGCGGCGTACACTCCCCTTCTGAGAAAATGCATATTCCCGCAGTCGAACGCTTCTGGAATCAGCTGACCCTGATCCTTAAAAAGGTAGGAGAACTGAAGGCTTAATACAAACTGAAAAAGGTCAAAGGAAGGTGTGATGTCCGCACATTATGAATGCCGCGGCGACACCTTCCTTTACTATAATCCGATGCGTTTTAAAACTCTTCTCGCCACCATTACTTTTGCTTTTCTGTCAATCACGACAGCTAAAGCCGATCTGTCATGTCCGACAACACCGGACAAGCAAGAGCACCGGGCCATAGAATTGGCCGACAGCCTGTCGCCGCTAATATCCTTCCACCCGTGGACACCTCTGCTTCTTCCCGAACCGCACCCGTCGTCCATCAGGCTTTCAGAAACCGACTTTATTGAAGCCGCCGCACAGCTCGGAGTAGAAGTAGCTACAATAAAAGCAGTGGTATTGGTCGAGGCCGGACACTCGGAAAAAGGGTTTGATGAACCAGGAATGCCGATCATCAATTTTGACCTGTCCCTGTTCAAAAAATTCTCACGCGCCAAAGGCATAAAGCTGAGCAAATTCCAGAAAAGCCATCCCGCCGTATTTGCGCCGCTTAATAGAAAAAAGTACGGAGGCATACAGCAGGCACAATATGCCCGATTAAACTCGGCCATGGAAATCGATTCAGTAATCGCGTATGAGGCCACCTTCTGGGGCATGTTTCAAATCGGAGGATTCAACTGGAAGAAATGCGGATGCTCGTCGGTCGACGAGTATGTCCGATTAATGTCGCGCTCAGAACATGACCAGCTTGAGCTATTCGTCAGATTTATCCTATCCCGAAAACTCGAAGGTTACCTGCAAGCAAAAAACTGGGCCGGATTCGCTCTCCGCTACAATGGAAAACAATATGCCAAACGAGGCTACCACAAACGCCTTGCACGTGCATATAGGAAATACGCGGCCAAACAGAAATCTTAGGCGCGGCTGCATAATCCGCACCTTAATAATCCGGATCAAGCTCCCGCCACGGATATGTACAGTCTGTCCAACGGAAGATGCTCCCTGGCCACACGTCCAAGCTCCTCCGCCGTAAGGTTAGCAAGCACATTTATTTGCCGGTCGAAATAGCCCTCCGGGATGAACGCCGTCTGCAACGTCTGGTAATAGTCCATCATCTCAAAAGCATTGTCGAGAGTAGATGCAAGTCCCGACATGGCATGTTTGCGCAGACGGTCCAACTCATCATCGGTGAAATCGCCCTTATAGAGCCTTTTGATTTCAGCCACCACTTCATCGATAAGCGGTTTTTCATGCACAGGGTCGGTCGAAGCCACCACCTCCATCAGTCCACCTTCGGGTTGACCGAGCAAAAATGAATTAATGCCGTAAGTATACCCCTTGTCCTCGCGTATATTGGACATCAACCGACTTCCAAAATATCCACCCAAAGCCATTACCAGGTAGCGGAGCGCTATATAGTCCGGATGATTACGACCTATGACAGGCAACCCGATTCTGACAGCACTTTGAACGGCACCTTCCACATGGGTGCGAACGGTATGTTCGGCAGATGCCTCAAATGGCCGGATCAAACGACCCACGCCTTCACCTCCATCGACAGGCAGACTTCCGAACGTATCGTTGACGGCATCTTCCACCTCCGGAGTGATTCTTCCCGCCAGATATAAAGTCATGCACTTGGAGGAAAGTCGGAACAAATTACCGCACCACTCATTCAGATCATCGAGAGCCACACCGCGTATACTGTCAGGTGTTTCCATACGCGCAAGCGGATGTCCCCCACCCATCGTAAGCCTGTTGAAGGCCATCGACGCATTATACTCCACCTTCTTCATCATCATCTCGACATTCTGTATATGCCTGTCGCGTACCACATCATACGCATGCTCCGACATCTGAGGATCGAAAAGAATCTGAGGGAACAGCGGAAATACATCTTTCACCTTTGAATTAAGTGTATAAAGAACCATTGAGGTGAAATGCGGTTCTACGGAGAATGCCTGACGGGCACCATTGAACTCGATCAACTCCGCCATTCCGCCGTCGGGATGAGCCATTGTACCTTCAAGCATCAAAGCGGGCGTCAGACGGGCAACCGTCTGCGACGCGCATTCAGCCAGTCCGCCGGCAAACACACATGAAAGACGACTGACATCAATAGAAGAACTCTGATCCATGACATTCACCACTATGCCGTTGTCAAGGCGAAGTTTCCGCATTGCCGGTATTGACAAATGTCCGAAATCACTCACCGCAGGAGCTATATGACGGTTAGGCTCTTTCATAATCCATCAGCAATTTATTGATTTGCAGAACTCAATTGCCCTTTCAAGATCTTCAGGCGTATCAATACCTATGGTAGGCGAAGCTGTCACCCCCACTCTGATCTTATATCCGTTCTGCAACCACCGCAACTGTTCGAGCGATTCGGCAAGTTCAAGGGAGCTCTGCGGTAGTTTCGTTATCTCCGAAAGCGTGGCGGCAGTATAAGCATACATTCCGACGTGAGTGTAGAACTCAGCCGAATGTATCCATTCCTCCCACTGGTGATTACGCACATACGGAATTATCGATCGGCTGAAATACAGAGCGTTCATCTTACTATCAAAAGTGACCTTGGGCCGATTCGGGTCAAAAAGGGCATCCCATCCAAGCTCGGGATCAAATTTGCGCACCAAAGTCGCAATCTTTGTATCGGGAAAGTCGAAGCATTTTTTGAGTTCCGCTATCTGAGCCGGGTCAATAAAAGGTTCGTCGCCTTGTATATTGATCACCACGTCGGCATCACTTCCGACATTACAGTAAGCTTCATAGCATCGGTCGGTGCCGCTCCTGTGGTCGGCGGATGTCATAACCACCCTGCCCCCGAAATCGCGCACCGCATCTGCGATACGCATATCGTCAGTGGCCACATATACATCGTCGAGTTCCTTAGACGCCTGACGATAGACACGTTCTATCATGCTCATGCCGCAAATATCAGCCAATGGCTTGCCCGGAAAACGCGAAGAAGCGTAGCGTGCCGGAATTATTCCTATGAATTTCATATTATTGAATATGCTTTTATATCAGTTTGTTCATTTACGGAACGCCTTAGCCCCTTTCCTCGGTGTAAGCATCGAAGGAGCCAGAAATATTCCGATTATCAAATATACGTAATATGTTATTATTCGCCAAAACAAAGCGATGATGAGGGCTATTCCGCCATTGTGAAGCATGTCGCCGTAATACTCAGTGAACAGCCACTCGCTGACTCCGCTTCCTCCGGGAGTCGGACTGACCATCAGCACCACCCACACCACAAACTGACGGCCGAACACTACGAGCTGATCCGCCGACGGAACAAATCCCATGAAAAGAGCGTTGACCACCAGAAACCGCGACGACCATGTCAGCGCTGTTGCAAAAAAAGTCTCTGCCCACCATCTTAAGGAGCGTGTCCGCAAATCCTTTGACGCGGCAACCATATTGTCGCCCAAAGCTATCACCGCCGGCTGCCAGCGACGTATCAGAGGTAGCTTGAAGATGAATATCAGCGCACTCCTTATGCCATTAGGCTTCACTATTATGCCCAGAAACAGGATAGCCGTCCAGATAAATATAGCGGCATATACCAGCCAGAACACCCAACGCAACCCAATCTCAAAATGACTGCCGCTGAATCCAAACAATTCCGCGTATGGAATAACCGACATGACTACAGGGCATGCCACTACGAAAAACAGTTCGTCGAGAAACAGCGTGGTAAACATCAATGTTGTGGCCCGTCCGAGATTTATGCCCTCATGGTGCATGAATATCATTCCGAGCGACGACCCACCGACCGCCGACGGAGTGATGCATGAAGTGAATTCACACATGAAGTTGACTTTAAGAGCCTGCCACCATGTCAGATCCCTGTCGGTCAATGTACGGAATCTCCAGGTGAGTCCGAAGTCGCGTCCGGCCATACAGAGCCATGCGAGAAATATGCACAAAACCACATGGCCGTCAAAATGAATCGACCGCCACAGCTCCATACTGAACTCCTTATGAAATAGCCATACCACCACACATAATCCTATCAATATCGGTAGGATTACTTTCCATACGATAGACTTTTCTGGGGCATCTCCCGGCGACGACGCATTATTTTCTGCCATGACGCTCTATTATTATTTTGTACCGTTCATAAACTTCATCCATGACATCCTTCCACGAACGTGTAAGCGTCGATGAGGCTCCACGCGCCGCATGCAACAAACTATCCTTGTCGGCATATAACTTTCTGACCATCTGTGCGTAGCTCGCAGGCGTGTTATCGGCCAAAAATCCGTTTTCGCCATCGACGATCACTTCCGAGGCCGTGGCTCCTTTCAAGAGTACCGACGGAGTTCCCATCATTGCCGCCTCACGCACCACAAGAGGAGCATTGTCGTAGAATGAAGGAAACAGAAACAGATCCGCAGCCGCATAATGTTCTTTCAGCACATCCCGGTCATGCACTATGCCCAACAGCTTAATCCTGTCAGACAGACCGAGCTGACGAATCAGCGAGTTCATCTCTTCCACCGCGTAGCCTATACCGATAAACGTCATCCTGACAGGAATATCCCGAAGCAAGTCCATTGCCCGTATTATTGTCAAGACACCCTTCTCGCGTATATGCTGTCCGACAAACAACAGCGACATCTCGTCGCTCTTGATTCCGAACTTTTCACGCGACAGCATCTTAATCCGAAGAATGTCGTCAAACGTATCCATTTCAAGGTCTATGCCATTCTCCACCACAGTAAGTCGGCCCTTATATCCATATTCCCTGACCGTGTCTTCTACACGTGCCTGGGGAATCCAGACTTCATCGGCGGCATTGAAAAAGTCCATGACTCTCCCCATAATTTTCTTTACCATCCATGTCGGGAGCGAATGTTCCAGATCTGTACGATATTTGGAATGAAAAGTCGCCACCAACGGGACGTCATGCTTGCGCGCCGCATATAGCGCAAGCCGACCGGAGGAGAATGGACAGTGGGAATGGACCAAGGCAAAAGGCACACTACGCAACTTACGCCATATAAACGGATCAAGCTTCGGATACCCGTAGCGATACGGTTTGCGCGAAGCTATCGACAACGAAAAATAACGGTATAGGTCAAAATCGGCATGTTCGGGTTCTACCGGATTCCAAGGCGTCACAACACAAGTTTTCAGCCCCAGCGAAGTAAGCCAACGGACATAATTCTCGACTGTCAGCGTGACTCCGTCCAAAACCGGAGGAAAGCTGTCGTTAAATAGTCCGTAAACCTTTTCCTTCTCGTCCATATATGATGCCCTATAAGATTTAGCGCTGATTTTAAGATGTAACGTTTTTAACATGGCAAAGGTACTTATTTTAAGCCTTTTTCACAAATTATTTTTAGGTGGAGAATATAATACTTAAATTTGCATTTGGAAAATTAATCAATAACTCAAATAACAGATAACAAAATGGCACAAAAGCCCTCCATACCCAAAGGCACGCGCGACTTTTCTCCAGTAGAAATGGCACGACGCAACTATATCTTCGACACGATCAGAAATGTGTTCCGCGACTTCGGATTCAAACAGATAGAGACTCCTGCCATGGAGAATCTGTCCACTCTGATGGGAAAGTACGGTGAAGAAGGAGACAAACTGCTTTTCAAGATACTTAATTCAGGCAACTATCTTAAAGGCGCCGACAAAGAGCTTTTAAATGAAGAAGAACCGTCAGGTAAGCTCACTTCGCAACTATGTGAAAAAGGACTGCGCTATGACCTGACCGTACCGTTTGCACGCTACGTGGTGATGCATCGGGCTGAACTTCAGTTTCCGTTCAAGCGATTCCAGATTCAGCCGGTATGGCGCGCCGACAGGCCACAGAAAGGTCGTTACCGCGAATTCTATCAGTGTGACGCCGACATCGTAGGATCCGATTCGCTGTTCAATGAAGTCGAACTGCTTCAAATGATCAACGAAGTGTTCACTCGTCTCGGCATAAGGATCGCCATAAAGCTTAACAACCGAAAAGTATTGGCAGGAATAGCGGAACTGATCGGAGCTCCAGAAAAGATAATCGACATTACCGTGGCTATCGACAAAATCGACAAAATAGGCATAGATGCAGTAAATGCCGAACTTATCGAACGTGGACTGTCGAATGAAGCGGTGGAAACTCTGCGTCCGATATTGTCTATCGACGGTCCTATACAAAGCAGACTCGAACAGCTCGACAAAATCCTCGCCAACTCCGAAGTAGGCAAAAAAGGCGTAGAGGAACTCCGGTTCATAGTTGAAGCTACAGAGAAACTCGGCTTAGGCGACGATGCCGACGGAAAGACCAACACAGTGCTTGACCTCGACGTATCGCTTGCACGAGGACTCAACTATTATACCGGAACCATTATAGAGGTAAAGGCACTCGACGTACAGATCGGATCCATAACCGGAGGCGGCCGTTATGACAACCTTACAGGTGTGTTCGGAATGCCAGGTGTGTCGGGAGTGGGCATATCGTTCGGTGCCGACCGCATATACGATGTCCTTAACACTCTTGACCTGTATCCGTCGGAAGCATCCGACACCACAAAAGTCCTGTTCCTTAACATGGGCGATGCCGAAGCGATAGCATCCCTTAAAGCCATCAAGCGACTCCGGGCCTCAAACATCTCTGCTGAACTTTATCCCGACTCCGCTAAGATGAAAAAACAGATGGCCTACGCCAATGCATTGGCAATACCGTTCGTAGCCATTATCGGAGAATCGGAACTTACCGACGGAACCGTGACGCTTAAGAACATGTCAAGCGGCGAGCAGTCGGCTGTAGCGATAGATGAGTTGCCATCGAAAATCATGCTATAAGCTCGAAGCAGCTCAATATGTTCTAAATTATTCCCAAGCCGGCTAAAAACACCAGACCAATTCCGGCAGGGGCTACATACTTCAGTGAAAATACTATCAGGCGCAGGAATCCTTCAGATATGGTTCCTGTGCCTTTTAATTGAGCCTTGACCACATTTCGATCGATAAACCAGCCTACAAACACAGATATAAGCATTCCACCCAACGGCAACATAATATTGCTGGCCGCATAGTCGAACAGATTGAAAATGGTCAGACCGAATATCTTAAGCCCGCTTAAGGATCCGAACGACATTGCACACAGTGTGCCCAGCCCCATGGCTATTGCCGTGTTAAGAAGAGCGGCACGCCTGCGGCTCAAGCCAAGTTGTTCACAGAAAAATGCCACACATATCTCGCTCATCGAAATGGTGGATGTCAACGATGCCAAAAACAACAGGAAGAAAAATAGCGTGGACCAAACGACACCACCGGGCAACTGGTGGAATATCTCCGGCAACACCTCAAACACAAGTTTAGGCCCGGCGGCAGGCTCACAGTTGAAAATGAACACTGCCGGAAATATAATAACACCAGCCAATATCGCCACAAGCGTGTCCAGCGAAGCGGTCAAGGCCGCGCTTTTAACAAGCGGTGTTTCTTCCGAGAAGTAGCTTGAATATATCATCATCGTGCCGAGTCCTATCGACAACGAGAAAAAAGCCTGTCCTAAAGCTCCTATCAGCACCGACGAGTCAACTTTGGAAAAGTCGGGCTTAAACAGGAATTCCAGACCTTCTTTCGCCCCGGACATAAAGAGCGAGTTAACGCAAAACGCAAGCAAAAGCAAGAACAACACCGGCATAAGTATATTGGATGCTTTCTCAATTCCCTTCCTTACACCCCTAAGCACTATCACGGCATTAAACGCAAGAAAGATCAACGTCCACATAACCGGACGCCATCCTGTAGAGAAATCATCAAATCCACCACCGTTTCCTGCCACACCGTCAGTAGAAGCTACGATGCCTGCTGCCGACTGGCCCAGATATTCCAATGTCCATCCGGCCACGACTGAATAGAACGACAGAATCAATATGGAGGCCAGGATTCCCATATAACCGATCCAGGCCCATTGCCGGCGAGTGTGGAGCATTCTGAACGCCCCGAATATATTGCGCCGCGTGGATCTGCCCATGATAAATTCAGCACATATCACAGGCACACCGATCACGAATATGAAAAATATGTATATCAGCAAAAAAGCGCCGCCACCGTGCGTGCCGGCCTCGTATGGAAAACGCCATATATTACCTAAACCCACGGCAGAACCGACCGTGGTAGCTATAACACCAAGCTTTGTTCCGAACTGGGCACGATTATCAGACATATTTGATCTCTGTAATTACAAAAATGAACTAATGAGCACCACCGCAATCAAAATGGGTGCCATATACTTAATTATAAACAATGCCGGACGGTAAATCCGCGATACAATACTGCCTTCGTTAGTCATCTCATTTCTGAAATAATCAGACGGGACATGCCAGCCGACAAAGATACAAGTAAAGATAGCCACTACCGGCAACATGACATTCGTGGCCACCGTGTCAAGAAAATCGAATATATTGAGTCCTGCAAGTTTTAACCACGACAGCGACCCTTGCGACAACGAGCAGAGCGTACTCAAAACAAACAAGGGCAGAATGACTGTCAGACAAGCCGCCACACGACGCATCTTAAACCGGTCCATCATAAATGCGATCGACACCTCGGCCAAAGATATGGTGGACGTCAACGCCGCCACCATCAGGAGCAAAAAGAACAATGACGACCATATCTGGGTGCCAGGCATCTGGGCAAACACTTCAGGTAGTGTCACAAATACAAGTGTAACCCCCTCAAGCCCATGTTCGTCAAGGCCGAAGCTCTTGACCGCAGGGAATATTATCACACCCATCATAACGGCCACAAGCAAATCAAGCATCGACACCGTCACTGCCGTCTTGCCAAGCTTGGTGTCCTTCGGGAAATAGCTCGAATAAGTGATCAGGATACCCATGCCAAGCGACAGTGAGAAAAAAGCCTGTCCTAAGGCATTTACCACTACCGCAGGAGTTATTTTTGAAAAATCCGGGCTAAAGAAGAACTCCATTCCTTCCATAGCCTTCGGGAATGTCAGCGACACACCGCAAAACACCAGTAATAATACAAACAGCATGGGCATGAGTATATTGGACATCTTCTCAATACCCTTTTGAACACCCATTATAAGTATGCCTAAATTAATGGCAAGCATTATGTATGTGGGCAACAAAGGCTTCCAATCCTGCATGATGTATTCCTGCATTCTTGTCTGGAACTGATTGTCAAGCATGTCAGGACTAATTGTTGTATCAATTCCATTTACAGGGACATAAAGACTGCCGGTGACCGACTGCCACATATATTCGAATGTCCAGCCCGCCACGACCATATAAAACGACAATATCAGATAAGAGGCCAATATGGCCAATGCTCCGACTATCCACCAGGGACGCTTTGGTGCCAGCTTCTTAAACACGCCTACAGAGTCTGTATGCTGGCCGCGTCCGAGCGAAAACTCAGCCAGCATCACCGGTATGCCAAGCAGGAACACACATCCTACATATAAAAGCAGAAATGCAGCCCCACCGTTTGTCTGGGCTTCCGCCGGAAAACGCCATACATTTCCCAGCCCCACGGCTGATCCTACCGTAGCCACTATTAACCCAATCTTGCTTCCAAATTGCGCCTTATTACTCATGTTTAATCATTATTATTCCACAAAAGTACTAAAAATACTATATTCCATCACCAATTATTGAATATTTATTATATTTGCAATAAAATTTGCATAATAATTGATTTAGAAATGAACGTTAAACGTCTGATAAACAACTGCCCTGCCGGGTTGTTCACTGCAATTGTAGTTCTGGCTATATTATATCTGACCCTTATGCCGCGTCCTCTTCCCGACATGGACCTGCCGTTGTTTCCGGGAGCCGACAAATTAGTCCACGCAATAATGATGGGCGGAATGATGTTATGTATCGGACTTGATATGGCCAGAGGACTTCAGCATCCGGAAGCCGTACCGAAAGCCAAATTGATGGTCGCATTTATTGTCACAGCGGCATTTGGAGGGGCGATCGAACTTATTCAAGGTGCCATGAAAATGGGACGCGGCGAGGATATCTATGATTTCCTCGCCGACGTCATAGGTGCCTTGGCAGGCTATTTCTTTCTTATAATTATATGGCGGTCACTTGTTCGATGGTTGCGGGATGGGTAAACGAGTACATCGCCTGCCCTACTACCGTCCTAAGCTCTTCGCCCTGCATGCCTCGGGCTTCAATAGTCCCGTCGGGTGCGAAAAGTATCAGATGAGGGATACCGGATATGCCATACAAATCAGTGGGTATGGTCTGTGCATCAAGAATCTGAGGCCAAGGCAATTCAAGCTGACCGATGGCCGTTTTTGAATTTTCAGGGTCGTCCCATACAGCCACACCGAGCACATCAAGTCCATCGGCATGATATTTATTGTAAAGTTCCTTTATATTTCCCATCTCCCGACGGCACGGACCGCACCAGCTCGCCCAGAAGTCGACAAGCACATATCGTCCTTTTCCCACATAATCGCTTAGTTTCTGAGCAGTGCTGTCAGTCCCTACGGTAAAATCCACAAATAATTTACCCGGAGCCGTATTTGCCTCGGCTCTTTTGCTCTCCATCAGCTTCTTGACCCTCGTATAGTCGCCGTATACCGGATACTTAGACACTATACTGTCAAGCTGTTTCATGTCCAGACTGTATGCCCGGTTCATAAAAGCTATATATCCGACCGGATTCCCGACGTTGCCGCTTATTGCCGAATCATAAAGCGATGTAAGCTCCTTCTCCACTATGTTGCGGAGTGAATCGTCGGAAAGGTTGAGATATACGGTCGAAAGCGAGTCTTCTTTAGAATCAAGTTCATTTAACCTCACATTCAGCTCGGTGCCAGTGGCTCTGCCGAGCGAATCAATAGTTATATCGCCGCCTTCAAGAATAAACACCCCGGCACGCCTGTCGCCTATAAGCATGCGCACCATGGCAGGAGCACCCACATTACCGCTGAATTCCACTCCTCCGTCAGGAGCCACTATGGTACTGTCAAGCTTCTCACCATTGTCGTAATCTATCAGATAAGCCATCTTACCGTTGTCGCTATCGGACACCGATGCCTTAACACTATACTCCGAACCCTCAGATTGGCTGGCACATCCAGCGACCAAAAAGCCGATTCCGATTATTGAATAAACTAATGATTTCATGCAAAAAATATTATTATTCTTATTTATCTACAATTACCGCTCACATACCCGACGTCAACTTGTTGGACTTCGCCAGGCTTATCAATTTTTGATCAGGAACCACGAATATCTCAAGCCGTCGGTTAGACGCTCTGTTGGACATAGATGTATTAGGCACTCGGGGTTCTGTAGCACCGAGTGCATAGGGCACGACCATCGACAAATCGCCGTTGCCAGGATTCAAGATCTGATATATGGCCTCGACGCGCTTCTCACTGAGCCAATCTGTGTACTCGTCAGAACCCGTATCGTCGGTATGCACCACCACAAGAAACTTATACATGCCCGGATGTCTCGACACAAGTTCGGAATAAGGCTTAAGCAATTCGCCTCCTCGGGGCATAAGCACGGTGTCATTTGGGGCAAACAGCATGTCGGTACCCATCGTGGCCACTACCACCTCTCCTTCACGCATGGTCTCGATTTTGGCCACTTTACGCTTAGCCAGCTTCTTAGCCAAGGCTGTCATGTGCTCCTTTACCGTCTCCTTCTGCTTCAACGGGATTTCCGGAACATTTACGTTATCGTCGAGCGACAATTCCGTGGCATCTACCTGAGGAGCATCCTTTTTGCCATCCTTCTGCTTCTTTTGCTTCTTGCTCTCATTAGCATGACGTTCGCTCTCCACGCTCTCCTTCCCTATCAATTTCTGAAATATATTCTGAGCATGCGAGTCGGGACACATGCATACTGCGGCGAGCGACACCAGCATTCCTGCAATCAGTCTGCGGCACAAAGATCCACCGATACTAATACCCATCCTCAAGACCGATTGACTTTTCATACTCAAGCTCGCCCTCTACAATATAATGCACATCGTCAACATCGACCACAGCCAGTTTGTCCTTGGCAAGCATCTTCTTGACATAAGCAAGGATAGCGCTGTAGTCGGCGGCTGTCTCGTCGTCGGAATCATTCTGGTTGGGAATCTGCAATAAGCCTTCCGACTCATAGAAATCCCATATCATGTCGATGACGTTGAGTATCTCGTCGTCATCATATAGATCACGTATTTCCGCAGGCATATAGTTGCGGATAAACTTGATGGCGTCTGCCTCATCAAACTGCTTAAAATCTTCGTCTGCCATAACTTTTGAGTCTAATTAACGCGCTAAGTTACCAAATTCTGCCCACACCTTACGCCATAAACCTTGCATTTTCATCATTTTTAAGATTAGGGCAAAATAAAAAAAGAACTCCGCCGATCTTTTACAACCGGCGGAGCATATAAAAGTAAATCTTTTATCTAAAGAGATATTTCTTAGAATAAATATACCACACGAACATCAAGAGTGCGGTTTTTAGCACTGAAGTCGTCAAGTAGCTTAGTCTTTTCCGAATAAGTGACACCCCAAGTATAACTGCACTGGATCTGCCAGCGCTTCAAGATTTCAAATCCACCGCCGACGGTCAGACCGACTTCTCCGTATGCATATTTCAGCGCCTTTATATCACTATGGCCTGCCAGAATCGAAAATGTAGGACCGCCGAAAACAAACGGAGCCCAATAATCTTCCAAGCCTGCCATACGTGTCCATTTAAAGCGCAGATGCAGGGGAATCTCTATATAGTGCAGGTAAGACCGTTCTTTACCATAGCCCTGCGATGCCCATATTTTCTTTTCACCAAGGTTCAATGTCGCTCCGCGCATTTCATAAAAAATACCGGAGTTAATACCGAAACCGATTCCCGGAAACATGATTTCCGTGGCCAGACCGGTCGAGAATCCGACACCCTTGTCCACCGTTATCAAATCTTGCTTAAACTTCAAGTCGCTGGAAGTCAAGCCGAGCATTGGACCGTAACGTAACTGCGCGGAAGCATTATACGACCCGATAAGCCCCAGCATCATAACTAATGCAAGAATATATTTTTTCATAATAATCAATTATGTTGTCTTAATTTAGCACAAAGTTAATGATAGTGCTTGAAAATCCGGCCATGTTAACCTCAAAAAAATGCATAATTTAGACGAATGGCCCACGCAATGCATTAATTTACGTTAATTAAACAGCTTTTGAATATCATCAAAAGAGATAATCGACATGACTGCGTGCCCGTCCGGGGTATAATTCGGCGAACTCAGCTTGAACAGATCGCTCACTATATGCTCCATCTCAGCCAACGATAGCGGCTGTCCGCTCTTTACCGCCGTCGCATTGGCCATGGACAGGGCTATCTTACCACGCATGCTGTCGCCAAGCTCCGCCCCGGTGGCAGTGTACGTCTCTATCATCGACATCACCAATTCGACCGGATTGACCTCCTGCAAGACTGAAGGCATACCGTTGACACTCCACGTAAAGTCGCCGAGATACGATATGTCAAATCCGAGCGAGGAGAGTTCTTCAGAAAGAGCCTCCATTATGACATTCTCAGAAGCCGTCAGACGCACCATTTCCGGAAACATACACCGTTGCGAGGCAAGCACGTCGAGCTTGGCCAGATCCATATATCTGTCAAACAGAATCCTGACATGCGCCCTGTGCTGGTCGATCACCATTAGTCCTGACGCCGATGGTGTAAGTATATAGCGGCTCTTAAGCTGCATTATCGACGCCGGAACATCCGTGTCCATAAGTATCTCTCCGGTAGACTCATCCACCATCCGGTTGAGCGACGACTCCACCATACCGGCCGGTTCCGGCGAAATCTCCATATCATTGAGCGACGATGCCCGCTCCAAAGCCTGGTCGGAATCGCCTGTGAATCCGGCATACAATTTATCCCAGTCCTGGATATTGCTCCTTATCGATTTTAAGCCTGCATCGTTGGGCGAATAGCCCGTACCCCTCGATACCGTGCTTTTAAACGGATTGTATGAAGGATCCAAATCAAGCCCGTGGCGTCCTTCGCTGTTAGGATTGAACACAGGTATCTCCGGTGCGTCGGTCATGTCGAAGTCGATCGACGGTACTGCATTGAACTTCCCAAGTCCCTCCTTGATGGTGGCCGACAGGATCTG
Source organism: uncultured Porphyromonadaceae bacterium (assembly GCA_947567425.1). Lineage (GTDB taxonomy): Bacteria > Bacteroidota > Bacteroidia > Bacteroidales > Muribaculaceae > Muribaculum. Next base: position 18,253 of record CANOLV010000025.1, on the reverse strand, counting down.
CCATATCGGTTGTTCGTTCTCGAATTTTATCTCATTCTTGGTCGGATGTATGTTGACGTCGATAGAATCGGGATCAACCTCGAAGTTTATAAAATAGTTTGGCTGATGGTCCGACGGAATCAACTGATCGTAGCACATCATCACCGCCTTATGGAAGTACGGATGACGCATGTTACGGCCATTCACCATGAGATACTGCAAAGCTCCGCGCTTGCGTGCATTCTCCGGACGGCTTACGAATCCCGACACTTTCACAAGCGAAGTGGCCGACTCGATCGGCACCAGCTGCTTGTCAAGCGACTTCCCGAACAGTTCGACGATTCTCTGTTTGAACGATCCTTTCAGCAATTGGTGCACCACCGTGTCGTTGTGGCGAAGCTCAAACTCTATGTTCGGATTAACCAAGGCCAGACGTTCAAACTCATGTATTATGTGGCTCATCTCCACATTGTCGCTCTTAAGGAATTTTCTTCTCGCCGGGACATTGAAGAACAGTTTTTTCACTGTCATCGTGCTTCCGACAGCACATGCAACCGGCTCCTGCGCCTCTACTTTGGATCCGGTGATGACTATGCGCGTCCCCATCGTATCGCCCGACCTCATGGTCCGGAGCTCGACCTCCGAAACGGCACATATCGAAGCGAGAGCCTCCCCACGGAACCCCATGGTATGAAGTGAGAACAGATCTTCAGCCTGCTGTATCTTGGAAGTGGAGTGTCGTTCAAATGCCAGGCGGGCATCGGTCGGCGACATGCCGCATCCGTTGTCCACGACCTGAATCATAGTTCTCCCGGCATCTTTTATATATATCTTTATATTGGACGCGCCCGCATCGACTGCATTTTCGACAAGCTCCTTTATCACAGAAGCCGGTCGCTGTATGACCTCGCCGGCCGCTATCTGATTGGCTACCGAATCGGGCAGTAGTCTGACTACATCGTTCATAACTCAAGATTTATATTATTCTTCCGCAAAGTTAACACAACTCCACTATTCAGCAAACACCCAGGCACACAAGTTATAAAAAGTTATCAATAACGACAGTGAATAAATAAATTTCATTAAATTTGAATCTCAGTTAAGCACCGTGATGGCAACGACAGCGTCAATAGTGACATATCTTACTGATTTACAGGAGCTATCGACATGCATAAGCTCCTTGAAGTCAAACGGCATCGACAAGATCTACATTGTCGACAACTCTCCCGACGCGCGTATCGGCGCATTTGTCAACGACGACACCATCGTCGAATACATCCGAACCGATAAAAACATCGGTTACGGAGCCGCCCACAATATAGCCATACGCATGGCCATGCGACGACATGCCGACTTCCATCTGGTGATCAACTCCGACGTCCGGTTCGGCGAAAACGTCATAGGGCCGATCGTTCGGTATATGGAATCAAATCCGGATGTCGGACAACTCATACCCGCCATGACATATCCCGACGGCAACCGACAATATTCCGTCAGGCTGTTGCCTACCCCAATGAATCTCATATTCCGAAGATTCATGCCGAGACTGCTGAGCGATCGCCTCGACCGTCGATATATGCTGAAATTCTGGGACCACGGGGAGCCATTGAACGTACCATACCATCAGGGAAGCTTCATGTTCTTCAGAGTGGACGCCCTGAGAGAGGTAGGACTTTTCGACGAAAGATTCTTCATGTATCCTGAAGACATCGATCTGACCCGGCGCATGCACCGAAAATACCACACTATGTTTTGGCCGAATGTGACCGTGGTCCACGACCACCGGGCCGCAAGCTACCACAGCCTCAAAATGCTCGGAATACATACCGTCAACATGATCCGCTATTTCAACAAATGGGGATGGATATACGATCCCGAACGCCGGATGCTGAACCGGCGCGTAACTAAGTCATTAACAGACATGTCGGCAGACCGCAGATCAGCCGATGCCGAAAAGCCTGCGGGCGTTTGAGGTCGTAATGTCCGCGAGTTTATCGGTGCTGATTCCAAGTGCAGAAGCCACGTATGCGGCCGTATGCACTATATAGGCCGATTCATTGCGCTTTCCCCTATGCGGTACAGGGGCCAGATATGGCGAATCCGTCTCCAGAAGCAACCTGTCCGCTCCGATATCCGGCAACACCTCCCTAAGCCGTGAATTTTTGAATGTCACTATACCGTTAATGCCGAAGTAAAAGTCGCCTGTATCGCGGATGCGCCTCACATCGTCCGACGTACCGCCGAAACTATGGAACACTCCGCGCGGTACGTCAGGCAGCCCCGACAGCACCTCGAGCACCTCGTCGAGGCCGTCACGACAGTGTATGATGATCGGCAAATCTCTCTCCAGACCCCATCGGCACTGGATTCCGAAGGCATTCATCTGTTCCTTGCGCCATGTCTTGTCCCAATACAGGTCTATCCCGATTTCGCCGACGGCCACAACACCGGCCGCATTGTCAAGCGCGTCATTTACGGCCGACAAGTCGTCCATGTAGCTCCCTGTCACTTCCGTAGGGTGCAGCCCCATGGCCAAAGACGTACATTCAGGAAACGACGCATGAAGCTCCGACATCGGCCCGATGGTGGTCAGATCTACATTAGGCAGCACCATGTGCCCCACCCCGGCATCCAAAGCCCGGCCTACGGCGGCCGCCGGATCGTCAAACTCCGGCAGATAAAGGTGCGTGTGCGTGTCTATTATCATGAACGCCTCGATATTGACTGTTTGGCATATTCCGCAAAAAATGCCTTTGCCTCATCCGGAATATCTATCGCATCAAGCTCTTTCAGAGTCTGGTCGAGATACGACTCTATAAGTCGGCGGCAATCGTCGGCCACTCCCAAAGTGTCATATATACCCCGTACCACAGCCACCTTTTCGTCAGAACGGACACCGTTCAACGACTTAATCCGACCACGTGCATGTTCATCAGCCTTGTCCATGGCAGTTATACGCAGATACGTTTTCTTGTCGTTAAGTATGTCGCCGCCGATATTCTTCCCGAACACCGATGGGTCGCCGTAGGTGTCGAGCCAGTCGTCCTGAAGCTGAAACGCAAGGCCTAAAGCCACTCCATAACGATAAAATGCGCTTCTTGTCACCTCCGGAGCGCCGGCCATCATGGCGCCGGTCTCGCAGGCGCACCCGAGAAGTACGGAAGTCTTCAACCTTATCATGTCAATATATTCAGCCACCGACACATCGTCGCGCGACTCAAAGTCCATGTCATACTGCTGCCCCTCGTAAATCTGCATCGCCGTATCGTTAAATAGCTTCATGACACCGGCAAGCATATTTTCCCGGCACTTCGACATCAGTTGCATGGACATGGTCAGCATGGCGTCGCCCGACAGTATGGCCGTCGACTCGTTCCAGCGGTTGTGCACGGTCGGCTTACCGCGGCGCATGTCGGCGCGGTCCATCACATCGTCATGCAGCAGCGTGAAGTTGTGGAACATCTCTATGCCGAGAGCCTGCGGCATCGCATCGGACGCACTTCCGCCGCACGCCTCGCAGGCGGCCAGCACAAGCATCGGACGCAGTCGTTTACCTCCGCAGTCAAGCGTATACGAAATCGGTTCATACAGACCCCGCGGCTCCGCCGGGTAATGTATGCGGGCCACAGCCTCGTCGATCAGACGGATATATTCGTTTTTCATCTTCATATTTTGCAAATGTTTTAATTGAATATTATGTTTGCCAATGAATCGGCGTTTTCACGCATATACGACTCAAAAGAGGCCACATAAGCATCCGCGGCCTTATCATGCCCGGCCTCGCGGTAGGCATATTCATTAGCCCTTATCTGGACAATCGCGCCCTCCATCTGCATGATGGTCATCGACTCCGACTCTTCGATCAGCTTTCTGGCGTCGGCCTCCCCAAGTCTCGACGACTCTTCGGCACGCTCCTGCTCACCGGCGGAACAAGCCATAAGTGCCAGAAACGGCACCACAATTGACATTCGGTAATTCATAACTGTCATATATTTGTCAATAAGCCTACTCGCTCTCTCACATTTTCCATAAGCCACCGGGGAGTCGACGTGGCTCCGCATATTCCCAACGTCGCGGCTCCTTTGAGCCAGTCCGGATTTATCTCCTCAGGATTGCTTATCAGATAAGTCCTCGGATTGACTGCGGAGCACTCGGCATACAGAAACTTGCCGTTGCTGCTCTTTTTGCCGCTCACAAACAGGATCACCTGATGAGCCGCCGCGAATGCACGCAGCCTTGGCACTCTGTTGGCTACCTGACGGCAGATCGTGTCATGGTAGCGGAACCTTGTTCCGGAGCTTTTGCGGCGTTCTATCTCCGCTATCATCTCCTTGAATCCGTCAATCGACTTGGTGGTCTGCGAATACAGCGTTATGTCGCGGCTGAAATCCACCTGCGAAAGCCCCTCGACATCCTCTACCACGATGGCCTCACCCCTCGTCTGTCCGACAAGGCCGTTGACCTCGGCGTGTCCGCGCTTGCCGTAGATGACTATCTGCTCGCCTGAACCGAGCGAATCATACGACTCTTTTATACGTCTCTGCAGATGGAGCACCACCGGACACGTGGCATCGATTATCTCAATATTGCGTTCCCGCGCAAGCGAATATGTCGACGGAGGCTCACCGTGGGCACGGAGCAGCACCTTGACCCCTTCAAGCGAATTCAGGTCGGCATGGGTTATGGTCACAAGGCCACGGCGGCACAGCCGGTCCACTTCGTCGCTGTTGTGCACTATGTCGCCAAGGCAGTACAAGGTCCCCGACTCGTCGAGTTCCGACTCCGCTTTGCGTATGGCAGAGACCACACCGTTACAGAATCCTGAGGCCTCGTCTATCTCAATCCGCATCTGCTATACTGTTATATAACGACATCAGCCAGCGGTTCTGCTCCTCGACAGACATCTGTGAATTATCCAGCACCACGGCATCGTCGGCCCTGCGGAGCGGACTCTCCTCACGCGTCTCGTCGATATGGTCGCGCTTCATCACATTGTCGAGCACTTCCTCATAAGTAGTCGCCACCCCTTTGTCGGCAAGCTCCTTGAAGCGTCGCTCGGCTCTGGTCTGAGGCGATGCATTGACAAAGACCTTCATCTCGGCATTCGGAAATACCGTAGTGCCAATGTCGCGTCCGTCCATCACTATGCCCTTCTCTCTTCCGAATTCCTGCTGCAGGGCCACCAACCGATGGCGCACCTCCGGAATCACGGCCACCTGCGACACATTGTTCGACACCTCCATCTGGCGGATCTCTGCTTCGACATCCTCCCCGTCGAGCATCGTCGACTGCGAACCGTCGGGGTTTGGCCGGAAATCTATGCGGATTTCGGGCAGCGACTTTATAAGGCTCTGCGATGCCACCTCGCCCGAGTCTACAAGCCCGTGGCGCATGGCCCACAAAGTTACCGCACGGTACATGGCTCCGGAATCTATATAACGATAGCCGATGGCCGACGCCAGAGCGCGTGCCATCGAACTCTTGCCCGATGACGAATAGCCGTCGACGGCAATTATGATTTTCTTATTGGACATAATCGAAAATGATGCATTAGAAGATTGCTTTATTATACCGCAAATTTAGCTAAATTACATTATAAAACAAAATACCCTCGCGCCCTTGTCTCGGCGGAGGGTATTTCTTGTAAGTTGCCTATCTGATTATTCAGCGGCGGGAGCTTCTTCAGCGGCGCCTTCGCCTTCTGCCACCTGTTCAGCGGCGGCTGCGGCTTCAGCTTCAGCCTTTGCGGCAGCGAGTTCAGCTTTCTTCTTGGCTACGGCCTCAGCCTTTGCCTTATTGATAGCTGACTCAGCCTCCAGACGCGCCTTCAGATCCTGCTCCTTCTTGCTTGCGATAGTAGCCTTGGCTGCATCGACAGCTGCCTGACGCTGGCTCTTCCAAGCTTCGAAACGACGCTGAGCTTCTTCTTCAGTAAACGCACCTTTCTTGACACCGCCCATAAGATGCTTCATCATCAGAACACCTTCGTGGGAAAGTATCGAACGCACTGTGTCGGTGGGTTGAGCACCTACACCAAGCCAATACAAAGCCCGCTCGAAGTTTAAAGTTACTGTAGCAGGATTAGTGTTCGGATTATATGAACCTATCCTTTCAATAAATTTACCATCTCGTGGTGCCCTGCTATCGGCGATTACAATTGGATAAAACGCATAGTCCTTATGACCACGGCGCTGTAATCTGATCTTTGTTGCCATTTAGTTAATTAATTTAAGTGGTTTTGTATTGCAAAAATGCGACTGCAAAGTTACGCAATTTATTCCAATCAGCCAAACCATCCATCCCCTATTTTCAAGAAAAAAGTGCGACTTCTACAGTGGGGAGCTTCTATGGTGCGGCTTCTATTTGGATTCTTCACAAAATATTTCCGCAACCTACTTATTCCGGAACGGTCTGCCATAACCGAATATACTATATATTCCGAAACAGGCGGCGAATATTTAGTCCAAGATCCGATTTTTTCAAAAAAAGTTTACGCCACACTTCCCCCGCGCCACGATTATGCGCCACACGTCACTGTAAGCCAATCAATTAATATCGACAGCACATTCTCACCTGCATTCCCGGGAATCCCTTATCGGCGAAGCGCCTCGATCAACTTTTCCAAGCCTGCCATATCACCAGCCTGCACATAATAGTTCGCGGCATCCATCCGGGTACTTCCGTTTAACAGAGCGTCCTTCGGTATAATGTATTTACATCTGATCATATCCACCAGCATCCGGTGATTGATACATCCCCCGACATCATACTTCCAGTCCTCGGAATTAATGACTCTCATAACATCCTCGCGCGAAATATTGTCGAGCCACATCATTCTCTCCCTTTTGAAGATACTTTTTATGTCAGGCGATATCCTTACCAATACATAATAATCGTAAGAGGCCGTGCCTCCCGCGACAAGATTCGGCAAGTAATTTCCACTGTCGTCATAATCGGCGCATTCAAGCAGAAGAAGGTTGGAAAAGTATGCCGCGGATTTGACGCTGACCGTCTTTCCGGCCACCACCAGGTCCGTATCATCCCATATGCCCTCTCCGTAAATGTCAAAATTGGGCTCGGCACACTCAAGTCCGGCGGCGCTGAACGCTCTCAACAGACATATCTCCGCCAATTTACCCTGAAACGTATTGCAGAACTTTTCCGCGGCTCCCCTTTCCAACGTACCTCCGGTGCGATGATTGCGGTGATGCCCCTCGCCGAAACACATCTTATAGGCAAAGTCAGCCACTTTCTCGATGTCAGAATCGTCAATGCCGATTCCACGGAACACCTTCTTACTATTAATCATATAGCTGTCGCCGCTTATGGTCATTTTACTCATCGCTCTAAATTTAGGATTCATGTAAGGTAATTAATTGTGCATAACGCAAATATAAAATAAAATATTAGGATTTTCGCAAATAATCGACAAAAAAGTTGGAGTTACAAAACAAATAGATTAATTTTGTGGCATAGATATAAAAACGGACAGTCAATGACACGATTTTACGCATATTATTTTTCTTACTTTTATTTCGCAAGAGATTGAAGCGGGACTTTATGTGTAAAAGTTTGACAAACTGACAACGATATTCAGAAATCCCGCTTCCGGCAATGGCAGCGGGATTTCTTTTAACAAATAGTTTAATCTACAATCATACATAAATATATATGACAAATGGATAAGCGCGTTACGATACAAGGCGTGGCCGGATGCTACCACGATGCGGCGGCAAGGCTCTACTTCTCCGGCGAAGACATTAAGACAATTCCCTGTGATTCGTTTCAGGAAATGTTCGAGACACTGGATTCCGACCCGGCGCTGTTAGGCATAATGGCCATCGAGAACACCATAGCCGGAGCTTTGCTGCAGAACCACGAACTGCTGCGCAACAGCCAGTCCAAAATCATCGGTGAAATCAAAATGCGCATATCGCATTCACTCGCCGCCCTGCCCGGCCAGTCGATCCATGAGCTGACCGAAGTCAATTCCCACCCCATGGCCCTGCGCCAGTGCGAGCAGTTTCTGCTCAGATATCCAAATATGAAGCGCATCGAGAAGTTTGACACGGCAGGAAGCGCGAAGGAGATTGCCGAGCATGGGCTCATGGGACATGCCGCCGTATGCGGCGAGTATGCGGCCGAACTCTACGGACTGAACATTCTTGAAAAAAGTATCGAGACAAACAAGCGCAACTTCACAAGGTTCCTTATCCTCGCCGACCCGGCCACCATGCCGGAGCTGAAACCATCTGAAAAGGTGGTCGACAAGTCGTCGATCGTATTCACCCTGCCTCATGCCAAAGGCGCACTGTCAAAAGTGCTGACCATACTCTCCTTTTACGACATCAACCTGTCGAAAATCCAGTCAATGCCTATCGTGGGGCGCGAATGGGAATACAGATTCTATGCCGACCTGACATTCGACAGCTATATCAGATACCGTCAATCCATCGAAGCCGTCAGACCGTTGACCAATGAACTCAGAGTCCTCGGCGAATATGTCGAATGCAAAAAAGAAGTATAGTTTATGAGCAAGACCATCACACCCGCCGACAGAGTATCGGCCATACAGGAATATTATTTCTCCAAAAAATTGAAGGAGATAGCCGAACTTAACGCTAAAGGCGCCGACATAATATCGCTCGGCATAGGCGGTCCCGACAGACCTCCGCACCGCACCGTCATAGATACGGCAGTAGCTGAAATCAACAAGCCCGACACCCACAGCTATCAGCCGGGGATAGGCATCCCCGAATTGCGCAAAGCCATCGCCGTATGGTACAGACGCTGGTATGGGGTCGACCTTAATCCGGCCAACGAACTCCAGCCCCTGATCGGATCCAAAGAGGGCATACTCCACATATCGCTCGCATTCCTGAATCCCGGCGACGGAGTGCTGGTGCCGAATCCTGGCTACCCCACATACACTTCGGCGAGCAGACTTGTCCAGGCCGACATCTACACATACGACCTGACAGAGGAGAATGGGTGGATACCCGATTTCGACGCCATGGAACGATCGCTACCGCTGGATAAGATCAAACTTCTATGGATCAACTATCCCCACATGCCCACCGGCACTCCGGCTTCGATGGAGCTATTTGAAAAAGTCGTGGCCTTCGGCAAAAAGCACGGGATAGTCATAGCCCACGACAACCCCTACAGCTTCATCCTTAACGAAAAGCCTCTGAGCATACTGCAAGTGGACAGAGCCAAAGAGATAGCCGTGGAGCTGAACTCTTTAAGCAAATCACACAACATGGCCGGATGGAGAATGGCCATGCTGGCCAGCAACCCGACATTCGTCAACTGGATATTCAAAGTCAAGTCAAATGTCGACTCCGGCCAATTCAGGCCGATGATGCTCGCCGCCGCAAAAGCCCTGGAAGCCGACGCCGACTGGTTCAGAGAGCTGAACGGAGTCTATGCCTCACGGCGCAAAATCGCAGAAAAGATAATGACCCGCTTAGGCTGCACATTTGATCCCGGACAGCGAGGACTGTTTCTCTGGGGGCGCATACCGGCCGACGAACAGTCGTCGGAATCTTTGGCCGACAAAGTACTGTACAATGCACGGGTGTTCATCACACCCGGATTCATATTCGGCAGCAACGGCGACCGATACATACGCATATCACTTTGCGCCACCGAAGAGAAGCTGAACGAAGCCTTCGATAGGATAGACTCACAACTCTGACATAAACTAACAAGCATAACTTATTAAAACACCTATTTGACATGAACGATTTAAAACCCATAATATCAGAGACGCTCGGAATCGGTTCGCCGATGATAATCGCCGGACCCTGCAGCGCCGAGACGAGAGAGCAGGTCATCGCCACCGCCACCGAACTCAGCCGTAACGGCATCAAGATATTCCGGTCAGGCATCTGGAAACCACGCACCAAACCGGGCGGATTTGAAGGAGTCGGAGCCGAAGGTCTGGAATGGCTAAAAGAGGTCAAAGAACTGACGGGCATGCTGCTCACCATCGAAGTGGCCACACGCCAGCACGTTGAACTGGCACTTAATGCCGGCATAGACATACTCTGGATCGGCGCACGAACATCGGCCAATCCGTTTGCCATGCAGGAGATCGCCGATGCCATAAAGGAGTCGGGAAAAGACATCGCGGTATTGGTCAAAAACCCCGTCAATCCCGACCTTGAACTTTGGATCGGAGCTCTGCAGCGAATCTACAATGCAGGTGTACGACGCCTTGGAGCCATACACCGGGGATTCAGCGCCTACGGAAAGCATCTTTACCGCAACCTGCCCCAATGGCACATACCCATCGAGCTCCGACGCAGATTTCCCGACATGCCGCTGATCTGCGATCCAAGCCACATCGGCGGAAAGCGCGAGCTTGTGGCTCCGCTGTCGCAGCAGGCGCTCGACATGGGTTTCGACGGTCTGATCATTGAAAGCCACTGCGAACCCGACTGCGCATGGAGCGACAAGGACCAGCAGGTGACACCTGACGTACTTAATTTTATCCTGAACACACTTGTCCACCGCGACTCGACCGTGACCACCGAAAGCCTGTCGATATTGCGCCAGCAGATCGACGAGATCGACAACGAACTCCTTGAAGTGCTCAACAAGCGCATGCGCGTTTCACGCGAAATCGGCCAATACAAGAAGGAACACCGCATGCCGGTGCTTCAGATAGGCCGCCACGACGAAATCATGCAGTCGCGCGTGAAACTGGCATCCGACATGGGCATGGATCCTGAATTCATGCGCACGGTTCTGTCTGCCATACATGAGGAGTCAGTGCGACAACAGATTGAAGTGTTCAACGACCGTACCCGATAAAAACCGCCACAAGATGAAGATTCTTATACTTGGAGCCGGTAAGATGGGGTCGTTTTTCTGCGACGTGCTTTCCACAAAGCATGAGGTGGCCATATTCGACACTGATCCTCGACGCCTGCTGTTCACCTTCAACTGCCGGCGCTTCTCCTCGATGCAGGAGATTGAAGATTTTGCCCCAGAAATGGTGATAAACGCCGCCACGGTCAAATACACCATTCAGGCATTCCAGAAAATAATGCCCTACCTGCCGGACAAATGCATTCTGAGCGACATCGCATCTGTGAAAACCCATCTGCCGGAATTCTACGCCGAAAGCGGACATCCGTTCGTGTCAACCCACCCGATGTTCGGACCGACATTCGCATCTCTGAGCAATCTTAGCCAGGAGAATGCCATAATAATCGCTGAGGGCGACCATCTCGGGAAAATATTCTTCAAAGACCTGTACCAACAGCTCAACCTCCACATTGAAGAGTACACATTTCAGCAGCACGACGAGACTATAGCCTACTCTCTGTCCATACCGTTCGCGTCGACTCTCGTATTCGCAAGCTGCATGAAGCATCAGGATGCTCCGGGCACCACGTTTAAACGACATAAAGCCATCGCCGACGGACTTATGAGCGAGGACGACTACCTGCTGAGTGAGATTCTGTTCAATCCCAACACTTCCGGACAGCTCAAAAAGATACAGCAAAAGCTATCGGAACTGCAGCAAATAGTCGAGTCGCACGACTCGGAAGCCATGCAGATATATCTTGACAGAGTGCGCGGCAATCTTAGATAATAGAAAATACCGGACCGTCGATCCAGCTAAAATCAAGCATCAGGATCGACGGTCCGGCATTATCAATTCATAAGCAGGAAGAGTCAATCTATATATCTTTTGACCAGGCCCTGATAGGCGTCTATCCTGCGGTCGCGAAGAAATGGCCACCATCTTCTCACCGATTCCGACCGCGACATATCTATCGCGACTTTGACGGTAGCTTCCTCGTCTGTCGGAGCATCATAAATAAATTCGCCCTGCGGACCGGCCACAAATGAACTGCCCCAGAAAGTGATGCCTCCCGTAACTCCGGATGGATCCGGTTCAAGCCCGACTCTGTTCACGGCCACTACCGGAAGTCCGTTGGCCACAGCGTGTCCCCTCTGGACAGTGATCCAAGCCTCGCGTTGACGAGCCTTCTCTGCATCCGTATCGGAACTTTCCCAACCTATCGCAGTCGGATATATCAGTATCTCCGCCCCGCGGAGCGCCATAAGGCGCGCGGCCTCCGGATACCACTGGTCCCAACATACCAACACGCCAAGACGTCCGACCGACGTGGATATAGGCTCAAAACCTATATCTCCCGGAGTAAAATAGAATTTCTCATAATATGCCGGATCATCCGGTATATGCATTTTGCGGTATTTGCCGGCGATGGAACCGTCGCGTTCAAACACCACAGCCGTATTGTGATACAACCCCGGCGCCCTACGCTCGAACAGCGACGTGACTATCACCACTCCGTGTCTCTTGGCAAGTGCACTGTAAAATTCAGTCACTTCCGAGGGTATCGCCACCGCCAGGTCGCACGTGTCCACATTCTCTGTCTGACAGAAATACAGTGAGTCGTGCAATTCCTGATTCACTATCAGCGAACAACCCTGGCCTGCAAGCTCAGCTATCTTATCTCCTATTCGGCGTCGGTTCTCATTTATGTCGGCAGTGTTTGACTGCTGTATGATTCCGACATTAAGTATCTTGCTCATATTGCTATTATTTCTTTAGGGATCTGCATAGTCACGCAATGAAGCGATCCATGCTGCTTGATTAATGCCCTGCAGTCCACCATCCTTACCTTATGGTCTGGGAATGCTATCCGCAGTATCTGCGAGGCGAGCATGTCTTTTCGAGGTTGTCCGTACGACGGCATCAGAATCGAACGTCCGAGAATCAGAAAATTGGCGTATGTGGCCGGAAGCCTGTCGCCATCGTCGTATATGGCATCCGGAAGCGGAAGGGCGATCAGATTGTACGGTCGGCCCTCGGCCGTACGCATGGCCTTCAATTCATCCTCCATCTTACGCAACTCCTCAAAGTGCTCGTCATCCACATCGTCGGTGGATGTATAAAGTATCGTGTCGCACGGAGCCAATCGCGCAAGAGTGTCGATATGGCTGTCCGTGTCATCGCCGGCAAGAGCACCATGGTCGAGCCAAAGTACCCGGTCGAGCCCGAAAGCATTTTTCAGATAAGCCTCAATCTCGTCGCGCGACATCTCCCCGTTGCGGTTGGCCGACATCAGACACGTAGAAGTAGTCAGAAGCGTACCTCGTCCGTCGCTCTCGATGGATCCGCCCTCAAGCACAAAGCCGAGCTTATTGACATAACGGCAACGCAGCAATCCCGACCGCGACATTGCCGAAGTGATGAGATTATCCTTGTCTGAGGCAAATTTCAATCCCCAGCCGTTGAACTTAAAGTCATATATTGACGGAACGCCGTCGACACGCACGGTTATCGGACCGAAGTCTCTCGCCCACGTGTCATTCGTAGGACATTCAAAGTATATTATCCTATCCTTATGCGGATGCGAATCGAGCAACCGCCTCGGAACTGACACATCCGGAGCTACAATCACCACACTCTCTTCATCGGCAATCGCACTCGCTATCTCTACAAAACACTCCGTAACTTCATCAAGCATCGGAGCCCAGTCGGTCAGCTCATGCGGCCAGGACAAAATCACACATCCGTTAGGTTCCCATTCCGCAGGCAAACGGACTCCGCGCTCTTTATTATCCTCATTCATCATAATCATTCAGAGTATCATATATGGATTCCTGCGAATCGAGATATTCGTCGCAATAATCGAGAAAACCCATCTTCTCGGAACTTCCCACGGCACTGCACCATTCCTTATATTGCTCTCTAAGTTCAGGATCCTCATGAATCATCTTCTTGAACTCGGCATCCGCAATATCGACACTTCCATACTGACGGATAATGTGCAGAAAGATATCGGTTATGTCATCCATTTTGTGATTACAATATCAAGTATTTAATTTTAAGTATAGATTTTTCTCATTCTACGCTCCAAATATACAACGTAGCAATATAACTGGCAAATATTTTCATAATTTTTAATATTTAAACCATATTAAAGCATTAAAAATGACTTATGGTAATTGTGGTAATTGTTTTTCATTGTCGTCATATCAGACTAAAAATATAACTCGTTTTATTCAGTTAAACCTTTGTATTGAATAAAAAGCACATATTTTATTCAACACAAAGCCAATATTGGCTAAATATGATAAAATTTGCTTAGCGAAGTTATGCTATGGGCAAGTGTTTCTGAGCTTCACTTCCTTGGCAATGCTCACGAGCTGTTTGATGTTGTACCACATACCCATCAACTGTCGGGATGCGCGACACAACGGCAAACTTACGGGTCCTTGACCCTTGAAGATTGCGCGATCCGAAAGGCCGGGTAAATGTTCTATGATCGGGGGAGTTTTTACAGACGATACAGTATTATAGCATTTGCACCGCAAGCCACGTAAACGCGATTTGAAAACGCACTCATGCAAAAGTTTGCGTAGATTCTAAAGCCGCGGCACTCCCCGAGGTGCGCGAATATTTATATGCCAAAAGTGGACACGTTTCAAAAATAATGCCTATATTAGCAAAAAATTTTTCAACAATAATTCTAACCCCATAAAGTTATGGCAAATAAACGCGAACTCAAAAAGGCCATCAAGGCTATATGCGGAGACCTCGCCGGAGAATGTCTCGTAGCACGTGATCTGGTTCCCAATATTGACAAAAAGAAAATGGAAGAGATCATATTCAAAGTTGCCGACCTGCAGTATTCGACAGTAGACAACGTATCTTTCGCTTTCGATAAGACTGCATCGTCGTTCCCGACCGCACATGAATATAAAGTGGCACGCGAAGCATATTTCCGCAAAGGCTACACAAAGCTGATCAACGAATTCAATCAAAGCGTGGAGGATATCGTACACGAAATGAACGCCGCTCTTCCCCAGGCACAGAAGGATGCCAACAAAGCCAACAAGGCTTAAATCATTTCTGCTCATGGCACGGTTGTTCCCAATGGCTCTTCCGTGATAATTCTCTAACGAAAAAGTCTGATTGATTTAAACTGAGATGAATATTTCAAAATGGCTATTAAGGATGGCCGGGTGGGAGGTAGAAATATCTACGCCCGACTATCCTAAATGTCTTATATGCGTAGCTCCTCACACGAGCAACTGGGACTTCCTGCTCGGCGAACTCGCATACAGATCTGTGGGTCGCAAAGCCGGATTCCTCATGAAAGAAGCCTGGTTCAGATGGCCGTTAGGCTACTTCTTCCGCGCGATAGGAGGTATACCCGTACCAAAAAAGAGAGGTGGATCGCTTACGGAATCCATCGTTAAAAAGTTCAATGATTCCCAGCGCCTGGTTCTTGCCATCACACCCGAAGGCACCCGCAAAGCCACTGCAAAGTGGCGCACAGGCTTCCTGCACATAGCCATGGAAGCCGACATACCGCTTCTGCTTGGAGGCATAGACTACAAATACAAAATCATAGAGATAACCCGCGAGTACAAACCGACAGGAGATATCGAGGCTGACATGCGTGCTATAAAGCAGTTTTACAGTCAGTTCTATGCAAAGTACCCGGAAAAGTTCATTACCGCAGATGAATAGGACTTTAAAAGTGGCCGCAATGCAGCTCGACATTGCCTGGACAGATGTAGAGCAGAATCTGATCAATGCCGAAAAAGCCATCAGCATGTTGCCGCAAGGATGCGACATCGCCGTTTTGCCGGAAATGTTCTCCACCGGATTCATCGTCGAACAGTCCACTGCATACAACGTGGCCGAGCCAAACTCCGGCCGCACGATAAGCCTGGTCACCAGTTGGGCTAAACGCTATAACATGGCCATTTGCGGCTCATTTATAGCCCGCGACGGCGACAACTTGTATAACCGCGCATTTTTCATCGAGCCGTCAGGCGACAAGGTGTTCTACGACAAGCGCCATCTATTCTCTATAAGCGGTGAGGATGCCGTATATTCAAAAGGAGAAATATCCATGCCCGTGTTCAGGTTCAGGGGATGGAACATAACCATAGCCGTATGCTTCGACCTTAGATTCCCGGTATGGCTCCGCAACATAGGCACGGCCTACGATCTGCTGATCGTAATGGCCAACTGGCCTGATTCCAGAGCATATCCTTGGAACATACTCCTGACAGCGCGAGCCATTGAAAATCAGGCATACGTAGTCGGGTGCAACCGTTCCGGGGCCGACGACTATGGACAATACTCCGGTACTTCTGCCATTTTCGATGCCCGCGGACGATGTATCGCCGGCAACGGGACCGCCGGAACAAACTCCCACTGCATCATCGCAGACCTAAAAAAAGACGAACTTGACAAATTCAGGGAGAAGTTTCCCGCATACAGGTCTATGGACTCGTTCGAGATTATATAGTCCCGAATCAGCGGTTTATTCCTTTTTCATTCCCGCATATTTCCAGAATCTTCAGGACCGGAGCATTAGCATCAAGTTTAAAGTCATAATAGTCCTGTGATGTCATCTCAACATTAGGCTTAAGGACTTTTGCGAAAGGACTGTCCACCGGGAAGAATTGTTGCATCGTATTTGAGGCACTTGCCATCAGACCCGTATACGGAAGCCTGAAGGGCGTAACTTCCATAAATGTATTTGGCGCCTGACTTGACGGCACACCGACTAAAGTAGCATTCATTTTCCATAGATAAAACGCATAATGAAATGCGGCGCTGTTCGTATGCGGATCAGTTATGACAAATATTCGCTTAGGTCGATAAAGAGGTTCGCCGTTTAGCGATTGCAAAAGCTCCGGCGTTTCCGTTAAAGCATTCCGCAGCACACGGTTTCTGTGATAAGCTATGTCGCCCTCCTGATATTCATTCATTGTAAAATAATCCCCGATCTCAAACTCCGTGCCCCACGACAGGTTTAATTGATCTATAGGTCGATTGATCTTACGGAGATATAGATCAGAAAGCCGGCGGATACTTTTAACCTCAAAATCCTTGCGACAGTATTCGTCGCCGAACATCATAACCATCGATGGATATGTTATAGGAGTCCAACCGCCTCCATTTCCCCGCATATCTATAATCAGATATTCAGATCCCCTATCCTTCATCGAAAGAAGCATCTTGGAAAACTCTTCTGAAAATGACGGTATCGCATTGATAGCCTCCCTTACATCTCCGGGCATCTCCTTTCCTATTGACTGATAGTAATAAGAGATGTCGCTCATGGCATTGTTCCATCCATTTTCATGACAATACCTGTAATTTTCGCGGGCCATTATACTTGACAGACGCAGATACATTATATTGTCCGACCCATCGATAAATGCAAATTGCAGATTCTCCTCCGGAAGTGTCAAGGAGCTGTTCAGCCTTGCCATCTCAACATCTGCTAAATGTTCTCTCTCAACAATCTGCAAGTCTATGAATATGGTGTCGGAGCGAGGAGTCTGCAACTTATACTCGACACTGTCGCTGAACTGAACTCCAAGCTTGCTCAATATCTCATCCTGGTTTCCACATGACGACAAATTTTGCAGATCTCCAACAAAATTCTCGCTCGGCATGATTCGTGCCATTCTGAAAGCAAGTGTGTCGACAGGCACACCATTTATTGCTATCAGGCGAGAACCTAAATGATGTGAATATGGCTTTGCTATGCCGGACACCATCAGTCCGTCGTTCAATACCGCAAATGCTATCCGTTGAACATATTTTACCTTAATGACATCCGATTTAGGATATTGCACAAATGTATGCAAATCCTTCAATGGCACCGTAAATTCATTCAAAACGTCACAAAAACCATTCAGATCGAGGCTGTCGTCGGCAATTCTGCTTAACGCCAAATCGCGTTCAATATAAAAAAACGGACGTCCTCCAAATCCGGTATATGGATCGGGATGAGTGGCTTCCAGCATATCGCAAAAAAATCGGAAATCATTAACGAGCGAATCGTTTGACATATTCTGCGTATTGGACTCAATTCCGGCATTCGGTTGAGCGGACACACCGAATGTCAAAAAAAGCAATATGCATCCGATAGATATTAAATGTTTCATCTCAGTCTTTCTTTATTTCATCAATTCCAGATAATATCCGGCTCATATAAGCCACAAAATATCACAATTGATTTCTTGCAACAAATATACTCTTTTATTTTCAAACATCGCGCTCATATACCAATAAATAATAAAATATATGAATCAACAACAAATACGATTATTTCGAAGCCGCCACTATAGTCGCATCCAAATCTTGAAAGTTAAACAACAAGTGTATGTGATACTACGTGTAGCTTCGACGAAATGAAGAATCCAAATAGAAACGCACAGTTTTAGGCGTATCAAGCTGAAAGGCATT
>CANOLV010000024.1 GCA_947567425.1 uncultured Porphyromonadaceae bacterium | reverse complement strand
GGAAAGCGAGTGCAAAGGTAGGCACTTTTCCATTACCCACCAAATTTTTCAGCAACTTTTTTTAATAAAATTTTGTTACCGAATCACGGCGAATGCCATCTGCTACATTATACCACGCTCACGCAGACGTTGTTGCCACTTCCAAGCCGACCGCATAGTGTCCTCTATGGGAGTATCAGCAACCCATCCGAGCACCTCATTGGCATAGGTAGGATCAGCCCACACCTGCTCGATATCGCCGGCACGGCGTTCAGCGATCTTGTAAGGCACTTTCACTCCGGTAGCAGACTCAAACGCATTGATAAGTTCCATTACGGAAAGGCCATTGCCGGTCCCAAGATTGAAAATCTCAATTTTCGCCTCAGATTTATCGGTCAACATGCGCTCCACCGCGATGACATGTGCCTTAGCCAAGTCGACTACATCGATAAAGTCGCGGATGCAATAGCCGTCGCGGGTATTATAGTCGTTGCCGAACACACTAAGTTCCTTACGTATACCGATGGCGGTCTGGGTGAGGAACGGTATCAGATTCTGCGGAACACCGTTGGGCAGTTCACCGATCTCAGCCGACGGATGCGCTCCCACCGGATTGAAGTAGCGAAGAATGACGCTCTTGAACGGAGCGCCGGCATTGATCACGTCCGTAATAATCTCTTCCGAGATCTGCTTCGTATTGCCATAAGGAGAAGTGGCCTTCTTTATAGGCGACTGCTCAGTCACGGGATTCACGTCAGGCTCACCGTATACAGTGCACGACGAAGAGAACACAATACCTTTGACTCCGCGCACGGCCATCTGGTCGAGCAGATTCATCAATGTATTCAAGTTATTGCGATAATAGAGAACGGGCTTCTGCATGGATTCGCCCACGGCCTTGCTCGCGGCGAAATTGATAATTCCCTTAATTCCGGGATATTTGTCGAAAAGTCCGGACACGGCATCCATATCGGTGCAGTCGGCCTCGACAAACTCAGGACGAATGCCGGTTATACGCTCGATGCCGTCGAGCACATCGCGATTGGAATTTGACAAGTTGTCGATTATGACAACGGGATAGCCTGCTTTCTGAAGCTCCACCACCGTATGCGAGCCAATGTAACCGGTACCGCCGGTCACCAGAATCATCTCTTTTTTCATAATTTGGTTACGATATGATTGATTTAAAAGTTAAGTTTACGCATGAAATATCTGGATATCCGCAAAATTAAGAAATAAATATTTCCCACACAACAGATTTTTTACATCCGGCACGAATAATTCCTGACATCTATCGCTTCCGAACCACCTTCATTACACATTTCTTACAGTCAAACTCCAGGCCGAACGACAAAGCCCCCGACTTAATCGACAGCGGGCCTTTCAGTTTACCGGCATTCTTGCCCTTTAGGCAGGCACCAAGTTCATTTCTCAGACAATAGCGCGTAGTCATAACCACCAACGGGCTTCGACCCGACGACGCGTCGACCTCCAACGCTCTCTCCGCCTTATCAACACCATGCGAGAGATAAAATTCGCGGGAAAGGGCGTTGGCCACATTATCATGATATGTAAGATCCGGCGAACCTGGCCATACGGCATCAATCAATTCATCACGACGCAATTCGCGCCGGTATCTGGCGGCGTTATCCGAATCGAGCATCTCGACAGCCTTGCGCCGAAGCCCCGTCAACACTGAGACCGGAATGAACACCGAACCGCACCTGTCGTCTACCGTCCGGACACGATAGACCGTGGCACCGAGCTTCGACAAGGCCGACCTTCTGGCATCGGCCTGCGAACTACGGGCCTTCTCAACAGGAACTCCTCGAACGACCGCCGTAGCTCCACATCCTCTCTCATCCGACACGTCAAGCGCCACACCGTCGGCCACAAGCCGCAGAGTCATGTCGACCTCCACCAGACGCACGGAAGATTCCCGCGACAAAACATCGTCAAACGCCTTGTCGCTATTGCGGTACAGCACAGCTCCAGGTTCGGGCGACACAGGCAAAGCCGGATACAGCACATCGCCATCCACCCTATTTAGCCGGAATCCTGTAAAAACGCCGTTTTTGTCAAAAAACGCCAGTCCGTCGCCGTTCGTCAGTCCGCAATCAAGAGAAGCCCGAATACATCCGCGACCTACCGACTTGACCACTCCTACCCTCTCTCCCTGAGATTTCGGAGTATAGATTGACGCCATCGAGACAGCAGGACGTGCCGATTTCAGAAAATACGAAGTAAAGCCGCGGTTGAAACTCTTCTCAAGCGACGGCTCGAACAGAGACTCCGCCCGGCCCACTGACGACCGTGCATAGAGTCCGCCGGACTCCTCTACAATACGGTTCAACACATTATTATAATATGCCACCACATTTTTCACATAAGCCGCGCCTTTCAGACGGCCCTCGATCTTAAAAGACGACACTCCGGCATCAAGCATCTCACGGATATTGCCCGATCTGTTCATGTCACGCAACGACAGCAAATGGCGGCCACGGACAACACATCCTCCGTCGCCGTCGAAAAGGTCGAAAGACTGACGGCATATCTGGGCACACTCTCCCCTATTGGCACTCCTGCCCGACGACACGAAACTGGCCTGACAGTCGCCGCTATAGCTGACGCACAGCGCACCGTGGACAAACGACTCCAACGGGACATCTACCGCATCTCTCACCCTCCGGATCTCGTCAAGAGTGAATTCCCGGGGCAACACAAGCTGAGAAAAGCCCACATCTTGTAAAAAACGCGCCTTTTCAGGAGTGCGGATGTCACACTGCGTACTCGCATGCAGCGCGATCGGCGGGATGTCGAGCCGCAACACACCCATATCCTGAACTATCAGGGCATCGACCCCGACACGATAAAGTTCCCGGATCAATTTTTCGACCCGAAATAGCTCCTCATCATATATAATGGTATTGACAGTGACATAAACTTTCGCAAGATAGCGGTGGGCGAAATCCACCACCTTCGCAACGTCTCCGACCGAATTGGAGGCAGAAGCACGCGCCCCGAACCCCGAGGCACCCATATATACGGCATCCGCGCCATGCTTGACCGCTTCGACGGCAATCTCCGCATCCTTGGCCGGAGCCAACAATTCAATAAAACGGGGTGATTTAGCCATGATTATTCCTCATTTTGGCACAAAGTTAATACTATTTTCTCCAATCAGGCGCAAACGTTAAATTTAAGGCATAAAAAAATTACTCGTCATCACGACGAATAATCTTTTTACCTTAAATCTAATACCATGAAAAACTGATGCAAAGGTATAGACTTTAATCCTAACATCCAAATCGGACGGTATAAAATGAGTGTTTTTTAACACTATTTTAAGTTTAAATATGCAATTATTTGTATATATTCAATATTTAATCATTTACAGAGGGAATTCATCGCGCTTAAACAGCGGGGTCGACAAATAGCGCTCGCCCGTATCCGGGAGTAACGCCACAATCAGTTTGCCGTCATTTTCCGGTCGGGAAGCCAGCTCCAGCGCGGCCCACACAGCCGCACCGGAAGATATGCCGGCAAGAATACCTTCCTTATCTACCAGCAGCCTCGCACCGCGAAATGCATCGTCGTCGCTGACTGCCATCACTTCATCGACCAGCGAAGCGTCATAATTGCCAGGTACAAATCCGGCTCCAATACCTTGTATCTTATGCGCACCGGCGACACCTCCGCCCATCACCGGTGACGCAGCCGGCTCTACGGCTACAACGCACAAGCCTGGATTATGGGCCTTAAGCCCTCTTGCTACGCCGGTTACCGTGCCTCCAGTGCCCACTCCGGCCACAAATATGTCGATAGCGCCGTCAGTATCGCGCCATAGCTCTTCCGCAGTAGTCAGCGTGTGCGCCTCCGGATTGGCCGGATTATCGAACTGCCTTAGAATAATCGAGCCGGGAATCTCCGACCTCAGACGCTCCGCTTCCTCTATAGCACCCTTCATACCCTTAGCTCCGGGGGTCAGGACTATCTCTGCCCCGTATGCAGCCAAAAGTTGCCTGCGCTCCATGCTCATGGTCTCCGGCATGGTCAGAATCAACTTATACCCCTTGATCGCCGCCACCCAGGCAAGCCCTATACCCGTGTTGCCGCTCGTAGGCTCGATCAGCGTGGCTCCCGGCGCAATAGCCCCCGACTCCTCAGCTTTTTTGATCATCGACAAAGCGGCACGGTCCTTGACACTTCCGCCAGGATTAAACGATTCGAGCTTTACGACAACACGCGCCCTTAGCTCCAGACTCTTCTCTACATTGGACAGCTCCACCAACGGCGTGCATCCGATAAGCTCTATCAGATTCTTATGAATTGTAGACATAGACTTCAATTATTTTAGATGAAAGTAAATTAGCATTAAACCATACAAAGGTAGTCCTTCAGAACACATCCGCACAGCCATACATAAAATTTAACACTAAAAAATTTGCACATTAAATCCAAAAGCACTAACTTTGTAATGACTACAAAACTATAACCAATTCAATTAACTAAAAAAGATGACCAGAACCACGAGGAACATAATCGACTTGATGGCCGGACGGGGAGTCAGACCCTCCACCCAGCGGATAGCCGTATTGCGCTACCTCATGGAGCATCCGGTTCACCCAACGGCAGAGGAGATACACCACGGACTCCTGCACGAGATACCGACACTGTCGCTGACCACCGTCTACAACACCCTCAAGCTGATGGCGGCCCACAGCATAGTCGATGTCCTGCTTTTCGACCCGCGCAACGCGCACTTCGACTATCCCGCTCAGCCCCATGCACACGCCTGGTGCAAAGAATGCGGCAAGATAACCGACATCCCCATCGATCCGGCCCTGACCGCCGCGCCGCGTGCCGCCGACTTCTCAATCGAAGAGATCGGGCTGTTCTATAAAGGCCGTTGCACGGAATGCCAAAAACGTACCGACAAAACTCAAATTTAAAATATTCGTATTAATTATCTAAAACAAAAACAATTATGGCAAAGAAATTCATCTGCACAGTATGTGGTTACGTTCACGAAGGAGACTCAGCACCCGAAAAGTGCCCCGCATGCGGAGTACCCGCAAGCAAGTTCAAAGAACTCGTTGAAGACGAAGCTCTCCAGTTCGTAACCGTACACGAAATCGGTGTGGCTAAGGACACCGACGACGAAATGAAGAAAGACCTCAACGCCCACTTCATGGGAGAATGCACCGAAGTAGGCATGTACCTTGCCATGTCGCGTCAGGCCGACCGCGAAGGCTATCCCGAAATCGCCGAAGCTTTCAAGCGCTACGCATGGGAAGAGGCCGAACACGCATCAAAGTTCGCCGAACTCCTCGGCGAAGTAGTATGGGACACCAAGACCAACCTCGAAAAGCGTATGGCCGCTGAATCTGGAGCCAACGCCGACAAGATGCGCATAGCACGCCGCGCCAAAGAACTCAACCTCGACGCCATCCACGACACTGTTCACGAAATGGCTAAGGACGAAGCACGTCACGGACAGGGATTCGAAGGTCTTTACAAGCGCTTCTTCAAAAAATAACAGCTTACTATAAAGACTACACACGCCGGAGGCGGCCCGCAATGGGCCATGCCTCCGGCTTTTTTCATAAATAGCGCGCCGATACCCGAAGAATCCCACCCTAATGCCTCACAAAATGAGGCATTTTATTTGGTATAACAATCTCTATTTCGTACCTTTGCCCAATACTAACTGAATTTGAACAATTCCAATTATATAGAAAAACAATTTTCTAAAACTATTTAATACCAAGATCATGGCAGAAAAGAAAGAAAAATTGTTCGACATGTTTCCTGAGTGCTCCTACCAAGAGTGGAGAGCCAAAGTCGAAGCAGACCTCAAAGGCGCCGACTTTAACAAGAAATTAGTATGGCGGACAAATGAAGGCTTCAATGTCGAACCGGTTTACCGTGCAGAAAACATAGTTGACCTTAAGACCACCGACTCCCTCCCGGGGGAATACCCCTATCTTCGCGGCACCCGCACGGACAACGACTGGCTTGTTCGTCAGGAAGTAATAGCCGACACAGTATCTGAAGCTAACGCGACAGCAAAAGACATCATCACCAAAGGAATCACTTCGCTCGGATTCAAAGTCGAGATCAATAGTGAAGAGGATGTCAAAGCGCTTCTTGACGGCATCGACCTGAAGAAGTATGAGATCAACTTCACATGCTGCCCGCGCAAGGCCTCGACTTTGGCCAAAGCGCTGACCGACTATCTCCGCAACACCAATAATCTTGAGAACTTCAAGGGATCTATCGACTTCAATCCCATGCGCCGCGCCCTCAAGCACGGTTCTGCATTCCCGGCCGACATCAAGGCCATGGCCCTCGAACTTCTCGACATCGTTAAGATAGTTCCGAATCTACAGGTATTTGCCGTAGACTCGTTCATGCTTTGCAACGCTGGAGCATATATCTACCAGGAACTCGGCTACGCACTTTCATGGGGAGCTGAATGGATGAGCATGCTGACAGAGGCAGGAGTAAAAGCCGACGAAGCGGCACGTCGCATCAAGTTCAACATGGGCGTATCGTCCAACTACTTCATGGAAATAGCCAAATTCCGTGCAGCACGCATGCTTTGGTCGCAGATCGTGGAACAGTACAAGCCCGAATCAAAGCAGTCATGCAAGATGATGTGCCATGCGGTAACTTCACGCTACAACCAGACCATCTACGACGCACACGTCAACCTGCTTCGCTCGCAGACCGAATCAATGTCGGCCGCTCTTGCCGGAGTAGACTCCATCACCACCACCCCGTTCGACGTTCCCTACAAGACTCCGGATGCATTCTCAGAACGCATCGCACGCAACCAGCAGTTCCTTCTCAAGGAGGAAAGCCATCTGGACAAGGTGGTAGACCCTGCCGGAGGTTCTTACTACGTGGAGACCCTGACCGTATCGCTTGCCAACGAAGCTTGGAAACTCTTCCTCGAAGTAGAGGAAAAGGGTGGATTCCTGGCTTGCATCAACGACAACAGCATACAGAAGACCGTCAACGAGACCTCGGCAAAACGCCACACCGACGTTGCACGCCGCAAAGAGATCCTGCTCGGCACCAACCAGTATCCCAACATCAACGAGACCGCCGCACAAAAGATCGAAAACACCTCTTGCGGATGCGGATGCAACCATGGTAAAGAGGAGACAGAAGCCGGCGAAGGTCTGTCGATGAAGCGCGCGGCCAGCGACTTCGAAGCATTGCGACTGGCCACTGAAGCCGCCGCCAACCGTCCGAAAGTGTTCATGCTCACCATCGGCAATCTGGCCATGCGTCTGGCCCGCGCACAGTTCTCGACCAACTTCTTCGGATGCGCCGGTTATGAAATCATCGACAACCTCGGATTCAAGACCGTACAGGAAGGCGTCGACGCCGCTCTTGCAAATAATGCCGACGTGATCGTCCTCTGCTCAAGCGACGACGAATATGCCGAACTCGCACCCGAGGCATTCAAATATCTTGACGGACGCGCCCAGTTTGTTGTTGCCGGAGCACCGGCCTGCATGGACGACCTCAAAGCTGCAGGCATCACCGACTTCATCCATGTCCGCGTCAACGTACTTGAGACTCTGCAAGCATTCAATGCCAAACTTCTTAAATAAACATCGCAATGAGACCCGATTTTAAAACCATAGATATAACAAAAGATGCATTCGGCGCTCAGCATGGTGCCGTAGCTCACGGTGAAGATTGGCTCACCCCGGAACTGATCCCCGTAAAATCAATATACACCAAGGAGGACCTTGAAGGACTTGAACATCTCAACTACATGTCTGGTATACCCCCATTCCTGCGCGGCCCGTACAGCGCCATGTATCCTCTTCGTCCTTGGACCATCCGCCAGTATGCCGGATTCTCCACAGCCGCCGAATCAAACGCCTTCTACCGCCGCAACCTTGCTTCCGGTCAGAAAGGTCTTTCAGTGGCGTTTGACCTTGCCACACACCGCGGCTACGATGCCGACCACGAACGTGTGGTAGGCGACGTCGGCAAGGCCGGTGTGTCGATCTGCTCGCTCGACGACATGAAGGTGCTGTTCGACGGTATACCCTTGAACAAGATGTCTGTGTCGATGACCATGAACGGAGCCGTTCTGCCAGTCCTCGCATTCTACATCAACGCCGGACTCGAACAGGGTGCCAAGCTTGAAGAGATGGCCGGTACCATCCAGAACGACATCCTTAAAGAATTCATGGTGCGCAACACATATATATATCCGCCCGAATTCTCTATGCGCATAATAGCCGACATCTTTGAATACACCTCAAAGAACATGCCCAAGTTCAACTCGATATCCATCTCCGGCTACCACATGCAGGAAGCCGGCGCGACATGCGACATCGAGCTGGCCTACACTCTGGCCGACGGACTCGAATATCTCCGCGCAGGTGTCAACGCCGGTATGGACATCGACTCGTTCGCTCCGCGTCTGTCGTTCTTCTGGGCCATCGGCATGAACTTCTTCATGGAAGTGGCCAAGATGCGCGCCGCACGTATGCTTTGGGCAAGAATCGTCAGCCAGTTCAACCCGAAGAACCCCAAATCGCTCGCTCTGCGCACACACAGCCAGACTTCAGGATGGTCGCTCACAGAGCAGGATCCGTTCAACAACGTCGGCCGTACATGTATCGAAGCTATGGGAGCCGCTTTAGGCCACACCCAGTCGCTCCACACCAACGCTCTCGACGAAGCCATCGCGCTTCCCACCGACTTCTCGGCCCGTATAGCCCGCAACACCCAGATATATATCCAGGAAGAGACCATGGTCACCAAGCAGGTCGACCCATGGGGCGGTTCATACTACGTCGAGGCTCTCACCAACGAGATTGCCCACCGCGCTTGGGAGCATATTCAGGAAATCGAGAAACTCGGAGGTATGGCCAAGGCCATCGAGACCGGACTTCCCAAACTCCGCATCGAAGAAGCCGCGGCCCGTACCCAGGCACGTATCGACTCCGGACGTCAGACCATCGTCGGCATCAACAAATACCGTCTTGACCACGAAGATCCTATCGACATCCTTGAGATCGACAACACCGAGGTACGCAAAGAGCAGATCGAACGCCTCAACGAAGTCAAGGCTCACCGCGACGAAGAGGCCGTGAAGAAGGCTCTCGCAGAAATCACCGAGTGCGTTCGCACAAAGAAAGGCAACCTTCTGGAACTCGCAGTCAAAGCGGCCGGACTCCGCGCCACATTGGGCGAGATCTCCGATGCTTGCGAAGAAGTGGTAGGACGTTATAAGGCAGTAATCAGAACTATTTCAGGCGTGTATAGCAACGAAACAAAACAAGATCCCGACTTCGTGCGTGCCCAGCAGATGTGCGAAGAATTCGCAAAACGCGAAGGCCGCCAGCCGCGTATTATGATTGCCAAGATGGGTCAGGACGGCCACGACCGAGGCGCGAAAGTTGTAGCCACAGGCTACGCCGACTGCGGATTTGACGTGGACATGGGACCTCTGTTCCAGACGCCCGCCGAAGCCGCCCGCCAGGCCGTAGAAAACGACGTGCACATCCTCGGCGTATCATCACTTGCCGCTGGCCACAAGACTCTCGTGCCCCAGGTGATCGAAGAGCTTAAGAAGCTCGGCCGCGAGGACATCATAGTCACCGCCGGCGGTGTGATTCCCGCTCAGGACTACGACTTCCTCTACAAGGCAGGAGTAGCCGCAATCTTCGGCCCCGGTACACGTATTCCCGTATCGGCCATAAAGATGATCGAAATCCTCAACGGAGAAGAGGCATAATCCCCTCCGTATCCGCAACGAATACCAGGCGAGGCCGCCGCTCGAAAGAGTGGCGGCCTTGTCCATTATTACACCAAGACTGTTAAAAACGGATATAAATATGGCATTTATGTTTCATATATGAATTGTCAAATTAATTTTTCGTAACTTTACCAAACATTTCAAAAGGAATGAAACAGTGCATTTAATTAAATAACCACGCAAACAATCAAGTATGAAAAAATTCTACACGTTATTTACAGTTGCCACCGCAGCATCACTTTTAACTGTGGCCAACGCCCAGCAGCTGCCTAACGCCGGCTTTGAAGATGCATGGAACATCTCCGTTCCATGGACATCCGACGGCAACCAGATTGAAATGGGAGCTAACCTCGGTCAGGAATACGAAGGCGAACCACTTCAATTCAACATTGTTAAAGCCTACAATCCTGCATCATGGTGCATATCCCACGTAATCGGAATCTCCGGATTAGGCTCAACCGTAACAGGCGAAAAAGTTGAAGGAGGCTACGGAAACTCATCTTCCGCAGTAAAGATTGTCAATGCCCCCAACTCACTGCTTGCAACGCAGATCGTTCCCGGATATATAACTCTCGGCACTACCTGGTCCACATCGGTGATGGGTTCTGAAAACGACGGAGGCTCTTTCGGAAGCATTGCTTTCACATACAGACCCGACGCCATCGCTTTTCAGTATAAGCGGACCCACGGCGTAGCTGGCGAAGAGGCAGACGAAGGCACACAAGCAACTTACAAGCCCGACGAACCCGCTACCGTAGTGGCCTATCTCTGGAAGGGTCAATGGTCACAGGCCGAAGTACCGGGAAGTATAGCCATATTCGGCGCACCGGCAACCAGCACAATGACCGACCGCGACCGCAACATCCTCGGCATGACAACAGCCAAAGGTGGCGAAGTAACCAAAACCGAGGGTTCTGAACTGATAGCATCGCTCAACTACTCCATCACCGGCAACGCCGCCGACTGGACCTACTTCGAGCAGCCTCTTGAATATGTGTCGGATGCCGCGCCGGAAAAGATCAATGTCGTCCTCGCCGCCAACGATTACTTTGCAGGTGCGGAAGCCGTAGGCCGTGACAACAGCCTTACGGTCGACGACATAAAGCTCGTCTACTACTCACGCCTCAACGGAGTGAAAGTCAACGGCACAAATGTCGAGAACTTCGACTCAAAGACATACGCATACAATGTTCCCGGCAGCTGCCCCGACTCTGAAAGCGCATTCGAGCTGGAAGTACTCGGAAAATCGGCTCAGACCTCAGTGACGATCGACAAGGCCAACAACGCCGCTACCGTAAAGGTCAGCAACGTCGACGCCGACTCCGACGGACTCAAGGAGCATACCTACACATTCAACTTCGTTGGAGCTGAGCAGAGCGCTGTGAAGTATGTCGGCACACTGGTAGTTGCATTTGGAGTTGATACTACTATCCCGAATTCAGAGCTTTACATCACTCCCACAGGTGCCAATACATGTACTATCTCTCTCTACAACTTCTCCTTCATGGGCATGAACGTAGGCGACATTGTCGTAGAAGGCGTTCAGACCACTACTGCCGCTGACGGAACCATCTCTTACTCCGGCTCAAAAGAAGGACTCAGCCTGATGGGCGGCAACATGATCGTCAATGTCACCGTAGACGGAACAGAGACTCCCGACGGCAAGCTGACCATGAGCATTCCCGTACAGGCCCCGGTTGGAGAAGTAGGCGTGACGTTCAACGGTCAGAAGGACACTTCATCCATTGACTCCGTCATCGACGACGAGAATGCACCGGTCGAATACTTCAATCTCAACGGCATACGCGTCGACAGCGAGAACCTCGCTCCCGGCATATACGTCAAGCGTCAGGGACGCAAGGTGTCGAAAGTGCTTATACGTAAGTAAGCCGCGCATCGCCGCAAAAACATAAAAAGATGCGTCCCCGGCAAAAGGGGCGCATCTTTTTATATGTATATATGGACGGTTATGCTTAAATTTGCAGTCTAAAACCAATTGACTTATGAGAATCGACATACTTACAGTGCTCCCCGAAATGCTTGAATCGCCCCTTAACTGCTCGATCCTGAAGCGCGCGCAGGACAAGGGCCTTGCCGAGATCGTAGTGCACAATCTACGCGACTTCACCACCAACAAGCACCGCAAAGTCGACGACTATCCATTTGGCGGAGAAGCGGGCATGGTCATGCAGATCGAACCTATCGACCGGGCCATAAGCATGCTAAAAAGCGAACGCCGCTACGACGAAGTGATTTTCACATCGCCTGACGGTGAACAGCTGACCCAGCCCATGGCCAACCAGATGTCGATGCTTGAAAACATCATAATCCTGTGCGGACATTATAAAGGCGTCGACTACCGCATCCGCGAACATCTGATAACCCGCGAGATCACCGTCGGCGACTACGTGCTGACCGGAGGCGAACTTCCGGCACTCATCATCACCGACGCCATAGTCCGGCTCATACCGGGAGCCATCGGCGACGAGCAGAGCGCACTAAGCGATTCGTTCCAGGACAATCTTTTGGCACCACCCATCTACACACGCCCGGCCGAATACAACGGTTGGAAAGTGCCCGACATACTCCTGTCCGGGCATCAGGCCAAGATCGACGAATGGCGCCACCGGCAGTCGGTAGAGCGCACGCGCCGTCTGCGCCCCGGACTTCTCGACGAATAAATCTATGGGACTTAAGCGCACATAGCGCCGCGCCGCGAAAGCATACGCCATATTGACATAAAACAAACGGAAGGCCGTCTCCCCACTCGGGGAAACGGCCTTCGCCTTTATTCTATGATCTGAATAATCTTAGAGTTTGGGACCAGCCTCAACGAGAGCCGCACCGGCGGCGTTGTTGGTGTACTTGTTGAAGTTCTTGATGAAGCGTGCCGCAAGGTCCTTCGCCTTAACTTCCCATTCTTCAGCCTTAGCGTAAGTGTCGCGAGGATCAAGAATGTTGGTAGCTACGCCCTCAAGTTCGGTAGGAATCTCGAAGTCGAAGATAGGAAGCTTCTTGGTAGGAGCCTCAAGGATAGCGCCACCGAGGATAGCGTCGATGATACCGCGGGTGTCACGGATAGAGATACGCTTGCCTGTACCGTTCCAACCGGTGTTGACGAGGTAAGCCTTGGCACCGCTCTCGTTCATACGCTTAACGAGTTCCTCTGCATATTTGGTCGGGTGGAGTTCAAGGAACGCCTGGCCGAAGCATGCGGAGAATGTCGGGGTCGGCTCAGTGATACCGCGCTCTGTACCGGCGAGCTTGGCGGTGAAGCCTGAGAGGAAGTAGTACTTGGTCTGCTCCGGAGTAAGGATAGATACGGGAGGAAGCACACCGAAAGCGTCGGCAGAAAGGAAGATCACATTCTTAGCGGCCGGACCGGCAGAAACGGGGCGTACGATCATCTCGATGTGGTCGATAGGATAAGATACGCGGGTGTTCTCAGTCACGCTCTTGTCAGCGAAGTCGATCTTGCCTTCAGCGTCGACAGTCACGTTCTCAAGAAGAGCGTCGCGGCGGATTGCGTTGTAGATATCGGGTTCAGACTCCTTGTCAAGGTTGATAACCTTGGCATAGCAGCCGCCTTCGAAGTTGAACACGCCGTTGTCGTCCCAACCATGTTCGTCGTCGCCGATAAGCAGACGCTTGGGGTCGGTAGAAAGAGTGGTCTTACCTGTACCGGACAGACCGAAGAAGATAGCGGTGTTCTTGCCTTCGAGGTCGGTGTTGGCAGAGCAGTGCATTGAAGCGATGCCCTTCAAGGGGAGGTAGTAGTTCATCATTGAGAACATACCCTTCTTCATTTCACCACCGTACCAAGTGTTGAGGATCACCTGTTCGCGTGAAGTCAGGTTGAACACTACGGCAGTCTCAGAGTTGAGGCCGAGTTCCTTAAAGTTCTCAACTTTAGCCTTTGATGCGTTGTAAACTACGAAGTCGGGCTTGAAGTCGGCGAGTTCCTCAGCGGTAGGACGGATGAACATGTTGGTCACGAAGTGAGCCTGCCATGCCACTTCCACGATGAAGCGGACAGCCATGCGGGAATCCTTGTTGGCACCGCAGAAACCATCGACTACGTAAAGCTTCTTATTGGAAAGTTCTTTTACGGCAAGTTCCTTGACAGCCTTCCATGATTCTTCAGAAACGGGCTTGTTGTCGTTCTTGTATTCATCGGTAGTCCACCATACGGTGTTCTTGGAAGTCTCATCCATAACGATGAATTTGTCCTTAGGAGAACGGCCGGTGTAGACGCCGGTCATTACATTGACAGCACCAAGCTCGGTTACAGTACCCTTTTCAAAACCTTCGAGGTTAGAAAGAGTCTCTTCAGCAAAAAGCTGATCATAGGAGGGGTTGTGGATAATTTCAGTTGTACCGGAAATTCCGTACTGAGTAAGATCAAGTTTGCTCATTGTTTGTAAAACTTAAATTATTTGGTTATAGTATATAGTTCGTGTATTAAAACATCACCGCAAAGTTAATTACTTTTTTCTTACCAACACACGATAATTAAGGAAATTTTTCCGTATTACGCATTTTTAACTGCGCATCGCCCCGCGACGTGCATTCTCCCGCTTCCCGACAGCATTCATTCACCCACGTTCACTCATATTCACACACCCGGACATCCGCCATTTGACCGCATTGACCACAGCGGATAAAAGTTCAATAATTTAATAGGTGGAACATAAAATTTTAGAAGCACGAGCATAGCCAAGGTTCGGCTTTTTTCACTACTTTTGCAGGTGTTATGAAGTCTATTCTTTGTTTTATAATTGGCCTTTCGGCATTTGCCTGCGTACCGGGCCGGTCGCAGGACATCGGATCGCCGACCACGGCGTGGGCCACACCGTCAATTTCGACAGCCCACATACGCACCGAGCCGCGCCATGGCTCCGAAATGTCCTCGCAGGCCCTGATGGGAACACCGCTCAAAGTCATATCGGTCAACGACGACGGATGGTGCCGTGTGGAGACCCCTGAAGGATACGACGGATATATCAACGGCAACACCCTATCCATGATGGACAACCGGGCATTCACGGCATGGCGCACATCGCCGCGCATGATCATAACCTCGCCATACGAAATAAAGGCCTACGCCGACACCGTGGCGCTGGACATAGTAAGCGACTTAGTGCCGGGATGCATCGTCGAGGGCGAGAAGGCCGATGACCGACAATACACGGAGGTGAAGCTGCCCGACGGCCGATCCGCATACGTCCGCTCGGCAAATGCCGCCGACCTCGCGGCATTTGCCGAAGCAGAGCCGTCGGCCAGGCTGATCGTCGACATAGCCAAGGCACAGACAGGAACGCCATATCTATGGGGAGGTCTGTCATCGAAGGGCATGGACTGCTCCGGACTGACCAAGATGGCCTACTACGGATGCGGGATAATCCTGCCGCGCGATGCCTCGCAGCAAGCCTCAGTAGGCACCGCAGTCGACGTGGATTCACTCATGGCCGCCGACCTGCTCTTCTTCGGCAACAAAGAGACCCGACGCGTCAACCACGTGGGCATATACGACTCCGACGGCTGCTTTATCGAGGCTGCCGGAATGGTGAAAAGAAGCCCGCTCAACGACAACGACAACTTTCTATATGCCCGACGGATACTCGGTGCCGACAGCACTATCCTGACGATAAAGGAGCATCCGTGGTATTTCGTAAAACAATAATTGCAATACAATAATGAAGATAGCAATCATAGGAGCCGGAAACATGGGCGGAGCTTTGGCCCGCGGTCTGGCGCAAGGTTCGCTGATAGCCCAGGAAGACATCTGCGTGTCAAATCCCTCAGCAGGAAAACTCGAAAAACTCAACTCGGAATTTCCAGGCATACGCACCACCGACGACAATTGCAAGGCCGTCGCTGGAGCCGACGTGATAGTCCTCGCCGTAAAACCGTGGAAACTCAAGGATGTGGCCGACGAGATAAAGGAGTCGATCGACTGCGGCAAACAGGCCGTAGCCTCGATGGCCGGAGGGGTGTCGACGGCCGAAGTATCGGCACTGTTCATGCGGGGCGACGGAGAGATGCCCCCGGTCTACTACGTCATTCCGAACACGGCCATAGCCGTCATGTCGGGAATGACCTTCCTGACATCGGTGCGTTCCACTCCTGAACTTGACTCACAGATGCTGGCCATGTTCAAGGAGCTTGGCGACGCCATGCTTGTCGAAGAGCGTCTGCTTAATTCCGGCATGGCACTCGCTTCATGCGGCATAGCCTACGTGATGCGCTACATACGCGCCATGACCGAAGGCGGAGTCGAACTCGGATTCTATGCCGACGACGCAAAACGCATCGTCATGCAGACCATGGCCGGAGCCGTGAAGCTTCTGGAAGCCACAGGAGCACACCCCGAAGCGGAAATCGACCGCGTGACCACCCCCGGCGGAATAACTATCAAAGGTCTAAACGCCATGGAGGAAGCCGGATTCACGGCCAGTGTAGTCAAAGGATTAAGGGCTTCAAAAAGATAGATCCGCGATGAACCGATTCAAACGAATAACAGTCAAGATCGGCAGCAACGTGCTGACCCGAAGCGACGGCACTCTCGATGTGACCCGGATGTCGGCCATCGTCGACCAGGTGGCCGAACTCTACCGAGCCGGCATCGAGGTGATTCTTGTGTCGTCAGGCGCCGTGGCCAGCGGAAGAAGCGAACTCAAGAACCTCACACAGCGACGGATGGACAGCGTGGATCAGCGCCAGCTGTTTTCAGCCGTCGGACAGGCCAAGCTCATCAACCGCTACTACGAGCTGTTCCGCGACCACAACATAGCCGTCGGACAGGTTCTCACTATGAAAGAGAACTTCGCCACCCGCCGCCACTACCTCAATCAGCGCAACTGCATGATGGTCATGCTCGACAATGGAGTGATCCCCATAGTCAACGAGAACGACACAGTGAGCGTCACCGAGCTGATGTTTACCGACAACGACGAATTGTCGGGACTGATAGCCAGCATGATGGACTCGCAGGCGCTGGTGATTCTCAGCAACGTCGACGGCATATACAGCGGCACGCCGGGCAGTCCGGGTGCGGAAGTGATAGCGGAAGTCGAGCCCGACCGCGACCTGTCGGAATATATCAGCACCGAAAAGTCGGGCTTCGGTCGCGGAGGCATGATCACAAAGTGCGGCATAGCCCGCAAGGTGGCCGACGAAGGCATCGAGGTGATCATCGCCAACGGAAAGCGCGACAACATCCTGACCGACCTCATCATGGGATGCGGCAATGCGGTGGCCACACGGTTCTCGCCGCGGAGCGAACAGGCCTCAAGCCTCAAACGCTGGATAGCTCACAGTTCCGGATTTACCAAGGGGCGCATCGTCATCAACGACAACGCCGTCAAAGCCATTTGCGGCGACAAGGCCGTCAGCGTGTTGCCCGTGGGCATAATCGGAGTCGAGGGTGAGTTTGAGAAGGACGACCTTATCGAGATAGCCGACACTTCCGGGCGGACGCTCGGCATAGGCCGCACGGCATATTCTTCCGACCAGACCCGTGAAGCCGCCGGTAAGCATGACCTCAAACCGGCCATACATTACGACTATCTGTATCTTGAATGATCAACCGGCACCACCGGCCGGCCACCTCAATTACACAAAACCAATGTCAAAACCGAACACAATGAATCTTTCCGATACATTTAAAAAAGTAAGACAGGCTTCGCTATCGCTGCTCCGCCTGCCCGAACAGCGCATAAACGACCTGCTGGAGGCTATCGCCGACGCGGCTGTCGAGAACAGCGCACACATATTGGACGAGAATGCCAAAGACCTCGCGGCTATGTCGCCCGACGACCCCAAATATGATCGCCTGCGCCTGACCGAGAAGCGAATCGCCGACATAGCGTCCGACATCCGGCATGTAGCCGCTCTGCCCTCCCCGCTCATCGACATCGAACGCCGTACACTGCCCAACGGACTGCGTCTGACCAAACGCGCGGTGCCCTTCGGGGTCATCGGCGTGATCTACGAAGCCCGGCCTAACGTAAGCTTCGACGTGGCATCGCTATGCCTCAAGTCCGGCAACGCATGCATCCTCAAAGGCGGAAGCGACGCCGACCGCTCCAACAGGGCCATAGTCGATGTGATCCATAGCGTACTCCTACGGTTCGGTATACCGGCGGAAGCCGTCACCCTACTGCCAGCCAGCCGCGAGGCCACGGCCGAACTGCTCCAGGCCAGAGGTCAGGTTGACCTTATAATTCCGAGGGGCAGTTCTTCGCTGATCAATTTCGTCCGCGAAAACTCCCGCATACCAGTCATCGAGACCGGGGCCGGGGTGTGCCACGCCTACTTCGACAGCGATGCCGACCTCGACAAAGGACGCGCCATTGTCAACAATGCCAAGACGCGCCGCGTCAGCGTGTGCAATGCCCTTGACTGCCTGCTTGTCGACAGCACCCGGACCGACGACCTGCCTTCACTGTGCGCCCCCCTGGCCGACAGCAACGTCGTCATATATGCCGACCCGCAGTCCTGCACGGCGCTGACAGGATCCTATCCCGCAGAGCTGCTCCGACATGCCGGCGAATCGAGCTTCGGCACCGAATTCCTCGGCTATGCCATGGCTATAAAGACCGTTGCAGGGATAGATGAAGCCATAGCTCACATCGCGGTTTACGGATCAGGACACAGCGAGAGCATCATCACCGAAAATTCCGAACATGGCCGGCTGTTCACCCTTCTCGTCGATGCCGCCTGCGTGTATGTCAACGCTCCTACCTCATTCACCGACGGAGCGCAGTTCGGACTCGGAGCTGAGATAGGCATCAGCACCCAGAAGCTCCACGCCCGCGGACCGATGGCCCTGCGCGAGATCACTACCTACAAATGGATCATCGAAGGCGACGGCCAGATCCGCCCCGCATGATTCCAACCATGTCAATCGAGGAATGAGGAGTAGATCGAATCGACTTTAGCCTCAATGGCCTCGTCGATCTGATTCTGACGCTTGTTTAATTCAAGGAATTGGTCAAGTGTGATTTCATATTTTCCGGGGGTCGGCTCAACGACTGGAGCCGCCTCCGGCTTCTTTTTACCCTTGGGCTTCTTCTCCCGATCCATGGCACGCGCCACGTGGCCCGACGAATGATAATTGCGTGTATAGTACTTCTCCTTGATATCGCTGACTATCACTCCGCGGCTGCCGGAAGCATGGATGAACTTGTCGTCGCCGATATACATGCCCACGTGCGACACCCTCGACTTATCGCGCCCCGTGCTGAAGAAAATAAGGTCGCCGGCATCGAGCGACGACTTCTTGATCGACTTGCAGAACTTCTGCTGATCGCGCGACGAGCGCGGCAATGCTATGCCCAAAGCCGAACGGTAGACCTCCATGGTCATGCCAGAACAGTCGGTGCCAGAACGCGTCTTGCCACCGTAGCGGTAAGGTGTTCCGAGCCACTTCAAAGCCTCCTCCACAAGAAGCCTCTGGTCAGAGCGCATATCTTCGGCCATATCCTTAGGCAACACCACCTTAGGCGATCCCTTCGACTCGCCGTCGCCGCTGACCGCCCTACGCGATGAATGACATCCGCCAAGAGCGAACAACACCATCGAAAATAACATCAATATAATATATCGACCGCTACGTAACATCAATTTTCTGTTTTATACCACAAATATATCAAAACAATCAATATCCCACAACATCCGCCCCACATTTAACCATCCATTTCTCCACCTCGGCCAATGATGGTGCCCGCAGGCATAACCATTATAACCAAGTGCCCATATTCGGCATACAAAATTACCGCTAAAAAATCTTTTTCTTGTTTCAAGTGTTATGTCTAATAGAAATGAATTTCACAGAACTCATTAATATACATTTATTATGCACCTTACACCGAAAGAAATCGACAAGTTGATGCTTCTCAACCTCGGCATAATCGCCGAACGTCGTAAAAACAAAGGCTTAAAGCTCAACTATCCGGAAGCCGTGGCCTACATCACCTCCGCGGCTTTGGAAGAGGCCCGCGCAGGCAAATCTGTAGAAGAAGTAATGGTGGAAGCGGCCAATGTGCTCAAAAAAGAAGATGTCATG
This sequence comes from uncultured Porphyromonadaceae bacterium, assembly GCA_947567425.1. Classification (GTDB taxonomy): domain Bacteria; phylum Bacteroidota; class Bacteroidia; order Bacteroidales; family Muribaculaceae; genus Muribaculum. The sequence goes on along the minus strand of CANOLV010000024.1, from coordinate 19,107 downwards.
GACGGAGTGGCCGACATGATCTCGCTCCTTCAGGTCGAAGCCGTATTTACCGACGGCTCACGCCTTGTCAGCATACACCAGCCCATCAAGTAATCCACTCCCCCATTAAAACCAAAATTCAAAATCATGGCAACTGACAAAACCAATAAGCCCGCCACCGACAATATGGCGCCGGGCAATCCTCCGATCAACGTCGAAGGCTACAGCAAGCAGAACCCGCCGAAGTCGAGCGACACACCGACTACGGTATATAACGGAGTTCCACCGATTTACACCCCAAAAGAACCCGGATTCACACCCGACAAGGAGGTTCCGGTAGGAGGAGTAATCCTGGAAAGCGACCCGATAGAATACAACGCCGACCGCTACACCGTGAAAGTAACCGTACACAACACGGGCGACCGACCAATTCAGGTGGGATCGCACTTCCATTTCTTTGAGGTCAACCGCTATCTCGAATTCGACCGCCCGAAGGCCTTCGGATGCCACCTTAACATTCCGGCCACCACTGCCATCAGATTCGAGCCGGGCGACGAGAAAGAGGTCGAATTGGTAAGCTACTCCGGCAAACGCAAAGTGTTCGGCTTCAACGGACTTGCCGACGGATATACCGGTGGCGAGGACAATCCGACCTACTATCCGACCAAGATTCATGCCATACGCAAGATGAATGAATACGGCTTCAAGAGCGTAAGCGAAGACGAGGCCGATGCAGAATTTAAGAAATAAAACCCTCTCGATAAAACTATACAATCATGGCAACTATTTCCAGACAAGAAAATAACAATCTTTTCGGACCGACCGTAGGTGATAAAATCCGACTCGGCAACACTCACCTGTACGTACAGATCGAGAAGGACTTACGCGTATACGGCGACGAATCCGTATACGGTGGAGGAAAGACTCTTCGCGACGGCATGGGACTCGCCAACCGTTATTCGGTAAAGGGCGGCTCGCTCGACGTAGTGATAACCAATGTCACCATCATCGACCCGATTTTAGGTGTCGTCAAGGCCGACGTAGGCATCAAGGACGGCAAGATAGCCGGCATCGGAAAGGCCGGTAATCCGGACATAATGGCCGGAGTGTCGCCGGAACTCGTCACCGGTCCGTCGACCGACGCCATCTCAGGCGAGCATCTCATATTGACCGCAGCAGGTATTGACGGCCACGTACACCACATCTCGCCACAGCAGGCCTACAACTGCCTCTCCAACGGTATCACGAGCCTTATAGGCGGCGGTATCGGCCCGACCGACGGAACCAACGGAACCACCATCACCTCCGGCGTATGGAACATGTACAAAATGCTCGAATCATTCGAAGGTATTCCTATCAACTACGGCTGTCTGTCGAAAGGCAACTCATCTGTCAAGGAGACTCTTGACGAACAGATTCTCGCAGGAGGTTGCGGATTTAAGATCCACGAAGACTGGGGTGCGACACCGTCGGCCATCCGTGCTTGTCTTGACGCGGCCGACCGCCTCGACGTACAGGTGGCCATCCACACCGACACCCTCAACGAGAGCGGATATGTCGAGGACTCAATCGCCGCCATGGACGGACGCACCATCCATACTTACCACACCGAGGGAGCCGGCGGCGGACACGCACCCGACCTTCTGAAAGTGGCATCCATGGCCAACGTGCTTCCTTCGTCGACCAACCCCACCCTGCCGTTCGGCATCAATTCAAAGGCAGAGCTGTTTGACATGATCATGGTATGCCATAACCTTAACCCGAACATCCCGAGCGACGTGGCTTTTGCAGAAAGCCGTGTCCGTCCGGAGACACAGTCGGCCGAGAACATTCTCCACGACTTAGGCGTGCTGTCGATGGTGTCGTCAGACTCTCAGGCCATGGGCCGTGTGGGCGAATCGTTCATGCGTACATTCCAGATGGCATCATACATGAAGGATGTAAGGGGCAAGCTCCGCGAAGACAGCGATGACAACGACAACTTCCGCGTGCTCCGTTACCTCGCCAAGATCACCATCAATCCCGCCATCACTTACGGTATCTCCGACATACTCGGCAGTGTGGAGAAGGGCAAGATGGCCGACCTCGTGCTTTGGGAACCGGCATTCTTCGGCACAAAGCCAAAACTCGTGATAAAGGGCGGTATGATAAACTGGGCACAGATGGGCGACCCGAATGCATCGCTTCCGACCCCGCAGCCTATCTACATGCGACCCATGTACGGAGCCTTCGGAAAGGCGCTTGAAAGAACCTGCGTCAACTTCATGTCGCGCGCGTCAATCGACTCAGGCGTTCCTGAAAAGCTCGGACTTAAGCGTATCTGCTACCCCGTACACGGTACACGCCAGCTGTCGAAATACAATATGGTGCGCAACACCGCCATGCCGCGCATCGAGATTAACCCGGAGACATTCTACGTCTATGTAGACGGCGAACTCGCCTACGTGCCGCCGGCACCTGAACTCTCGCTCGCTCAATTGTACTGGTTCAGCTAACCGCAAAACAGACATAACAGCACCCGGCCCCTATTCCGGTATGAGCCGGGTGCTTTCTACATAACTTTAATCCATTTCAACTATTTAATAGATTTATGAAAATATTCAGCGAAGTCATCGGCAACATCCACGCCGACAAAGATTTGGCCGATAAAATATCCAAGGCCACAGTAGAATATCTCGATCTTGACCAGTGGACAGCCCAGAAAAGCCGTTTCATTGTGTCGGGCGACAAAGGCACACAATGCGCCGTGGCCCTCAAACGCAACACCCAGCTTATCGAAGGCGACGTACTGGAATACGACCCCGGGACGAACAAAGCCATCGTGGCCCGCATCGAGCTCAGTCCGGTATTCGTCATCGACCTCGCCGCCGTCGAACAGCAGGACAAACTGTCGATCATCCAGACCTGCATCGAACTCGGACATGCCATCGGCAACCAGCACTGGCCCGCGGTCATCAAAGGCACTAAAGTATTCGTGCCGCTGACCGTCGACAAGAAGGTCATGCAAAGCGTCATGGACACCCACGCCATACCGGGCGTCACCTACGAATTCCAGACCGGACAGGAGGTAATACCCTATCTTGCACCTCACGAGATCCGCAACCTATTCGGAGGCACAGCCCAGGAAAGTCATTCACACGAACACCACCATCACCATCATATATGATATCATCCGGAATCATCTCGACAATGCGCCTGCTTGAAATGAGCGATTCTCAATTTCCGGTAGGCAACTTTTCCTTCTCCAACGGACTGGAGACCGCATCCTACGAAAAGAAAGTCCACGACATGGATTCACTGCGCCAATATGTACAGGCCGCTTCCATCCAGTCGGCTTTCAGCGACGGAATCGCGTCACTGCACGCTTACCGCGCCGCGGCCGTCGGCGACTACGAAGCCATCCGCAGAGCCGACGAAGAGGTGATTCTGTGCAAAATGAACGACGAAGCCCGCCAGATGATGACCCGTATGGGCAAAAAGATGGCGGAACTCACAGTCCATATCATGGACGGCTGCCGGCTGATGGACCGCTTCCTCGAAGATATAAAGGCGGGAAATATCGCCGGGACATATCCCGTGGCCCAGGCCATAGCCATGCACCATGCCGGCATTTCAGAAGAGGATATGTTTACTTCGCAGCAGTTCGGAGTGGTCAACATGATCCTCGGAGCCGCGCTGCGCTGCGTCAGAGTGTCGCACTACGACACCCAGAAGATAGCCTACGACATGGCTCCCGTGATAGCGTCGGACTATGAAAAGGTCAAGGATATGACCTACGACGACATGCGGGCCTTCGTTCCAGGAATGGACATAATGGCATCGCTCCACGAGAAGGGCAATATGCGCATGTTTATGAACTGATTCACCGGTTGCGCGTTTAACACATATATAACATTTCAACTATAAACCCTACAATACACTGTATACATAATTATGAGTACTTGCAGAATTGGAGTAGGCGGACCTGTAGGTTCAGGCAAGACCGCACTCATCGAAGCCATCACACCGCACCTGATCAAAGAAGGATTCAAGGTGCTCATCATAACCAACGACATCGTGACCACCGAGGATGCCAAACATGTGCGCCGTATGCTGAAAGGCGTGCTGATCGAGGACCGCATCATCGGCGTAGAGACCGGAGCATGCCCACACACGGCAGTGCGCGAGGACCCTTCGATGAATATCGCCGCCGTGGAAGAAATGGAAGCCAAATTTCCCGACACGGACATCGTGTTCATCGAATCGGGCGGCGACAATCTGACGCTCACATTCTCTCCGGCCCTTGTCGACTTCTTCATCTATGTAATAGACGTGGCCGCGGGCGACAAAATTCCCCGCAAGGACGGCCCCGGCATATCGCAGAGCGACATCCTTGTCATCAACAAGACCGACCTCGCCCCCTATGTCCACGCATCGCTTGAGGTAATGGACCATGACTCCAAGCTTATGCGTCCGGGAAAACCATTCGTGTTCACCAACTGCATGACGGGCGAAGGCATCGAAGAGCTTGTGGCACTGATCAAGACCATGGCCCTTTTTGACCACGAAAAGTAGCATAGTTTTATCCACCTCAAAATCCCCGGATCATGAAAGATGTACTTAACTCCCCGGAAATAGCCCGCCTGACAAGCATGAACGAGATGCAGCCCTACAACCACCCCACCCGCGCCATGTATATCGGCGCTCCGGGCAAAGTAGGCTACCTTAGGCTCGGCTTCGAAATAGACTCACAAGGCAAGAGCATCCTGCGCGACCACGAACGCATAGCGCCGCTGATAGTGCAGAAAGAGCTGTATTGCGACGAAGGGATGCCGGAGATGCCGGTCGTCTACATCCTTTCATCCGGAGGACCCAATGTCGACGGCGACCGCTACGAACAGGACATCGAGATGCGTGCCGGATCATTCGGTCACGTCACTACCGGCGCGGCAACTAAAATCGCGGAGATGAAGGACAACTTCTCCGCGATGTACCAAAGCATCACGCTCGAAGAGGACTCCTATCTGGAATTCATGCCCGAACACACCATACCCTGTACCGACGCAAGGTTTGCAAGCTACACCGACATCGTGTGCCACCCGACCGCATCGCTATTCTACAGTGAAATCTTCACATCGGGCCGAAAACACAGGGACAACGAGATGTATAAATACGACATTCTGTCCGTGACCTGCGACGCCAGACGTCCGGATGGGCATAGGCTCTTCAGAGAGAAATTTGTCATCGAGCCTAAAAATTCCGACATCCGCAATTTGGGCATAATGGGCAAATACGATATCTTTGCCAACGTGATCGTGCTGACCCCTCCCGACAAGGCCAAGGAGATCTACGACAATGTCGAAGCCGGATTCTTCAACGACGGCGAACTTGCCGTCGGAATCACCCGTCTGCCCAACGATGCAGGACTGCTTCTGAAAGTGCTCGGCATGGAGACCGGACCGGTAAAAGAGACAGTCAGGAAATTCGGATCGACAGTGCGCCAGGCTGTAAAAGGCCGTCCGCTGCTGCCCGACTTCCCTTGGAGATAAAGACACAATATAAACATTAGAACAATGGCAACGAATACCACCCTATCGCCGCACACGCGGTCATTCGCCGACATAGTCCGCGGAACTCTCCGCGGAGCCGGCCAAGTAATGTTCCAGGACAATGCCTGGACAGGTCTGTTAATCATGATCGGCATATTCTGGGGCTCATATTATGCCGACGGCACTCCCGCGCCTCTCGTGGCATGGGGAGCTTTGGTCGGACTGGTAGTCTCCACGGCGGCCGGCTATATCTTCGAGTCTAAAAACGAAGGCGACCAGGGACTTTGGGGATTCAACGGCATTCTGGTAGGATGCGCCGTGTTCACATTTCTCGGCAACACCGTATGGGCATGGGTGGCCATGATCCTCGGGGCGGCCATGACGGTGATAGCCCGGAGGGCGTTCAACAACGTGTTCGCTCCGTTCAACACCACCTCCTATACCTTCCCGTTCATCGCCGTGTCGTGGTTCATACTCCTTTCGGCCAGACTTATGGGACAGCTTCCTCCGGTAGGCGAATCCATAGCCGCACTGCCGACCGACATCACAGGACCCGACATGACCTATACTTTCGTCGACTTGATAAAGTATTGGCTACGCGGCATATCGCAGGTATTCCTCGTCGACTCATGGATCACAGGCATTATCTTCATCGTGGCCTTGGCCATATCCAGCCGCTGGGCGGCGGCATGGGCCATGATAGCCTCGGCCGTATCGCTGTTCATAGCCATTGCGTTCAATGCCGACCATGCCGACATCGCGGCCGGACTGTTCGGTTTCTCCCCGGTGCTGACAGGCATCGCGCTTGGATGCACGTTCTATAAACCGTCGGTCAAAGTGTTCTTCTACTCGCTGGCCGGAGTCGTGTTCACCGTATTTGTCCAAGCAGGCATGGATGCATTCCTGTCGCCGGTGGGCATAGCCACTCTGACAGCTCCGTTCTGCGTGGCCACATGGATCTTCATGCTCCCGATGTACAAGCTGAACAAAAAATAAAAGAATAAACAAAAACTCACACATACTATGAAACGCCTCGTACTTCTACGCCACGGCCAGAGCCAGTGGAATCTTGAGAACCGGTTTACCGGATGGACCGATGTCGAACTGACGGATAAAGGCAGGGAGGAAGCCCGTGAAGCCGGCCATAAAATGGCCGAAGCAGGCATACTGCCACGCTACTACTTCACATCATACCTCCGGCGCGCCATCCATACACTTGAGATCGCCGCCGACGCAATGGACCGCTGCTGGGTTCCCGTAATAAAGGACTGGCACCTTAACGAACGTCACTATGGAGCTCTCCAGGGGCTCAACAAGGCTGAGACAGCCGCGAAGTTCGGCGACGAACAGGTCCACATCTGGAGGCGCAGCTACGACGTGGCCCCTCCGGCACTAACACTCGACGATGCACGCTATCCCGGCAACGAAAGCCGCTATTCAGGTCTGGCATTTGAAGAACTGCCGCTGACCGAATCGCTCAAGGACACCATTGCCCGCGTGAAGCCCTGCTGGGCGGAGCTTATACAGCCCAAGCTGAACCTGTACGAGACCATCCTTGTGGCGGCCCACGGCAACAGTCTGCGGGCACTCGCCAAAATGCTGCTCCACCTTTCCGACTCGGAAATCGTCGGCGTGGAAATCCCCACAGGCAAGCCTTGGGTCTTTGAACTCGACGACACCCTCAGCGTCCAAAAAGAATACTACCTCTGACACGTATCTACATCCCACACCACAATGATCGACCCGGTACATTGAGCCTATTGGCGGCATGTGCCGGGTCGTGCCGTAAGTGTGTTGTTTAACATGTCTGAAAATTTGCGAAATCATCCGATTTAACTTACATTTGCGATATTATTAACAGAATAAATCTTTTCAAAGTATGAACGGCAAAAATTCACAATATGCCTACGGGGGCATCTGCGTCAACGGATTCGTCATGATTTTCATCCAGATATTGATGGCGGGCGTGGCTGCATGGCTTTACATGTCCGAAGGTATGTGGCAGATCATAGACGGAATCGTAATCTCAATCATCTGGGCTGTGATGACCAAGGGCTACGTTATGCTTGAACCCAACGAGTCGATGGTGCTGGTGTTTTTCGGCAAGTACAGCGGCACATTCTACAAAGTGGGCTACCACTGGATAAACCCGTTGCTGACAACAAAGAAAATATCGCTCCGCATACGCAACCTCGATGTAGACCCCATCAAAGTGAACGACAAGGTGGGCAATCCCATACTGATCGGCCTCGTTCTGGTGTGGAAAATCAAGGACACCTACCGGGCCGTGTTTGACCTCGACTCGCGCGGAGCCAACATCAATCTCAGCACTGAAAACTTCGTGGCCATACAGAGCGACGCCGCTCTGAGGGAAGTGGCCGGAAAATATGCCTACGACGACGAGCATGGACAGGAACACGCGCATGAACTGACACTGCGCGGAGGCGGCGAGGAGATCAACGACCAGCTCGAAAGCAAACTGAACGAACGCCTGTCGATGGCCGGCATAGAAGTGGTGGAGGCCCGAATCAACTATCTGGCCTACGCCCCGGAGATAGCCGCAGTGATGCTGCGCCGCCAACAGGCATCGGCCATAATCACCGCACGCGAAAAGATCGTAGAGGGCGCAGTGTCAATGGTAAAGCTGGCACTCGGCCGTCTGGAAGAGGAGAACGTGGTACAGCTCGACAACGACAAGAAAGCGGCCATGATAGGCAACCTGCTCGTGGTACTGTGCGCCGACGACGCCGCACAGCCCGTCGTGAACGCCGGAAACTAACGCAAGACAACTTTTTTTAATCGGCAGCACCGCTTACGGAAATTTTTTCGCAGGCGGTGCAACTTTTTTACTCCTGACCGCATCCAAGAGAAAAAAACATAACAACAACACAATCATTATGAAATCAATACTTACAGCCACCGCGGCAACCCTGCTGCTCATCCTGTCAAGCGGGTGCATGCGCTTTGACGGCAATCAGGAAGAACTGAAGTCGGAACTCGAAAGATGCCTCAACGATGTACTCGTCAACGTCAATGACTCCAACCTGCAGAACATAGTAGTCAACTCGATCGAAGGTACTTCGGAATATGACGTCACCGCCGACATGCCCACGTACGAAAGCCCGGGCACGGTAAAAGTGGACGTGCACGTGGAGAAGTCCGACCCCAGCGACTGGTTTGTAGGCTATGTGGCTATAATAGCCGTGATTACCGGTCCGCTCATCCCGATTCTGATGGTGTGGATAATATGCTACTTCATATTCCGGTCAAAACGCGACCGCAACCGGGTAATAGCCATGGCCATCGAACGCAACTATCCGCTTCCCGACGAATATGTCATGCCCCGGCAGACGACAAAATTCCGTCTGCAGTCGGCCATAAACTATCTGGCATGGGGCATAGGACTGCTTGTATTCTTCCAAGCCGTCGATTCGAAAGAGGTGTCCGCCCTGATGTTGATACCTATTATTATAGGTATAGGCAAGCTTTTAGGCTACATCGTGTATGAGACCCCGCTTCTGAAAAAGCGCAACCCGAACGACAATCAAGAAGACACACGCAACACCGATGCTTACTAAATGGGAAGAACTCCAACTGATAGCCCGATGCGCCGCCGGTGATGACCGACGCGCATTCGGACGTCTGGTTGAAGAGTACAACGACGGTCTGCGTCGATTCCTGTTGAACCTCACGCTCGGCGATGCGGCCCTGGCCGACGACCTCGCCCAGGACACATTCCTGAAAGCATACCTCGCCATACGCTCGTTTCAGGGGCTGGCCAGATTCAAGACTTGGCTCTACCGGATAGCCTGCAACGAATACTACGCGTATGTACGCCGACGGCGGGAGACGGGATGGACCGAGGGAAATTCCGACAATCCGCCAGATCCCGGCTACGACTCGGGGCAGATCAGCGATGCCCGCATCGACACCGAACGGTGCATGCGACAGCTGTCGGACACCGAACGGACCGTAGTGCTGCTCTTCTATCTGGAAGACCAGCCGATAAAGGCTATCAGCAGAATCACCGGACTGCCGGAGGGAACAATAAAGTCGCACCTCTCGCGGTCAAAAGCGAAGATGGCAAAAGCATTCCGATGAGCCACGACCGGCATACATTATAATATATTATAAATACGTACCCCATTATGAAACCAGACATAACCGACCTCGATATAAAGTCAATGCTTGAGCGCGACCTCCCACCCGCGCCCAAGTCGGAATGGTTCACCAGAAAAGTGATGAACCGGCTACCCGAAAAGCGTACATCCAACTATGCATGGATCGAGTATGCGGCCTACGCCGTAGCACTCCTGATGTATGTATGGGCATGGACGGCATTGATCGGCGGAATGGCCGCGGCAAAGTCAGTAACCGTCGACGACATAGTCACATCCTGCGTGCTCGCCGGCATTGGGTTCGGGGTGTGCTTAAGCTGCGCCTCGCCCCACATCAGCCGATGGCTGCACGACATCTGACCCCTCTTGCACCGACGAATATGTGAAAAAAGCCTTTTTATGTTTTGTAACATATATTGGAGAATAGGAATTCTCGAAAAAAATTAATAATTTGCGAATCGAATTAGTTAACACGATTATTCACTAAAAAAACTCTCTAATAACATGAAGGTTTACCAAACTAACGAGATTAAGAACATAGCCTTGCTCGGTAGCAAAGGCTCGGGGAAAACCACACTCGCAGAAGCGATGCTTTTCGAGTGTGGAGTTATAAAACGTCGCGGCACCGTAGACGCTAAAAACACTGTCAGCGACTATTTCCCGGTGGAGAAGGAGTATGGATACTCTGTGTTCTCTACCATTTTTTATGCCGAATTCGGAGGTAAAAAGCTCAATGTGATCGACTGTCCGGGAGCCGACGACTTCGTGGGCAACGCCATAACGGCCCTCAATGTCACCGACACAGGCGTGATAGTCATCAACGGACAATACGGCGTGGAAGTGGGCACACAGAACATATTCCGCACCACCGCATCGCTTAAAAAGCCCGTCATATTCGCGCTCAACCAGCTCGACGGCGAAAAGGCCGACTACGAAAACGTGATCGAGCAGATGACCGAAATCTTCGGACCGAAAGTCACCGCCATCCAATATCCCATCAACGCCGGTCCCGGCTTCAACGCCATGATAGACGTGCTGCTGATGAAGAAATACTCCTGGGGACCCGACGGAGGCGTGCCCACTATCGAGGATATACCCGCCGAAGAGCTCGACCGCGCACAGGAACTGCACCAGAAGCTGGTCGAGGCGGCCGCCGAAAATGACGAGACCCTCATGGAAAAATTCTTCGACCAAGGACACCTGTCGGAAGATGAAATGCGCGAAGGCATACGCAAAGGTTTGGTAGACCGTTCGATATACCCGGTGTTCTGCGTGAGCGCCATAAAGGACATGGGCGTACGCCGCATGATGGAGTTCCTCGGCAATGTGGTGCCGTTCGTGGAAGACATGCCAGCTCCGGTCGACACCGCCGGCGAAGAAATCAAGCCTGACAGCAACGGTCCGCTGTCGCTGTTCATGTTCAAGACCACCGTGGAGCCGCACATCGGCGAAGTCAGCTACTTCAAGGTGATGAGCGGAACGCTTACTCCGGGCGTCGACCTGACAAACGTGGACCGTGAGTCGAAGGAGCGCATAGCCCAGGTGTTCTGCGTATGCGGACAGATCAAGACCCCGGTCGACAAACTGTGCGCCGGCGACATCGGCGCGACAGTCAAGCTGAAAGATGTCCGCACAGGCAATACCCTCGACGAGAAAGGATGCGAATATCGGTTCGACTTCATCAAATACCCCGCGCCAAAGTATCAGCGCGCCATACGCCCCGTCACGGAAAGCGACGCCGAAAAGCTCAGCGAGATCCTGACCCGCATGCACGAAGAGGACCCCACATGGGAAGTGGTGCAGTCGAAGGAACTCAAGCAGACCATACTCTCCGGCCAAGGCGAATTCCACCTGCGCACACTCAAATGGCGCGTGGAGAACAACGACAAGCTGCCCATCATATTTGAAGAGCCGAAGATTCCTTACCGCGAGACCATCACCAAAGCCGCCCGCGCCGACTACCGCCACAAGAAGCAGTCGGGAGGAGCCGGACAGTTCGGTGAAGTACACCTTATAATCGAGCCGTACACCGAAGGAATGCCCGCACCCGACACCTACAAGTTCGGCAACCAGGAGTTCAAGATGAGCGTACGCGACACCCAGGAGATACCCCTTGACTGGGGCGGCAAGCTCGTCGTGCATAACTGCATCGTGGGCGGAGCCATCGACGCACGCTTCATTCCCGCCATAGTGAAAGGCCTTATGGACCGTATGGAACAAGGCCCGCTCACCGGATCATACGCCCGAGACGTGCGTGTATGCATCTACGACGGTAAGATGCACCCCGTAGACTCCAACGAAATATCTTTCCGTCTGGCCGGCCGAAACGCTTTCAGTGAAGCATTCCGCAATGCCAATCCGAAAATCCTCGAACCTGTCTACGATGTCGACGTGATGGTTCCGGCCGACGTGATGGGCGACGTGATGAGCGACCTTCAGGGACGACGCGCCATAATAATGGGCATGGCCAGCGAAAACGGATTTGAAAAAATCTCCGCAAAAGTGCCTCTGAAAGAGATGTCGTCATACTCGACCGCTCTAAGTTCAATCACCGGAGGACGCTCCTCGTTCACGATGAAGTTCTCGTCATACGAACTCGTACCCTCCGACGTTCAGGAAAAGCTGCTTAAGGCTTACGCCGAACAGAGCACCGACGAATAAACCCGTCCGATACCCATCTGATACATTACCCTCTAAAAGCGAATGCTGTGTTTAGCCTTCGCTTTTAGAGGGTATTTCAAATATAAATATGTCAGAATAATCCCCTATCACACATCGAAAGCAAAAAACGCACCGATATATTTGCACAACTATTTTTTTAATTATATATTTGCGACATGAACTAATTATTACGTTACCAATCAAAAAACAGTACCAAATGAAACTTAAATCAACATTGTCGGCATTAACCATAGCCATCGGAATAGCTACGGTCAACGCAGGCACTCTCCACAAAACCGTCACAATAGGCAACGGCAATCCTCCGCTATCCACACAGATCAGTCCGGATGAAAGATTCACAATAACCATACTGGATATCAAGGGAGAATTATTCTCCGATGATGACCGAAACTATCTGATTGATTTATGCAAAAATGATTCATGCGCGATAACCGAACTGTCACTCCCCATAATGGACAGCGCGATATCAGGCGACGAACTGGCCTCGACATCGCTAACGAAATTGACCTACGGCGACATGAGCTACATGAGAGGCAATTCGTTCAACAGATGCCCAAATCTTGAAGAGGTGGTGTTCGACGGAAGTATCGGCCATATTGACGGCTACCTGTTCAACAACTGTCCGAAGCTCAAAACCATCATATTCAACAACGTAGTATTCTCCACAGGCGGAGAACAGTTCGCCTATGGATGCCCGGAGCTTGAGAGCGTGGTTATAAACGGATTATTCTATAACTACCAACTTGGGAAAGCCGTCGAATGTCCTGCATTCAAGGGAATTCAGGCAAACGGCATAATCGCAAAAAGCGGAACAGACGCAGTAAAAACCACACCATCGGACGACTATAAAAACTACACCGGCCTGTCACCCCTTGTCGACAAATCGCTTTGGTGGATTGACCGTGTCGCATTCTGCAACAACCGTTGGCACCAAGGTATTGCAATCAGAGAAGTCGATAAAGCCGTTGAAATTGCCCGTGCCCTCGGAAAGGATGAAACCATCTCAAAGCTATATGCGGTGCGCGACAAACGCCTTAAGAACAGGAAAGAATCATATCTGGACCTCTTGAAATCGTCTCCGTCGTATAGAGCAGACTTCAATTATGCCCCGCCATCCGATCCGGACTTGATCAAAACCCGGGAGTACTTTAATCTCGACAGTGTGGCAGGCGACGGCGACGACATATCAAAGATAAAGAATCTCATGTACTGGGTTCACGACCTTGTCCGCCACGACGGGTCGTCACCATGGCCCGGATGCAACCTCAACATAATTGACCTGTATGAAACCACAAAAAGGGAAAACCGCGGACTCAACTGCCGCATGATGGCCATCATGCTGACAGAAGCACTGCTCGCCGAAGGAATACCGTCGCGCTACATCACATGCCAGTCCGAAGCCTTCGACCTTGACCAAGACTGCCACGTAATAAATGTAGCATGGAGCGAATCTCTAGACAAGTGGGTCTGGATCGATCCGACATTCGCCGCATACGTGACCGACGATGCCGGCAAAATGCTCCATCCGGGAGAAGTACGCCAACGCCTGATCGAAGGAAAAAGTATAACTCTCAATGAAGATGCCAACTGGAACCATAAGACAAAACAGACGAAGGAAGAATACCTCGAAGACTATATGGCAAAAAATCTATTTATCATGTCGGCAAATACGATCAACCAACCGGAACCGGAAGGAAATTCAGACCGCAAACAAGGTTATTCGGTAGCCCTCGTACCAGAAGGCACCTACTACGAAGGAGCACGGTACAATACCTCGGACTACGATTATTTCTGGAAGAAGCCAAATTAGGATATAATTCACTGTAACACACATACATATATTTCAGATGGCAGACCACGATGCCTGCCATCTGAAATTTTATCCCAATTTTGCAGTATCAACCGCCGTGAGGCGTATTATCTTTGCAAAAAACTATTTAAAACCTTATCAATAATTATGAATCACACAGCCACACGCACACCGCGCTTCGACCGCGAATGGAAAGAATTGCTTGAACTCCTCCCCTCTGACCGCCGGTCAATAGTAGAAAACGCTATCCGCACATATCAAAAAGCCCAGACAATGCCCTCCGAGCTGTCCGGGGCCGAAATGATGGCATTCCTGCTCATAAAAAAGACCGTGGACCGCCGTACCCGTCAACGGTTAGCGCGCCACAAGAAAACCCTACTTCAGCCAAAGGCCGCCAAACCTCAACCTCAACCTCAACCTCAACCTCAACCTCAACCTCAACCTCAACCTCAACCTCAACCGTCGCCAACGTCTACAAAGCCTAAGACTACGCAACACGCACCGAAGGAGCAACCGCCACACAAAGCCACGCCCCCGCACAACAAGCCGGCAAGACCGCGACCGGAATCGGAAAAACGACGGACCATACAAAAGCGTTTCAACCGCCTTAACACGATGACAAGAACATGACCGCGCAGAGCCGTCATCACCGCTTTTGGAAAAGTATGGAAAACATCGCTGTAATTTGCTTTTCTTCAGAAGAAAAAGTATCTTTGCGTATGAATCACAAATCGCGGGGACATTACCGTTAACAATCATCATAATCGGCATAACGCAATGGCAAACAGAATCAAAGGCATTTTCAACAGCGTCGTCAGCGAGATCGCCATGCTTCTCATAGCATGCTGTATGGTCGGCAACGCCTTGACACTGAATCTATTCGGCGAATGGACCGTCGTGGCTACCGCATCCGTACTGATCGGAAGCGCCATCCTGTCATCGTGGCTTATATGGGTGGTGTACATCCTCTGCACGAAACGTCCTGTCAAAGAGATGTCGCCCAGACAACTGTTTTTCGTCCAGTCCATAAGCTACATCCTATGTCTCGGATGGGGCTATCTGGTCACCAATTCATTCGTGTACCTAATCCCGTTCGCACTCCTCTTTGCTTGCCACCAATACCTACTCGCAAAGGAGATCAGGGAGTTATGAGATCGTTGATATACGTCATCTTATTACTCATAGCCACCGGCTGCGGATATTCCGGTTCAAGACATGCACAAGGTCTTGAGGAAGCGCAGACGCTGCTGGTCGACAATCCGGTAAAAGCATTCGAGCGACTCAACGCATACGATGTGGCGGAATTTGAGGATTCGGCCACAATGGCTCGATGGGCTCTCCTTTACAGTGAGGCACTGGCGGCCAACCATCTGACTGCGCCCTCCGACACAATTATCAATATCGCCATCGATTATTATATCAGACACAACGAACTGGAGTCGTTCGACAAAGCTGTCCGGATAAAAGAACAACTTGGCAAAAACTCAAACGCCTCAAATGAACTTGCCTCGGCCCTATACATACAGAAGGAGAAGGAGTTCATGCTGTACAAGGAGAAGGCGAAAAGGAAGCAATTCGCGGCCATAGCCTTTATGACCATACTCGTCGCGGCCGGTATAATCGTATGGCAACGACAACGTCTGAAACTAAAGGATGCCCGGACCGAAGCGCTGATGGCCGAGGCCTCGGCTCTGAAAGAAGGAATCATGCTCCGCCAGTCGGAATGCTCGCATCTTAAGGGCCGGCTGTCAGCATCGCTGTCAAACCGCTTCAGCATGATCGACGAACTATGCGGAACTTACTACGAGTCGCAAGGCACCAAGACCGAGAAGAAAGCCATCGCGGACAAAGTCAAATCGCAAATCGAGGCTTTGAAGTCGGATCAAGGCATTTTCACCGAAATGGAGAAGTGCCATGAAGATCTTCTGCGCAAATTCAGGGAAGCACTGCCCGACCTGAAACCTGAAGAATACCGGCTGGCGGTCTATCTGGCAAGCGGCCTGTCAAACCGTACGATAGCGTTGCTCATCGGTGAAAGCATCAATGTGGCCTACAAACGCAAGTCACGCCTCAAAGCCAGGATTTCCGAGTCGGCGGCGGACTCCAGAGAGCAATTTATGTCCATTTTTTAGGCCACACCATCACACGGTCAGACTTTTTCATGCCACCTCTCTGCAAGTCGCTTATTTACAATCCATTACAATTCCTTCGGTCAGACCGTGATTTTGGAGTCTGAGCGGTCATTAACGTAACTTTGCATCAAAAAACATAATCATCATGATGCAAAGAGCCATAACATTCATCCTCTCCGCCGCCACAATATTCGCCATCCATGCACAGGATCCGGCACATGCGGATTCACTCGTCAAGGAGCTTAATGAGATTGTCGTAACCGCCAACCAACCGGCCACAAAACTCGAAGGCACCACGCTCGTTTCGACAATATCCGGCTCAAACCTCCAGAATCTCGGCACGGCTCTCGACGTGCTCGCTCAACTGCCCATGATATCCGTAGCCGACAACAGCGTAAATATCATAGGCCGGGGGTCGCCTGAGATCTACATCGACGGACATCCTCTGCGCTCAGGGGACGAATTGATACGCCTGCAGTCCGGCAATGTCAGGAAAGTAGAACTGGACATGGCTCCGGGAGCTATGTATGCGAGCGACACCAGGGCCGTGCTGAAAATCACTACACGCCGCAACCTGCTCAACGGCTTGTCCATAATTGATCGCGGCGAAGCAACGGCCCGAAGGAGATGGTCGGCCAACAATATGCTGGACCTTAACTACCGCACAGGTCCATGGGACATATTCGCATCCGGCCTGATAGCATGCAACAATAGCCTGATAGTAGGCTCCACCACCAATACCCTCGTCTATAACGGCAAAGAGACCATAGTGGGCAGTTCGCAACGCAAGGACTATCCGTCGACCACCGGAGTGATAAAGGCGGGCGTCAACTATTCGTCGGGGGAACTGTCATTCGGAGGTTACTACCGCTACAATCCGGAAAGAGGGCATTTCAACAACATCGGCGAAGAATGGATCGACAACGAACCCCGGATAAGACGAGACATATATTCCGGATCCCGCTCCCGAAGCCATCGGGCATCCATCTATTTCGACAACCGTCTGTCGGGTAAATACACTGTCCACTTCGACGGCGACTACCGCAACTCATATTCAGCCAACAATGTGCAGACGACATACCCCGACGGCAACAACCATGATGTAAACTCCTCCGACACGCGGAAATCATCACTTTGGGCCGGCAAACTTTATCTGACACGCCCACTCGCAAAAGGGCGCCTCACGATCGGGACTCAGGACTCATACACCCGCACCACCCTCGACTACTTGATGCACACCCAGGACATAAGCGAATACATACCATCGTCATATACCGAAGCCCGGCAGACATCAGCGGCGGCCTTCGCCACATGGGACCGCATGTTCGGCAAATTCAGTCTTTCAACAGGACTGAGATACGAATTCACAGACTACTCGTTAAAAATAGACGGATTAAAAGACAAGGACATCAGTCGGACCGACCATCTGCTCACCCCGGACATATCGCTCGGCTATGCTCCCGACGATGAGACACAAATCAGTCTGAGCTACAGATCATCGACCGTCAAACCTCCCTATTCACACCTCACCGGAAGCCTGAGCTATACAGGCGCCCACGAAATCGAAGGTGGCAACCCCGCCCTTAAAGATGAGCGCATGCATGATCTGCAACTGTTCGGTGTATGGAAAGGGTTCATCCTGCAGGCCGACTACACCCGCGCCATAGACACCTACGCCTTTATAAAGCGGATATATCCGGCGCCGACACTGCAACTGCTCATGCAGCCCGTCAATATCGACGTTTCTGCCATAGACCTGTATCTCGTATGGAGCCGACCCGTAAAGGCATGGACCCCGAACATCACACTCGGAATGCACAAACAATGGCTCGAAATTGACGGCACACACTACAACCGCCCCATCCTGTCATACTATCTCGACAATGTAATCACATTGCCGAAAGGCATTCTCGTGACGCTGAATGCGACAGGCCAAACCAAAGGCGACATACACACCAACCGATTCGGCGCGACACCGTTCACGCTCGACGCCTCCATCAGCAAAACGATGCTTGACAAGTCATTACAGCTAAAGCTGTCGGCCACCGACATATTCAACACCCGCAACAACGACTGGACCATGAACACCGGCGGAGTATACGTGGACAAACGTCAGACCTATGACCGCCGAGGCATCTCCCTCACCCTGACCTACCGCTTCCAGCCACGCCAAAGCAAATACAAAGGCTCCACAGCCTCAGAGGCCGAAATGAACAGACTATAGTAGTAGCGCCGCCGAAAACATTTTTGCCGACCCGGAGAGGTCATAAAATATACTACTCCCGGTGGATACAGGAGTTGAAAGACCGATACAGATGCGCCCAAATAAAGGCAGCTACACGCGTTAACCAAGAGTTGCTACGCTTCTATTGGTCGGTTGGGCGTGACATTGTTGCTCGTGACGCTGAAAACAAATACGGCTCCGGATTTTATAAAAATCTCAGTCAGGATTTGAAAGATGCATTGCCCGATTCCGATGGTTTCTCACCGGTTAATCTTTTCTATATGAGGAGATTTTATGATTTGTATTCTGCTACAATCCCCAATCTTCCACAAGTTGTGGAAGATTCCGCACATGCAAATCTTCCACAGCTTGCGGAAAATTCTGAAAGCGAGATGTGCCAACAACTTGTTGGCGATTTCATCTTCTTAGTTCCGTGGGGACATCACCGTATAATCATTGATAAATATTACAAGTTGGCATCTTGATATATAGAGTGAATGGCCGGCATATTAAAACGGCAGTCAAAAATCGACAAAAAAAATCCAACCACTTGACTTACAAGTGATTGGATTTGCTGGTGGTGACCCCGGAGAGGCTCGAACTCTCGACCCACTGATTAAGAGTCAGTTGCTCT
>CANOLV010000023.1 GCA_947567425.1 uncultured Porphyromonadaceae bacterium | reverse complement strand
AGCGTCGGATTCATAACCCGGAGGTCTCGAGTTCAATTCTCGATCCCGCTACCAGGCATCAAAGGCCGAGTCGATTCAAGACCCGGCCTTTTTCATTATACTTACTATCTTGATTGCAAACTGCCCAGATTATTGCCACGAATTTCTTATCTTTGCAGTATTCTACACCCTATAATATTAATGTGACTTATGGCTGGAAATATAAAGACGAATGCCGCCCGCTTGTTGGACCGCGCAAAAATTCCATATACCCTGATTCCGTACACTGTCGATGAGGACAATCTTGCCGCCGACCATGTGGCTGAAGAGTTGGGTGAGGACATCAGGCGTGTGTTTAAGACTCTGGTGCTTTATGGCGACAAGTGCGGATACATAGTATGCGTGATTCCTGGCAACATGGAGGTGGATCTGAAAGCGGCGGCCAAAGTGGCTGGAGCCAAGAAGGTGGATCTGATTCCGATGAAGGAGCTGCTCCCTCTCACGGGCTACATACGCGGCGGATGTTCGCCGATAGGGATGAAGAAGTCTTTCCCCACATACTTCCATTCTACGGTCACCGGATTCGACACCGTGTTTGTCAGCGCGGGAGTGCGCGGGTTGCAGATTCAGATAGCTCCGGATGCTCTGGTCGGTTATACCCGTGGCACGGTGGCCGACATAGCAGTCCCGATGTAATTAGATACACTCTTAAACACCCTTTGAATTATGAATACTTTTGGCGAGATATACAGGCTCACTTCGTTCGGTGAGTCGCATGGCCCAGCAGTTGGCGGAGTAGTCGACGGAATGCCGGCCGGACTCCATATTGACGTGGCTGAGGTGCAGCGTCAGCTTGACCGGCGTCGGCCGGGGCAGTCAAGCATAGTGACTCCGCGCAACGAACCTGACCGGGTGAGGCTTCTCAGCGGTCTGCTTGACGGTGTGACCACCGGCACTCCTGTCGGATTTATCGTCGAGAACACAAATCAGCATTCATCCGACTACAGGGAGATGGCTTCGACCTACCGTCCTTCACATGCCGATTATACGTATGACGCCAAGTACGGGGTGCGTGATTGCAGGGGTGGCGGCCGTTCGTCGGCCCGTGAGACCATTTCACGTGTCGTGGCCGGAGCTTTGGCGCGCCAGGCGCTTTCGTCGGTGTGCGGAGTTGAGATATTCGCCTATACATCTCAGGTCGGCGACATAGAGTTGCCCCGGGACTATACCGGCTTTTCGCCGGAGATGGCCGAGTCAAATACTGTCAGATGCCCCGATCCGGAGGTGGCGGCGCGCATGATCAGGCTTATCGAGAAGGTGAAGGGCGAAGGCGATACTATAGGGGGCGTGGTGACATGCGTGGTCCGGGGCGTACCGGCCGGCCTTGGCGACCCTGTGTTCGGCAAGCTCCAGGCGCGTCTGGCTTCTGCCATGATGGGCATTAATGCCGCCAAAGGTTTCGACTATGGCATGGGCTTTGCCGGTGTGGGCCGGCGCGGATCGGAGATGATCGACGCTTTCGCGTCCGGCGATGGCGGGGGCATACGCACTTTGTCGAACCATTCCGGAGGCATACAAGGCGGCATTTCCAATGGAGCCGACATATACTTCAGGGTGGCTTTCAAGCCGGTGGCCACGCTTCTGAGAGAGGTGGCCACGGTGAGGGCCGACGGTTCGGAGGCTGTGCTTAAAGCGCGTGGGCGGCATGATCCGTGCGTCTTGCCCAGGGCAGTGCCTATTGTAGAGGCCATGGCGGCCATGACCATATTCGACGCTTATCTGCTTAACCGCACCTCACGTATATGATATGATCCGTGACGGAAAACCTTACAAGGACTATGCCGACTTTCTTGCGGAGCATTTTGAGGGAAAGGTGCAGAAACTCTCTGTCGACGCCGGACTCGGATGCCCTAACCGCGACGGCACGTTAGGAACCGGAGGATGTTCCTATTGCATCAACCGTTCGTTCAGTCCGGATTATTGCCGTGAACTTGATTCCGTGGCATCTCAGATCGAGGCCGGGAAGCGGTTTTTTGCGAGGAAATACCCGCAGATGCGCTATCTTGCATATTTTCAGGCTTATACCGGCACTCATGCATCTTTGGACCGATTGATGTCGATGTATGAGGAGGCGGTGGCGCAGGATGGTGTGGTAGGGCTTGTCGTCGGTACCCGGCCTGACTGTGTCCCGGACTCGCTTCTCGACTATCTTGAAGAGCTGTCGCGACGCACGTTCGTGATGATTGAATATGGTGCCGAGTCGTCGCATGACCGAACTTTGGCGGCGGTCAACAGATGCCACACCTGGACCGACGTGACCGACGCCGTACACCGCACCGCATCAAGGGGGGTGCACACCGGACTCCATCTAATACTTGGACTTCCCGGTGAGAGCCGTGACGACATGCTTCTTACGGTCGACCGTGTGTCGGAGTTGCCTGTCGAGGTAGTCAAATTCCATCAGCTCCAGCTCCTAAAGGGTACGCGCATACTGCGTCAGGTCAATGCCGGCGAGATTGATATATGCCGATGGACTCTCGACGAATACATCGACCTGTGTGCGTCGATAGTGCTCCGTATGGATCCGCGCATAGCCATCGACCGCTTTACGAGCCAGTCGCCGGAAGATATGCTCGAATGGCCGCGTTGGGGTGTGAAAAATTATCAGTTTATGCAGATGCTTGGCAAGAGGCTCGCCTCGATGCGTCAGGTCTGAGCTTTTGCAGGTCTGTTTGGCTGTACGGTAAACAATACCTCCTTTTCCGGTGTATAAAATATATTCGTTTCACTTATTTAAATGAATATATCCGGATGAGACTTGAGAGTGAGAGCGGCATAGCCAACCATACGTTGTCGCACCGGCTAAGCGCCATGGGGCTGCTGGTGGCCATAGGCATAGTGTTCGGCGACATAGGCACATCGCCCCTTTACGTGATGAAGGCCATAGTCGGGGTTAATCCCGGCTACATGCCTGACTATATCATAGGAGCCGTGTCGTGCATAATCTGGACATTGACGCTCCAGACCACGGTCAAATATGTCCTTATAGCCCTTCGCGCAGACAATAGGGGTGAAGGCGGCATTCTGGCTCTGTATGCGCTGCTCAGGCGTTCGCGCCGCAAATGGCTGTATCTCGTGGCGGCCTTGGGTGCGGCCACGCTGATAGCCGACGGTGTGATCACGCCGGCCGTTACGGTGACGTCGGCCATCGAAGGCCTGAACTCTTTCGACCCTTCCTTGCCCATTATACCTATAATTGTGGTCATCATTGTCGTCGTATTCACCGTGCAGCAATTCGGCACCGGTAAGATAGGACGCTGTTTCGGTCCGTTCATGTTGCTGTGGTTCATGATGCTCGGCGCGGTGGGGGCGCTTAATATAGGCTCCTGTCCGGATGTGCTGAAAGCGTTCAATCCCATTTACGCGGTCAGGCTCCTCATTGACTATCCCGACTGGTTCTTGATTCTCGGGGCTGTCTTTTTGTGCACCACCGGTGCCGAGGCTCTTTATTCCGACCTCGGCCACTGCGGTCGGCTGAACATCTCCGTCAGCTGGATATTTGTCAAAGTCATGCTCATATTGACCTATCTTGGCCAAGGTGCATGGCTGATAGCCAACCGTGGAGAAGTGGCGGACGGCGCCAATCCGTTCTATGCCGTCATGCCGCAGTGGATGGTGGTTCCTGCGGTGGTTATAGCCACGGGTGCGGCAGTAATAGCGAGCCAGGCGCTTATAAGCGGATCGTTCACTATATTCAGCGAGGCCATAAGTCTTGACTTTTGGCCGAGAATGCGTATAAAATATCCCTCGACGGTCAAGGGGCAACTGTATATTCCTGCGGTCAATGCCGCCCTATGCGTGGGCTGTCTGCTGACGGTGGCCATCTTCAGATCGTCGGCCAACATGGAAGCCGCCTATGGACTTGCCATAACTGTCACCATGCTGATGACCACAGTCATGCTCGCCTGCTATCTCGACAAGATCGGTGCGGCGCGATGGATCACAATAGTGTTTCTTGCCGTGTTCATTCTCATAGAGGGGGCCTTCTTTATTGCCAATGTCCACAAGTTCGCTCATGGCGGATGGTATACGATGCTGATCGGAGGCGCGATTTTTGCGGTGATATTCATCTGGTATACTGCCGAGCGTATACGGGGCGGCCTCATCGACTATAAGCCGATCGACGACTACCTGTCAATAATCACGGATATAAAAGAGGATTCGGCCATACCTAAATATGCCTCCAACCTTATATATATAAGTCATTCCGAACGAAGCGACATGGTTGAAAGCAAGGTGCTGTACTCGATAGTCAACAAGCGGCCGAAGCGGGCCGACCACTACTGGCTGCTGCATGTGGAAAACACCAACGATCCGGATCAGCTCGAATATACATTCACGACGCTGATTCCCGACACTCTCTTTCGTGTCAACATAAAGATCGGATTCCGCATACAGCCTCGCCTGAGCGTATATCTGAGGCAGATAGTGGAGGATGCCGTGGCGGCTGGTAAGCTTGACTTGACCAGCACATATCCGTCACTGCGCCGGCATGGTATACCGGGCGACTTCCATTTTGTCATTATCCACAGGATATTCTCGCCCGACAGCGCGTGCTCCCGTGGCGACAGCGCAGTGATGCGGCTCAGGGATCTGGTCAAGCACCTCGGGATTCCTGATACGGTGGCTTTCGGACTTGACACAAGCTACGTCACTGTCGAAAATGTGCCGCTCATCATCACCACCCGCCATCAGCGCCGGATCACTCCCGCAAGACCTTGACAGG
Organism: uncultured Porphyromonadaceae bacterium; assembly: GCA_947567425.1. GTDB lineage: Bacteria > Bacteroidota > Bacteroidia > Bacteroidales > Muribaculaceae > Muribaculum. Next base: position 36,680 of record CANOLV010000023.1, on the reverse strand, counting down.
ACAGCCGTCGGGGTGCTCTGGGCGGAGCCTCATATCCGGCCAAATCCAAAAAGCCTCGAAATTTGGTGATTATGGATTAAATGCTTAATTTTGCACCCTGTTAAGCTAAACAGGCTATAATAATGGAAATAATCAGAACAGTCGACCGGTTGCGCCAAGCGACCGAAGAGGCGCGAGCAAAAGGTCTCACCATAGGCCTTGTGCCCACTATGGGGGCGCTCCACGCCGGACATATCTCCCTTATAGAGAGAGCCCGTCAAGAGAACGATGTGGTGGTGGTGAGTGTATTTGTCAATCCCACTCAATTCAATAACCCTGACGACCTTCGCACATATCCGCGCACTGAAGAGGCGGACTGCGAGAAGCTTACTGAGGCCGGAGTGGACATAGCCTTCATACCGTCGGTAGAGGAGGTCTATCCTGAACCGGATACACGAGTGTTTGATCTCGGACCTGTGGGAGAAGTTATGGAGGGCGCCATGCGTCCGGGTCACTTCAACGGCGTGGCCCAGGTGGTGAGCCGTCTGTTCCGCATGGTTAATCCCGACAGGGCATATTTTGGAGAGAAGGATTTTCAGCAGATAGCGGTCATCAAGCGTATGGTGCAGCTCGAAGGCATGGAGCTTGAAATCGTGCCGTGTCCTATACGTCGCGAAGCCGACGGATTGGCTCTCAGTTCACGCAATGTGCGCCTTTCTGCACATCAGCGCGAAGTGGCTCCTAACATCCACCGCATACTTGCAGAGAGCGTCGGGATGGCTCCCGGATCGTCGGTGGCCGAAGTTAAGGCATGGGTGGCCGAAGCTATTAACGCTTACCCCGAAATGGAGGTGGAATACTACGAGATAGTAAACCCTGCCGACATGCAGCCTATAGCAGAATGGGGCGATGCTCTTGGCGAAGCCGTAGGATGCGTCACTGTATATCTTGGCGATGTCCGACTGATAGACAACATAAAATATCCACTACTTAGCTAACACTGTCCATGATGCAAGTACAAATGGTGAAGTCGAAGATTCATCGTGTCACTGTCACAGAAAGCAATATCGACTATATAGGCAGCATCACCATAGATCAGGATCTGATGGATGCCGCCAACATACTTCCCGGCGAACGGGTGTTCATCGTCGACAATAACAACGGCGAACGGTTTGACACCTACACCATACCGGGTGAGCGGGGAAGCGGCATGATATGCCTCAACGGAGCGGCCGCGCGAAAAGTGCTCGTGGGAGATGTCGTTATAATAATGAGCTATGCGCTCATGCCTTATGACGAGGCCAAGACATTCAAACCCTCCGTGATATTCCCGGACACCGCCACAAACCGGCTGGTCAATTGAACCTGGCCTATCCGTAGGCGGCCTCCAACCAAGAGTGTGTCGAAAAAACAACTACAACATTAAAAATTACAGATAATCGTGTTTGAAAATCTTAGCGAAAGACTTGAGCGCAGCTTTAAGCTCCTTAAAGGTCAAGGACGAATCACAGAAATCAACGTAGCCGAAACCCTTAAGGATGTGCGACGTGCGTTGCTTGACGCCGACGTCAACTTCAAGGTGGCGAAGCAGTTCACCGACACAGTAAAGGCCAAGGCATTAGGACAGAATGTCATCAATGCCATCAAGCCAAGCGAGTTGATGGTGAAGATAGTTCACGACGAGCTGACCACTCTGATGGGCGGCGAGGCCGTGGCGCTCAATCTCTCAGGCAATCCGACAGTGATATTGATGTCCGGTCTGCAGGGTTCCGGTAAGACCACCATGTCAGGTAAGCTTGCCCGTAAGCTTAAGAGCGAGAAGGCCAAGCGACCCTTGCTTGTGGCGGCCGACGTATACCGCCCCGCCGCCATCGAGCAGCTGAAGGTGCTCGGACAGCAGATCGATGTCCCCGTCTATACTGAAGAGGGCAATAAGAATCCGGTACAGATAGCAGAAAACGCGATTAAATATGCCAAGGCCAACCATTTTGACCTCGTGATTGTCGATACTGCCGGACGTCTTGCCGTGGATGAAGCCATGATGGACGAGATTGCGGCAATAAAGAAGGCCATACGTCCGAATGAGATTCTGTTCGTGGTCGATTCGATGACAGGTCAGGATGCCGTAAATACCGCCAAGGAGTTCAACGACCGTCTGGATTTTGACGGAGTGGTGCTTACCAAACTTGACGGTGATACACGCGGTGGTGCGGCCTTGTCAATACGCACCGTAGTCACGAAGCCTATCAAGTTTGTGGGTACGGGTGAGAAGCTTGACGCGCTCGATGTGTTCCACCCCTCGCGTATGGCCGACCGTATTCTCGGCATGGGTGACATCGTGTCGCTTGTGGAGAAGGCACAGCAGCAGTTTGACGAAAAGGAAGCCCGCGAGCTTCAGCGCAAGATAGCCAAAAACGAATTTAACTTCAACGACTTCCTCAATCAGATCCAGCAGATTAAGAAGATGGGTAATCTGAAGGACCTTGCATCGATGATTCCCGGAGTCGGCAAAGCCATAAAGGACCTTGACATCGACGACAATGCATTCAAGGGCATCGAGGCGATAATACGTTCCATGACTGAGAAGGAGCGTGTGAATCCGGATATAATCAACGGAAGCCGCCGTCAGCGCATAGCCAAAGGTTCAGGGACATCCATACAGGAGGTTAACCGCCTTTTGAAGCAATTCGAGCAGACGCGCAAGATGATGAAGATGGCCACTACTATGAAGGCCAATCCCATGAAGATGATGCGCGGCATGCGTCGCCGTTAAATCAGTTTGGCGTATAGATCATAAAGTGCCGGGGCAGGAAACTTCATCGTTTCCTGCCCCGGCAGTCGTTTATAGTGTAAGGCCGTTGACTATAGGGAGCCGTTCTCAGCCTGCTGTATCATCTCCGGACTTGCGGTGATGTAGATTTCTACGCGACGGTTCTGTGCGCGTCCGGCGGCAGTCTCGTTGGACGCTACATAGTCGGCCATCGGAACTCCCTTGGCGGTCAATCGTGTAGGCGATACGCCGGAATTGACGAGATATGACATCACAGCGTCGGCGCGTTCAGTCGACAATTTCTGATTGACGGCGAATGAGCCGGTGTTGTCGGTAAATCCGATTATCTGTACATCGGTCAGAGGATTCTGCTTGAGCGATACGGCGAATCGGCTCAGATCCTGCTGTGCCTGCGAGTTAAGTGCATACTTTCCTGTCTGGAAAAGGATTCCGCCGTCAAAAGTCACTTTGATGGCCTGCAGGCCGTTCTGGTCGGTGGTCTGCTCCACTTGGGCGTCAGGCAGGGTAGAGGCGAGCTGTTCCTGCTGCTTGTCCATCTTCTTACCGATAAGCGCACCTGCGCCGGCACCTACCGCCGCACCGATGGCACTTCCTATGGCGGCGCCTTTGCCTCCGCCGATGAGGGCGCCGAGTCCGGCACCTGCCGCGGCACCGCCACCTCCGCCGATAAGTGCACCCTTACCGGTATTTGTCAGAGAGTTACATCCGGATCCCCCAACCAGCATGCAGAATGCGAGCAATGCCGCTCCAGTCATTTTTAAGATTTTCATACTTATTCAAATTAAGTTAATTTATTCTCTGTGGAGGCAAAGATAACGATAAATTTTTAATAGTTGAGCATATTCTCTACCCTCCATATATTTCTACAATATAAAAGCATGTATTGTTTTTTTGTATATGATAAAATTTAAGTATTTTTGCATAGTTTTTGAATATAGAAATCTCGGAATAAAATGGGAAGCCTGAAATTAAGAGCAGATTCGTCATCCTTACTTTGGTACCATCTCGGCGCATTTATAACTGTGTCGGCTTGGGGAGTGTCGTTTGTAGCTACAAAAGTATTGCTTGACTATGGGCTTTATCCTACGGAAGTCTACATATTCAGAACGATATTGGCATATCTGTTGACATTCTGCGTGTGCCACGGCAAGCTTATGTCCAATTCCTGGCGCGATGAATTGCTGTTCGTTGTCTGCGGAATGTGCGCCGGATCGCTCTATTTCATAGCCGAGAACACGGCGTTGGAATACACGCTGGTGTCCAATGTGTCGCTTATAGTCACTTTGGCGCCGTTGCTGACCACTCTGTTGCTTGGTACAATATATAAGTCTGAGCGTCCAGGCCGGTGGGTCATAATAGGTTCGGTGATTGCATTTCTCGGTGTGGGGTTCGTCATATTCAACAGCAGTTTTTCAGTCAACATAAAGCCTTTGGGCGACCTGCTGGCTCTTTCTGCGGCGTTTTCATGGGCGGTATATTCGATAGTCCTGAGAAAGTTGAGCGCGTTCTATACTGTTATGTTCATAACCAGAAAGACATTCTTCTACGGGCTTCTGACGGCGATACCCTTTTATCTTGAACAGCCGGGCCACTCCTCGCTTTCGGTGTTCGCTTCGTGGGATGTCAGCTTGAATTTCCTCTTTCTGGGTGTGTTCTGCTCGATGATCGCATTCCTGCTTTGGGCATGGTGCGTGAAGGGGCTGGGAGCGATAACCACCAACAATTATCTGTATTTTCAGCCGGTGGTCACGTTGATTGCCTCGGCTCTGCTGCTCGGTGAAGTTGTGACGCTGATCGGCTACACCGGATGTGCGCTGATCCTTATCGGGGTGTTCGTGAGCGACAGACTTGGCGGAAAAAAGGTCTGACGAAAAATTTTTTCCCAATTTTGCAGTACAATCCGTCGCGGCCGGTATTATCTTTGCACAACGACTAAGATATACCAACCGAAAAAAACTGCATATTACAATGAAAAACACGACTACTAGAAATCCCCGCTTTGACAAGGAATGGACTGAGATGATAGCGCTTCTTCCCGAGCATCGGAGAGCGGTGGTGGAGGAATCCATACGCCGCTATCAGCTTCACGGCACGGAGCCGTCAGGACTGGAAGGAGCGGAGCGCATAGCGTTTTTGTTGATAAAGAAGATTGTCGACCGACGCGCGAAGATGCGCGAATCCCGTCGGCGCAGGAATCAGCGTGCCGTGTCGTCGACGGACGTGGAGAAGCCGGTGGCGGAAGGTGTGCGTGCTAATCATCCCGACCGCAGCCCGTCTGAACCTGCCGGGCTTGATTCAGACTTGGAACTCCTTGAAATCGATGACGACGGATTCATCGTGATCCGCAACGACGCCGATATGACGCGGTGTCTGAAGCTTGAACGCCAGGGTGGGCGGGATCCGTCGATGTTCACCAAGTACAGATTTGTATGACTTTCCGAAAGTCCCCGCATGGGCAATCTTTTCCATAAAAAATCACAAAGATTTGTAGAACTATTTCATAGTTGGGAATTTTGAATTAAATTTGCGCCTAAATTTGGTTAAAATTCATTCGCCCTGCTTGACGAATGACAAATTAATGTGTTTTTAACAATACAACATAAAGAATTCAGTAAATATGAACGTATCAATGGAGAAGACCGGCAATGTCAGCGCTCTGCTGACAGTGTCGATTGAGGAGAATGACTACAAGGATAAGGTGGAGAAAGAGCTTAAGAAGATAGGCCGCACCCATACCATACCCGGTTTCCGTCAGGGACACGTGCCTTTCGGCGAGCTCAACCGCCGCTTCGGCAAGCACGTTGCCAGCGATGTGATCAACAACGAAGTGTACAACGCCGTAGTTAAGTATATCCAGGAGAATAAGCTCGCCGTGCTCGGCCAGCCCATTCCTGTAGAAGTCAAGGAACTTGACCTTAAGAACGAAAAAGACTTTACATTCCAGTATGAGCTTGCTCTCGCTCCCGAGATCAACGTGGAGCTTGACAAGAACGTGACTGTGCCTTACTATAAAATCAACGTGACCGACGAGATGGTGGCTGAGCAGGACAAGCAGTTCTGCGAGCGTTTCGGCGCACAGGTTCCCGGTGAAGAGGTTGAACCTAACGCACTTGTCAAGGGTTCGATCATGGAACTCGATGAGAACGGCGCGGTGAAGACTACCGACGATGCCATCCAGATGATCAACGGCATCGTGGCTCCTATGTATTTCAAGGACAAAGCCGAGTCGGAGAAGTTTGCAGGAAAGAAGGTCAACGACAAGGTTGTGTTCAATCCTTGGAAGACCTGCGAGGGCAATGCCGCAGAACTTTCGTCGATGCTCGGTGTAGATAAGGAAAAAGCCGCCGACATCAAGGGCGACTTCGAGATGGCGATCTCCGAAATAATCGTGCTCCGTCCGGCAGAACATGGACAGGAACTCTACGACAATGTTCTCGGAAAAGACAGCGTCGCTACCGAAGAGGACTATCTGAATGGTGTCAAGGCTATGATCGAGCGCGACCTTGAAGGAAGCAGCCAGATCATGTTCCGCCGCGAGGTAGAGAAGATGATGATGGACAAGTACGGCAACATGGAGCTTCCTGCCGAAGTGCTCAAGAAGTGGCTCGAAGGTGCCAACGACGGCATAACTCCCGAAAACGTAGACGAGGAGTACACCAAGATGGAGCCGTCGCTGAAATGGCAGCTTATCAAGGAGCGTCTGAGCGCGCTTTGCGACATCAAGCTCGACGAGAACGATCTTATCGAGCACGCAAAGATGATAGCCCGTCATCAGTTTGCACAGTATGGCATGACCAATATCGACGATGAGACCCTCACCGACTACGCCAAGCGTATCCTTGCCGACAAGAACTACCGTCCGCGTCTGGTAGAGGAGGTTGGCGACATCAAGTTGTTCAACGCCATCCAGGCCAAGGTGACTCTCGACGAAAAGACAGTATCGCTCGACGAATTCAAGGAAATGGCCTCCAAGATGTAATCAAGATAGGTCAGCAATCCAATCAGACATACGGAAAAGGCATTCCCGGAAGGGGATGCCTTTCTTTTGGACGGCTCGTTTGATTGTGTTTGGCGGCAATCCGGTTTGTGCCTGAATTTTAGATAAAAAAGTATAATCGGTCAGGTGCAAGGTTTGGATTAAGCGATTTTTTTGTTGTATTATCATATTTATTTTGTATCTTTGAATATCAAACCCAAAAATAAAAACGTTATGAACAACGATTTTAGGAACTATGCTGTAAAGCATTTGGGCGTTAACGGTCTTGCTCTTGACCAGTATATCGCCGCGACTAACCATTCAAACATTACTTCGAGCTATATATCTCCTACGATTATTGAGGAGCGCCAGCTGAACGTGGCTCAGATGGATGTGTTCTCCCGCCTTATGATGGACCGAATCATATTTCTCGGCACCGAGGTCAACGACTACACGGCCAATGTGATTCAGGCGCAGCTCCTCTATCTTGACTCCGCGGACCCCGGCAAGGACGTGTCGATCTACATCAACTCGCCCGGCGGATCGGTGTATGCCGGTCTGGGCATCTACGACACCATGCAGTACATATCGAGCGACGTGGCCACCATCTGCACCGGCATAGCCGCTTCGATGGCCGCGGTGCTCCTCGTGTCGGGCACTGCAGGAAAGCGTTTCGCGCTCAAGCATTCGAGAGTCATGATCCACCAACCCATGGGCGGAGCACAAGGACAGGCATCTGACATAGAGATCACCGCCCGTGAGATCCAGAAGTTGAAGAAGGAGCTGTACAGCATCATATCCACTCATTCGGGACAACCCTTCGAGAAGGTGGAGCGCGACTCCGACCGCGACTATTGGATGACTGCCGAAGAAGCCAAGGAGTATGGCATGATTGATAATGTGCTTGTCAAGGCTAAACATTAATCAGCGTCCGACCAACCATAGTCAAAGATTATTTCCGAACAATGGCAAAAAAGAGTGATACTTCAAAATGTTCGTTCTGCGGGCGTCCGGCATCGATGTCGGAGGTTCTTGTGCCCTCTGTGGACAAGGTCAACACATTTATATGCGCCGAATGCGTCGAGGCCATAAGCTCAATGCTGAGCGAATACCGTCAGGAGAACAAGCAAGCTTCCACCGACGAGGTTAAGATGTCGTCGGTGCCGAAGCCTAAGGAGATTTATGAATTTCTGAACCAATACGTCATAGGCCAGGATAGTGCGAAGCGCTATCTGTCGGTGGCGGTCTATAACCACTACAAGCGCCTGGCGCAGAACGCCGGCGACGAGGTGGACATAGAGAAGAGCAACATCATCATGGTGGGGCCTACAGGAACGGGCAAGACCCTCCTGGCCAAGACCATTGCCAAGCTGCTCGACGTGCCGTTCGCCATAGTCGACGCTACGGTGCTCACCGAGGCCGGTTATGTCGGCGAGGACATAGAGAGCCTGCTTGTGCGTCTGCTGCAGGCGTCGGACTACGATGTGGCCAAGGCTGAAAAGGGGATAGTGTTCATTGACGAGATCGACAAAATAGCCCGTAAGGGCGACAATCCGTCCATCACCCGCGACGTGAGCGGCGAAGGCGTACAGCAGGGTCTGCTGAAGCTTCTTGAAGGTTCGGTGGTCAATGTGCCGCCACAAGGAGGCCGCAAGCACCCAGAGCAGCGTATGATCCCGGTGGACACGAAGAACATCCTGTTCATCTGCGGCGGTGCGTTTGACGGCATCGAACAGAAGATAGCCCATAGGTTGAACACCCATGTGGTAGGCTATTCCACCGATCCGTCGCGCCAGCGCGTCGAACGTGACAATTATCTCAAATATGTGGCTCCGCAGGACTTGAAGTCGTTCGGCCTCATACCCGAGATCATCGGACGTCTGCCCGTGCTGACTAATCTTGAGCCTCTCGACCGCGATGCGTTGCGCCGCGTGCTGACAGAACCCAAGAACGCCATCATACGTCAGTATAAGAAACTCTTCGCCATGGACGGCGTTGAGCTGACTTTTGCCGACGATGCCCTCGACCTGATCGTGGACAAGGCCATCGAGTATAAGCTCGGCGCCCGCGGACTCCGTTCGATAGTCGAATCGATAATGATCGACGCTATGTTCGACATTCCGTCAACCGACAGCAAGGAGTTTGAGGTGACGAAGGACTACGCGATGGAGAAACTGCTGAAAGCAAATTTTGAAATTAATAAATTCCAGTAATAAGAGACGTCGAATATAATTCGAGAAATCTTGAAGTAGATAGCAATAACCCAATAATCATTACGGCCATGGCAAAAAAAACAGCAGCACTTTCCGAAGAACTCAAAAAGCACTTCGGATTCGACACTTTCAAAGGCAATCAAGAAGCCATCATTTCCAGTCTGATGGACGGGAAGGATACTTTCGTGCTTATGCCTACGGGAGGGGGAAAGTCGCTGTGCTATCAATTGCCTGCGCTGTTAATGGAGGGCACGGCCATCGTCATCTCGCCGTTGATCGCCCTGATGAAGAATCAGGTCGACGCAATGCGTAATTTCAGCGAGGACGACAATGTGGCCCATTTCCTCAACTCCTCGCTCAACAGGGCCGCTATCGATCAAGTGAAAAGTGATATACTATCAGGCAAGACGAAGTTGTTGTACGTGGCGCCTGAATCGCTTACAAAAGAAGAGAATATTGAATTCCTAAAGACAGTTCCCATCTCGTTCTATGCCGTCGACGAGGCCCACTGCATCTCGGAGTGGGGGCACGATTTCCGGCCGGAGTACCGCAGGATACGTCCCATCATCAACGAGATAAGCCAGCGGCCTGTGATCGCATTGACCGCCACCGCCACCCCCAAGGTGCAACATGACATCCAGAAGAATCTGGGTATGCAGGATGCGGTGGTCTACAAATCGTCGTTCAACCGCACGAACCTTTACTACGAGGTGCGTCCGAAGACGTCTAATGTCGACCGTGACATTATCCGCTTCATAAAGTCGCATGAGGGTAAAAGCGGCATCATCTATTGTCTGAGCCGCAAGAAGGTCGAGGAGCTTGCCGAGATGTTGCAGGTCAACAATATACGTGCCCTGCCATACCATGCAGGCATGGACGCGGCCACAAGGTCGGACAATCAGGACGCATTCCTGCTCGAAAAGGTCGACGTGATTGTCGCCACTATAGCTTTCGGCATGGGTATCGACAAACCGGATGTGAGATTCGTGATTCACTATGACATACCCAAGTCGCTTGAAGGCTATTATCAGGAGACCGGCCGTGCCGGGCGCGACGGAGGCGAGGGCTTGTGCGTGGCTTTTTACGTCAATAAGGACTTGCTTAAGATGGAGAAGTTCATGCAGGGCAAGCCTCTGGCCGAACAGGAGATAGGCAAGCAGCTCCTGATGGAGACCGCCGCCTATGCCGAATCGTCGGTGTGCAGGAGAAAGCTGTTGCTGCATTACTTCGGAGAGAAGTATGAGGAGGAGAATTGCGGGAACTGTGATAATTGTTTAAATCCCAAGAAACAAGTGGAAGCGAAAGATGAACTTTGTGCTGTTATTGAAACAGTTATTGCACTTAAAGAAAAATTTAAGGCTGATCATGTGATTGATGTTGTGTTAGGTAAGAATACTGCGAATGTGAAGTCATACGGACATGACGAGCTTGAAGTGTTCGGATGTCTGCAGGGCGACGACGCCAAGGTTCTGAATGCCGTTATCCGTCAGGGTATAATAGCCGGTTATCTCGACCGCGACATAGAGAACTTCGGTCTGCTTAAGCTTACCTCGAAGGGCAAGAAATTCCTCAAATCGCCCGTATCGTTCAAGATAGTCGAGGACAATGACTTCAACGAGGACGAGGAGGAGCTTGTGGTTAAGAGCGGAGCCGCGTGCGCGGTGGATCCGGAACTGTACAATATACTGAAGGATCTGCGCAAGAAGATGGCCAAGAGGCTCGAACTTCCTCCGTATGTCATATTCCAGGATCCGTCGCTTGAAGCCATGGCCACCAACTATCCCATAACCGTTGAGGAGCTTCAGAACATACCCGGCGTGGGATCGGGAAAGGCTAAGCGCTACGGCGAGGAGTTTGTCAAGGTGATCAAGGCGCATGTGGAAGAGAACGAGATCGAACGTCCGGAGGACCTTCGCGTGCGCAGCGTGGCCAATAAGAGCAAACTTAAGATATCGATCATCCAGGGCATAGACCGGAAGATAGCTCTTGATTCGCTTGCAGAGAGCAAGGGCCTTGAGTTCGGGGAACTGCTCAACGAGATAGAGGCGATAGTCTATTCAGGCACTAAGATCAGCATCAATTATTTCCTTGACGAAGTGATGGACGATGACCGCCAGCTCGACATATTTGAATATTTCAAGGAGAGCGAAAGCGACGATATCGAGGAAGCTATCAATGAACTGGGGAGCGAATACTCGGAAGAGGAGATTCGTCTGGTCAGAATAAAATTCTTGTCGGAGATGGGCAATTAAGCCTTGCATCCGATTACAGACCAACAGTTCGGCGCTTATGGACGTGGCGATAATAAAATATAATGCCGGAAATAATTTTTCGGTTCTCTGTGCGCTGAGGCGCATAGGGGTGGAGGCTGTGGTGACCGACGATCCGGACCGGATACGCCGGGCCGACAAGGTGATATTTCCGGGAGTGGGCGAGGCCCGCGCCGCGATGGAATATCTGACCGCCCACGGTCTGGACGGAGTGATCCGCAGTCTGCGCCAGCCGGTGCTGGGGATATGCATAGGACAGCAATTGATGTGCCGCCATTCAGAGGAGGGCGATGTCGACTGCCTGGGCATATTCGACGTGGACGTGAAGCGGTTTGTGCCGTCCGGCGCCGTGCATAAGGTGCCACATACGGGATGGAACAATATCTCGGTGGTCCGCGACGGCGGAGTTGTGCCGGCGCGTCTCGACGGAAGCTATGTATATTACGTTCATAGCTACTATGTTCCGGTAAATGAGTGGACAGACGTGGTCACCGACTATATCGTGCCTTTCAGCGGAGCGATGCGCAAGGATAATTTTTATTCCACCCAATTCCATCCGGAGAAGAGCGGCGGCGTAGGTTCGGACATATTGAAGCATTTTATAGATTTATGATACAGATTATACCGGCCATCGATGTGATAGGTGGGAAGTGCGTGCGTCTGACCCAAGGGGCATACGATACGTCGAAAGTCTATGCCGACAATCCTGTCGACATGGCCAAGCGATTCGAGGACTGCGGATGCCGCAGACTTCATCTGGTGGATCTCGACGGGGCAAAGTCGCATCATGTGGTGAACCACCGTGTGCTTGAGTCGATAGCTTCGTCGACTTCTCTGACGATAGATTTCGGAGGTGGCATCAAGTCGGACGAGGATGTGCGGATAGCATTTGACAGCGGAGCGTCGATGGTGACTGGCGGCAGCATAGCGGTCAAGGATCCCGACATGTTCGGCCGCTGGCTTTCGCAGTATGGGAGCGACCGGATAATTCTCGGCGCCGATGCACGCGAGGGCAAGGTGTCGACCGATGGCTGGCTGTCCGACTCCGGAAAATCGGTGATACCGTTCATCAAGCAGTACTGCGAGAGGGGTGTGCGTCAGGTGATATCTACCGACATCTCGCTCGACGGCACACTTGCCGGACCGTCAATCGAACTGTACCGGTCGATCATGGCGGAGGTGCCCGGTGTCTATCTCATAGCAAGCGGCGGAGTCGGGTCAATGTCCGACGTGGAGGCTCTTGACGCGGCCTCTATGCCGGCGGTGATAGTCGGGAAAGCCATATATGAGGGCAGAATAACATTTAAGGATATAGAACGATTTAATTCCGGGACATGTTAGCGAAGCGAATCATACCGTGTCTGGACGTCAAGGACGGCAAGACGGTCAAAGGGGTAAACTTCGTGAATTTTCGGGATGCGGGCGACCCCGTGGCGCTTGGCCGCCGCTACAGCGAGCAGGGAGCCGACGAGCTGGTGTATCTCGACATTACGGCCTCGCATGAAGGCCGTGGTACGTTTGTCGATCTGGTCAGCCGGGTAGCCGCCAATGTCAGTATACCGTTCACGGTGGGCGGAGGCATACACAGCGTGGCCGATGTGGAGACATTGCTCAACGCCGGGGCCGACAAGGTGTCGATCAATTCGGCGGCAATACGCCAACCGGAGCTGATAGGTGGCATAAGCCTCCGGTTCGGTGCTCAGGTGTGCGTGGTCGCTATCGATGCACGTTTTGACGGCAAGGAGTGGATATGCTATCTCAACGGAGGACGCATACCGACCGAGCGCAGGCTTAATGAATGGGCATACGAGGCGCAGGAACGCGGAGCCGGTGAAATCCTGTTTACGAGCATGGACCATGACGGTGTAAAGACCGGATTTGCGTGCGAGGCATTGGCTTCGCTCAGCGACCGCCTGTCGATACCTATAATAGCGTCCGGAGGGGCCGGTGGGAAAGAACATTTTCTGGATGTGTTTACCGTAGGTAAGGCCGACGCGGCCCTTGCCGCGAGCATATTTCATTTCAACGAGATCCCTATCCCCGAACTTAAGAAATACTTGTTGGATAATAACGTGACTGTCAGATTTTAGATGTTTATATGAGGTTACCGATCGGGTTATTAATGTTGGTTTGCGGTCTGCTGATGGCTAATGCCTCCAATTCGCAGGTCAATGCTGATGTCAAGAAGGTTTATGTAGTGTTCAAGACTCATCTTGATGTCGGTTTTACTGATTTAAGTTCAGTGGTGGAAAAACGCTATCTTGAGGAGTTCATCCCGAAAGCACTGGATGTAGCTGATCGTCTGCGTTCGGAGGATGGAGAGGAAAGATATGTATGGACTACCGGTTCCTGGCTTATCTGGAACTATCTTCAGTCAGCTCCGGCTCCTGAGGTCAGGCGACTGGAAGATGCTATACGCCATGGCGACATTGTGTGGAACGGCGTTCCCTACACGGTGGAGTCTGAGATTATGAACAGAGATCTGTTTGAGACTAATCTTTTGATATCGCGTCGTCTGGATGAGAGATTCGGAAAGCACACGATTGCCGCCAAGATGACTGATGTGCCCGGTCATACACGTGGTGTTGTCGGGCCGTTTAGCCGGGCCGGCATCGAGTTTCTGCATGTTGGGGTCAATCCGGCGAGTCAGATTCCGTCGGTGCCTCAATTTTGCCGTTGGAGAGATGCTGACGGCCACGAGATTATATTGGGTTATCAGCGAGATTACGGATCGGAAGATTTATTGCCTGACGGCAAAACCGTGCTGTCAGTGAATTTTACAGGCGATAATCATGGACCGCACAGTTATGATGATGTTAAAAGCATATATTCGGGGCTACATGTAAGATATCCAAATGCGGAATTGGTGGCCGCATCGTTTAATGAGGTGGCCGAAGAGTTGATGTCGTATCGTGAACAGCTGCCTGTGATCACATCTGAAATCGGTGATACATGGATTCATGGTTACGGTGGTTCGCCGATTAGAATGGCAAAGTTCCGGGCGTTGTCCAATCTTTATTCCGGATGGCTTAAAGAGGGGCGACTTGACCGTTATAGCGACGAGTCGATCAATTTCGCTCTTGAGCTCGGTCTCATTGCCGAACATACGCAGGGTATGGATGTAAAGACGCATCTGTGCAATTGGGATAAGTATGATATGGATGAATTTGTCGGTGCTCTCGGCACGGAACCGTTCGTGAAAATAGCTCAGTCCTGGAAGGAGATTGACGACTATCTCGGCGAGTCCGTAAAATACCTCCCTCCGGAACTTCAGGCTGAGGCCGCGGATGCATTGTCAAGAATCGATGTCCCGTCGGTTCCGGATATTTCCGGAGCATCACCATGTCGGGGCGACGAAATATGGACAATACCGCTTATTGGCGGTAAACTTAATATCGGCGGAGTCACTTATCGGATGTACGACTCGCATGACTATGACGAGTTTCTGGACAATTACTTACGTAGCCGGGCCGATTGGGCACTCTGCGACTTCGGGAAACCGGGCCTGTCGGAATCAGATGCTGTCGGCACTGTCCTTACCGCCCGAACTTTAAGCACCAAGTCGCGGACGGAGAGCAATGGGCTGAGACATATAAGCGAACTTGTATTTCCGGCTGACAGTAACGTCGACGGCCGAGTGTATCCGGAGAAGATATATGTAAATACGTTGTCATATAATGGTGGACGTAAGGCCGAGGTGGAACTTACGATTGTCAACAAACCTGCTGTAAGATTGCCCGAATCATACTGGCTATCGTTCAATGCCGATGGTATAGAGTCGGTAGTGGCAGAAAAGACGGGATCAATGGTGGATCTGTTCGATGTGGTCGAACACGGCAACCGCCAGATGCATGGTATAGACCGTTATGTGGATGTCGTCACTTCGGGCGGTACCTATAGAATATGGAGTGAGACGGCGTTCCTTGTGAGTGTCGGAGAGCCTCGAGGACTCAACTATTCCACCGACTATCCAAATAAGGATGGTGGAGTGCATTTTAATCTGAGCAATAATTTATGGGGCACTAATTTCTCAATGTGGAATGAAGGATCGCTGACGTATCGCTTTACTGTGGAATTATTGTAAGGGTGGAGTGTGCCTCACGATGTTTTTTGTGTAACTTTGTAGGATATTAAATTCGATTGCATATAGAATCAGAAAAATATAAAAATACGAAATGGCTAATTTAGATTATAGCAAGATGAATGGATTGATACCCGCCATCATCCAGGACGATAGGACAAAAAATGTGCTGATGCTCGGTTTTATGAACGAAGAGGCATACGCCAAGACTGTGGAGTCTGGCAAAGTCACATTCTTCAGCCGTACAAAGAACAGGCTTTGGACCAAGGGCGAGGAGAGCGGCCACTTTCTTAACGTGGTGTCGATAGAGGAGGACTGCGACCACGACACGCTTCTGATAAGGGTGAACCCTGTCGGCCCGACATGCCATAAAGGTACTGATACGTGCTTCGGTACCACGAATGAGTACGGCGTGGAATTCTTCCGTTATCTCCAGGACTTTATCGGCCGCAGATATGAGGAGATGCCCGAAGGCTCATACACGACGTCGCTGTTCAAGTCGGGCGTGAACCGTATGGCCCAGAAGATAGGGGAGGAAGCCGTGGAGACGGTGATAGAAGCCACCAACGGCACCGACGACCGTCTGATATACGAGGCTTCGGATCTGATATATCATCTTATCGTGCTTCTTACGTCGAAAGGCCACCGAATAGAGGAGCTTGCGGAAGAACTGCAGAAACGTCATAAATAATTGTAGCTACCATCAGCCATGAGCCTCGTCAGATATTCAAATGTGGAGCTTCTCCGCAAGGAACATGTAGTGCTTAAGAACGTCAACCTCACTATAAACGAGGGTGAGTTCACGTATATCATCGGTAAAGTCGGGAGCGGCAAGAGCACGTTGCTTAAATCGATGTATGCGGAGATTCCGATAGAGAGCGGCGAAGCCCAGGTGCTCGATTATGACCTCACCGCCATAAAGAGAAAGGAGATTCCCTTTCTGCGCAGGTCGATAGGTATAGTGTTTCAGGATTTTCAGTTGCTTACCGACCGTTCGGTCTATGACAATCTGGCGTTTGTGCTCAAGGCCACGGGCTGGAAGAATGCCGACGAGATAGACGGCCGCATAGAGGAGGTGCTCAAAGAGGTCGGTATGCTCACAAAGTCGTATAAGATGCCTCACGAGCTTTCCGGCGGCGAGCAGCAGCGCATAGTCATAGCGCGTGCGTTGCTCAACAAGCCTAAGCTTATACTGGCCGACGAGCCTACCGGCAATCTGGATCCGGCTACCGGTGAACAGATAGTGCGCTATCTGCATGAGATAGCGTCGCAGGGCGACACGGCGGTGATAATGGCCACGCATAATCTCGGACTGGTCGACCAGTTTCCCGGACGCCTTCTGCGGTGTGAGAACAAGCGCATCGTAGCTGACGCGGAACCCGTGGAAACGGACGGGCAGGATTCCGGATCTGACTCAGTGCCGGAAAAAGATGCCGAGGCCGATATGCCCGAAACAGGGAATAATGAAACAACTAAAGATTAATCAAATACTTTGAAGCTAAAAAAGTTAATGCCGGTATTGCTGACGGTATCAGCGTCCGGCTATGCGTCCGGTGCGTCGGATCTTATTCCGGCACCGGTATATGATGTCGGAAAGACTACAGTGAACATCCATTATCTTCATCCTGACAATCAGGGCAAGCTGAACAACAGCGCAATGCTTATCAATATGTTCGGCGAATATGAAGAACTTGTCGGCAATGTCAACGAGACGGACAATACGGTGACCTATGCCTTCAATCAGTATGGCCCGGCCACTATGGCGGCAGGCAAGATTCTGCTGAATCTTGCGCCCGGGGAGACTGCCGACATTTCCGTAGGCAATGACGGCATCACCAGCAATGGACGTTACGGCGAACTTGACGTGGCCATTTCCAGATATGAGGGATCGATAAGCATTCCGCTGGATTCGCCTGAGATATGGGACTATAAGGCCAACGGCGACGAATATACCGACTTTGTGGTCAAGACGTATAATGAGACGATGTCGAAGATCGACAGTCTTGACTGCCCTGAGATTCTGAAAGAGTACATGCGCAATCTGCTGAAAGGTTCGGTAGTGTTCTCCGGCAATTCAAAGTTTGTGCTGGCCAATGCCTACGGAGCTAAGAAAAAGACCCGCGATGTCCCGCCTGACTCAATCGGCGGCGACCTGTCGGATGCCAATCTGACCCGCATCGCGTCGCTGTTCGATATGTGCGACGAAAAGCTGGTGCTGACTCCATACGTGGATTATCTTATATATGGCTGGCAGATCGACTGGACGAAATATGGTGCCCGGTGCAATCCTGTAGCGGGTGTGCTGGAGTCGCGTACTTATTGGGGCAAAGCTAAGAACGGCGAACTTACCGAGAGGGATTTAGCGGTGCTGCGCGACATCGAGAATCCATTTTTCGCCAAGGCGCTGCAGATGAAGAACGACGATACGAAGGCCGTTTTTGCCGCTCTTGCCGATAAGGCTGAATTCGAGCAGGCTCCCGATGTGCCGCTTGACCAGCTTTTCGAAGCGATAATAGCTCCGCATAAGGGTAAAGTCGTGGTGGTGGACTTCTGGGATACATGGTGCGGCCCATGCCGTCAGGCCCTGCGCCATCATGAGCCTAAGAAGCAGACTACATTCAAGGACAAGGATGTGGAGTGGGTCTATATCGCCGACGAATCGTCGCCGATGGAGCACTACAAGCGCATGATTCCCGGAATAAAGGGGCATCATTACAGGCTGACGGAGGATCAGATCAACTATCTGCGGAATAAGCTGGGGATAGACGGGATTCCGTTCTACATGCTTGTGGAGAAGGATGGAACCTACAGCCGGCGTCCGGATTTCCGCGATCCTGAGCGCTATGAGTCAGAGATATTGAGAGCGTTGAAATGATATTAAATCTTTATATTTTTAAAATGTTATGAATAAGAATCTATTTATTGTCGGATCATTAATTTTTGCATCGTCGATGTTGTTTTCATGTTCGAATGACGACAATGACGGGCCGGATGATCCCGGAAAGGATGACAAGGTCGAGAACATAGACTTTGAAAGTGCCACATTGGGTTCGATGGGCTACAACAACCAGCTCAAATACGAAGCCGACGGTGCATCGTTCAATAATAATTATGATGATCAGTATGGTTCGTGGGACGGTTTTGCATATTCATGCCTTGGATCAGACAGCTATTCGTCGTTTGATCCGGATCAGTACAAGGTTTACAGCAGCACGGGCGACCTGAAAAAGGGTGCAGGCCACAATTCAGACAAATTTGCCATAGGCTATGGCTCCGACTATACGGGCTGGCCTACCATAACCTTTGACTCTGCGGTCAAGATCAAGTCGTTATGGCTGAATAATACCGCGTATGCCTACAATACGATCAAGAATGGCGATGCGTTTGCCAAGAAGTTTGTCAAGGGCGACTGGTTCCTGCTTACCATCGAAGGTTATGACGATGATTCGGAGACTGCTACGCCAGTCTACGCAAAGACATTCTATCTGGCCGATTACCGCGCCGAGCTTCCGGTGGACCACTATATCGTGTCGGAATGGACGCTGTGTGATGCGTTTGTCAATTCGGATTCGCCTGTGAAGAAGCTTGTATTCAAATTATCGTCGTCGGATGTAGGAGCATACGGAATGAACACACCTTCATATTTCGCTCTGGACGATGTGAAGTTTGAAGTAATGGAATAGGAAGAACTGAATATTACTATAAGAGAGGCTGCCTAACTTTGGTTGTTAGGTAGCCTCTCTGTCTTGTCTATCTATCGGTTTATGAAGTTTAGATGTCGTAGAGGTCGAGAGCCATGTAGTGCTGATATGGATGGTCGCATGCCGGACATACTTTCGGGGGTTCTGTGCCTTCAAATTCGTATCCACATACGAGGCAACGCCATTTAATGGGCTTCTCGCGCTTCCATACGGTTCCTGCTTTGACCTGGCTAAGCAACAGTTCGAAACGATCGTGGTGGTGACGCTCAATCTCTGCGATGGCTCTGAAGTGTTCAGCTATGTCCTTGAAGCCTTCTTCGTCGGCCACTTTTGCAGAATTGATGTACTGCTCAACGCCTTCTTCCTTCTCTTCATTGATGGCGTATTCGAGGTTGGTGGCTGTGTCGCCGATGATTCCGGCATCAGGATTAAGCGTGCATTCGACTTTACCGCCTTTGAGATATTTGAAGAAAATCTTACCGTGGCGAAGTTCGTTGGCCGCAGTCTCGCGGAATATTTCACCGATAGGGAAGAAATTTTCCTTATCTGCCTGTTGTGCATAGTATGTGTAACGTGAATAAGCGGCTGATTCGCTTAGATAGGCTTTTGCGAGATTAATCTCGGTCTGAGTGCCCTGGATGCTCTTTTTAGTTGAATTTGCCATAACTAAAAGTATATTTTTATATGTGTGATTAAATGTTCTATTCTAATAACACGCGTTAACTTAAAAAGTTGAGGCGTGCCACAAAACTATAAGAGTGTGTCTAAGTCAATCGACTGCCCCGGTTCGTATAGGCAATGGAATGTGGTGTCGGTTACATCGTGGATCGGGTATGCCTTGAAGTCGCATGCTTTAGCGTGGTCGCCGAAGAAGTGCATCGGGAAAAAGTCGCTGACTTTCACCGTGTCGAGGAATTGGGCCGCCCCGGAAGCATAATCCTTGCCCTGCCGCGGGTCGACAGGAAAGAAGGCTATGTCGAAACGGTCGTCCTTCTCTTTAATGCGGTGAAGGACTTTCTCGAATTCGAGCGAGGCTTTCTGTACCTCCTTTGGAGTGGACTCTTCATTCCAATGCCAGTTGTTGAGGTCGCCGGCATGGAAAATCTTTTTGCCATGGCTGTCGGTCACTGCAAAGCTGACCCCAAGGTCGGTAGACCCGAAGGCGTCAACAGTAAGGCCTCCGATGACATTCTCAATGCGGTCACCGGCGCTCATGCCCGCGGTGGGGATCTTGGAGTCGCCGTGGCGCTGGAATATGTCGTTGGACATCACATACAGACGTTCGTGCGACTGTGCGAGATTGAATATGTCCGGATTGTAGTGGTCTTTGTGGTGGTGGCTGACGAAAAATACCACCGGTAGCTCGGGGTATTTTTCAAGAGTCTTGACAACGGAGTGCGAGGGGTCACGGAAATAGTCAAATACCATAATGACATCATCTGTTACGACCATGAAACCGCTGTGGTCAATATATGTAACTCTCATAACTGTAAAATTTAATTAGTTAATCCAACCAATGAAACGCCACGCGGCCGGTCATTGTTCAATGACCGGCCGCGCAATGCTTATGGGACAGGCTCTTACTTGTGACGGGAAAATACTGGAGCGAGATTCGGATACCTGGAGGAAAATTCCTCAATGATGGCCTTCGGATCGGGTGCGGTTCCGTTGAGGGGCCTGTGGCTGAGCCGGCGGTGGAGCGACTCGCAGATTTTTGAGTCGGCGATTGTGGAGGCTGTCATAAACGACTGTCTGAAGATGTCGTAGATATAATCGACTGCCACGTCTGAAGGATGCAGCATGTCTGAGGCATAGAAGCGATAGTCGCGCAGATCGTCCATCATTATCTCGTAGGCGGGGAAATATATGGCCTGTCCGGGAAATTCTACAGTGAGCCTGTCGACAGCTTCGAGGAGAGCGGCTTTGCTGAGCTGGTTGGCATGTGCTCCGTCGGACAGATGGCGTATAGGACTGACCGTGAATATGACTTTCATCCGTGGAAACCTTGCCGACAGCTCGCGCAGCATCTTTTTCCAGAGTCCGTAGGTCTGTGTGGAGGAAAGCATCTCCCTCCGGAACATAGCCGGAGGCATCTTGTGGCAGTTGGCCACTACAGCATTGCCTTCGGCCAACCGGAAAATCCAGGAGGTGCCGAATGTTACGATAAATACAGACGCATGCGACATGGCTTTAAGTGCAGTGTCGCGGGCATGGTTGATGGTGTCGAGGACTTTGGCCTTGTCGTCGCCGGAGAAGCGTGAGTGATGGCTGAAACTGTGCCAAAGGCCCGCATGCTCTACGAGGTCTGCTTCGGTGTACGGGCGTTCGTAAAGAATGTCGAGAAGCGAAGACGCTATGCTGGCCGGATTGTAGAGCGTGCCGCACGGATTGTGGCAGCAATCAAACATGGCATCGTTCAGTCGCGATCCGATATTGTCGGTGAAGCATGATCCGAGCATGACGACCGACGATGAATAGTCGATCAGACCCTGCATGCCTTTCAATGGCGGTACTGTAGTTCGGAAATCCATAATGTCAATACATTTTATAGTCGATGGAGAGAACCTGAAATTCGGTCCGTCGGTTTATCTGGTCGGCTACTTCCTGATCCTCTTCCGACAGGGCCTCAATGTATGCCTCGTCGAGGGTGTCGCCCTCTTTGAACTGCGGGAATTCGCGGGCGAGACGTTTGGTGATTACTTTCGGGCGCGACTTGCCGTAGCCTTGGGGCTGCAGGCGGTCAGGCTTTATTCCGGCTTGGATGAGGTAGTCGATGACTGACTGTGCCCGTCGCTGCGACAGGTTGATGTTGTATTCCTCGCTTCCCCAGCGGTCGGTGTGCGAGGCCATTTCGATGGTCACGTTGGGATTGTCGTGCAGCACCTGGACGATCGAGTCGAGAGCTGTCATTGACTCGGGACGCAGAGTGGCCTTGTCAAAGTCGTAGAATATATTGTCGACTACGTTTGGCTTTGTTATTGAAGCCAGAATGAAGTCGACGTTGTATTCGGCGTCTTCTTCGGCATCGTCGGCCTCAAACTCCTGCTTTGCGTTCAGGTAGCCTCTTGCGCCGGCGAGCATCACATATCTGACGCCCCTTCTGAGCGGAAATGAGAATGATCCGTCGGCACGTCCGGCAGCCCTTTGGTTAGAACCGTCGTCGCCTATTATTCTGATTATGGAGTTAGGCACGGGTTCTTCGTCCTTGTCGAGCACCATTCCGCTGATGTTGATTCTCAGGTCGGGCAGGACGAACGAGTATATGTGGTCGTAGCCGCGGCCGTCGGTGCGGTTGGAGGAAAAGTAGCCGCTTTCGCCGTCGCCGAAGGTGATTCCGAAATCGTCGGCCGCCGAATTAACCGGTATGCCCATGTTCTCGACGAGCCATCCTCCCGATGGGGTGAGCTTGGCGCGGAATATGTCGAGTCCGCCTAATCCGGCGTGTCCGTTGGATGAGAAGTAGAGCAGGCTGTCGGATCTGACGTAGGGGAATTCTTCGTCGCCTTCGGTGTTGATGAATTCGCCGAGATTCTCCAGCGAACCGACCCTTTCTTTCAGGTTGATACGCCAGATATCCTTTCCTCCATAACCTCCGGGCATGTCGGACGTGAAGTAAAGCCACTGTCCGTCGGGCGACACCGCGGGATGTCCATAATTGGACAGAGTGTCGGCTGTAATGTCAAATTTAACGGGTGCACTCCATTTGGCGTCGGAGCGCTGTGAAGTGTATATCTCAACACCGGTGTGGGCATTAGGTTCGCGGCGCGCCCGGGTCAGATACATGGTCGAACCGTCGGGTGTGAAGGAGATTATACCTTCTTCGTGTTCGGTGTTAAGCTCGCCTTCTACCGGCTCGGGACGCATCCATTCGCCACGTTCGTTTTTCCGTGACCACCAGATGTCGCTTTTCTTCATGCCGGTGATCTCGCTCCGGTGGTTGCCGGTGACTTTTTCGTTAGTGGTGGTGAAGTAGAGCGCGTCATGCGACTTGTCGAGAAACATCGGAGCAAAGTCAGCCCGCCGTGAATTGAACAGCTTGGCCTGTTTCACAATGTAGCGGGTGGGATTCTCCTTGGACTTCAATCCGATCCGGCATCCGGCTATGCCCGACTCGGCGGTCTTGACATCCTTCGGCCCGGTGGCGAGAAATTCTTCGTATGAAGCTATGGCTTCCTTATACTTTCCCTCGGCCTGCAGGGCCTGTGCGAGATGCAGCACGGCCATTGAATCGGGATACCCGTAGCGGATGGCGTTCTGATATGCGGCGACGGCCCTGGCGCTCATGTTCAGCTTTCTGTAGCATTCGGCCATCTTGAAAGCGACCTCGCCGCGCTGAGGGCGTTCTTCGCGCTTGGTCATCTTGTTGTAGACTTTGCGGTAAGTGCGCGATGCGTCGTAGAATTCGCCGCGCTCCATCTGTTCGTTGGCTACAGACAGTTTGGCTCCTCCGCATCCGGAAAACAGGATGCAGAGGAGCCAAAGATATGCTATTAGATGTAAATTAGATATGCGCATATATAGATAACGCAATGCAACGGCACATTATTATCTATACTTAATTTCCGACCATGCGGGGGGATTCACACCGAGCAGATGGCGCACGAAAAAGTCGTAGCGCTTATGTTCGCCGAAGTCCTCGCCCATCGAATGGCGAGCTCCTGGAATCACCACAAGCTCAAAGTCCTTGTTGGCTTTGATCAGCGCGTTGGCCACCTGCATGGTAGACGCGGGATCGACATTATCGTCCATTTCACCTACAACGAGCATCAGCGGACGCTGAAGCAGATGGGCGTTTTCGACGTTTGACGCTTTTTTGTATGAATCGTTGATGGGATATCCGAGCCAAAGTTCGTTCCACCAGATTTTATCCATGCGGTTGTCATGGCATCCGCATGCGGAATATGCCGCCTTATAGAATTCGGGATGATGGAGCACAGCCGTAGTGGATTCCTGACCGCCTGCCGAACATCCGAAAATACCTACCCGGTCGAGATCCATGTATGGGTATTTCTTTCCGGCCTCCTTGATCCATGCTATATGGTCGGGAAGTCCAGCATCGACGAGATTCTGATGGCATATATTCTCAAATTCGCGCGAACGGAACGATGTGCCCATTCCGTCGACCATCACTACGATGAATCCGAGTTCAGAGAGCGAAGTCATCCACCAGTTGTAGGACTGGAAAGATTTGGGAACGTAATGGTCGCCGGGACCCTGGTAGATGTATTCGATGACGGGATACTTCTTGGCGGGGTCGAAGTTGGTGGGGCGGTAGATCAGTCCCCACATGGGTGTCTTGCCGTCGCGTCCGGGAGCGGAAAATACTTCCGGGGCTTTCCATCCGGCATCTGTCAGTTCGGAAATGTCGGCATCGGCCACGTCCATTATGACACTTCCGTCAGTGGCATCGCGCAGTCTGGTGACCGGAGGGACGGATACGGTGGAATATGTGTCGACGAGATATTTCATGTCGGGCGAGAATGTGGCGGAGTGATGTCCGGGTGCCGGCGTGAGGTCGGTCATTCCCGTTCCGTCGAAGTTGATTGAATAGTAGCGGATGTGATAGGGATCCTCGTCGGTGTTTACGCCATTGGCCGAGAAGTAGATCTTTTCGTTCGGTTCGTCGACTTTGATAATGTCGCGTACATACCATTGACCTTTCGTGATCTGATGTGTCGGCGCGGCCGTGGCACGGTCGTACATGTACAGATGGTTCCAGTTGTCACGTTCGCTGCTCCAGATCATCCGCTTTCCGTCGGCAAGCATGTGACGGAATATCCTCGGATAGTTGACATACTTGTCGGAGGTCTCTTCGACCAACGGGCGTACGGAGCCGTCGGCGGCCGACATCTCCAGCACTCGGTATACCTGGTGTCCGCGCTGGTTGTATTCAAAAGTTATGGCTTCGCTGTCGGCATTCCATGAAGGGCCGTAGAGGTCGTACTGCCGGTCGAAAAGCCGGGTGTCGGGAATTATGGCACGTCCGGTGGCGACTTCGTATATGCACGGAACTTTAAAGCGGAGTTCATCGCCGGGTTTTGCATACTCCTGCTTATGCAGTATGGGCTGCAACTGTGATGACGGTGATGACTCCACATAGTAGACGTAGCGCTTCTCGCCGGCTGGTCTGATGCGGCATGCGGCCACTTTGCGGCTGTCGGGCGACCATGAGATGTAGGCTGAATAGTAGTTGCCGGGGGTTCCGTCGAAGCTTAACTGTCTTTCTTTGCCCGTGGCATTGTCGACGACATATATGTTATTGTCCTTGACATAGGCCTTCATTGTGCCGTCGGGCGATGGATATTTCCAGTCGCCTTTCTCTTCGTCGACAACCATCCAGTGGGGGCGTTGCGGGGGTGCCGGCAGTTCGCCGAGATCGGTCAAAGTACCTTTCTTTCGGTTGATGTACATCCAGGAGTGGTTGTTGTAGTTAAATCGGAGCGTGTCGAGTCCGGGAGTTGCTGACAGACGATCAAGCCGTATGTTGTTGGCCTTTATGTCGTGTCCTGAAGCCTTCGACAGTTCTGCGGCAAGGTGCGTCTGGTCGAACATCTGCGCACGCGACTTCTTAGCAGCGTCCACCACTGTGTATGTGCGTCCCTGCTTAGACTCGTCGACATACCAGAATTTGTCTGTCCCCCTGATCCATGACGGCCTGACCGAGCCATTATAAACATGACGCGAGCTATAGGAGTCGCGGAGCGAATATGCGCGATTGTAGTCGTCGACAGTGCCTTGAGGCATAGCCGTCAGGGCGCTGAGTCCTGCAAAAACAAGGATTAAATGTTTTGGAAAATGCATGATAAAATGATTGGATATGAATATTGGTCAACAAATGTACAAAAAAATATGTAACTTTACATTATAATCATCTTCTAAAACAATTGTACATGTCACCGAAATACAGACTTTATGCTGAAGTCATACTGCCATTGCCTCTTCACGGCACTTTTACATACGGTATACCGGAAGATATGGAGTCGGGTATTCTGATGGGAAGCCGTGTGGTGGTGCCGTTCGGCCGGAGGAAGTATTACACCGCCATAGTGTCTGGCCTCACACCGGTGGCTCCTTCCGGCTTTGAAGTCAAGGAGGTGATAAGCATGCTTGACGAAGGTGCAGTGCTGAAGCATCCTCAGCTAAAATTGTGGAACTGGATATCGGAATATTATCTGTGTGCGATAGGCGATGTCTACAAGGCGGCCGTCCCTGCCGGGCTGAAGGTGGAAAGCGAGACGTTTGTCGAACTTAATCCTGACTATGCCGAGTCGGCCGACGGGCGTCTGGATGAGCGGGAGGTGATAGTGGCCCAGTCGCTTGACCATAACGGCCGGATGACTGTGGCGGAAATAGAGAAGAAGACCGGTTTGTCGAGAATCGAGGTGCTGATTCCGAAACTTGTGGAGAAGGGTGTGGTCATCATATCGGAGAAGCTTGTAGAACGCTATCGGTCGAAGAAGGAGGTCAGGGTGCGTCTGGCGGTAGACCGTGACGACAATGACGCTATGCACCGTGCGTTTGACTCGGTCAAAGGGGCCAAGAAGCAGGAACAGCTTCTGATAGCGCTTCTGGATAAGCTTAACCGCAACCGTGCTCTCGGCCTTCCGGCAGAGGTGCCGCGGACTCAACTTCTTGAGGAGACAGGACTGAGCACCGCCATAGTCAGCGCACTTGCTTCCAAAGGCGTGATAGACACGGTGGTGAGGGAGATCAACCGGTTTCACTATCCGGGAACCGCCATAGGTGAACTTCCAAAACTGAGCGACGCCCAGGCGCGTGCACTTGATGAGATTCATAAGCTTTTTCTGATAAAGGAGACGGTGCTTCTTCGTGGAGTGACGTCGAGCGGCAAGACCGAGGTATATCTTCATCTGATAGATTATGCGATCAGGCATGGCCTTCAAGTGCTCTATCTTGTGCCGGAGATAGCCCTGACCACCCAGCTCACCCACCGCCTGCAGAAGGTGTTCGGGCAAAAGGTGGTCATATATCACTCTAAGTTTTCAGACAATGAGCGTGTGGACATCTGGAAACGCCTGCTGCATGATCCGACACCGTGTGTGGTCATCGGGGCCCGGTCGTCCGTGTTTCTGCCGTTCTCGCGGCTCGGATTTGTGATAGTCGACGAAGAGCATGAGTCGAGCTACAAGCAGTATGATCCGGCTCCCCGCTATAATGCCCGGGACACGGCCATGGTGCTTGCCTCGATGCACGGCGCCAAGACTCTGCTCGGAAGCGCCACTCCGTCGGTGGAGACTTACTATAAAGCCTTAAACGGCAGATACGGCCTGGTGGAACTTCTGCAGCGTTATGAGGATATCCAGCTTCCGCGGATTGAGTTTGTGGATATGGCCGATGAGAAGAGGCGCGGCCGTCTGTCGGGGCTTCTTACGTCAAGGCTGCTGTCGGTGACCCGCGAGGCCATAGGCAGGGGCGAGCAGGTGATATTATTCCACAACCGCCGGGGTTATGCTCCCGTGGTCACGTGCAAACAGTGTGCTTACGTGCCTAAATGCCAGAACTGCGATGTATCGCTGACCTATCACCGGCGTGCCGGAGAGATGGTGTGCCATTATTGCGGAGCGAGCTATCGGCTTCCCACAATCTGTCCATCGTGCCGGGAGCCTTCGATAGAGACATACGGCTACGGAACCGAGCGCATAGAGGATATCGCGGACTCTGCATTTCCAGGTGCGAAAATACTGAGGATGGACCTCGACACCACCCGCAACAAGGATTCATACGAGAATATAATCAGCGACTTTTCAAAGGGCAAGGCCCAGATACTCGTAGGGACGCAGATGGTGACCAAGGGGCTTGACTTCGACGGGGTGAGCGCGGTGGGAGTGCTTAATGCCGACTCAATCATAAATTTCCCTGATTTCCGATCGACTGAACGCGCATTCAATATGCTTGAGCAGGTGTCGGGCCGTGCCGGAAGGAGGTACAAGCAGGGCCTGGTGGTGGTGCAGACCTCGCAACCGGGACATCCGGTGCTTGAATATCTTAGGACGCATGACTACAACGGTTACTACGAGTATGAGCTGAATGAACGCAGAAAGTACTGCTATCCGCCATTCACGAGAATCATCAATGTCTATCTCAAACATCGTGACGAGTCGGTGCTGACGGTGACATCGTCGGAATATGCCGCCCGTCTGAAGGGATTGTTCGGTACACGTGTGTTCGGTCCGGAGGAGCCTCACGTATCTCGAATACAGTCATTGTATATACGGAAAATAATGCTTAAGGTGGAGGTCGAGGCATCTATGCGAAAAGTGAAAGATATTCTTCGGGCGACTTATGAAAGTTTCATTGAATCGCATCCGGATGTGCGTTCGTTGATGATATATTACGATGTGGACCCTATGTAGGCCTCAAATCAGTAGGTGAATGCTGTGTGAATATTGGCATATATATGCGTCGTTAGGATTATTTAACCAAAAATCAGCGTAAAACAGATATAATTGCCGAGCGATTATAGTGCTAATTGTGTATTTAATTTATAACTTTGCAAAATATGTTTTATAACATAGTTACACGGCATTTGGAATGATTAAGAAAAGTACATTAGAAAAGGTAATTCAAGAGGATCTTTCCGAACTATGGTCAATACTTGATGGAGATGAAAAGCGTAAGATTGTAGAAAATTTCACGACTCAGACATTTAAAAAGAATCAGATAATATATGCTGAGAAAGAGATGCCTGAATATCTCTGGTGCCTGTTGAAAGGAAAGGTTAAGCTATATAAGGACGGCATAGGTGGTCGGCAGCAGATATTGCGGTTGATCCGTCCGGTTCAATATTTTGGCTATCGCGCATATTTTGCCGAGGAGCCCTATGTAAGTACGGCCGCCGCTTTCGAGCCATCGACGCTCGGATGCGTTCCAATGTCCGTGGTCAAGGACCTGATTCAAAATAATATCAAGCTTGCGTGGTTCTTTATCCATGAGCTGTCGAGAAATCTCGGCGGTTCGGATACTAAAATAGTGAATCTGACACAAAAGCATATCCGCGGCCGTCTGGCAGAAGCTTTGATAGCCCTCCGCGACAGTTACGGCTATGAGGACGACAATGCCACTCTGCGCATCTATATGGCGCGGGAGGATCTGGCCAATCTGTCGAATATGACCACATCCAATGCCATCAGAACACTGTCGGGATTTGTCAACGAGAAGATTCTGATAGTGGACGGGCGCAGGATAAAGATAATGAATGAACCGATACTAAGGAAGATCAGTAAGTTCGGTTAGATCCGTCGTCAGGAACTAAAATACCAGCCTCTTAATTTTTCCGGAGTCTGTACGAGAGAACTCCTCTACGCATATAACCTCTTTGGGCACGCTGTAACGGTCAAGTACCGAGCGTGCCTTTTCTATTATGTATCTCTTGTCGAAGCTGTCAATGTCGGTGTTCGGAACCTCGACATATAGAACGGCTTCCTGTCCCCAGCGGTCGCTACGGCGTCCGGCGATGTAGAAAGGATAGGGTATGAACGGCGACAGGATGCGCTCTATGATTTCGGGATGCAATTTTACTCCGCCGGAGTTTATGACGTTGTCGGCGCGGCCTATCCATCGGAACCTGCGGCTGTCGATGATGTCGACCACGTCATTAGTGACTATGCGCCCAAACGAGAATCCTGGAGCGTCAATGACCAGGCATCCACGGCTGTCGGTGGAGAAAGATATCCCTTCGAGCGCGGTGAAGTATGGTTCGCGCAGGGATATGTCGCGCAGTGCCACATGGCTACATGTCTCCGTCATACCGTAAGTGGCATAGGCATGAATGTCCGACAGGCTAAGCCGCTGTTCGAGCACGTCGGAAAGCTGTCCGCCTCCGACGATTACGTTACGGATGCGGTTTGGAGAACTCAGCAGTCCTTCGACCTGCGAAGGAACTACGGCCGTTAGGTCAACTTCGGGATATATGGCGGACAATGGTTGCGAAGATGGCTTTTCGTCTAAGAGCGCGGCTCCGGACACTATGCTCCTGACCACCATCATCTTGCCGGCTATATAGTCGGTGGAGAGCGGCAACACGAGTGTCGACTTTCCGGTTATGCCGAAAAAACGGCAAGTGGCTTCTGCGGAACGGCGCATGTCGGACTTCAGCAACCGGATCTCTTTAGGTGTGCCGGTGGATCCGGATGTATGTGCTATGACGTAGTCCTTTTCGTCGAACCATTCATTGAGAAATTTCTTGACCAATGCTGTCTGGATTTATTTTAAATGCCTCTTTTTCTTGAAAAATGCGGTTTTATCGGACTGGATGACTGCCAGCGGCTGCCGGATTCAGGGTAAGCCGGTCGCCGCTGAGGCTCAAAGGATACGGTATGTTGTCGGTGAACAGACCTCCCGTGCCGAGGCCCTGCGGCCAGAAAGCGCACGTACGGCCTTCTGACATAAGCGATGCGACTTCCCTGGCTATGGCGTTGAGTCCGATGTTGGATTCGAGCGCCGACGTATACCACCATCCTATGCCGCGTCTGTCGGCTTCGGCGCACCATTCCCTCGCGGCGTAAAACCCGCCGCAGAGCGATGGTTTCAGAATGATCATCTGTGGGCGTATCGTGTCGAGAAGCATGCGCTTCGACTCAATGTCGCGGTTGCCTATAAGCTCTTCGTCGAGGGCTATCGGTATAGGAGTGTCGCGGCATATCGCCGCCATTGCATCCCACTGTCCGGCTTTTACGGGCTGTTCGATAGAGTGAATGCCGAAGTCGGCCAGCCGATGCAGCTTCGACATGGCATTGTCGGGGCTGAAAGCGCCGTTGGCGTCGAGTCTGATCATGAGTTTGTCCTGACTGTATCGGCTTCGGATGTGCGACAGCAGGCTGAGTTCGTCGTCGAAGTCGATTCCTCCGATCTTTAATTTTATGCATTTGAATCCGGCATCCAGCTTTTCGTCGATGCGCCGCAACATGGTGGATGAATCGCCCATCCAGACGAGGCCGTTAATGGTGATGCCGGTCAGACCACGTTCCCAATCGAGCATCGCCGCGGGGCATCGTCCGGCGCGGATGTTAAGGTCGGTGACGGCGCCTTCGAGGCCGAACATAATGGAACTGTAGGGGTGGCGGTATTCTCCTAAGGTGAACGATCCGCCGGGCGTTCGGTCAATGGCCAAAATGCCCTCGTTAATGTCGCGGCACAGCGATTCGAGACAGGCTTCGTAGTCCGGTCGGTCGTCGGCTCCAAGCCCCCTGAAGAGCGCGGCTTCGCCTACACCGAAAAGAGAAGGGGACTCTTCATCATATAGGGTGATGAAGAAGGTCTCCTTCTCGGTCATGGTTTGCCGCGACGTTATCGCCGGCTCTTTGAAGTGCAGCAGATAATGTTCGTAACGGGCTTTAATCATTATCCCGGGAATTTGGGAAATTGCTGGAAATCGGGGTCGCGCTTTTCAAGGAAAGCGTTTTTGCCCTCCTGAGCCTCGGCCATCAGATAGTACATCAAAGTGGCGTCGCCGGCGAACTCCATCATGCCTCTCTGTCCGTCAAGCTCGGCATTCAGGGCCCTTTTTATCATGCGTATGGCCATGGGGCTGCGTTTGAGTATGGTCTCGCACCATTCCACAGTCTCGTCTTCAAGACGATCAAACGGAACGACTTTGTTGACCATGCCCATCTCTTCCGCTTCCTTAGCCGAGTACTGTCGGCACAGGAACCATATTTCGCGGGCTTTCTTCTGTCCTACGCATCTGGCGAGGTAAGAAGATCCGAATCCGGCGTCGAAACTGCCGACTTTTGGTCCGGTCTGTCCGAAGCGGGCATTTTCAGATGCGATGGTGAGGTCGCACACCACGTGCAGTACGTGGCCTCCTCCGATGGCATAACCGTTGACCATGGCTATGACCGGCTTTGGGATGGATCTGATGGCTTTGTGCAGATCGAGCACGTTCAGACGCGGCACGCCGTTGTCGTCGATATAGCCTCCTACGCCTTTGACTTTCTGGTCGCCTCCGGAGCAGAAAGCCTTGTCGCCAGTGCCGGTTAGTATAATCACCCCGATGTCCGGGCGTTCGCGGCAGATGGCCATTGCATCGAGCATCTCAAAGTTGGTCTTAGGCCTGAAGGCATTGTAGACCTGCGGGCGGTTGATGGTTATTTTGGCGATTCCGCCGTATTGCTGGAAAAGTATGTCCTCATACTCCTTTATAGTGGTCCATTCTCTCATATAGATTCAGATTTAAGCCGACCGGATTTCGACCGGGGGGCAGACGTTGCGAAATATTGATTGTAGACTATGCCTGCTATGATCAGCACGAGTCCGATCAAAGTGGTGTACATGATGGGTTCGTGAAGCACCATCGAAATGAAGAAGAGCGACAGGAAGGGAGCCATGTAGCACATCTGATTGATCAAGGCGGGATTGTCGGTGGTGCGGATGGCTATGCCGAAGCAGATGAACGGTACGCCGATCTCGAACGCACCCACATACATGCCGGCCAGCAGAGCCGATGTGGATGGGATGTCGACTTCAACGAAGCAGGCTCCGATGCCGAGATATATCATTCCGAACAGGAATCCGAGGAACAGACTGATACTTTCGGGCACTTTATCTTTGATGCGGTCGTTGAGCATCCA
This sequence comes from uncultured Porphyromonadaceae bacterium, assembly GCA_947567425.1. Classification (GTDB taxonomy): domain Bacteria; phylum Bacteroidota; class Bacteroidia; order Bacteroidales; family Muribaculaceae; genus Muribaculum. The sequence continues at coordinate 4,080 of CANOLV010000023.1, read as the reverse complement.
GTATACAGCCCAAAGCACTGCGCTCGCACCGGCGAGGGCAAGTCCGTAGGGCGACAGATTGCCGTTGATCGACTTGCCTCCAAGCGATATCATGGTCAATCCGACGAGCGATATCAGCATACCGATATATTTTTTTGCCGGTATGGGCTGCTTGTTGAAAATGGCGAGCATGACCAGGAGCGCTATCGGCCAAAGATAGTTGATGGGCTGTGCCACCTGTGCCGGCAGATGGTCGTATGACTCAAACAGGATCAGATAGTAGGCCACGGGATTTATCAGTCCCATAAGGGCTGTCAGGCACCATGTCGACGGCGACAGGGAGCGAAGCTTTCCCCACGACTTTTCCACAGTCATCAGCACCGTGAATATTGCCAGGGCCGTGGCAGAGGCTATCAGGAGAGTCTCGAACACAGAAAGGTAGCTCAGGGCTATTTTGAAAGCTGTGGCCACGGTGGACCAGCTAAGCACGGCGGCCGCCGCGAAAGCTATTGACTTTTTATTGGAGTTCATCGCAGCGCTTCAACTTCTTCAGTGGTCAAAGGTATCTTTTTACCGAGGCGGCGTGCTCCGTCGGAGGTTATTAGATAGTCCTCTTCATTACGGATGCCTCCGAATCCGCGCCACTTCTCAAGTTCATCATAGTTGATGAATTCCTTGAACCGTCCTTCGCCCTTCCAGTAGTCGATCAGTTCGGGAATGAAGTATACTCCTGGTTCGATGGTCAGTACGAATCCCGGTTCGAGCGGACGGGCGAGACGGAGCGATTTACGTCCGAACTGCGTGCTTTTAGGCTTACCGTCATAACCTACCCATACTTCACCGAGGTTCTCCATGTCGTGGACGTCAAGCCCCATCATGTGGCCGAGTCCGCATGGGAAGAACATGGCATGCGCACCGGCTTTCACCGCTTCCATCGGATCGCCTTTCATAATTCCGAGGTCTTTAAGGCCGGCGCAGATGACTGAAGCCGACAGTTCATAGACGTCGAGGAACGGGACGCCCGGACGAAGCGCTTCGACTGCGGCGATGTGAGATGCCACCTGTATGTCGTAGATGGTCTTTTGGCGAGGAGTGAAAGTCTTGTCGGCGCAGATGGTCGACGACATGTCGCCGGCATAGCCCATTTCGGTCTCGGCTCCCGCGTCGACGAGCAGCATGTCGCCTGGCTTGACGATATTGCCGTGGTAATGGTTGTGGAGCGTCTGACCGTTTATAGTGGCTATGGTCGGAAACGAGAGTGAGCAGCCGTTGGCGGTGGCTACGGCTTCGAGCGCGGCCACGACTTCATATTCGTGCATGCCCGGACGCAGCACTTTCATTGCGGTGGTGTGCATGTCGGCGGTCACGTTGCATGCCCGTTCGATTTCCTTGATTTCTTCCTCGGTCTTGTGGTTGCGCATGTCGACCACGGCCCGGATGAAGTCGATCGAGGGAGTGTCGGCCCCCGGTCTGATGTCGAGCAGATTCCAGAGTTTAATCTGGTGTTCGGGGCGGTATGTGGGCAGTGTATGGACTTTTTGTCCGGCTTTTATGGCTTTGTCAAGATAGTCTTTAAGTTCTTTTCCCGGAAGAGTGATGTCTATTCCATTTTTCTGGGCCTTTTCGTGGAGTGTAGGTTGATTGCCCATCCAGACAATGTGGTCAATGGAAAGCTCGTCGCCGAAAATAATCTCACGGTCGTTGTCGATGTCGATTACGGCATTGAGTCCGGCATAGGGTAGCCCGAAATAATAAAGAAATGTAGAGTCCTGTCGATATGGATATGTGTTGTCCTCGTAGTTGGCGCCTGATTCATCATTGCCTAAAAATAGGAGCAATCCGCTACCAACCTTCTCTTTCAGCGCTTTGCGCCGATTAATGTAAGTGTCTTTTGCAAACATAGCAGTAACATTGAAAAATAATCCCAAATTTACGACTTTCCTGCAAAATAAACCTCAAAACCGAGGTAGATTTTGATGTCTTCCTGTCAGTATGCCGACTTGACAGAGTCTTGAACGGCGAATAATGAATTTTGAAACAACCTCTTAAATCATTAAATTTGCGTGGTCAAAGACCGAGTCGGTCAAGTGATGATAAAAATAAAACGGAACAATTATGGCAGTAGTGGAAATATCGACGTTGTCTCATCCGGGAATTGAGATGTTCGTGTCGCTGACGGAGGCACAGTTGCGCAACAGACTTGATCCGGCAAACGGCATTTTTATAGCAGAGAGCCCTAAGGTGATCAATGTGGCTCTTGATGCTGGATATGAACCGTTGGCCATAATGTGTGAAAAGCGCCATATTGAGGGTGATGCCAAAGCTGTGCTGGCCAGATGCGGCGACATTCCCGTGTACACCGGTTCGCGCGAAGTGCTGGCATCGCTGACCGGCTATACTCTTACGCGCGGCGTGCTGTGTGCGATGCGTCGTAGAAGATTGCCGTCGGTGTCGGAACTTTGCGCCGATGCCGGACGGATAGTGGTCATAGACGGAGTGACTGACACTACAAATATAGGTGCCATATTCCGTTCAGCAGCGGCCCTTGGTGTCGATGCTGTGCTTCTGACTCCCACTTCCTGCGATCCTCTTAACCGTCGGGCGGTCAGGGTGTCGATGGGGTCGGTGTTTCTGGTGCCGTGGACCTGGTTTGATGGCTCTTTGACTGATTTGCATGAATTAGGCTTCCGCACCGTAGCAATGGCGTTGACCGACAATTCAGTCCCGATCGATGATCCTCGTCTTGCGGCAGAACCGCGTCTGGCCATAGTCATGGGTACCGAGGGCGACGGGCTGGCCTGTGATGTTATAGATTCGGCGGACTATGTGGTGCGGATTCCGATGTCGCACGGGGTGGATTCGCTTAATGTTGCGGCGGCTTCGGCTGTGGCTTTTTGGGAACTCCGTCGCCACAATCAGAAGTGATAGCGGAATCCCATGTCGACATAAAGGCGTCCGATGCCGCTCTTTTCGTCATCAGGCAGTTCCACGGAGTCGTTATTCAGGCTGCCTGATACCGATCCGATGGAGAATGCCAATCCGACTTTTTCGTTCAGCAGGTACTCAACGCCTAATTGTATGGAGGATCCGAGTCCGTGGTTCTGAGTCGTAAGGCCATACGCCCATTGGAATAAATTGTAGTATCCTATGCATAATCTTTCTTCGAGCAGAAATCGGCCTTCGCCTATCTGCTGCCGTAGCACAAGATGAGGTCCGACAAGGCTTATGAGGTAGTGTGAGCAATCCGGTCCGATCGACACTGTCCCTTTAAATCCTGAATACTGTACTCCGATTCCGATGAGTCTGTTTAACATATAGTCGTAGCCTATGTTGAAGTCGATGCCTCTGGATGCCGAGGAGGGGGCTTTATGTTCGGATGCGATATATAGCTTGCTGGAAACGTTGCCGTAGCCGGCGTTGATATAGAATGTGTTTTTAGTCAGGGTGAATGTCTGTGCGGACGGCGCGGTGTCGGAATGGACTTGCGCGGTGTCGGAACGGACGTACGTGGTGTTGGGATGGACGTATGTGGTGTCGCCGTCCCACATGATGTCGCCGGAAATCTCGTGGCAGGCATCGCTTCCGCCCGGTAGTTTATGGGAGGTCAGCGAAAGAATATTGCCGCCGTTGTCGGCGGTTGCCTTAACGGCCATGTCGATAACTTTCTCATATCGGCATTTACTTGCAGGGCTTCTGTCGGCCGTCACCATAACATTGCCTATATACTCCGCACCGTATGGCACAGTATCGCCCACTTCGTATATCTTGACTTGCTGCGGAGATACGCGCTTAGAATAGTCACGGACTATATTGGTGGTAACTTTGGGAGAACATGCCGAGAGGATGAGCGCCATCATCGGGAGCACTTTACATGCGGTCTGGTATAGATTTATTCGTTGCATATATTTGCGGTTATTATTGAGCTGTATGATAGGCTGATGAGGCTTTAAAGGATTGGTTGTACCTTTTTGCAAATATATGTATAAAAATGTAATGTCGCAAATGTTCACGATATTTTTTGAAGAAATAAATGTAATTGAGCCTCTGTGTAGAGTCCAACAGCAAACGCAAAGTTAAGCTACATTCTGGAAAAATCGCTTA
>CANOLV010000022.1 GCA_947567425.1 uncultured Porphyromonadaceae bacterium | reverse complement strand
TAAGCGATTTTTCCAGAATGTAGCTTAACTTTGCGTTTGCTGTTGGACTCTACAACTGTTACGAAACGGTATTTTTATTTAAATCCGTGGTTATAAGCAGAATTTTCTGTAAATTTGCAACCTATTTAAATGAACATCATTAACCAAAATTATAGATTGACTTATGGCAAAAAAAGCTCTGCTGATGATCCTCGATGGATGGGGCATCGGCAATCATGGTAAAGGCGACGTCATCTTCAACACGCCGACTCCCTATTGGGACTACCTGATGAATACATATCCACATTCCGAACTCCAGGCAAGCGGCGAGAACGTGGGTCTGCCCGACGGCCAGATGGGCAACTCGGAAGTGGGCCATCTTAACATCGGTGCCGGACGTGTGGTATATCAGGATCTTGTGAAGATCAACAAGGCATGCAAGGACGGATCCATACTCAACAATCCGGAGATAGTCAGCGCGTTCAGCTATGCACGCGACCATGGCAAAGCCATTCACTTTATGGGTCTTACCTCCAATGGCGGTGTGCACTCTTCGCTCGATCATCTGTTCGCACTCTGCGACATAGCTAAGGAATATGGTCTGGAAAAGGTGTATATCCACTGCTTCATGGACGGTCGCGACACTGACCCGCGCAGCGGCAAGGGCTTCATCGAGGAGCTTGAGGCTCATTGTGCGAAGTCGGCCGGACATATAGCTTCAATCATCGGTCGCTACTATGCCATGGACCGCGACAAGCGCTGGGAGCGCGTCAAGGTGGCCTATGACCTTCTTGTGAAGGGCGAAGGCAAGCAGGCCACCGATATGGTGAAAGCCATGCAGGAATCATACGACGAGGATGTGACCGACGAATTCGTAAAGCCTATCCACAATGCCTCTGTCGACGGTACTATCAAGGAAGGCGACGCGGTGATCTTCTTCAACTACCGCAACGACCGCGCCAAGGAGCTTACCGTGGTGCTCACTCAGCACGACATGCCGGAGGCCGGAATGACCACTATCCCCGGTCTGCAGTACTACTGCATGACTCCGTACGACGCTTCGTTCACCGGAGTGCATATACTGTTTGACAAGGAGAACGTCAACAATACACTCGGCGAATACCTCTCGTCGCTCGACAAGAAGCAGCTCCATATCGCCGAGACAGAGAAGTATGCCCATGTGACTTTCTTCTTCAACGGCGGCCGCGAAGCTCCCTACGAAGGTGAAGAGCGCATATTGGTGGCTTCACCCAAGGTGGCCACTTACGACCTCAAGCCTGAGATGAGCGCTTATGAGGTGAAGGACAAACTTGTCGACGCCATCAAGAGCCAGGAATTTGACTTTATCGTCGTTAACTATGCCAACGGCGACATGGTCGGACACACCGGCGTGTATGAGGCTATCGAGAAGGCTGTCAAAGCTGTCGATGAATGTGTGAAGGATACAGTTGAGGCCGCCAAGGAAGCCGACTACGAGGTGATCATCATTGCCGACCACGGAAATGCCGACAATGCCATCAATGCCGACGGTACGCCCAACACCGCCCATTCGCTTAATCCTGTGCCCTGCATCTACGTGACTTCGCGCAAGGATGCATCTGTGGCCGACGGAAAGCTTGCCGATGTAGCTCCCACTATCCTTAAGATTATGGGCGTGGCACAGCCGGCCGAGATGACCGGACATGCCCTTATAGGCTGAAATTAGTCAAGATAATCGATAAGAGCCGGGAGGCTGCGTTTGACGCGGCCTCCCGGATTTTTTTCGGGGCGCGTGATGGATTGGGGGTGCTGAATTCAGAAGTCGAGGGTCAGACGCACGTTGAGTTGACGGCGTGTCAGATAGTTGGGCACGGCGTATTGGATATTGTTCACGTCGGTGACCCAGTAATAGCTACTGACGTTTGAGATGTCAAACAGATTGAAGCAGTCCAGACCTATCCACATCGATTTGAAGTGGCGTGCGAATCCCGACCGCGATTCACCCTCCTTCAGTGGCGGCAGAAGCGCGTATGACAGGCCGATGTCCACACGTTTGTAGGCCGGTGTGCGGAAGTAGCCCTTGTCGCGGGATGTGCGGGGCGCGGTGGTGGGGAGTCCGTCGGCGAATATTCCCCGCAGGCTCACCTTCAATTTGGGGAACTTGGGGAAATAATCGGTGAAATACAGTGCCACACTGTAGCGTTGGTCGTTAGGCCGCGGCACTTTCACTCCGTTGAGGTCTTCCTGAGTCTTCATAAGCGAGAAGCTTATCCAGGAATCGCTTCCCGGCACGAATTGTCCGAATAGCTTGAAGTCGAGTCCGGCCACGAATCCTTTGGAGGAGTTTACGCCGTCGTAGACCACTTTCAGATTGTCGACCTCGTAAGGGATGAGGTCGGAGAGCGATTTGTAGTATGCTTCGGCCGAGAATTTGAACGGACGGTTGAATGCGCGGAACGTATAGTCCGACCCGAAGATGAACTGAAGGCTGCGCTGCGACTTTATCTTGTCGTTGAGGCGCACAATGTTGTTGCCGTCGGCATCTTGGACTATCTGCCGCATCTCCTTGAAAAATGGCGACTGGTAATATAGCCCGGTGGCGAACCTGAATGCCCAGTGGTCGCTGTTGGCGGGGATGAATCCCACATTTATTCTCGGGCTCACCAGCCATTCGTCGTTAAAGTCCCAGTGCGACAGGCGCAGGCCTCCGGTCAAGGTGTAGTAGCCGCTCGATGCGTTGATGCGGTATGTGTCCTGGATGAATGCGCTTATGCGGTTGCTTGAGATGTCCTGCCGCGACGACAGATTATATATCATCTTCAGTGCGTTGCCGTCGTTGGGGAGTGAGAAGCCCGCGGAGTCGCGCAGTTCCCATTCCCGAGCACGTTCAAACACGCTTTCGTGGTTGAACGTGATGCCGTAGGCAAGATTGTGTCCGGCTATTCCCGTGTTGCCGCGTGCTCCTAAGGAGAATACTTTAGCTTTCAGTCGGTCGCGGGCATGTTCATGGTATCTGCCCACGCCGAGTTCGCCGCCTATGGCGTCGTCGCCCGAGGTTCCGGCCTGGTCGAGCCAGTATTCACCGGTTATGTCGTAGGCCACGAGCTCATTCGTCAGGTAGCCTGAGGCGAGCAGGGTATAGCTTGATGATCTGGATGGTGTATATTGTAGGGCCAATGCTCCGAAATAGGTTTCGAAACGGTCTTTTTCGTGTCCGTCGAAATATACCGTAAACTGCTTGGCATCGCTTGCGGTGCCGAAGTTTGTGGTGCGGTTTACCGGGGTGAATTTGTAGTTGTTTATGGCTATGTTGCCTAAAAACGACGCTTTCCATTTGGCCGACATCCTGTAGTTGATGTTGGTCTGGTAGTCGAAGAAGTTGGGGTCATATTCACCTTTTGTGTCCATCGAGCTAAGCAGGGAGCTGTTGCGCTTATATCTGACACCGTGCATCTGCGAAAACCGTTTTGACGACTGCCCTAACGCCAACGAACCACCCATCAGACTGACTGCGGCCGAGCCTTCGAATGCTTCGGGCTGGCGGTAGGTTATGTCGAGCACCGACGACATCCTGTCGCCGTATTCGGGAGAGAATCCGCCTGTGGAGAATTCGATTTTATCTACCAAATCTGGATTTATGATGCTGAGTCCTTCCTGCTGGCCGGATGAGATGAGGAGAGGACGATAGACTTCTATGCCGTTGATATATACGCTGTTCTCGTCAAACGAGCCTCCTCTTACGGAATATTGCGACGACATCTCGTTGGATGAATTTACGCCGGCCATAGTGGTTATGAGCGATTCCACGCTGCCGCCCGACACGTCGGGCGACAGTTTGAGCTGTCCGGCATCGATCGACTGCAGTGCCCCGGTCTGTTTCTTGAATTCAGTCACCTCGACCTCGGTCAGTTCCTTCGTGTTGCGGAACATTCTGACATTCAGCGTCACGTCGCCTTTGGCGTCGATGAGCCGTTGGGTGGTCTCCTTATATCCTATGCATGTGAACACCACCGTTATGGTGTCGGCTTCTGCCGTCGACAGGGTATAGTCCCCGTCAAGGCCCGATGTGGTGCCTATGGCCGTGCCAGCTATTCTTACAGTGGCAAATTCGACGGCTTTGTTGTCGCCGTCGGTTATCTTTCCGTGGATTTTCACCTGGGCGTCGGCGGTAGACATTCCCAAGGCGATAAGTATAAGTATGATGTATGGTCGGATATTCATTGAGTGCACGTTTATATGTATGTAACGTCGGGTTTCTCTTAAAATTATATAATAGATGGATCGGGGGCCATATTTTGACTCCTTAAAATTCGCGGAACAGAATATTATGTTTAAATTCGCATTAAACATGACCAAATAAATACATGACCATGGAGAAAACAATTATGATGAGCCGCAATCATCTGGTGGCGACTCTAAAAAAGAGCAACAAGGACTTCACCAAGGCCGACATAATACGCTATGTCGAGTCCGAGGGAATCGAGATGGTTAATTTTATGTATCCGGCGGCCGACGGCCGTCTGAAGACTCTTAACTTCGTGATCAACAATCTCGAATATCTGGAGACGATATTGACCTGCGGCGAGCGTGTCGACGGTTCGAGCCTGTTCCCGTTTATTGAGGCCGGAAGCAGCGACTTGTATGTGATGCCGAGATACTCTACGGCATTCCGCGATCCGTTCTCGGAGATTCCCACCGTCACGATGCTATGTTCATTTTTCGACAAGGACGGCAGGCCGTTGGAGAGTTCTCCCGAACATACGCTTCATAAGGCGTGCGTCGCTTTCAAGGAGACCACCGGGATGGAATTTCATGCCATGGGCGAGCTTGAGTACTATGTGATCGCACCGTCCGACGGCATGTATCCGGCATCCGACCAGAAGGGCTACCATGAGTCGGCTCCGTTTGCCAAGTTTAATGAATTCAGAGTAAAGTGCATGTCATACGTGGCACAGACAGGGGGGCAGATCAAGTACGGCCACAGCGAGGTGGGCAATTTCACGCTGAACGACACCATATATGAGCAGAACGAGATAGAGTTTCTGCCGGTGGCGGCCGAGGATGCCGCTGACCAGCTGATGCTTGCCAAGTGGGTTATCAGGAATTTGGGCTATAAGATGGGATTTCAGATCACTTTCTCGCCGAAAATCACTACCGGTAAGGCCGGTTCGGGTCTGCATGTCCACATGAAGCTCGTCAAGGATGGACGTAACATGATGCTTAAGGACGGGGCTTTGTCTGACGATGCCCGTAGGATGATAGCCGGCATGATGGAGCTTGCTCCGTCGATCACGGCGTTCGGCAATACCAATCCCACATCTTATTTCCGCCTGGTGCCTCACCAGGAGGCTCCTACCAATATCTGCTGGGGCGACCGCAACCGGTCGGTACTCGTCAGGGTGCCGTTGGGCTGGAACATGACCGCCGACATGTGTTCGGTGGTCAACAGGCATGGCAATTCCGGGCATTTCGACACCACTCAAAAGCAGACGGTGGAGATCCGTTCGGCCGACGGTTCGGCCGACATATATCAGCTCATAGCAGGTCTTGCCGTGGCGGCGAGATACGGATTTGAGCTTGATAATGCCCTGAAGATAGCCGAGGACACTTATGTCAATGTCAACATCCACCAGAGCGAGAACGCCGACAAGCTCAGCCGTCTGTCGCAGCTGCCGGCCAATTGCGGCGAGTCGGCCAAATGTCTTGAAAAGCAACGCGGCATTTATGAAAAGTATAATGTGTTCAGCCCGAAGATGATCGACGGAATAATTGCTAAACTTGAGGCATATAATGATGCCAAGCTCATCAAGGAGGCGGTGAACGACGACAAAAAGATGCAGCATATCGTCACCCGATATTTCCATTGCGGCTGACGTGACGTTAATCTGTAGAGATACATCCCGCCGTGTCAATCTATGTTAAGGAGATCCGGCGGGATGCGTGTTTATGGATGTCCGGAGCATGGCTCACGGTGTTTTTTGATGTGGAAACCGGTGCTTAATTATTTTTTGTAAATAATATTCCTGAAATGGGGCGGTGATTAGGCGGATTTTTAATAATTTTGCAGTCTAATTTGGATTTATAAGATATTCACGGCATGTCAGAATTTAAAAATATCAAGACTGCGCTCATTTCCGTCTATCATAAGGACGGTCTTGACGAGATACTAAAGTTGCTTAACGAAGATGGTGTGAAATTTTTGTCGACCGGAGGTACCCAGTCGTTCATCGAGAGCCTCGGCTACAAATGCGAGGCCGTGGAGGATCTGACCGGCTATCCTTCGATACTTGGCGGTAGGGTCAAGACCCTGCATCCAAAGGTGTTCGGCGGTATCTTGAACCGACGCGATAACGAAGGCGACCGCGAACAGATCAAGCAATACGAGATTCCTGAGATTGACCTGGTGATCGTGGATCTGTACCCGTTTGTCGACACTGTCGCTTCCGGAGCATCGCATGAAGCCATCATCGAAAAGATAGACATAGGCGGCATATCGCTGATCCGCGCCGCCGCAAAGAACTACAACGACGTAATCATCGTGGCATCGAAGGGACAATATGCTCCTCTTGCCGCCATGCTGAAGGCCAACGGGTCGAAATCGACCATCGACGAGCGTCGTTGGTTTGCCAAAGAGGCGTTTGCCGTCAGCTCCGCCTACGACAGCTCGATATTCAATTACTTTGACGAGACCACCGGAGGTCCGTCGGCCTTGCGTGTGGCCATCGACGGAGCCAAGACCATGCGCTATGGCGAGAATCCTCATCAGAAAGGCTATTTCTACGGTGACTTTGAGAAGCTCTTCACCCAGCTTCACGGAAAAGAGATATCCTACAACAATCTGCTTGACATCGACGCGGCCGTCACACTGATCCAGGAGTTTACCGATCCGACATTCGCCGTACTCAAACATAACAACGCATGCGGACTTGCTTCGCGCGACACCATAGCGCAGGCTTGGAAAGACGCTCTTGCCGGCGACCCCGTGTCAGCGTTCGGAGGTGTACTCGTGACCAACGGCGAGGTGGATGCAGAAGCCGCCGAGGATATCAACAAGATATTCTTCGAGGTGATCATAGCTCCATCGTATACCGACGATGCACTGGCTATACTCAAGCAGAAAAAGAACCGTATAATCCTCGTCCAGAAAGCTCCGGTGGCAGAGAAGATGCAGTTCCGCTCTTGCCTCAACGGCGCTCTCGGGCAGGAGAAGGACCTGAAGGTGGAGACTCCGGCCGACCTCAAACCGGGAAGCGACAAAGCCGCAACTCCGGCACAGATAGACGATCTGCTCTTCGCAAATAAAATAGTCAAGAACTCTAAGAGCAATGCGATTGTTTTAGCTAAGAACCGCCAGTTGCTGGCCAGCGGAGTAGGTCAGACATCGCGTGTGGACGCATTGAAACAGGCTATTGCCAAAGCACGTTCTTTCGGGTTTGACCTGAATGGTGCAGTAATGGCATCGGACGCTTTCTTCCCGTTTGCCGACTGTGTGGAGATCGCCCATGAGGCCGGTGTAGATGCGGTGATCCAACCAGGTGGTTCAATCCGAGACCAGGAGACGACCGACTACTGCAATGCCAACGGCATGGCGATGGTCATCACCGGAGTGCGTCATTTCAAACATTAAACGACATAATTTAATATAGGTATTCAACTTCCAAAACTAATATGCCACTCTTTTCATTCACAAAAGAAATAGCCATCGACCTCGGCACGGCAAACACCATCATCATACACGACGACAAAATCGTGATCGATGAGCCGTCGATTGTTGCGCTTGACACTAAGACGGGCAAACTTATCGCCGTCGGTACAGAGGCGCAGCAGATGCAGGGCAAGGAGCACGAAGGCATACGCACCGTGCGCCCTTTGCGCAAGGGTGTGATAGCCGACTTTAACGCGGCCGAACTTATGATACGCGGTCTCGTCAAGAAGGTCAAGGCTAAGAGCAGCTGGTTCTCGCCGTCGTTGCGCATGGTGGTCGGAATCCCCTCAGGATCGACCGAAGTGGAGATACGTGCCGTACGTGACTCCTCGGAACATGCCGACGGACGCGATGTATATATGATTTATGAGCCTATGGCCGCCGCCTTGGGTATAGGTCTGGACGTGCTTGCGGCGGAGGGCAACATGGTGGTCGACATAGGTGGCGGCAGCTCCGAAATCGCCGTTATCTCGCTCGGCGGCATCGTCAGCAACAAGTCGATCCAGATAGCCGGCGACGACCTTACCGAAGATATACGCGAGCACATGCGCCGCGCCCATAATATAAAGGTGGGAGAGCGCACTGCCGAACAGATAAAGATGCGTGTAGGTTCGGCTCTGACCGAGCTTGACGATGCTCCCGACGACTTTATAGTGCATGGTCCCAACCAGATGACGTCGCTTCCTATGGAGGTGCCGGTAAGCTATCAGGAGATCTCGCACTGTATAGAGAAGTCCATATCCAAGATTGAAGCCGCCGTGCTCAGCGCACTTGAGCATACACCGCCGGAACTTTATGCCGACATCGTGAAGAACGGTATCTGGCTTGCCGGTGGAGGCGCGTTGCTGCGCGGTCTTGACAAGCGTCTGCAGGACAAGATCGGCATCGAGTTTCATGTGGCCGAGGATCCGCTGTTGGCAGTGGCCCGCGGAACGGGAGTGGCGTTGAAGAACATTAACAAGTTCAAATTCCTTATCCGATAGCGATGTGACGCGCGGATCAGGGTGATGGCATTCCGGCTCTCATGCATAATCTCATCGACTTCCTGCTGAAGAACAGCAAATGGTTTTTGTTCATATTATATGTGGTCATTAGCTGTTGGCTGTTGTTCAGCAATAATCCGTATCAGCACCACATATATCTGACGTCGGCCAATAAAGTAAGCAGATTGGTCTACGGTTCGGCAAGCGGAGTGACTGAATATTTTAATCTTCACGACATCAACGAAGATCTTCAGTTGCGCAATGCAAGCCTCGAACAGGAGGTGATCGACCTGCGCCATCAGCTCCGTATATATCAGGAGGACGCTTACGCCGACTCGTTGGCTACCGACTCCTTAATGTCGCAGTTTAAGTTTGTTATAGCGCACGTGATAAGCAACAGCGTCTCACGTGCGCATAACTACATAACTCTCGACAAAGGGTCGCTCGACGGTATAAAGCCGGAGATGGGAGTGGTGGATCAGAACGGCGTGGTCGGTATCGTGAATATCGTGGGCGAGCATTCGTCGAGGGTGATCTCGGTGTTGAATCCGAAGATGCGCCTTTCCTGCAAGGTTAAGGGCAGCGAATATTTCGGCACGCTGGTGTGGGACGGGAAAAATTCGGACGAGGCCGTGCTTGAGGAGATGCCGCGGCATGAGCGGTTCACCAAAGGCGACACTATTGTGACAAGTGGATATTCGGCCGTATTTCCTGAAGGAATCCCTGTCGGGACAGTGATGAGCCATGCCAAGGAGCATGACGATAACTTCTATGCTCTTCGCATAAAGCTGTTCACTGACTTCAATACACTGAGCACCGTGCGTGTGATTGAGAATCTTATGAAGGATGAACTCAACGGATTAAGCGCGGGCGAGGAGAATGACTGAGCGCGGCCTGCCATGACTGGGGCCGACGGGTAAATGTGTGTTTTAAATAAATATATGCGGAGATGACCAAGACTGTAGTACAGTTCGCTATACTTTTTGTGGTGTTAGTGCTGGCGCAGGCAATAATGTTCAACAACATTTGCCTGTTCAATCTTGCTGTACCGTTCTTTTTCATCTACTTTATCATACGCCTGCCGGTGACATTGGCCGGCGGATGGGTGATAACGTTTTCCTTTCTTGCGGGACTTATCGTCGATATGTTTGCCAATACGCAGGGCATGAACGCTTTGGCGTGCACATTGCTGTCGGTGATGCGGCGTCCGGTATTGCGCCTGTATTTTCCGCGTGAAGACGAGCTTACCAATCCCGAACCGTCCATCAAGTCGCTTGGCATGGAGGTCTATGTGAAGTATCTCTTTACTATGGTGGCACTCTACAGTACCTTTATCTTTTTAATAGAAGCCTTTTCATTTTTTGACCCGGTGCGTCTGGTGCTCCGGATATTATGCAGTACACTGCTCACCTTTTTGCTTTTGTTGGGGCTCGACAATGTTATGTCGCGGAGCCGCTGATTGTTGGGTATGAGAAAAGATTATAAATTAGAAAAACGAAAATATGTCATAGGTGGATTTATCGTTCTGATTGTCCTGATATATATAGTCCGGCTGTTCAATCTTCAGGTGATGGACAGTCGATATAAAGAATTTGCCGATTCGAATGCTTTCATGCGCAAGACACTGTATCCGTCGCGCGGCATGATCCGCGACCGTAACGACCAGCTGGTGGTGTATAACCAACCGGCCTACGACGTTATGCTCATACCGAGGAATGTGGTGGAGTTTGACACTGCCGATTTCTGCCGGACACTTGAGATCACGCGCGAACAGTTTGACAAGCGAATGCGCGACATGAAGGACAAACGGCTTAATCCCGGATATTCGGCGTATACACCTCAGAAGTTCATCACTCAGATATCCGCGCAGGACTATGGCCGTCTGGCTGAAAAACTCTACCGTTTCCCCGGATTCTTCATACAGCAGCGCATCCTCCGTCAGTACACGCGGCCCGTGGCGGCAAATGTGCTCGGCAATATCCGCGAAGTGTCGCAGAAGGAGATCGACAAGGATGAATATTACAACCGCGGCGACTATTGCGGCGACCTTGGTGTGGAGAAGAGCTACGAGAATTATCTCCGCGGCGTCAAAGGTGTCGAGATTCTGATGCGTGACGCTTACGGGCGCATTCAAGGCAAATATGAGAACGGAGCTTTCGACCAGGCTCCGGTGTCGGGGCTTGACCTCAAGCTCAGTCTCGACATCGATCTGCAGGAATATGGCGAGAAGCTTATGGCTAATAAGATCGGAGCCATCGTGGCCATCGAGCCGTCGACAGGCGAGATTCTGGCCATGGTCAGCAGTCCTACATACGATCCGCGCCTGCTCGTAGGGCGCGACAGAGGCAAGAATTACGCCGAACTTAAGAATGACTTCTACAACCGTCTTTTCGACCGTGCGCTGATGGGTGCGTATCCTCCCGGATCGACATTCAAACCCTCGCAGGGACTTATACTCCGCCAGGAGGACATAATCACACTCAACACGGCTTTTCCGTGCTATCATGGCTTTATCAGCGGAGGACTGAGGGTCGGTTGCCACGGCCATGCGTCGCCGATCACCCTCAAGCCGGCTCTCCAGACATCGTGCAATGCATTTTTCTGCTGGGGACTTAAGGCGATGCTTGACGGCAAGCGTGCAAAATATGGCAGCGTAGCCGATGCGTTTGAGACCTGGAAGCTGCATCTGGTGTCGCTGGGCTACGGCTATAAGCTGGGTGTAGACCTTCCTACCGAGGGACGAGGCTTCATTCCCAACGCGAAATTTTATAATAAGATTTACGGCGAAAATCATTGGAGCGCCAACACCATCATATCGATAGCCATAGGCCAGGGCGAGATTCTGGCCACACCTTTGCAGATAGCCAATCTGTGTGCCACTATAGCCAACCGCGGATGGTTCATAACTCCGCATGTGGTCAAGGAGATCCAGGACACGGTGATGCCCGCCGCCCTGCTTGAGAAACGGTATCCGACCATCGACCGTCAGCATTTCGAGGATGTGGCCGAAGGTATGAGGATGGCTGTCACGGGCGGAACGTGCCGATTGGCGGCATTGAAGGATATCGAGGTCTGCGGAAAGACGGGTACGGCGCAGAATCCCCACGGTAAGGACCATTCTGCTTTCATCGGATTCGCTCCATACAATGATCCAAAGATAGCTATATGCGTCTATGTGGAAAATGCCGGATTCGGTGCCACTTACGGTGTGCCTATCGGTTCATTGATGATGGAGAAGTACCTTACCGGACAGATTTCGCCCGAACGTCAGTATCTTGAGGACAGAATGTTGAATTCAAACACCATCATATCCAGTGGAGTCAAGAAACACTAATTCATCCGTATTCCGCAATCTCGACTGGTTCACGGTGGTCGTGTATGTGCTGCTGGTGCTTGCAGGAGCCGTGTCGATCTATGCCGCGAGCTACGACTTCGACAATGCGTCGATACTCTCTTTTGACGAGTTTTCCGGCAAGCAGCTACGGTGGATAGGACTGTCGTTCGTGGCCGGATTTGTGATAATGCTTATAGACTTCCGCGTGTATGAGGCTTATGCCTATCCGATATACATCGTACTGATATTGCTTCTCATAGTCACCATCTTCGTGGCGCCCGACATCAAGGGATCGAGGTCGTGGCTCGTGATGGGGCCGATGAGCCTGCAGCCGGCCGAGTTTGCCAAGTTTGCCACGGCATTGGCTCTGGCAAAGCTTTTCTCCTCGTATAATTTTGTCCTTAATTCCAAGGCGTCGAATTATGCCAAGGCGCTTCTTATAATATTCCTCCCCGTGGTGCTGATTTTAGCACAGAAGGAGACAGGGTCGGCGCTGGCTTATATGGCACTGTTTTTCGTGCTTTACCGCGAGGGTATGAGCGGCCTTGTGCTCACGGCGGCTCTGTGCATGGTGGTGTTTTTCGTCACGACGGTCAAATATACGGAGACGATGGTGTTCGGCATTCCTTCCGGCGAACTCGCAGTCTTTTTTATGATCGAGGCTCTTACGGTGGCTCTTATATGGATATACTGCAAACTGCCTTCGGTGGCGCAGATCCTGCTTCTATGGTTTTTGGGAACTGGAGTCCTGGCCTGGGTGCTCGGTCTGTTCGGCATCGAGGTTCCCGGTCTGATATATTTTCTTTCGGCCATAGGCATAGGACTTGTATACTGTCTGATTAACTGTATGCGTCATCCTGCCCGTCCGATATTGCTGACTGTTGCCGCGGCGG
This sequence comes from uncultured Porphyromonadaceae bacterium, assembly GCA_947567425.1. Lineage (GTDB taxonomy): Bacteria > Bacteroidota > Bacteroidia > Bacteroidales > Muribaculaceae > Muribaculum. The sequence continues at coordinate 32,991 of CANOLV010000022.1, read as the reverse complement.
TGTTCGCCGTGGGATTCCTGTTCTCGGTCAATAAGGTGTTCAACGATGTTCTGCAGCCTCACCAGCAGATGCGTATAAAGGTGTCGCTCGGCATCGAGGATGACTTGCGCGGGGCAGGATACAATGTCAATCAGTCTAAGATAGCCATCGGTTCGGGCGGCGTGACGGGAAAGGGATTTCTCAACGGAACCCAGACAAAACTTAAATATGTTCCGGAACAGCACACGGACTTCATATTCTGCACGATCGGCGAAGAGGAGGGATTTCTCGGTTCCACGGCGGTGCTGTTGCTGTTTCTCATACTCATACTCAGGGTGCTTTCCATAGCGGAGCGCCAACCCACTACTTTCGGGCGGGTCTACGCCTACTGTGTGGCGTCGTATTTCATATTTCATCTTGCCATCAACATAGGCATGGTGATAGGATTGTGTCCGGTCATCGGCATTCCTCTGCCTTTTTTCAGCTACGGCGGTTCGTCGCTATGGGGATTCACGTTCCTGCTGTTCATAATGTTGCGGATCGATGCATCCCGGCGTGAGCACCTCAGTTATTGACCGGACGGCAGGCAGTATGTTTAATTTATTTAAATTAGCTTTTATATTACGCGGTTTTGCACTATCTTTGGATTGCCTAACGACAGATGGAATCGTTTTTTTACATAATGGTTCGTGGACTCGCCATAGGGGTTCTGATATCGGCGCCGATGGGGCCGATAGGGATGCTCTGTATACAGCGGACACTTAACAAGGGGCGTTGGCCGGCATTCTTCACCGGTATAGGGGCTGCTCTAAGCGACATTATCTACTGTCTGCTGACGGGCCTCGGTCTGTCGTTCATAACCGATTTCGTGGAGGCCAATCAGCTTATCCTGCAGATAATAGGGTCGGTTGTGCTCGCCGTATTCGCATTGTATCTGTTCAGAAAGAATCCCACGAGGGCACTTTCTACGCCGTCCGACCATCCCAATACGTATTGGACCGACTTCGGCAGCGGATTTCTGCTTACGTTCTCCAATCCGCTGATATTGTTTTTCATAATCGGTCTTTTCGCCCGATTCAATTTCTTCCTGCCGGAATTAAGATACTACCATTATGTGTCAGGCTATCTGAGTATTTTTGCCGGGGCATTGCTGTGGTGGTTCACTATAACGTATTTTGTAAATAAAGTCAGATCACACTTTAATGTCCGTTCACTGTGGCTGATCAACCGTATAATAGGAGGCTTGCTCCTGGCTATGGCGGTGGTGGGCCTGATAATGGGTGTTAAGGACTATATTTTAATCGCAAATGAATGATAATAATACCGAACCTTTGTTGGTTCCCCGCATATCAGGTGCTGAGCACCCGGCATCGGACACGTTGATATCCGCGCTCGAAGAGCAGGGCGTGCGTCGTACTATCGACTCGTTGATTTATCCGGAGTATACGTATCATCCGTTGACGACTGTGTCGCTGGCACATGACGGCAACTATCTGTACACCGACTTTTTCGTGCGGTGCAACTATCTTCGGGCTATCAATTACGAGACTAATTCGCCTGTGTTTGAAGATTCGTCGGTGGTGATCTGTATACAGCCGAATCCGGAGGTCGAGGAGTATTATTATTTTGAAGTGAACTGTATCGGCACCGTAGCGGGATGTATACGCCGTCCCGGACGTGAGGCCGAGCCGATTCCAGCCGAAGTACTTGGCGAGATAAAGCGTACTCCGTCATGTGGAACCCGTCCATTCCGCGAACTTGAGGGTTTGTTCGCGTGGAATATACTTGTGGAGATTCCTTTGAGCATGCTTGGAATCTCCGTCGACCAAATGCCTGTAAAGGTAAGGGGTAATTTCTATAAATGCGCTTCAGGAACATCCCAGCCTCACTTCCTGAGTTGGATTCCTGTCGACCAGAAGTGGATTGAGGAACCTACAGAACAGGATATGGGCGACATAATACTTAACTAACATCAGATTTATGAAAATTTTAGTAACATTTTTGGTGTCCGTAATCTGTGCATTAGGGGCATCGGCTCAGTCATTTGACCTTAACAGCCTGCTTAAGGGCGCTCTCGGCGGCAATGATTCGACTTCTACCGGTTCGTCGTCGTCGGCAGGCGGCATTATCGGCAATATTCTCGGTTCGGTACTCGGCAATGAGAAAGTCACTCCGAAGGATATGGTGGGAGAATGGAAGTACAGCAGTCCTGCCGTGACTTTCCAGAGTGACAACTTCCTTCAGAAGGCCGGAGGCGCGGCCGCGGCCTCTACGATAGAGGATAAGATGGCTGTCTACTATAAGCGTGCGGGTGTGGACAATCTTGTCCTTACCGTAAATGAAGACAGCACATTCACCATGAAGTTCCGGCGAATGACCCTGAAGGGAAATATCACCCAGGGTACTGAGAACGGTGAATTGATATTTCACTTCACCGCGCTTAAATCTATCAAACTCGGCAGCTACCATGCATACGCCATGATAGCCGGTAATACGATGTCGCTGACATTCGACATTTCCAAGCTGATGGATATTCTTGACAAGGTGTCGGCTATCGTAGGCAGTTCGTCGTTGAAGACGTTGAATTCGCTTCTGCAGTCGTATGACGGAATGAGGGCCGGTTTTAAGATGTCAAAGTCGGGTAATTCCACGACTGCCGGAAAGAAATAGTGTAGCTCAAAATATGATGACGAAGCCCCATTCTCGGTCAGGAGAGTGGGGCTTCGCCATATAAATATGTGTCGAGGCTTAGGGCATTTCTTGTGAGACAGGCTCTTATTCGGCCAGTGGGTTCCATCCTTGAGCGCGGAGCTGGATTTCTGCCCCGTCGCGGGTGATGACGGCACATCCGAGTTCCGGCTTGGTGATGTGTCCTATCAGTCGTATGCCTTCGATCTTGCAGATCTTCTCGTGGTCTGAAAGGGGTACCGTGAACAATAGTTCATAGTCTTCGCCACCGTTGAGAGCCGCCGTCACAAGGTTCATTCCGAGTTCTTCGGCCATTACGGCTGTCTGATAGTCGATCGGGATCCTGTCTTCATATATGCGGCATCCGGTGTGGCTCTGCGAACATATATGGATAAGCTCGCTTGAGAGTCCGTCGGACACGTCCATCATGGCCGTAGGCTTTATTCCGGCGTCGGCGAGGGCTTTTATGATGTCCTTTCTGGCTTCCGGCTTGAGCTGACGCTCGACAAGGTATTCCTTTCCGTCGAATTTAGGCTGGAAATCGGGTTGTCCGGCCGAAGCGGCCTTTTCGCGTTCGAGCAACTGAAGACCCATATATGCCGCGCCGAGGTCGCCGCTGACGCATATCAGGTCGGTGTCGCGTGCTCCGTCGCGGTAGACAATCCTGTCGGCCGGAGCATCGCCGATGCATGTGATCGAGATCACGAGTCCCTGGCGCGAAGAAGTGGTGTCGCCTCCGACGAGGTCTACGCCGTAGATGGCGCATGCATGGCGTATGCCGTCGTATAGGGCTTCCATGTGTTCGACAGTGAACCGCTTCGATATTCCGAGCGATACTGTGATCTGCCGCGGGGTCCCGTTCATGGCATATATGTCGCTGAAATTGACTATGGCGGCCTTGTAGCCGAGATGTTTCAGCGGCACGTATGTCAGGTCGAAGTGTATTCCTTCGAGAAGGAGGTCGGTGGTGACGAGCACATCGGTGTCGTGGTAGCGCATCACCGCGGCATCGTCGCCGACTCCACGTAGCGACTGCGGATTGGCCAGAGACATATCTTTGGTCAGCCGGTCGATAAGCCCGAATTCGCCGAGACTTGATATTTCAGTTTCCTTATTTTCCGACATGGCGATCAGGCGTTATTCTTCAAAACGGTTGACCAGTTCGGTCATAATCTCCATCATTTTCGGCTGTGCTCCCTGGGCCGCTTTCTGCACCTCCTCGTGGGATACTTTCTCGACTATTCCTTCGACACCAAGGTCGGTGATGACCGATACTCCGAACACTTCAATGCCTGCATGGCGAGCCACGATGACTTCCGGCACGGTGGACATACCTACGGCATCGCCGCCGATTATGTGGAAATACTTGTATTCGGCAGGAGTCTCAAAAGTAGGTCCCTGAGTGCCGACATAGACGCCGTGCATCACTCTTATGCCCTTTTCTTTGGCGATGTCGAATGCGTGGTCGATGAGACGGCGAGAATATGCCTCGCTCATGTCGGGGAAGCGTGTGCCGAGTTCGTTGTAGTTTTTACCGCGCAGCGGATGTTCGGGGAACAGGTTGATATGGTCGGTTATGATCATAATGTCGCCGATCATAAACTCCGGGTTCATTCCTCCGGCGGCGTTGCTGACAAACAATGTCTTTATGCCGAGCGCTTTCATCACTCGGACGGGGAATGTGACGGTCTTCATGTCGTAGCCTTCGTAGAAGTGGAAGCGCCCCTGCATGGCCATTACCTTTTTGTTGCCGAGCCGTCCGAATATTAGGTTTCCGGAGTGGCCTTCGACGGTGGATACGGGGAAGTTGGGTATCTCTGAATAGGGGATGTACTGTTTATCCTCGATGTGGTCTACCAAGGCTCCCAGTCCGGTGCCTAAGATTATTGCGGTTTTCGGCATGTCCGATACTTTGGAGCGGATGTAGTCGGCTGTCTGGTTTATTTTTTCTAACATTTTGATTATATTTTGGTTATGCTTTTTGATGATTCAATTATAACGTCGGCCGCCGTCATAATGTTGAGGGCCGGATTTATTGAAGGTCCGAAGGCCGGTTGATGGCTTTCCGGAGTTCTTCGTCAAAAGCGAGTGCGTCTTTCGGCATTTTCTGGCTCATGAACTCCACTTTGATCGGAAGATAGAAAATGTGCGACTTAAGTTCATGCGGGAAGTAAGGACTGTTGGCTATGCGCACTGCGTCCTTTTCGGTAGTGATGATGTACTTGTTGCGTCCGTCGATGGATCCGAACGCCTTCACTATGGCATCGAAGTCGCGCCGGGAGAAGTTGTGGTGGTCGGGAAAACGCACCACTTTGGTCTTGACTTTTTTTGACTTTATGTGGCGTATCATCGGCCTTGGATTCGCTATTCCGGTGACGATCACCACTCCGTCGTCCGAAGTCATCCAGTCGAGTCCGGGAAGATACTTTACTTCGTCGGGAAAGACGCTTACGAGGTTGCCGTAGCGGTAGCGCGAGAAGTAAAGCCTTTGGAATGGAAACAGATTCAGATGCTCATATATGATTCTGACATCCATCGGGCGTATCTCGGACGGACACTTGGTGACTACCACTATGTTGGCCCTCATAAGTCCTTTTATCGACTCGCGGAGCCTTCCGAGGGGCAGTATGTCGTCGTTATACACGGGACGGTTCCATTCGGTCAGCGCCACGGCCACTTTAGGCTTCACGTAGCGATGCTGATAAGCGTCGTCAAGTACCACAAGGTTTATCGACGGGTCAATCCGGAGCAGTTCCTTAATCCCTTTTGCACGCTTTTCGCATACAGCCACGCGTATTTCATGGCCGAATTTCTGATATATCTGATATGGTTCGTCGCCTATGTCGGCCGGAGTCGAGCGTTTGTCGGCCAGGACGAAGCCTTTGGTTCGCCTTCTGTAGCCACGGCTCAGCACTGCTATACGGTAGTCCCTCATCAGGGCGTTGACCACATATTCGGTGTGCGGTGTCTTGCCTGTGCCTCCTACTGCAAGGTTGCCGATCACGACCACCGGCACATCAAATTCATGCTGTTTTAATACCCCCCAGTCAAACAACCGGTTGCGCAGAGCCACTACCATGCCGTAGATTAACGACAGGGGTTTTAAAATCAGCATGTCTATGACTTTATTGTGGCGCATGACGCGGTGGCAGTGATGGGGTTAGGGGAGTGTCATGTGTGGCATAGTGCTTATTCAATCACGATCTCGGGCATGCGGCACTGTACGGGATCCATCTCCTTCACACGCTTTATGGCATCGTAAACCGGACGGGCTTCTCCGAGCTCGCGGTCGATGATGCGCTGCTGTATGCCGTTTGTAGCGTACAGGAATTCTTCCCACCATTCGAGCTTGGGATCGGGGTATTCGACGATCTTGTAGTCGTCATAACCATTGTCCTCGGCCAGGGCTTCGATTACTTCCGACAGATTGGCCAGACCATCTACGAGACCTATGCGCAGGGCGGTGTTGCCGTCCCATACGCGGCCTTCGGCGATCGCCTTGATCGAGTCGACAGGCATGCCCCGGCCTTCGGCACAACGTCCGACAAACGTTTCGTATCCGCGGTTGATCATGTTCTGCATGGCCTGACGCTGTACGGGCGTAAACGGCTCCATAAGGCTCATCTGTCCGTTGGGGTTGGTGGCTATGGTGGCGGTGGTTATGCCGAGGTGGTCTGTCATAAGCCCTTTCAGGGAGGGTATCATGCCGAATATACCAATCGAACCAGTGATGGTGACGGGCTGGCAGAATATCTTGTCGGCACCGCATGATATGTAGTATCCTCCGGAGGCCGCCACGTCGCCCATTGAGACGTAGAACGGCTTGCCTTTGGCCTTGAACTGTTCGAGGGCTTCCCAGATCTGCTCTGAAGCGAATGCGCTTCCACCTCCGGAATTGACGCGAAGCACAAGGGCGTCTATGTCATCGTCGTCGGCAAGATTAAGAATCAGCGGGGCCATCTTGTCGCCCACGATTCCTTCATTTCCTGATTCCACGATGTCGCCCACGGCATACAGCACTGCGATGCGGTTGTCCGATGATTTTTTCCTGATCGTCTGGACATATTTTGACGGGCTTATGAGCAGGAGTTTATCGTCGGCATTGCGTGATGTAAGCTCTTTCATGGCCTCTTCGGCTTCATGCCTGTATTTCAGAGCCGAGACAACGTTGCGGTCGGCGAATGTCGACGGATCCTGTGTGATGATCATGCTGTCGGCCCATTCGTTTATGGTTTGCGGGGTGACATTGCGGCTCTCCGCCATCACGTATGACATGTAGTTCCAGATGGGGGTGATATATGCTTTCACCTGTTCTATGTTGGCTTCGCTCGGGGCTGTCAGGATGAAAGGCTCCACGGCGCTTTTGTAAGTGCCGACTTTCAGAACCTGGACTTCGATGCCGAGCTTGTCAAGCAGGCCTTTGTAGAACATCAGGTTGCCACCAAGACCGTGTATGTCGACTGCACCTATCGGGTTGAGCCATAGTGAATCGGCCGCCGAAGCGAGATAGTAGTTGCTCTGTGAATATGAGTCGCCGTAGGCGATCACCCATTTCCCGGATTCTTTAAATTTGTTGAGAGCCTCGATGATATATGTCAGAGAAGCCTGACCTCCGGAACCTCCGTTGCATTCAAGGTATATGCCGTCGATATTGGAGTCTGTGGCGGCATTGTCTATGGCCGCGATGATGTCGTTGAGGGGGAGGGATTTGTTCTCTATTCCCTGTATCTCGTCCATTATCGACCGTCCTTCCCGGCGCTCGGTTATGTCGCCCGACAGATCGAGGTGCAGTATGGAATGCTTTTCCAGAGTCGGAGTCGATGAATTGCCGCTCATCGCAACCATCATAATGAGCATAAGAAAAGAACCGGCCATGCACAGAAACATGGTGATGAATAGTCCGGCTACGGTAGCCAGAACGGAGATTAGAAACTGCTTCATTTTGCGATAATGTTAATAAGTTCACCGACAGCCGGTGTACACTTAGAGACAAAGTTAGCTCATCTTGTCCATAAGTGCAAATATTATTGAACTTAATCGCGCGTAATGATGTCCGGCAGTGTTAAAAAAAGTTGAATTTGAGTCCAAACGACAGTCTCAGGTAATCTTTGGGCTTCAGGTAGGAATTCCTTACCGCCTGGATGATGTAAAGGTCGCATGTGCTGAGCTCGTAGAAGGCGGTTATATATGTGCTGTAACGGCGGCGTTCCGAGGGGATAGTGAAGCGCAACCTCTGGCCCACGAAAGCGTGGATCCTCATTCTGGTCGAGAACCAGTAGTAGCCTTTGGGGTATTTGTCGGGGTTGCGGTTCCAGAATTCACCGCCGAACACTGTGTTGACGTATATTCCGGTAGAGAGCGGGTCGACCGAGAAGTTGCCCTTCAGAGGCAGGTTCCATAGTGTGAAATTCTGTTTTAGAGTCATCGTCACACGCGCCTTTTTCGATGAATGCTTCGGTATAATACCGAACAGCAGGTCGGTCTCCCACTGTCGGTTCTTGCCGTATTCCCAGCCTGGACCTACCGATATCAGACCCATTCCTCCGGCAAATTGTGCTTTGGTATATTTGGGGATCAGGTTGTCCCACCGTTGCCTGTACTTGAGCTGGCGTCTTTCAAAAGGGGTTAGCCGGTCCGTTGTCGTATCGGAAACCGAGTCGGACGGCTGACTATGCTGAGTGCTTCCCGAGGCGTATTGGGTGAATGATGCAATGCAGAACAGGAGTGTCAGATATATTTTAAAATGACTTGATTTCATATTGGTGGGTGTTGTCGTCGTTTATGGTGAATATCAGGTATTGGCGTCGGGCGATGTTGGGGCATTGGTAATAAATGACTCCGTCGTCAAACAGATCGTCGGCCTGAAACTTGTGTTCATGTCCGTATAGGCAGAACTGGACTGCCGGAAATTCGTTGACGTATGCTTCGAATGCATGTGCCACATTGTTGTTGAACACCATCTCAAAGGGTTTGACATGCATCAGTAATACGGTCTTTTGAACCTCCGGAGGGATTTCGCTTAATTCTCTCTGCATGAATCCGAAGTCGGGTATCGGTTCGGCGTAGTCATATTCGAGGGCATTGGTGTTCAGGCATATAAACCGGACATTGCCTGCTGTGAATGCGAAGTTCGTTGGGCCGAATACTGCTGAATAGGCTTCCTTGCCGGTCCCGAGGCAGTCGTGGTTGCCGATCACGCACAGGTACGGCACATTGAGTTTGTTCAGAATGTCGCGTTGCATGGTGAATTCTTTCGGCATTCCGTAGTCGGAGAGGTCACCTCCGTGCAACACAAAATCAAGACCTTCTTCTTTGTTTATCGCTTTTACGGCATCTTCGGTGTCGTCATACCATCCCTGAGTGTCGCTGATCATGGCAAATCGCAGTGATGTGTGTCCGGCTGTAGCCGATTCGATAAGGCCGATGTTTTTATGCGTGATTCCGCGTTCGCCGGATATATTGACGTCATACGGATGGCATTCAAGCATGTCGCAAGAGCTAAATATAAAGGCCGTGATAATAGATAGAAACAGATTCTTTCCCATTGCGTGGTGTCGTTGCTGTGTATTGAATATTTATATGCAAAATTAGCAAATCGAATTTGAATGGTGTTTTTCATATTTCGCTATTTTGTGTCCGATACTTCCAATTTAAACAGTTTCTAAAAGTGGAAGTCAAAATATGGTGTTTGTGCATATATGCAGCCCCGGCAGTGATGGTCGGCTGCCGGGGCTGTGGATGGATCTGTGTGAAGTGTCAGAGTCCGAATGTCAGTGTGGTGAAGAAGCGCAGCTGTCCGCCTAACGATTGCTGCTGGTTGTACTGCAGAGTGATGTAGCCTCGGTTTGGAGCGAACCAGGTGGCGGCTCCGTTGACTACGTTCATCGGTGCTCCGTATGTCCTGACAAATGCGTTGTAGAGGTTGTTGTAGCGCATAGTGTCGGGGTATGGCGTTGAGTACAGGAATTCCGAACGTGACAGTCCGCCGTTGGCGCCGTAGTAGAATGTTGCGTCGGGCCACATATAGTTGGCTTCTCTCACGTCACGCAGATATACGGTGTTAGCTCCGTATCCGTCGATAATGTAGCCTGAGTTCAGGAGCATATCGATGGATATGCCGATGGCTGTTCCGAAAGTGATTCCGAGTATTCCTGACAATATCGGTGCATGTGGACGTGGGCGCCATGATGGCGGCGGCACGGGACGATGCCAAGGATGATGCATGATCGGGCGGTGAGGACGGACGGGGGGTGCCATAGTGGGCGGACGGTGTCCGCCGGGGCGTAGTCCGTTGCCTCCGTGACCCGGATGGCCGGGACGGTGTCCGGGATTTACGCCGTGGTTGCCACCTCCGTTTCCCGGACGATGACCGTTGTCGCCCGGGCGGTAGTTGTTGTTGCCTCCGGGTTTAGTTCCATGGTTGTTTCCGTTATCGCCGTTGTTGGTTGTTCCTCCCGGGCGGTAGTTGTTGTTGCCTCCGGGTTTAGTTCCGTGGTTGTTTCCGTTACCGCCGTTGTTGGTTGTTCCTCCCGGGCGGTAGTTGTTGTTGCCTCCGGGTTTAGTTCCGTGGTTGTTTCCGTTACTGCCGTTGTTGGTTGTTCCGCCCGGGCGGTAATTGCCGGTTGAGCCATGATTTCCTCCGGTAGGTCTTGTGGCCTGACCGTTGTTTTTATTGCCGTTGTTTCCGGGACGATAATTGCCTGCGCCAGAATTGCCGTTTGCCCGTGAAGGATTTCTTCCTGAATTGCCGTTGGTGCGCGATGGCGTATTTCGATTTCCCGATTGACGTTGCTGCTGGGTCGTGGTAGAACGAGAGTTCCCTCCGCCTCTTCCTCGGTTGGTGTTTGTGTGCTGGGCTTCCAACTGCGGCACTGCCAGAGCCAGACAAGTGGTAGCCAGAGCTACAAGACGAATAAATCTGTTCATAATCGATAGTTTTTATTATGATAAGATGCCTAAGCAGATCAGTGGTTTAAGCGAAAATAGATAAAATTGGTCAAAAAACCAATTAATTCGGCTTTTTGACCAATTAATAGGACTATATTGCTATAGTTGCTCGTATCGGGGTGAAAAGGTGTCGCCCAGGCTCATATCGCCGGTGGAAAGACCTCGTTTCAGCCATTTCATGCGCTGGTCGGCGCGTCCGTGGGTGAAAGCGTCTGGCACCACGTAGCCTTGTCCTTGCTGTTGGAGTATGTCGTCGCCGATTTTTGAGGCCGCGTTTATAGCTTCCTCGATATCTCCGTCGTCAAGGGAGTTGAACAGCTGGTTTTCGTAATACCCCCATACTCCAGCAAGAAAGTCGGCCTGCAGCTCCATCCTGACGCTTGTCTTGTTGGCGTCGGTTTTGCTCTGCTGCGACATCTGCGAATGGCCTGCATCGAGGATTCCGAGCAGATGCTGTACGTGGTGGCCCACTTCATGGGCTATCACGTAGGCGTATGCAAAGTCGCCGTCGGCTCCGAGGTTCTGCTTCATGGTCCGGAAGAAGTCGAGGTCTATGTACAGCTTTTCATCGCCTGAACAGTAGAACGGTCCTACGGCCGATGTGGCCTGTCCGCATGCGCTCTCGACCGCTCCGGTGAACAGCACGAGAGTGGGGGCGCGGTAAGTCTTGCCCATCTTTTCGAACTGTCGGGTCCAGACATCTTCTGTCGAAGCCAGTATCTGGCGGGAGAATTTGGCGAGTTCTTCGTCCTCGGCGGTAGGGGTGTAACTGGTCTCGGTGGAGGCCCCGTCGTTGAGCAGCGGCAGTCCGCCGCCACCGAATATTGAGGTGACGTCGCCGCCGAATATGAGCGTAGCTATGGCTATCACTATTATGACTCCGATGCTGAGTCCTCCCTTTTTGAGTCCTCCGAGTCCGCCAAGACCGCTGAGCGAACCGAGTCCGCCCGGTAGACGGCCACCTCGCTGTCCGCGTCGATCCTCGACATTGGAGCTTTCGCGTCGTCCGTTTAGTCGCATAATTGTAAGGTGTTAGAGTGTGCCGTTGAGGCACATTGTTAATACTTGGAATCGTGGGCGTTGCCGACTTTTTCAAGCACGGCCGCGTCGACCACGGCTATCGTGGCGAGATTCTGTATGTCTCTTACCGGCGAATCCACATTGATGAAGTGGACAGGCTTGTTGAGACCCATCTGAATGGGTCCTACGGCTTCGGCCAGACCCATGGACAGCATCATCTTATAAACGGTGTTTGATGCTGTGAGGTTCGGGAATATGAGGGTGTTGACGTCGCGTCCTTTCAGACGTGTGAACGGGAAATTCTCGTCGCGCACGTCCTTGTTGATGGCGTAGTGTACCTGCATTTCGCCGTCGACCGGCATGTCGGGGAATGCCTTGTGCAGGCGTTCTACCACGCGGTGAACCATCTTGGGCTCTGCATCGTCGTTGGCTCCGAAGTTGGAATACGACACCATGGCCATCACCGGATCATGGGCGAAATATTCGACCGAATAGCGTGCCAGACGGGCTACGTCATATAGCGTGTCCTCGTCGGGCGAATGATTTATCATCGTGTCGGCTATGAAGTAGATGCCGCGTTTGGTGTTGAGTATGTGCATCGCGGCGAAGTGATTGAACGACGGACGTATGCCGACAACTTTGCTGGCTATGTCAAGCGGTTTGTGCGATCCGGAGTATGTGCCGGCAAGCATGGCGTCGGCGTCGCCGTTCTCGACCATCATCATGCCGAAGTAGTTTCGGTCAAACATTAGTTCGAGGGCTTCTGTATATGTCATGCCGTCGCGCTGGAGCTTGCGGGCAAGTTTCATTGCGTAGTCGGCCCTGCGGTCCGATTCACGGTCGTGGCGCAGATTGACTATCTCCATTCCTGTGATGTCGATGCTGAGGCGTTCGGCGCGTTTGGATATCATCTCCTCGTTGCCGAGCAGGATCGGTATGCAGACTCCGTCCTGGTATGCGTTGGCGGCGGCGCGGAGCATATTGTCGGTGTTTGCTTCGCTGAACACCACACGTTTCGGGTTTTGCTGGGCGGTCTGTGTGAGTCGCTTCATCATTTTGGCATCGTGCCCCATGAGCTGGCGGAGCTTGTCGTTGTAGGCTTCCCAGTCGTCGATGGGCCGTGTGGTCACCCCTGACTCCATGGCACCGCGTGCCACGGCCGGAGCCACCGAAGTGATCAGTCGCGGATCAAGGGGCTTGGGGAGTATATAGTCACGTCCGAATCTGAGATTTGTCATGCCGTAGGCTGAATTGACAACGGATGGCACGGGTTCCTTGGCGAGGTCGGCTATGGCCTTGACGGCGGCGAGCTTCATCGTCTCGTTGATGCTTGTGGCTCCGCAGTCGAGAGCACCACGGAATATGTAGGGAAATCCAAGCACGTTGTTGATCTGGTTGGGATAGTCGGAGCGTCCTGTGGCGAATATGAGGTCGTCGCGCGACTCCATGGCGAGGTCGTAGGCTATCTCGGGATCGGGGTTGGCGAGAGCAAATACGATGGGTTTCGGTGCCATCGATTTGAGCATTTCCGGGGTCACTACATCTTTGACCGACAGACCGAGAAATACGTCGGCATCCTTCATGGCCTCTTCGAGGGTCGAGATGTCGCGGTCGGTAGCAAATTCGAGTTTCTGTGAGTTTAGCCCTTCGCGATGTGTGTTGATGACCCCCTTCGAGTCGCACATGACAATGTTTTCGCGTCTGACGCCGAGAGCCATGTACAGGCGTGTACAGCTTACGGCCGCTGCGCCTGCGCCGTTCACCACCAGGCGTACGTCGCCGATGTTCTTACCCTGTATCTCCAGTGCATTGAGCAGTCCGGCGGCGGATATGATGGCGGTTCCGTGCTGGTCGTCGTGCATCACGGGTATGGGGCATTCTTCCTTGAGGCGCTGTTCGATCTCAAAACATTCCGGGGCTTTGATGTCTTCGAGGTTAATGCCTCCGAATGTCGGAGCGAGGGCCTTTACGATGTCTATGAATTTCTTGGGATCTTTCTCGTTGACTTCGATGTCGAAGCAGTCAAGACCGGCAAATATCTTGAACAGCAATGCCTTGCCTTCCATGACAGGTTTGCCGGCCAGTGCTCCGATGTCTCCAAGACCTAACACTGCAGTTCCGTTACTGATCACGGCCACGAGGTTACCTTTGTTTGTGTATTCGTAGGCGTCTTTGGGATTCTGTTCGATCTCTTTGCACGGATATGCCACGCCCGGTGAATAGGCGAGCGCCAGATCCTGCTGTGAAGAGTAGGGTACGGTGGGTACCACTTCAATCTTTCCCGGTTTGCCCTCGCGGTGGTAGTCGAGAGCCATTTCTTTAGTAACTTTCTGCATGATAGATGATAGATAATTGTAGTTTATTAAAATATGTCTAACGGATAAGTGCGCGTCCGCCCCATACGAGAAGTACTCCGAGTACGACGCTCAATCCTAAATAAAGTGCGAATGTCACCCAGTCGCCCTTGGAGCCGAGTACCCACATGTCGTCGGCAAATGACGAGAATGTAGTGAAGCCTCCGCAGAAACCTGTGATAAGCAAGACGTTTTCGCCCGGTGTCATAACGTGGGCCCTCTCAAGGAGTCCGAAGAACAGTCCGATGATGAAACATCCGATGATGTTCACTAAGAATGTACCCATGGGAAATGCTCCGTGATACATACCTCCGGCCCATTTGCCGATGAGAAAACGTCCGCATGTCCCGATAAATCCGCCACAACCGGCGATAATCATTGCTTTAATCATTTTAATCAGTAATTAGAAGTGGAACAATAAAATTTAAATTATTAACACTTCTTATGGAAAAAAGTTTTATCGGTCAAAGTCCGCGTTTGACTTTCGACTCTTTCCCGAAAAGATATGACGGCTTATAGCCTCCGAAATCTATGATTACTTTTTCAAATACGGTTCCCGATTCGATCGGCGTGAGGGTCAGGGTGTGTATGCCGTCGGATGAAAGGGCGACGTTCATGGCCTGTGAGTGGTACATGTCGTACATGGCCTGGACCGGGAACAGTATGAGCTGTCGGTATGCGTCGCGCTTTTCTGCCGGGAGTGAGATGAACTGGCGAAGTGCATCCTTCTCAAGCCGCGAATAGTCGTCGGCCACGCTTTTCCATTCTCCTGAATGGAGTACAGTGTCGGCCGTTATTCCCGGATGGTCGAGAGCATAGGCGTTCTGCACCAAAGATGTCACTATTGCCGCGGCATAAATGTAATGCTTTAATATATTGTGACCCATTTTAGACTATATATTGACAGAAATGTATAAATGAATATGGTTTGCAGAAAAATGTGATATTTTTCTATTCGCAAAGTTAATGTTTATTTTTCAACTTTTTGTCGAATGCGAGGCTAAAAAGTGGCGTAAAAGTGGATTCTTCATCACGACTTGCTGTGACATGCCGTGGCGTCATTGACAGATATTATAGATTGTAGTCCTGAATATAGAAAGCGCCGCGGACCCGATTTAAGAGTCTGCGGCGCTTCATATCTGAAGTGCGTACCGCGCGGGGTGCCGCACTTGTCATGTCATACTGTGATGAGCTGCCGGCGGCTTATGCCTTGCCGTTGCTTCCGAGTACGTTTTCGATTTTGTGCTTGTAGAGCTTCTCCATTTCGTCGCGGGCCGGACCGAGGTACTTGCGGGGGTCAAATTCGGCAGGCTTCTCGGCGAGCACCTTGCGCACGGCGGCAGTCATTGCCAGACGGCTGTCGGAGTCGATGTTGATCTTGCATACTGCGCTCTTGGCGGCCTTGCGGAGCTGTTCTTCGGGAATACCGATAGCGTCGGGGAGTTTGCCTCCGTATTCGTTGATGATGTCGACATATTCCTGGGGAACTGAAGATGATCCGTGGAGCACGATGGGGAATCCGGGGAGCTTCTCCATAACGGCGTCAAGCACGTCGAATGCCAACGGCGGGGGAACGAGCTTGCCTTCGGCGTTGCGGGTGCACTGTTCGGGAGTGAACTTGTAAGCACCGTGCGATGTGCCGATTGAGATGGCGAGGCTGTCGCAACCTGTGCGGGTGGCGAAGTCGATCACTTCTTCGGGGTCGGTGTAGGTGTGGTGGTCGGAAGATACTTCGTCCTCTACGCCTGCGAGCACACCGAGTTCGCCTTCTACAGTCACGTCATACTGATGTGCGTAGTCAACGACTTTCTTGGTAAGGGCTACGTTTTCTTCGTAGGGGAGGTGTGATCCGTCGATCATCACTGAAGAGAAACCGTTGTCGATGCAGTCCTTGCAGAGTTCGAAGCTGTCGCCATGGTCGAGGTGAAGCACGATCTGGGGATTTTCCCATCCGAGGCTCTTTGCATATTCTACAGCACCCTGTGCCATGAAGCGGAGGAGGATGGAGTTAGCGTAGTTGCGGGCACCCTTGGACACCTGAAGGATTACCGGTGACTTATCTTCAGCAGCGGCCTTGATGATGGCCTGAAGCTGTTCCATGTTGTTGAAGTTGAACGCGGGGACAGCGTAACCGCCCTTGATGGCTTTGGCGAACATATCGCGGGTGTTGACCAAGCCGAGTTCTTTGTAACTTACCATTGAATTTTAGTATTTTAAGTAAATAAAATAAGATCCTTTTACTCTTTGGCTCTGCCTTGGAGCCTAATTAGGTGCAAAGATAGCAAAGAAATGGCGATTTGCCATAACGGACACTCAAAAAATATGTGCAACCAGTGCAAAATTTGGTGAAATCACCCCTCCGGGCTAAGGCATGATCCCCGACAGTACGTACTCCAATAAGCTTGTCGATTCGTTGCCGGAACAACGCATGCATGCCATAGCAACGACGGCAATCAGGAATACGGCTGCTATGACAAGGGTGCCGTAGCGCACGGCGGGAGATGGTATATCCTCAAGCAGGTCGCGCACTTTTTTCGATCGCAGTTCGAGACGGTCGTGCGATGTATCTTTGTTGTTTATCCGGTCAGTCTCCAAGTTCGAGTTGATTTTTTACAAGATTATAATATGATCCTTTATCGCGTATAAGTGAGTCGTGGTTGCCAGATTCGACTATCCTTCCATGGTCAAGCACTATTATTAAGTCGGCATTTTTCACTGTTGACAGTCTGTGGGCCACAATAACCACTGTACGTCCCCGGTAAAATTCCGTCAGGTTGTCCACTATCATGCTTTCATTTTTTGCATCCAGCGAATTAGTTGCTTCATCGAGAAATATAAATTGTGGATTTTTGTATACGGCTCTGGCTATCAAGATGCGTTGCTTCTGACCTTGGCTGAGTCCTGCGCCATCGCGTCCGATTATTGTATCGTAGCGCAGGGGCAGACTCATGACATATTCGTGGATGCATGCTATCCGGGCTGCCTGTTCGAGTCGGTTACTGTCAATTTCGCCGTCGTCAACGGCTATATTTCGGGCTATCGATTCCGAGAATATCACTCCATCCTGCATCACTACTCCGCACTGTCTGCGCCACCATTTCATGTTATAGCGGCCGATAGCCTTGCCTCCTATTGTCAGTGTTCCCGACGACACTGGATAGTAGCCGAGCATAAGCTTGATCAATGTTGTCTTGCCACTTCCTGAGGCTCCCACAATGGCGGTTGTTTTTCCTTCCGGGACTTTAAAGCTTACCCCGTCTATGATGTCGTTGAGACTGTGGGGGTCATATTTAAACCTGACATTCTCCAACTGTATCGAATGACTATCCGATAACTCCATGGTATTGTTGTCTGGACTCTCTTCGTCCTGACTTTCGTGAATTTCGTTTATTCGCTCAAGCGATATCTTCACGTCCTGAAGTGAATATATAAATCCCATCAACTGCGACACAGGGCTGTTGAGCTGTCCTACGATGTATTGTACGGCAAGCATGGCTCCCAGGGTTATCTGTCCGTCGATTACGGCAGTGGCGGCGAATACGGTGATGAGTATATTTTTGACCTCGTTTATGAAGATGCTTCCCGCTTCTTGTGCTTGTTGCAGTCTGAGCGATTTCATCTGCACGACAAACATGTCGGCCTGCACATCCTCCCATTCCCAGCGTCTGCGCCGTTCGCAGTCCTGAAGTTTTATTTCCTGCATGGAAGTTATGAACTGATATGTCTTGTTTTGGTTGACTGCCTGCTTTTCGAATAGTTCGTAGTCAAGTATTTTTCTGCGTTTCAGGAACAATGCCGACCAACTTCCGTATATCAGGCTTCCGATCAGGAACACGCTGAATATGACCTTGCTGTAGATGAATAACACTATGCCGAAAACTACGAAATTGAACATTGAAAATGCTATTCCCAATGTCTGTGAGGTCAGAAACGATTGCACTCTCCCGTGGTCGCCCATTCGCTGTATAAGGTCGCCCATAAGCTTGGTGTCGAAAAACGACATAGGTAGCCTCAGTAGTTTGATGAAGAAGTCGCTTACGAGCGATATGTTTATGCGCATCGAGATGTGCATCATAAGCCAACGGCGTATGAAGTCTGTTGCCGTGCGTCCGAACACGATCATCATTTCTCCAAGCAATATGAGCCAAATGAAGCCTATGTCGCTATGCTTTATTCCAACATCAACGATGGCTTGTGTCATAAAAGGCATCACAAGTTGCATTAGGCTTCCGAGAAGCAATCCGGCCACTATCTGCAGAAAATACCGCCGGTATTGTCTCAGATAACCCATCAGGAATTTGAATGAACGCTTTTCCGGAACGTCGTCGACTTCGAGGCGCGAACGGAACTCCTCTGTAGGCTGAAAGAACATTGCTATACCTTTGCGTTCTCCGTCGTTGTCCGCGGTGCTTAGCCATCTGCTCTCGAACTCTTTTCGCGAATAAGCTATTTTTCCCTTTGCAGGATCCGCTATATGATAGCGGTCGCCTCTCCGGCTCACTTTATACAGCACAGTGAAATGGTTTTGGTTCCAATGCAGTATGCATGGTGTCGGTGCCGAGGCGAGTTGCTCGGCTGTCATGCGTGTAGCCGCTGTCGAGAGTCCGAGTTTTTCGGCCGCGTCGTTTATCCCGAGCATCGACACTCCTTCGGCTGTGGCGAAGCAGAGCTTTGATAGCATGCCGATCGAATATGTCCGTCCGAAGTGGCGGCATATCATTGCCAGGCATGCTACTCCGCACTGCATTGAGTCCTTCTGTTTGATGAACGGGAATCTGTCCATACTGAGTCGTGGTTGACGCTTTTGAGTCGGTTAGTTGGCCGAGCGTTTTCGGGGCTGTATGTTGAGTCGATATATGGCTTTGACCATCACGTAGCGCGGGATGCAGTTGACCCATGTCTCGGTGCGTCCCTGGCCGTCGAGGTCATAGCGTATGTTTGAGAGGTTGTGCAGGATGTCGAAGGCATCGACGGCGAATGTGAGGTTGCCGTTCATGACGCTTTTCGACAGGCGGGCGTTCCACACCAGGTCGTCGGTGTTCATCGACGAGTTGGAGTATCCTCGGCGGCTGAACATCTTTATATCAGTGGCAAATTCAATGCTCAACGGCAATTTTACCAAACCGGTCAGCCCATATTGGAATTCGGTTGCGTTAATAGATTGGAATGATCTGGTGTTTGCTGTACCATGCTTATACTGTATGCTCCCGTTAATTCCTACTTTAAATTTACCAATAGAGTAATTTAACGATAGATTTTCCATAAACTGGTCACTGTGGACAATCTGTTTTTGCGTAGAAGTTTGGTCTCCGATTCCTACAAAGTCTGCCGCCTCGCTGATGTCGGCACGTGTGTAGGTGCCGAGCGTTAACCGTTTGTCATGAGTCAAAGGCAGTGTTAGCAATCCGTAGCACCATGCCCACCAGTTACCTTGTATGTTCTCTGGGCGATAGTGACGGATTCCGAGATTAGGATCATAGGTGTATCCCATTGATAGACCGTTGTTCCATACCGATATGCCCGCTTGAACAGACAGATTTATCTGCTTTTTAAAGGCCCACTGACGTGCCATATAGTTAAATTGCACTTTATGGTGGATTGTATTCCGTAAGTTCGGATTACCAGTGCGTATGTTCAGGGGGTCGGATGTGAATTCAACATCTATGAGGTTGAGAAAATCTGGCGTTTCAGGCAACATCTGATATATCAGATAAAAATAGTTGTTAGATCCCGGAGTATTCCATGTCAAAGAAAATTCCGGACTCGGTAGCCATTTTTCTCTTTTTTTCGATATGGTTTTTGCCCCATTAAAGAATATATTGTCTATACGATAGGTGGCTGATAGAGTCAAGTTCATGTTGACAGACCATTTTTTTTGAGAATCTTTTGTGGAGTTTGACATATTATGCACGAATCCTACTCCTATCTTATGGCTCTGGGAATGTACTCCCATATCATAGCTGTTTTCGGAGTCTAACATATTAACCATAGAGTTTCTCATCGACGGTAGCATTAATGAATTCCGACCTTCTTCGTTTTGATCAAGTACATACCAGTCACTTGTGGTATGCGAGTAGGTTTTCCTGAATTCATAGGCTGGATATATGCGCCAATCTCTGTCCGGAATAATAAAAAGCGCAACTTTGGCGAAATATGAATACCTGTCCAAAGGTGAATTATTCTGTCTTTTTTCTGCATTTTGCGGTGCTTGCCTGAACTGTATATGGTACATGTCGTCAATATTGTCTGTTGAATTTTTATAGGAGCCTCCGATGTCAAATCTATACGACATGTCGTAGTTTGTATCGGAATAGAATATCATAAAGTTTCCTGCAGTGGTGAGATCATTGCCTTTGGAGCGGTAGCTGCGTACAGAAGTATTGACCCACGGTATTTTTGTTAAGTGGTTCTGTAGTATGCTGTCGCGTAGATTGTATATGTCGTCAGGATGCGAGTCAAACAGTCCGTTGACACTTCCGGTCTTTCGGTCAAATTTATTGTAATTTGCCTGAAGGTTTAGTCGTATGATACTGCGTTCACTGGTTCCGGGACCGAAGAAATATTCAAGTTGGTGGTTGGTATTTAGTTTGAAGTTATTATTTTCCGATCGGCTCCATCCTCGTCCATAAGTGTCGCCTGATGTCAGGAAGTTCTGAGTGCTCGTCCGTGCATCATACAGTCCTTCCGTGTAGGTCGCTTGTACGTTGCCGTTTATGTCATAGGTTTTTTGTTGGTCAAACAGGTTGTAGTCTATGCCACCGTTTTTGGTGGTAGCGAGTCCGTTGGTCAGGTCAGCAGGCGACCAGTCGCCGTTGCGCCCGGGCTTGCGTGTGTCGCTGATGTTGTTGATGTTGCCGAACAGCGATACTCGCGAGGTGGGGGAGAAGCGCAGTGCGAAAGCGCGTCCCATATAGCGTTCTTTGGTGCCTCCTCCGGCTTCGGCGTTAGCCAGCCAACCTTCCTGATAGTCCTTTTTCAGTTTTATGTTCATCACGAATGTCCCTTCGTCCATCTTCATACCCGCATAGCGACTTTCATCGCTCTGTTTGTCATAGACTTCAACATTTTTAACCATGTAGGCCGGTAGATTTTCAAGAGCCACCTGATTGTTGCCTTTGAAGAAATCCTTGCCGTTTAGAAGAATCTCCTGTACAAACTTCCCATTGACGCTTATACGTCCGTCATCGTGTAGCTCGGCTCCGGGAAGCTGTTCGATAAGCCCGTCAAGCATCGAACCGCTTGACAACTGAAATGCGTCGGCATCGTATACTATGGTGTCCCCCTTGTTGTAGAATTTGACCTTTGTGGCCGCAACAACAACTTCTCCAAGTTTCACGCCTTTTTCGGCGCGGGTCAATTTTCGAACGGAGATACCCCCTAATTCCTTGTATTTCTTTTTCCCGTCAAATTTTACATTAATACGCGTTGTGTCGTAATCCTCGTGGATAAATATCAGTTTATAATCGCCGGTTTCATATACGTACGTACAGAATTCTACAAAGTCTTTTCCCCCAACTTGATTTTTATATGTCCCGGTGCTGTCGATAAGTTCGCCGGTTTGCTTGACCAGCAATATTTTCATTTTAGGGTCATTGATTGGAATTTTGGTTATTGAATTGACCGGAACACCTCTGAACTGTCCGATTATTTTTTTGTCAGACGTGATATGCGCGAATACATTTATTGTAGAAAGCGATAAAATGGTTATAAAGATCAGCGCGAGCTTTTTCATACAGATATGGATTGGTTATACAATTATTGTAATTTGATTAAAAACACATTGAATTATTTTAGTAAATATGGTTTTAGTTGAGATGTTATTATTTGTCTTGATTTATCGGAGTCCGAAATTTTTCGGACTCCGATAAATTTGGGTTACATGAATGACAGTGCTAAATCGTAATCTCCATTTTGGGGTTTAATCAAATGGCAATAAGGGTTTTCGCAACCGCAGTTTATACCGCAATTGTCGTTACAGTCACTGTTACAACCATTGTTAGTACAACCGCAGTTTATACCGCAATTGCCATTTCCCATCGGGTCACTTATACCACCGCCATGAATAGCGCCAAAACCTCCACGCAGCACTCCAAGTTCCGACTTTTCAAGTGCCGGAATGCTCTCCATAAATACCTTTAAGGTCTTTTCTTCTTTTTTCATTTGAAAATCTTTTTTAATTAAATATTGAGAATATATGCCAACGCTCTATGTGGCAATTCTTTCAGCAAGGCTCTACATACTTATGTTTATAGACCAGTTCATAAAGACGATGATGAATCAGACGGTCTTTGTCATCTTCCGAACGATTGAGATAGCATTTGGTGTGTGATGCACTTTCGAGTTTGCTTTGTGTGCAGTGTCCATTGCATAAGGGCATTACCCGGCACTTACGACATGCCGGATTGGAAAACCGTATTGTCATGCGGTCATGGTATTTCTGATTCCATTTGATGGTTCCGTCCTCACAAATCACACCTTCACGTCGTTCAGGAGAATAGTCGCGGGCTGTGCATTTGAATACATCGCCGTTATAGTTGATTGATACATGGTCGGGTCTGTCGGCATAACATACATGGCGGTGGTATATCGAATCGCATTCCGATGTCAGTCCGGTGGCCTGAAACTTTGCTGTAAGTTCGGCGGCGCGTTTCTTGGCTCTAATGCCTTCCTGCTTGTTTTGCCATATCTGCTGGAAGCTGCAGTGCAAATTTTTCAGCAGTTCAGGGGGCAACGTCATCAGTTCGTCGTAAACGTCAATGAACGATTCGATATTCTTATCGGTGTAGTTGAACCTCAGTCCAACCCTGTTGCCAGATTCGAGCGCATAGCGCATATTATTGAATATTATGTCGAATGTGGGTCTGCGGTCGGCATATATGCGTGTTTGGTTATGGAAAAAACGGTTGCCGTCGAGCGTAATCTGGAAATGCGGCCTGCCAATGCCCTCAATAGCGTTGATCCTGTCGAGGACTTGACGTGTGAGTAGCACGGCATTGGTGGTGAAGGAGCTGTCGAAACCGACTCCTTCTGAACGGCATATCTCGGATGCACGGCTCAGAATTGGATATACCGTATCTTTGAAGTAAAGCAATGGTTCGCCTCCGAAAAACGACACGCTCAACTGATCGATATCATCGCTTTGCGCCTTGTTTTGGATAAGTCTGACGATACGCTCCAATGTCTCGGCACTCATACGCGAGGTCGCGTGTTTCTCGTAGCAATACCAGCATCGCATGTTACAGTCGAGCGTAGGGTTTATGGTCATTCCAAATCTGCGCGATTCGGCTTCTGCACGCAGTTGGTCGTCGACAAATGCTTCCGTGTCGTCTGTATGGCGTGGCGTAATCATTTCGTCGCGCACCATGGCATTGTAAAGTTCAGGATGGATTGCGCTTAGTTCAGCTATGTCTCCGTTAAGCTCTTTTACAATACGGGTCAGTTCCGGAACGAGGTATAATATGCGCTCGTTGGCGAGATTGAACAGATAATCGTCACCCTCAATAGTGACGAAATTGGTATATTTATTCAGTTTCATGGCAAATTTTATTTTTTATGTTGTATGTCGTTTATCATGGCTTTCATCGATGTCCCTAACACTCCGTCGTTCATGGTCAGTCTCCAGAACCCGCTGTTATCGGGTATGTAGTCCGGTGTCTGCATCCAATAGAGGTCAAGCTCGCGTATGGGCGACTGTCTGTTTCTCGCCGTCATGTAGAGCATCGCATAGTAGTTGGTCAGCTGTTCTGCCGAATTGTTCAGCAGACGGATGCATTCCTTGTCCATGGCCTGAAGAAATGCCTCATCGAAACCTTTGTCTATGCGACGGCACAGATACGCAAGTAGTCCGCCGGTTCCGTTGCTGAAGTCGTCTCCGCGGACGGTATCTGCGTGGTGTCCGATAATTCTGTCAATGGCCTGTAACATCTGATCGTAGCCTTCGCCCGTAGTGGCTTCAAGAACCATAAGTGCATAACCTATGCCTGATGCGCCGTTGCGAAAATCTACGGTCATACTCTCTGATGTGATTGCATTGAAAAGTATGTCTGAGAATTTTTCTTCAAGCGGTTTGTAAGGACTGTCTGAAACAAGAGTATTGTAGATGCCTGTCCATATCAATCCAGCCGTTAATCCATGGTACAGTCCATAGTTGTCCGGCTGTATGCCTTCGATGGTTTTGGCTATGGTGTGGAGCAATTCCGGATTCAGTATGTCATGACACCGCTTGTCTGTATTGAAGTATATCAGTCTGTCCGGCCGTGGATTAAACTTGCGTCGCACCGAGGCTATAATCTCGGAGTCCTCGTTGATCATCATTGATGCTATATGATAACGGAATTTGTCGTGCGCAAGCCAAAGGGAATGTTCAAAACACTTTTCGATGGTCGTCAATGTCGTGTTGGCGACCAATAGATAGTTGTATATGATTTCTTCCTTAGTGGGCATGTATGCTGAGATGTCGTCCGAGAGCTTGCGCAAGAATCCAGTATTTGACAAAAGCATCTCGCTTCCGAAATTGTATGCGGCACGGATGATGTAGCCGATGTCGTTAATCGGTTTTGTAAGACTGGTAAGTTCACTGAACAGATTCCAATGTTCGCGGGCTACGGCCCATGCTCCGCTGTATAGCGACACAACTTCAGACTGCATGCCTCCGGTGAGAATTAGAGTATCGTTTTCGCAGGATAGCTTTTCAAACAGAAATTCTTTGTCTCCACCGTATTGCAGGGGTCTAAATGCAAGAAATGCAGCCCGGTGACGTTTTATTACATCGCATGCATATTTGAGCCATTCTTGGCCTTTCAGGCTGTAGTGTGGATTGACATAAACCAAAACGTCGGCCGAAGTATGTCTCGCGGCCATGTCGATGCACCGACACGTACCGACATGTTCTTTACTGTAAAGATAGCGTACTCTGAATGGAGCGAATCTGTCAAAGTAGGGGAATCCGTCATTTGACTGGTCGTTGACTACGATTATGTCTATTTCGTCGCCGGCTTGCTTTCTTATGCGTGCCACTGTATCGACCACTGCCTCGCCGTCGTTGTAGAATGGGATTACTACACATATATTATTGCTTGTGGGAGCTGCCGTATATGTTGCTTTTGCAGATTCATACTTTTCTTCTTCACGGCGCCCCATCCAGCGCCCAAGAAGATTCTGTGCGAACCGACAGCCTTTGCTTTGGGTATAGTAGTGAGCTATACTCACCTGGCTTTTTGAGACTCTGTATTTTACCAATATATCAGGTACGTTTTTGATTGTAAGTCCAGCTATGATGGCGCGGATCCACATGAGATAGTCTTCGGAGTATATGCTGTTTTGTTCATATTGCAGATTTGCTTTGCGAACGCTATCCGTACGCATCATCACGGTAGGGTGCGAAAGACAACATTGTTTATGTAGAATGGCGGGAGTGACATCACCGTCGTAATCATTAACATATTCCATGTCTGATTCTCCGATAATGATGCGACTTCCTCCGAGAATGTCTGTTTCCGGGTGCGACTCCATGTAGGCATATTGGATTTTTAGTCTGTCGGGCATCATTATGTCGTCGGAGTCCATGCGTGCTATGTATTTTGCTCGTGCGAGGTTAAGGGTCATGTTTGACGATTCAATGAAATTATGGCGATTTCTGATCAGCCTGATTCTTGGGTCGCAGTATGATTCGATTATATCGCACGTGTCGTCGGTCGAGCCGTCGTCGACTATTACTATTTCAAAGTCCGTGAATGTTTGGGAAAGAATGCTTTCGATGCAATCTCCGATATATTCATGTCGGTTATATACCG
This sequence comes from uncultured Porphyromonadaceae bacterium, assembly GCA_947567425.1. GTDB lineage: Bacteria > Bacteroidota > Bacteroidia > Bacteroidales > Muribaculaceae > Muribaculum. Next base: position 7,211 of record CANOLV010000022.1, on the reverse strand, counting down.
GCATGCATACTGATATAGCCGGAGTATTGCGGTCTATGGATTTTAAGTTTTTCATGGCTTATTTGATTGAGTTTAGTGTTAGCTTTAAACCTTTATCTAATGATATTGAGGGTTCCCAGCCGTCAAGCAGACGGTTTGCCCGCGATATGTCTGGTCGCCTATGTCTTGGATCGTCTGGTGGCATGGGTCGATGTAATATTGTGGAGTCCGATTTGGTTATACTTAATATCGTTGCCGCCAATTCGTTGATAGATATTTCTTCCGGATTTCCTAAATTGACAGGAAGCGCCGGAATGTTGGCTTTCATAACACGGAGTATTCCATCCAGCAGGTCGTCGATATACATGAACGAGCGGGTCTGCGTACCATCGCCGTTTATGGTCAATGGTTTACCTGAGAGTGCCTGCCGGAGTAACGTCGGTATGACACGTCCGTCGTCGGGCGCCATTTTCGGTCCGTAAGTGTTGAATATTCTGATTATGCTGGTGTCGGTGCCGAATTGCCGATGATGGTCGCAAAACAATGTTTCCGCTGCTCTTTTGCCTTCATCGTAGCAACTTCGTATACCGTTTGGATTTACATTGCCCCAATATGACTCGTTTTGTGGCGATGTTGTCGGATCTCCATAAACTTCGCTTGTCGAGGCAAGTAGAATCTTGGCCTTGGTCTCCATGGCTAAGGCAAGTGCATTGATTGAACCGATGATTGATGTCGATAAGGTTTTTGTCGGATCGCGTTGATAGTGCAGAGGCGATGCAGGGCATGCTAAATTGTATATCTCATCGACATGCTCCACGTCAAGCGTGGATCGGGTAAAAGGTTCGGTGATGTCGTGATGCACGAACTTGAACGAAGGGGAGTCGAGCATCATGGCGATGTTGTTTATGAATCCTGTGGATAGATTGTCGACGCACAACACTTCGTGACCGTCGGAGAGCAATCTAAGGCAAAGGTGGGAGCCTATAAACCCGGCACCCCCTAAAACAACCGAGTATTTGTGTTGTCGTTGATTCATTTAGGAGAGGTTTTGAAGTGATTTGTTGCAAATTTAAGTCTTTACAGCCAATTTTGCAAAAAAATAAAGGTATTTTTCATGGTGTTTGTATAAAAAAAGTCGGCCTCATTTGTGAAGCCGACTTAAAGTCTCGTTATGAAGTGCGCGAGCTTATTCTCCGGGGATGATTGCTTCGCTGGGGCAAACTTCAGCGCAGCTGCCGCATTCGATGCAGGTGTCGGGATCGATGTGATAGATATCGCCTTCAGAGATAGCCTCTACGGGGCAAACGGGAAGACATGTTCCGCAAGCCACACACTTATCAGTGATTACGTAAGCCATGATTAATTAAAATTTAGATATTATACGATTAAAGAATTTTTTATGCACTGCAAAGGTAAACATTTATTTGGAAATAGCTTCAGTGATTGCAGAAAATTGCATAAAAAATTTTGCCTTCCGGATGTCCGGTGTGGTTCTGCCGTGATCAGCCGAGGTCGGTCTTTATATCTTCCAGTTTTATGAGCTTGCTGACTATCGCGTAGATGGTGATACCCGCCGGGGAGTGTATCTTGAGTTTGGCCGATATGTTTCGGCGGTGGGTCATCACGGTGTTGACCGACACTGACATCCGGGCTGCGATTTCTTTGTTGGACAGACCTTTGGCTATGCCTATGACCACGTCTTTTTCCCTTTGGCTCAGCGACTTCGACTCTACGTCCTCTGAGGCTTGATCTTCAAAGGCCGAGAGCTTGTTCAGAATCGACTCGACCGCGGAGGCCTGGTCGTGTACGGAGACTATGGCGTCAAAGAGCCGCGCCGATGCCGGCGGTATGGCGCAGTAGTTGATGCCGACCAGTTTGGTTCCGTTCTTTGACGATGCCCGAAGCTCCGCCGCCGTGGAAGGACCTACCGCAAACGGGTCGGCTATGACTACGGTCGGCCTCAGGTGCGCGGCCTGCTCCTTGATCCGCGCAGGGTCGATCCGGTGGATGGAGCAATTGACCGACCGCATCTTGCCGATCATCGACGTGATGCCCGATTCGATTATCGGAGGGAGCGACAGTAGGCCTATGACAGTCTGTTTCATTGCTTGTCTTCAAGGGATGCTATGAGCGGTATGAGAATCAGATTCTCGATGTCGGCATGCGAGTCGAGATCTTCTTCGGCGTTGTATAGGTCGACGAGCACGTCATACATCCTGTTGGGCATTGAAGTGGTGTAGAAGCGCAGGATTATGTTCTTGAGGTCGGCCAGCTTGTCGGCAATTTCGTCGTGGTGGCGCTTGAATATGCTGATGTTGTATGACGAAATCTCTCCGGATATAAGTGATCGGATGTAGGGGAACACTTTGGTCTCTTCGTAGGCGAAGTGCTTCTTTACCTCCTTGATATAGTCGTCGAAGAATGTGATTATGGCCGGATTGATGTCGGCGAGCGAGTCGTCGAGAGCCAGCATGAGGTTCTGCCTGATGTGGGGGAATTTGTAGCGCAGGAAGTAGTCGTGGCTGTTGTGGAGGAAGTCGACCACGGCGAGCGGCGATATCCGTGGCAGTGACTCCACGTCGATGCGTCCGCTCAGGATGAAGTTGATGATGAAGAGAAACACCTGAGTGTCGATGCCGTTCTCCGCGCACACTTCGTCGATGCGCTTGTCCTGAAATCCGAGTGGTATGTTGAAGCGGCTCAGCACGGGAAGAATGTTGTAGTCCTGTTCGATCAGGTCTACAACACTCTCCTTGCCGGTGAAGTTTATGGTGGGTTTCATCGTTCGCTCACTGTTATTTCGACAGGGCTTCGATGCTCGCCTTAAGGCTTGCTATTTTGGTCTCGGCATCCTGTTGCTTGCGGCGCTCGCCGTCGACCACCGCCGCGGGGGCATTGTTGACGAAGCGTTCATTGGACAGCTTCTTCATCACCGAAGCGAGGAATCCTTCGTAGTATTCGAGATCCTTGTTCAGACGGGCCAGTTCAGCTTCTACGTCGATGGTAGATGCCAGCGGGATATTGAATTCCGTGGTTCCGACCATGAACGAAGCCGCGGCGGCGTCCTTTGACGCTTCCGGATTGATGGCTTCCAGGCATGCGAGTTTTTTGATCACGCAGTCGAGCGAGCCGTCCCATGGGCCGAGCACGTTCAGGGTCAGCTCCACGCGAGGCGACAGATTCTTTGCCGCGCGAACGCCTCGCACTCCGGCCACCACTTCCTTGGCGTGTTCCATGGAGTTGATGATGGCGGTGTCGGGTGTGGTTATCGAGGGAAGCTGGGCGAGCATTATCGACTCGCCGTCGGCGCGGGCCTGCAGGTGCTGCCACAGCTCTTCGGTGATGAACGGCATGAACGGATGCAGCAGGCGCAGCAATGTGTCGAAGTAGCCGAGAGTGGCCTCGTAGGTAGTCCGGTCGATGGGTTGCTGATATGCGGGCTTGACCATTTCGAGGTACCACGACGAGAATTCGTCCCAGAACAGACGGTATATGGCCATCAGGGCTTCGCTCAGACGGAATTTGCCGAACAGGTCCTCCACTTCGGCCATGGTGGCGTTGAGTTTGGCTCCGAACCATTTCACTGCCTTGGCCGAGCTTTCGGGCTGTTCGATGTCGGCCACTTCCCATCCTTTGACCAGACGGAAGGCGTTCCATATCTTGTTGCAGAAGTTGCGGCCCTGTTCCACGAGCTTGTCGTCGAAGAGTATGTCGTTGCCGGCGGGGGCGGAGAGCATCATTCCCATGCGTACACCGTCGGCTCCGTAGGTGGCTATCAGGTTCAGGGGATCGGGCGAGTTGCCGAGCTGTTTCGACATCTTGCGGCCGAGCTTGTCGCGCACGATACCGGTGAAGTAGACGTTGCGGAAAGGCATGTCGTGCATATATTCGTAGCCTGCTATGATCATGCGGGCCACCCAGAAGAATATGATGTCCGGTCCGGTCACGAGCGTGCTGGTGGGGTAGTAGTACTTGATCTCCTCGTTGTCAGGGTCGAGTATGCCGTTGAAGAGCGATATCGGCCACAGCCACGAGCTGAACCACGTGTCGAGACCGTCCTCGTCCTGGCGCAGGTCTGACAGCGTGAGCGATGCATCGCCGGTGAGGCTCATGGCCTCTTCGAGCGCCTGTTCGGGAGTCTCGCCCACTACGATGCGTCCGTCGGGCAGATAGTAGGCGGGGATCCTGTGTCCCCACCATAGCTGCCGGGATATGCACCAGTCCTTTATGTCGGTCATCCAGTGGTTGTAGGTGTTCTTGAATTTTTCGGGCACAAACTTGATGTCGTCGTCCATGACGGCGTCGAGCGCGGGCTTGCACAGTGCCTCCATTTTCAGGAACCACTGGTCAGACAAGCGCGGTTCGGTGGCGGTGTCCGGATTGCGCTCCGAATATCCTACCTTGTTCTCATAGTCCTCAATCTTTTCGATAAGTCCGGCCTCCTGCAGGTCCAGGGCTATCTGCTTGCGGACGTCGAAGCGGTCCATGCCGACGTACATGCCGGCGGCCTCGCTGATGGTGCCGTTGTCATTGAATATGTCGATGGTCTCAAGGTTGTGCTTCTGGCCGAGCATGTTGTCGTTCATGTCGTGGGCCGGAGTCACCTTGAGGCATCCTGTACCGAATTCGATGTCTACATAGTCGTCCTCGATCACCGGAATCTCACGGTTGACCAGCGGCACGATCACTCGCTTGCCTTTCAGATGCTGATTCTTGGGGTCGTCGGGGTTGATGCACATGGCAGTGTCGCCCATTATGGTCTCGGGGCGGGTGGTGGCCACGATGGCATATCCCTCTTCGCCCACGATTTTGTAGCGCAGATAGTAGAGCTTGCTGTGCTCCTCTTTATATATCACCTCTATGTCGCTCAGTGCGGTGCAGGCCTTGGGATCCCAGTTGACCATGCGCTTGCCGCGGTATATCAACCCTTTGCGGTATAAGTCGCAGAACACCTTTATGACGCTCTTGGAGCGTATTTCGTCCATGGTGAATGCGGTGCGGCTCCAGTCGCATGATGCGCCGAGCTTTTTGAGCTGTTCGAGGATTATGCCTCCGTGCTTCTCTTTCCATTCCCAAGCGTGGCGCAGGAACTCTTCGCGGGTGAGGTCGCTCTTCTTTATTCCGTCTTTGGCGAGTTTGGCCACCACTTTGGCCTCGGTGGCTATGGAAGCGTGGTCGGTTCCGGGCACCCACAGAGCGTTCTTGCCCTCCATTCGGGCGCGGCGCACCAGGATGTCCTGGATAGTATTGTTCAGCATGTGGCCCATGTGAAGTATGCCGGTGACGTTTGGCGGCGGGATGACGATGGTGTACGGTTCGCGTTCGTCGGGTGTTGACTTGAACATGTCATGTTCCATCCAGTAGCTGTACCATTTGTCCTCAACTTCTGAGGGGCTGTAAGTCTTGGCTAACTCTTTCATAATGCTGTATATTGTATTTATGTATTATTGTCTGAAATATTATCGTTTTGAGAAATTTTTGCAAAAGTAGTGAAAATAGTTGGATTAACCGTCATCTGAGCATCTGCATGGCGTCGAGCATCGACTGCAGCTCCGTTCTGATGGCTTTCAGCCGTTCTACGGCCCGGGCATGTGTCGACACTCCGGAGTGGTTGTTGCGTATCTGTTCCTGTGCGGCGTTGATTTTAAGACCTTTTTCTTTGGTCAGGTACATCACCATGCGTATTTTCTCAATGTCGGAGGCCGTGTAGAAGCGGGTTCCATGGTCGTTGCGGCGAGGACGTATGATGGAGAATTCCTTTTCCCAGAACCGGAGGGTGCTCAGCGGTACCCCGATGATCTCGGAGACCTCCCGGATCTTGTAATACTTTTTATCAGTCGATTCCATAAGCCTGTGCATCAGTCCATGACATGTCCGGCATTTTCGGCGAGGCGCAGCAGTTCGTCGTATTCTTCCGGGGTGATGTCCATAAAATAGTAGTTGATGGGATTCTGGGGGGCGCCTTTGTACCGCACTTCATAGTGCAGATGGTTGCCGGTCGACTTGCCGGTGTTACCGACTTCGCCGATCAGGTCGCCGCGTTTCACCTTAGTACCCGGTTTCGTCCTGAATTTGCTCAGGTGGGCGTAGCGGGTGACATAGTTGTAGCCGTGGTTGATTTCGACAAGGTTGCCGTAGCCGCTCTGCCATCCGGCCATGGTCACTTCGCCGTCGGCTGTGGCGTAGACCGGGGTACCCCGGTCGGCGGCAAAGTCAAGGCCTTCGTGGAATTTGCTCGTGCCGTAGATCGGATCGCGCCGGTATCCGTAGCCTGAAGCCATCTGCTTCATGAATTTCTGCGGCACCGGCTGTATGGCAGGTATGTGGGTGATGCGGTCTTTATTGTCGCGGGCCAGTTGCTGCAGCTCGTCAAACGATTTTGTCTGAGTGTACAGCTGCCGGTCGAGTATGTCCATCTTCTTGGTGAGGCTTTTGATTAATTCCGCGTCAGACAGATGGTTGAGGTGGCGGTAGCGGTTTTCATTGTCGAGTCCGGCATAGATCTGCGCTTTTGTCAGGCGCGGTGCCCCCATTATGACCCGGTAGAAGTTGTCGTCGCGGGCCATGATGTCGTTCATCACGTCGGCCGATATGTCGAGGCGGCGGTTGAGGATGTCTATTTCGTCGCGCAGCTGTTCGTTCTCCTGGCGCAGGAGCTTTTCGCGCGGAGTGTCGGCGAGGTAGTACACTATGCCGAATATGACGGCGAGGCAACATCCCGCAACAAGCGTATTCCTCACGGCCGTCCATATTCTTGTTGCGCGGGTGGGGTAGACCCGTTCATACTTGTCGGAAGCCGGATTATATCTGTAAAATACTCTTGAACTCATAGATACATGAAATGTGAATTTGCAAAAGTAATAATATTAAGCTAATTTTGCAGATTATTTGATGGTAAATAAAGTAAAAAAAACCATCGTTGTATAGTAAATCAAACTGTTAACTGTAATATAAAATGCTGACCGCTAAGGAAATCAGAGAGTCCTTCAAGGACTTCTTCCGAACTAAGGGACATCAGATAGTCCCTTCAGCCCCAATGGTAATTAAGGATGACCCGACATTGATGTTCACCAATGCCGGCATGAATCAGTTCAAAGACATAATTCTCGGCAATGCCGCGGCGAAGCATAAGAGAGTGGCCGACTCGCAGAAATGTCTGCGCGTGAGCGGAAAGCACAACGACCTTGAGGAGGTGGGAATGGATACATATCACCACACCATGTTCGAGATGC
>CANOLV010000021.1 GCA_947567425.1 uncultured Porphyromonadaceae bacterium | reverse complement strand
TGGAAGCACGGAAAACGAAACGTCCGATGCGGCCAAAACCATTAATACCTACTTTAGTCATAATTGTTTAATAATATATTGGGTTATGATAAACATCTACCTAAAAAATAATCTGCGGTCAGCGATGCCGGCGGGTGTGCGGACGCTCGGTACTGACTTTCGCACGGCAAAAATACTAATTTTTTTCCAATAAAATCGGGGTGCGGATAAAATAAAGGAAAAAATTCTTTAATTTTGCGTGAAAATGAATGTTTACAAATTCTCAACCGCTAAAAAAGTTATAAATGGCATCAAAATTTTTGACCGAGTTTAAGGAATTCGCGATGAAGGGCAATGTTATCGACATGGCGGTCGGTGTGATCATCGGCGGCGCATTCGGCAAGATAGTCACATCGCTTGTCAATGACATTATCATGCCTGTGGTGGGTCTTGCCACCGGCGGCATCGACTTCAAGGAACACCGCTACGTGATGAAGGAGGCGGTGATGAACGGCGAGGAGGTAGTCAGCCCGGCCGTCAACCTTGAGTACGGGATGTTTATCCAGAACATCGTGGACTTCCTGATCGTGGCCTTCTGCATCTTCATGGCCATAAAATTCATCAACAGGTTCAAAAAGAAGGTGGAAGAGGCTCCGGCGGCCCCCGCGGCTCCGAGCAAGGAAGAGGTGTTACTGACAGAAATCCGCGACTTGCTGAAACAGCAGGCCGATAAAAAATAACAGCAAAGCATTATGTCGAAAGTTATAATCATAGGTTGCGGCGGTGTGGGAACCGTCGTCGCGCACAAGTGCGCACAGAATCCTGACGTGTTCAACGAGATAGTCATCGCATCGCGCACCAAGAGCAAATGCGATGCCCTTGCGGCCACCATCGGCGCCCCCAACATCACCACCGACCGTGTGGACGCCGACAGCGTGGAGGAGCTTGTGGGGTTGCTTAACCGCCACAAGCCGGACATGGTCATCAACGTGGCCCTGCCTTACCAGGACCTGGCCATCATGGAGGCGTGCCTGCAGTGCGGCGTCAACTATCTTGACACGGCAAACTACGAGCCTAAGGATGAGGCCCATTTTGAATATTCCTGGCAGTGGGCCTACCGCGAGCGCTTCGAGAAGGCCGGCCTGACGGCTATCCTCGGATGCGGATTCGACCCGGGAGTGTCGGGGGTGTTCACGGCATACGCCGCCAAGCACTATTTCTCCGAGATGGAGTATCTCGACATAGTCGACTGCAATGCCGGCGACCATGGCAAGGCCTTCGCCACCAACTTCAATCCGGAGATCAACATACGCGAGATCACCCAGAACGGACGCTACTATAAGGATGGCGAGTGGGTGGTGACCAAGCCTTTGGAGATCCATGCTCCGCTCACATATCCCAACATAGGCCCGCGCGACTCCTATCTGCTCTACCACGAGGAGCTTGAATCGCTCGTACAGAACTTCCCGACGATAAAGCGTGCGCGGTTCTGGATGACGTTCGGACAGGAGTATCTGACCCATCTGCGTGTGATCCAAAACATCGGCATGGCGCGTATCGACGAGGTGGAGTACAACGGCACGAAGATCATCCCGCTGCAGTTCCTTAAGGCCGTGCTGCCCAATCCGCAGGATCTTGGCGAGAACTACCACGGCGAGACCTCGATAGGCTGCCGCATATCGGGCAAGGACAAGGAAGGCAAGCCGCTTACTTACTATATATATAACAATTGCAGCCACGAGGCTGCCTATAAGGAGACCGGCATGCAGGCCGTGAGCTACACTACGGGAGTGCCCGCGATGGCGGGAGCCATGATGTTCCTGACTGGCAAATGGGTGAAGCCGGGCGTACACAATGTCGAGGAGTTTGATCCGGATCCGTTCCTGGAGGTGATAGCCGCCCAGGGTCTGCCTTGGCACGAGGTGGTCAACGGCGACCTGGAAGTGGACAAGATCGGCTGATAAGAGATAAAGTCAAGATAAATGGCCGGACGGGCGCCCCGATGACAACGCGCCCCGTCCGGCTTTGTCGTAGCATATCGGCTGATTATTGGAAATCCACGATGGAAAGCCATTCGTTCAGGTTGTCGTCGGTTTTGAAATTAAGGCGTTCTTTAAGCCGTTGCCTGCGTTTGCGCAGGGCATCGTCGCTTATGTCGAGCAGGTGCAGGATGTCCGGGCCCGGCACTCCGAGCCTTATGAGACAGCATAGCTCGATGTCCTTGTCGGTCAGAGATGGGTATGTCTCTTTGAGTTTTGTGATGAATCCATTATGACATACGTCGATTACGCTTGTCAGATGCATGATTTCGTTAGGCCGGAGCTTAAGCTCCGCTTTTGACTTAATGCGTTTGCCGTCCGGCATTTTTCGTATATTCCTTATTCGCTTGATGAGCATGTCCGTGTCTAATACGTGCTGGCGGAAAGCATCGTTTCCGGCGCGTTCTTCAATCAAAATACGGCTCGCTTCAGCCTGTACTCTGTTAACGGCTGTACTGATCATGGATTCGCGCGCCCTTTCTGTTTCGAGAAGTTGGGCCCGCTTTCGTCCGTATGCCCAAACAATTACGAGAATTATTATCAATGAGCAGAAAATGACACATGCCAGAATCAATTCTGTGTTTCTGCGTTCAAGCTCAGATCTTGCCATAGCCGCTTCTGCTCCAAGTAAATCATACTCTTTTTCGAGTTCGACAATCTTGTCGGCTATTTCCATTTTGTGGAGTGTGTCGGCATATTGCCGGTAGGCCTTTAAGTGGAGGAGGGCATTCTTGTAATCGCCACGGTTTTCTTCGATATGGGAAAGGTCGAATTCTGCTATGCATCTGCTTACTAATGATCCGTCGCCCATCATGGATTGAATATATGCCTCGGCAGAGTCGTTTTACCCAAAAGCCTTAAGTATTTAAAATTTTAATGTATAAATTGATGAATAATTTACAAAACAATTAAATTCTCGGATTTTTCGGACGGAGTTATTGATGTAATTTAGGGCTTGCCTGTCGTCCTCTTCGGCAAAATATGCGAGGGCTATCTTATGGTTTACCGGTGCTTCATAGCACAAAAGAGAGTCGTGGTTTATTAGGGCCAGGGCCTTAAAAAACATGGTTTTAGCTTTCTCTGTATCTCCGAGTGCCAGATGGACGGTTCCGATCTCGTTAAGGCAAATTATAGCCCGGCTGTCGCTTTTCATAGCTATGGCATAGTTCAGTGCGTCCCCCAGGTATTTTAAAGCCGGTTCGTAGGGTATATTCCGGTTCAACATGTTGCCTCTGAAATAATTGACATAGTAGAGAAGAGTGGTGTCGCAGACTTCATCCGCGACCTCGTCGGATAGACGGATGTATTTTACGGCAAGACTGTCGATACCGAGGCGGTCATATATGTCGCTTGCGTACAGATAACTCCATGCGAGTCGGCGGCGGTCACTGCTGTTTTCATAATGTGATATCGCAATATTGATGAGTGAGTCGTTTGGGGATGTCATGCCGGTCCTTGCTTGGGCCTGTGTCAATAGTAGAGCCAGACGGGCAAGATCATCGGGGCTCATATTTGAGGTTCGTTTTGTGGATTCCAATATCTTCAAGGAACTGTCGGGATGACTGAACATAAGATGCTCGGCGCTGTCCAAGACCTTCTGATACTCCGAATGGTTTGTGCATGCTATCAGTATCATGGAAGATATAAGGGAAAGTATGAGATATTTTTGCATGGTTGAAAGTATTTTTGACAAAAATAAAAAATATCCTTTAGAAAACCAAAAAATATATGTTTTGTCGCATAATAAAGGCTGTGTGTTTGGGGGTGTCACATCGCGGGATTGATGTGTTGAGGTATAAACACAATATTTACAGTGTGTTATGCGCGTTTGCGACCCTGCTCTTAATGGGTGGGTGTCACGCTGAAATCCTTGATTTTTTAGGTCGGATGATTTACCTTTGTAATTGTCGGCCGACATAATTTTTTAACCTTAATAAACGCATAAATATGATGAAGAAAATTATTCAAAAATAGTGAAGGGGAATGGCGTAGCCGAGGCGGAGTATCCGCCTGATAAATGTAGCCATAAGCAAGCTCGGCAGAGCCGGGCGCAACTTATGGTCGCGTGAAGCCATTCTCCCTCTCTTCAACGGCCGCATCGCGGCCGGGCATGGGTTCGGCTACTCTGTAGCCGTTTGTCGGGGGAGGATGTCCGGCTACCCCAAGCTGTGCGCGGCTCTGCCGAGCTTGCTTGGGGCTACCATTGTGTCGTGGCTCTGCCACGATGGCCTACGGCAAGATTGGTTGACGGTGGACGCACGAGCCGTGCGTCCCTACGGGTGGGGTTAATAGAATATTTTGAATTGAGAACTTAAAAATAGGATAGTATGAAAAGATTGATGATTGGCTTTGTCGCTATTGTGGGTGCGCTGATGTGCGTGCCGGCCTTTGTCGGTTGCTCTGACGGGGTCATGGAGGAGGTCGAGGATCCGGATGGATCTGGCGGATTCAAGCCCGGGACTCTTCCGCTTCCCGATGCCGTCAGTTGGTTTGACCAACCGGAGGAGGAGCGTTGGTATCTTCGTTGGATGCTGGGCGACGATATGACTATGCTTGGCCCCGGGGAATATGATTTCTCCGTGCCTGTTTCGGGCGGCGACTTCGATGTATGGTTTCCCGACTGCGACGTTAAGCTGCTCTATGTAGAAATCGACGGTGTGGTGTATATGTATAATAATCATCTTGGAAATAAACTTTCTGATCGTAAGTTAATTACGAAAAAGGAATTTGAAGATATACATTTCGTCGATGAGGAGAATAGAACGCGTATATCCTTTGATCCAAATAGGTATGGGTTTGAGCGACGGTTTACCTTATGCTTTACGGGACGGAATTATGAGAAACTGATATTGGCGTTTACACAGCCACCGGGTTCGAATCCGATAAAAGAAAGTTCAGGAAAATTGAAATGGACAGTGCCTGACAGCTACATTCTGAGTCAGAGCATATCTGGAACTCAAGTTTACAACCAGGATCTGTCGGATCATTTTTATGATGCAGAGCTGGGCATGGACGGCGGGACGTTTGACGTGGAATGTCTTAACCGTGACGAGCTGTATTTGGGCGGGATAACGATATGCGGCGAGGATATCAGCCTGGCAGAGGGTGTCGGGACATATTCCGACGGAGGATTTGAGATTGAAATAACCGGAGGCAGGATTCGGTTTAGAGTCATGCCGGGCGAATCGTTCAGATGGGCAAGAGCGAGCATCGTGTCTCCTGATGGGGAGAGTTCGTCTTTCTTGATAAGACAGAGTACGGCAATGGAGTCTGGATATGATTGGCGTAAATTCCGTGATGTCGTTTTTTCCAATGCAAGCGACGGAACTCTTTTTGGATGGAAGTATGGAGTGAATACTGTGATGATAGGCAATGAGGGTGGAGAGTACCGGTTCAGATGTGTTAATAACATTTCTGTTAAGCCTGGCGTTCGGTGCAATCTAAATAATGATATTAATTTGTGGTACGTGGGAAACTTAACTTATGTCGAGGGTCTTATAAAAATTGAATTTATAAACCAGCGTGAAGGGGTGATCGAAATAATGCCATATTATGGCTTTGAGGACCGTATAATTCATGTTAGTCTGTATTGTGTGAGGGAGTTCATGTATATGAGTTCCAGTATTGTATTTATTCAGCCGCCGTATGGATGGCAGCCAAAGGAGCAGTAGGCATGAGTGCGGCTACTCTGTAGCCGTTTGTCGGGGGGGATGTCCGGTTACCCCAAGCTGTGCGCGGCTCTGCCGAGCACAGCTTGGGGCTACCATTGTGTCGTGGCTCTGCCACGATGGCCTACGGCAAGATTGGTTGACGGTGGACGCACGAGCTGTGCAATGCGGTTGGTTGTCGGTGGACGCACGAGCCGTGCGTCCCTACAGGTGGGGTTAATAGAATATTTTGAATTGAGAACTTAAAAATAGGATAGTATGAAAAGATTAATGATGGGCTTTGTCGCTATTGTGGGTGCGCTGATGTGCGTGCCGGCCTTTATCGGTTGTTCTGACGGGGTCATGGAGGAGGTCGAGGATCCGAATCTTCCCGAGGATCCGGTTGGTCCCGATCAGGGCCATAATGGATTGGATACGATAGCATATAAGAGTTGGTTTGATCTGCCGGAGGAGGAACGCATGAGATTGTGGTGGATGCTGGGCGACGATGTCACTGTGCGCGGTCCGGGGGAATATGAATTTAATGTTCCGGCCGAAGGTGAGGAGTTTACGTTCTGGTTTCCGACATGTAACCAAATAATCCGTTGGGCGGAATTTGACGGAGTGGTACACTCAAACGATGTGGATTGGAATTGTATTCCACTTGATTTCATTCGCCACGGAGTGAAGTTTGATGTCCAGGAGCCTAACTGCATCCGTCTGACCATAGAGCCGGACGCCTATGCTATGCCTCACAAGTATGTGGTGTGTGTCCACGACTTCCAGGGGGATGGAATAGTCCGTCTCACGTTCAATCAGGATGCCGGCGAGGTCAGAACCGGCAGTGTGGAGGAGGAGAAATATTTATATTGGAAGTCGGATTCACATAGGCTGTTCTACTTTACATCAAATAATGGGACACCGCTAAGTATGTATGTGCCGAGTCACGGCGGATCATTCGGATTGAAATGTCTTAACGGAGGCAATCTGCGTATAAGCGATAGCAATTTAAAACCGGAAGAGGTGACCGGTGAACTGGTGGAGAAAAATGGTATAAGGGTCAAGGCTAAAAATGACAGTATACTGTTTGAGATTCCGCGGAATGCCACGGGAAAAAAGAATGGCGTAGGCCTATGGGTGAGCGACGGTAAGCGGAAATCGAAAATTCTTGTATACCAAATGTTTGAAGGGTATAAGTATGACCGTGAGGTCAGCCATTATTATCCTGAATGGGAGCTTGTCAATGACGGCACCAGGTGGACAGGCGGAATAGCGGGCCATCCGATGAAAGTGTCGCCGATGGGTGACACCTTGAGTATAAAGTCGTTGAATTATGAGGTAGTGTTTGCGGAGCATCTCACGGTTGACGACAAGACTTATCGAAGGACTGGAAATACGATAGTCTTGGGTTGGAGCAGCTGGGACTTTCCGGTCTTGGAAGGTGCCGCAGGAGTTCGTCACCATAATTCCCGTGATGGCATCGACTGTGTATTTGCTCCGAATTTGACAGGACTTGAGCGTGTCGTCAGGGTGACGGTGGAGTATTCAGGACCATTTTTTGTCGGGATGTCATCCACACCCTTTTTCGCGGCGTTGAATGCTCATCACCAATTCATATTCGTGCAACCTCCATATCCCGGAAGAAAGAGCGGCGCGGAAGGCGACGGAGCATGAGTTCGGCTACTCTGTAGCCGTTTGTCGGGGGAGGATGTCCGGCTACCCCAAGCTGTGCGCGGCTCTGCCGAGCTTGCTTGGGGCTACCATTGTGTCGTGGCTCTGCCACGATGGCCTACGGCAAGATTGGTTGACGGTGGACGCACGAGCCGTGCAATGCGGTTGGTTGTCGGTGGACGCACGAGCCGTGCGTCCCTACTGCAGTTCCTCGATATATATATGTGGGAGTTTGCCGCAATCGATGTCCTGCGGACATCAATATGCGGGTATCGTCGATGACCGGGCACATGTCGCCTGTCGGCTCCATGTACCCGGTTACTGTGCTGTGCGTCCTTGCTGTGGGGTTGGTTGGGGCTACCATTGTGTCGTGGCTCTGCCACGATGGCCTACGGCAAGATTGGTTGACGGTGGACGCACGAGCCGTGCGGGCCTACGGGTGGGGTTGATGTGAAGCGCCCGGCATGGCTGTGGATGGCCGGGCCGGGCGTGGGTCGGTTGGGTTATGGACCGAGGGATGCGGAGTATGTTTATTTCTGCTCCTGGGTCTGTTCAGTGGCCGCGGGGCGTTCGTAGCCGTCTTTTTTGCAGCGTTTGGTCATGTTGTCGATGCGCTTCTGGGTGTCGGGGTGCGAAGAGAACATTTTCTCTACCGACGACATCTTCTGTCCGCCGCCTTCGAGGCTCTGAAGCTTTTCGAATGACATTACGATGCCCCAGGGGTTGCGTCCTTTCGACACGAGGAAGTCGTAGCCGCAATCGTCGGCTTCAGATTCCTGCTTCTGGGAGTATTTGGCGTTGACGAGCGATTCGCCGAGCACTCCGAGCTGCGACTCGGTGAGCGCGGCGGCCTTGTTGCCGGTTGAGGCCACGGCATCCTTGAGGGCACCTGTGAGAAGCTGGTTCTTGAATGCGTTCTTGGAGTGGTGCTTCAGGACGTGTCCGATCTCGTGTCCGATGACTCCCATCAGTTCGTCGTCGTTCATAATGTCCATCAGTGCGGCGAACACGCGTACAGATCCGTCGGGGCAGGCGAAGGCGTTGACATCAATGACATTGTAGACTTTGAAGTTCAAGGGTATGCCATCGGCTTCGGTTATGCCCTCGGTCAGCTTCTTCAGTCGAATGGTGTAGGGGTCGTCGTCGGGCAGGACAGGGTTGTTCTTGTCCATCCAGTCGACGGATTCCTTCACATAAGCGGCCATCTGCGCGTCGGTCAGAGTGACGGCCTGGGCGGCTTTGGTGGCGGCTCCCACGGCCTTCTTAAGATTGAACTGAGCAAAGCAAGGTGTGCTTAATAGCAAGCACGTCAGTGCGAAAACTACTTTTTTCATATTTATAACAGCATTAGTTGGTTTGTAGGGTGCAAAATTAGTAAATATGTGCCAAATATCGTATAAAATCCCTATATTTGCACATTGATAAAAAATTTAGATAACCTTTAAGATGGATCTTTTTGAAAAAATCAGCGCCGACATCAAGTCGGCCATGTTGGCCAAGGATCGCGTCAGACTGGAGACACTGCGCGGAGTAAAGAAGGAATTTCTTGAAGCAAAGACAGCCCCCGGGGCAGACGGAACCCTCACGGACGAGGCTGCGACAAAGATATTAGTTAAAATGGTGAAGCAGCGCAAGGAGAGCGCGGAAATCTATTCAGGACAGAACCGTCCGGAGCTGGCGGCCGACGAGCTTGCCCAGGCGGCCATCATCGAGGAGTATCTTCCACGCCAGCTGTCGGAAGCTGAGCTGACGGCGGAGCTTCAAGCCATCATAGCGCGGGTGGGCGCATCGTCAGCCAAGGATATGGGCAAGGTGATGGGCGTGGCCTCGAAGGAGCTTGCCGGTCGGGCCGAGGGCCGCGCGATCTCGGCTAAGGTTAAGGAGTTACTATCATAAATGAAAGAAAAATAAACATAAATGAAAGAAAAATAAAATTTCCATGCTTACAATTCAGCAAATCAAGGAGAATCCGGAACGCGTCGTCGAACGCCTCGCGATAAAGGGGTATGACGGTTCCGTCACTATAAAGGAGATACTTGATCTCGACACCCAGCGCCGTCAGGCACAGTTGACCAACGACACCAAGGCCGCGGAACTTAACAAACTGGCTGCCTCGATAGGCCAGCTGATGAAGTCGGGCAAGAAGGAGGAGGCTGAGACGGTGAAGGCTACCGTGGCCGCCATCAAGGATGAGCAGAAGGCCATAGCCGAAGAACTGGCCCGCACGGAAAATAAGATCCGCGACATCCTTCTGACGATACCTAACCTGCCGTGCGACATGGTGCCCGAGGGAAAGACTGCTGCCGACAATGTGGTGGAGAAGACCGGCGGTCCGATGCCTGATCTTCCCGAGGACGCACTTCCCCATTGGGACCTGGCCAAGAAGTATAATCTGATCGACTTCGACCTTGGAGTGAAGATCACCGGAGCGGGCTTCCCCGTCTATCTGGGCAAGGGTGCGCGTCTGCAGCGTGCGTTGATACAATTCTTCCTCGACGAAGCGGGCAAGGCCGGCTATCTGGAGGTGCAGCCTCCTTATGTGGTCAACGAGGCTTCGGGCTACGGTACGGGCCAGCTTCCCGACAAGGAGGGCCAGATGTATTTCGTCAACGAGGATGTGCTTTATCTGATCCCGACCGCCGAAGTGCCTGTGACGAACCTCTATCGCGACGTGATCCTCAATCCGGACCAGCTTCCGATCAAGAACTGCGCCTATTCGGCATGTTTCCGTCGCGAGGCCGGCAGCTACGGCAAGGATGTGCGCGGCCTGAACCGCCTTCATCAGTTTGACAAGGTGGAGATAGTCCGCATCGAGAAGCCTGAGAACTCCTACGCCGCCCTTGAGGAGATGAAGGACCACGTGCAGGGTCTGCTCGACAAGCTCGGTCTCCCCTGGCATATACTGCGCCTGTGCGGAGGCGACATGTCGTTCACGTCGGCCATAACGTTTGACTTCGAGGTATTTTCGGCGGCACAGAAGCGCTGGCTTGAAGTGTCGTCCGTGTCTAACTTCGAGACTTATCAGGCCAACCGCCTGAAGTGCCGTTACCGCGGCGAGGACAAGAAGACGCGTCTGTGCCATACGCTCAACGGCTCGGCTCTGGCTCTGCCCCGTATCATGGCCGCTCTGCTCGAAAACAATCAGACTCCGGCGGGCATCGTAGTGCCTGAATGCCTGCGCAAGTACACTGGCTTCGACATCATTGACTAATAAATAACAATATTGAAGGATAGGACCCTTGGCATTTATCTGTGCCTTAAGGGTCCTATTTTTTTGTCCCTGTGCTGTGGGGTTGATGGTTGGCGGACGCACGGGTCGTGCGTCCCTACTGCAGATCCTTGGTATGTAGATATGCGGGTATCGTGGATGACCGGGCACATGGAGCCGAAAGGCGACATGTGCCCGGTTGCTGTGCCGTGCGTAGGTTGGTTTGTTGTGCGGGGTTATTTCAGGGTGAAGCGGAGGGTGTCGACTTTGTCGCTTGAGGGGCCGGCCATGATGAGGAATTCGCCCGGTTCGGCTACATAGTCGAGGTCGGAGTTGTAGAAGCGGAGGCAGTCGGCCGTTATGTCGAAGCTGACGGTGCGGCTCTCGCCGGGATTCAGTGATATGCGCTCGAAGTGCTTCAATTCCTGGACAGGACGCGATATTGAGCCGACGAGGTCGCGGGTGTAGAACTGTACGATCTCGTCGCCCTGCCGGTCGCCGGTGTTGGTGACGGTGACCGAGGCGGTGATTTTGCCGTCCATGGTCATTTCAGACGAAGAAATGGCGAAATCGGAGTATCTGAAGTCCGTGTAGCTGAGGCCGAATCCGAACGGATAGAGAGGAGTGTTGGGCGCATCGACATAGTTGCTGACATATTGCTGGAATCCTGTCCATGGCTGGTGCGGGGGACGTCCGGTGGACAGATGGTTGTAGTAGAGTGGAATCTGACCTACATTGCGCGGCATCGAGACGGGCAGTTTGCCGGAAGGATTCGCCGCGCCGAACAGAACGTCGGCTATGGCATCGGCGGCTTCAGAACCTCCAAACCAGACGTTGAGTATGGCGGGAATGCGCTCCGACTCCCATGTCATCACCGTGGGGCGTCCGGAGAAGTTGAGCATCACAACGGGCTTGCCGGTAGCGGCGAGCGCTTCGAGCAGGCGCTTCTGCGTGGCCGGCAGTTCAAGGTCGGTACGGCTGGCCGATTCGCCGCTCGATTCCGACATCTCGCCTACGGCGGCTATTATCACATCGGCCTTTGCGGCCACTTCAAGGGCTTCGGCGAGCAGTTCGTCGTCGGAGCGTGAATCGCGTATGTCTCGGCCGAATGCCACTCCGCGCTCTGTCCGTGGATCGGCGTAGATGTTGGACCCTTTGGCATATAGGATCTCGGCTTTTCCGTCCGCGGCATCGCGCAGGCCCTGGAGCAGAGTCTTGTACTTACTGTGGTCGGCGGCCACGCACCATGTGCCGGTCAAGTTGGCGGCAGTGTTAGCGAGAGGTCCTATCAGGGCTATCGAGCCTTGCGGCTTCAGGGGGAGGAGGCGGTCGTCGTTCTTCAGAAGCACGAACGACTTGACGGCCGCGGCGCGTGCCTGATCGCGGTTGGCGCGGGTGTATATGTCGGTCTTCTCGCGCGACGTGTCATTATATTTATAGGGATTCTCGAAAAGTCCGAGACGGTACTTCGCTTCAAGAATGCGGCGCACGGCCTCGTCGATCTGCGCTTCGGTGACCTCGCCGCGTTCAAGCGCTTCGGACAGGTGGGCAATGAATGCTCCTGCGGCCATGTCCATGTCGGTGCCGGCGTTGAGGGCCATGGCTGAGGCATGCACCTGCTCGCCGAGTCCGTGGATGGAGATCTCTCCAATGGAGTTATAGTCGGTGACGACAAATCCGCCGAACTTCCATGCGTGGCGCAGGACGTCGGTGACCAGCCATTTGTTGGCCGTGGCGGGAATGCCGTCGACGAGATTGAACGATGTCATAATGCTTCCGGCACCTTCGTCGACCGCCGCGCGGTATGGCGCGAGATATTCATTGAACATGCGCAGGCGGCTCATGTCGACGGTGTTATAGTCGCGTCCGGCCTCCGAGGCACCGTAGAGCGCGAAGTGCTTGATGCATGCCATTATCTGAGTGTCCGACTTAAGGTCGCCCTGGTAGCCCCGCACCATCGCACGGGCCACTTCGCCGCCCAGATATGGGTCTTCGCCAGCACCTTCGGCCATGCGTCCCCACCGCGGATCGCGGCTGATGTCGACCATGGGGCTGAAAGTCCAGTTGATACCCGCCGCCGAGGCTTCCGTGGCGGCCACCCTCGCCGAGCGTTCGACGGCCTCCATGTCCCATGTGGCGGCCATGGCGAGCGGGATGGGAAATATGGTCTCGTAGCCGTGGATCACGTCCATGCCGATTATCAGCGGAATGCCCAGCCGGCTCTGCTCGACGGCAATCTGCTGGAGCGCTTTTACCTTTTCCGCTCCTTTGACATTAAACGTTCCGCCGACGCGGCCTTCTGCCACCGCCTGGCCGATATTGCTGTTCATCGGCGCTCCGGTCACGATGTCGTCGGAGGGGGGCAGGTTCATCTGTCCGAGTTTTTCTTCAAGGGTCATTTTCGACAAGAGGCTGTCGATGAACTGATCCATGTCGGAGGTCTCGGCTCCGAATGCGGTTGCGGAATGCATGGCGGCGCATGCCAGTATGGCCGCGATGGTCTTTTTGTTCATAATCAATATTCTAAGGTCTGAGGTTGTGTAACGGGGCAAAATTAAGTCAATATTCCCGTCTATGCAAAATCCGGGACATGTTATGCGGCATATATGCCTGCGCGGCAAATCTTTTCGGCGGATTGATACAATAAATGTACAATCCGTGGAGTTAATAATGTTACACAAGATTATAGCATGACTCGACATTTTAACAAAATATTGACTGTGTGCGCCGTGGCTGCCGCGGTGCCCACGGCTGTCTGGGCCGATACGAAGGGCGACAATTTCAATCCGGTTCAGACGGGCGTCAACTCGCTCAGCATCGCTCCTGACGCCCGCGGAGCCTCGATGGGCGACATCGGCGCGGCCACGGATCCTGATGCCAACAGCCAATTCTGGAATCCCTCGAAATATGCGTTTGCCTACAGCAACGCCGGAGTCTCGCTCAGCTATACGCCGTGGCTCCGCAAACTGGTCAACGACATCTTTCTGGCCAACGTGTCGGGCTACTGGAAGCTCGGTACCTATGACAACCAGGCCATCTCGGCCTCAATCCGCTACTTCTCGCTGGGCGAGGTCAGCACCGGAAGCGACGTCTATTCGGGCCAGAACCTCAATCCATACGAGATGTCGATCGACGTGGGCTATTCGCGCAAGCTGTCGGAAAGCTACTCGATGGGCATCGTGCTCCGCTACATCTATTCCGATCTGGGCTATGGCGGGAGCATGTCGTATGACAACGGCAATACCGGCGCGTCGGCATTCTCGGCCGACATCTCCGGCTTCCTGACCAAATATCCGATCATCGGGCGCAACGAGTGTCAATGGTCGTTCGGATGGAACATCTCCAACATCGGAAGCAAGGTGAACTACGGCGACGGTGAGGAACCTGCTTTTCTGCCCACCAACCTGCGTCTGGGAACTACATTTACCTTCCCGCTGGCCGACTACCACAATCTGGCCCTGTCGCTTGACGTGAACAAGCTGCTCGTGCCGACGAAGCCTCGGCTTAATGACTATCCTGACGATATCGAGGGGCAGGAGGAGTATATCAATGCGCTTGAGGACTGGAAAAACATGTCGCCCATCACGGGTATATTCAAGTCGTTTTCGGATGCTCCCGGCGGACTCAAGGAGGAGCTGCGGGAGATCACATGGTCGCTCGGCGCGGAATACAGCTACAATCAGCAGTTTTTTCTCCGTGCGGGCTATTATTATGAGAATGAGTTCAAGGGGGGGCGTAAATATTTCGGACTCGGTGCCGGATTTGCCCTTAACGTGCTCCGTATCGACGCTTCTTATATGATGGCCACGGCACAGACGTCGCCTCTTGACCAGACGTTGAGGTTCACTCTGACGTTTGACATGGACGGGATAAAGGAAATTTTTGGAAGATAGACAGATATGGTCAACATTAGGATAGGCAACGGTTTTGACGTCCACCGTCTTGTTGAAGGACGCGACTTGTGGATATGCGGGGTTAAGATACCGTACGTCAAGGGTCTGCTCGGCCACAGCGATGCCGACGTGGCTCTGCATGCGCTGTCGGACGCGCTTCTTGGAGCCGCTTCTCTGCGCGACATAGGCTACCACTTCCCCGATACGGATCCGGCTTACAAGGGGGCTGACTCCCGCGTGCTGCTGCGTAAGGTCAAGGATCTTCTTAAGGATGCTGGGTATTTGGTGGGCAATGTCGACATCACCATCATGGCGCAGGCTCCCAAGCTGCTGCCCTACATCCCGGAAATGATAGAGCGGGTGGCCTCGGATCTCGGGATAGATGCCTCGTGCGTGTCGGTGAAGGCCACCACGACCGAGAAACTCGGATTCACAGGACGCGGCGAGGGCATCGCGGCGCAGGCCTCGGCCCTTATCTATAGGGATGGAGCGATGTAGAAAATGTCCAAATAAGATATTTCAAAAAGAACAGATACACAGATGAAACGACGATATATGTTGCCGTTGTCGCTCGTAATATGGGCGGCGACGGCAAGCGCACAAAATACGGAGCTGATAAAATACGGTGATTTCGAAAACTGGCTCACCCGTAATATCCATGAGTCAAAGCTGATAGGCGGCGCCGAGAAGAAGGTCTATGAGATAGCCCCGAACGGCGAGATCGACGGCAACAAGGCCTATGTCAACCAGGGCGGTTCGCCTTGGGCCACGTCGAACGTTATGGCCAATGTGGCCGGCATAGTCAAGGCGAGCAACGCCGTGTTTCCCGACAACAATCCGTCGGGCGGCAGATGCTGCAAGCTTACCACCATCTATGAGAAGGTCAAGGTGCTCGGCCTTGTGAATCTGGAGGTGCTCGTGAGCGGGTCGATCTATCTCGGCCACAACGACGAGCCTATACGCAGCACGTCGAACCCCTATGGAAAGATGGAGATGGGCGTGCCTTTTACGAAGCGGCCCAAATGGCTTGTGCTGGACTACCGGGTGTCGGTGCCTAAGGATGCCCAGAAGGTCCGGGCCACCGGCACGTCGAAAAAGAAGCTTCCCGGCCACGACAGCGCGGAGGTGTACATACTGCTTCAGCGCAGGTGGGAGGACGAGGACGGCAATCTGTACGCCAAGCGGGTCGGCACCGGACGCGAACGCTATTCTGAGTCTACGACTGGCTGGGTCAAAGGCCATAAGATACCGGTCATGTACGGCGACATCACCAAGGATCAGCGCTACAAGAGCTATATGGATCTGATACCTGAAGAAAAAAGCTATTACGCCACCAACTCCAAGGGCAAGATGGTGCCGGTCAAGGAGGTGGGCTGGGACGATGCCGGCGCGACTCCGACCCATATGCTGGTGATGTGTTCGTCGGGATGCGGCACTGCATACGAAGGCACACCCGGAATGGTGCTGTGGGTCGACAATATCGGGCTCCAGTATTGATGCGTTTTTTCAAAAATTAACACAAGGCCCGGCATTTTGCGAAGTCTGGAGGGCCTAAATATGTCTTTGATAGTCATTTTATAGGCGCACTTTTATGAAAGTCACAGAAAAAAGAGTTATATTTGCACCCTGAATTTCAGAAAAATTTTAATAACTTAATATCATTATTTTTTCAAACACATGCAAAGCAAAGGTACGACCGGAAGTGCTATTTCCGGTGTGATAGCAATCTTCTTGGTGCTCGTGTGTCTGTTTTATCTCTCGTTCACGTGGGTGACCAACAAGCACGAGAAGAAGGCACAGGAGTATGCGCTGGTAATCGCCGGCGGCGATGCCAATTCGGAAGCTTATTCAAAGGCTTACAAGAATTACATTGATTCAATCGGTAAGGAAAAGGTTTATCCCGTGTTCGGATATACTTTCAATCAGGTTCAAAAGATGGGCGTAGGGCTCGGCCTTGACCTGAAGGGTGGTATGAACGTGATCCTGCAGGTGTCGGTGCCCGACATTCTCCGCTCGATAGCAAACGCCGACGGCAACAAGACCTTCAACCGCGTTCTTCAGGCTACCGATTCAGTAGTTAAGAAAAGCAAGACAAGCGACTATGTAGGCGCTTTCTTTGAAGAATATAAGCGTATCGATCCTTCGGCAGACATGGCAGTGGTGTTTAAGAACGTGGCCAAGCGTGGCGACGATGCCGCACAGGTAGAGTCGATCGTCAAGCAGGAGGTTAAGGACCGTGTCAACAGTTCGACCAACGTGCTCCGCAACCGTATCGACCAGTTCGGTGTGGTAGCTCCGAACATCCAGGAGCTTGAAAAGGACGGCCAGATACTGCTTGAACTTCCGGGCGTCAAGGAGCATGACCGTGTACGCGACCTGCTCAAGGCATCTGCCAATCTGGAATTCTATGAAGTATATACTCTCGATGAGATCTACCCGCAGCTGATGGCTCTGGAGAATGCTCTCCGCTCAGATTCTGTAGGCTCGTTCCGCACGCTGTTCGGCTATTTCGACGGTTCGGGCTACAACGGCACGCCCTACGTGGGTATGGCCACCCAGGCCCATCGCGAGAAGATCGACTCGATCATCAATTCGCCGATGGCATCACGCATACTTCCCTCCAACCTCAAACTCCTTTGGGAGGTGAAGCCCCAGGAGGTACAGTATACCGACACTGTCACCAACACTACTCGCAAGGCCGACATATATCAGCTCGTGGCGCTTAAGACCAACAACGGCAAGCCCGCTCTGGCCGGCGACGTGGTTGTGGCAGCCGGCAGCGACTTCGACAATATGAAGGGCAACTATGTCACCATGGAGATGAACAACGAGGGTGCCAAGGCATGGGCCCGCGTGACTCAGAACAATATCGGCAAGCCTGTGGCCATCGTGCTCGACGAAGCCGTATATTCAGCCCCCCGCATCAATTCGGTGATCGAAGGCGGACGCTCGGAAATCACCGGACAGTTTACCGTGGACGATGCCAAGGACTTGGCCAACGTGCTTAAGTCCGGTAAGATGGCCGCCAAGGTAGAGATAGTAAGCGACACTGTCATCGGTCCGTCGCTCGGAAAGCAGGCTATTCAGGACGGATTCCTATCGTTCGTGATCGCGCTTGTACTCCTTATGATATTTATGGTGGCATTCTACGGCTTCATCCCGGGTCTTGTGGCCAATATGGGTCTTGTGTGCAACCTGTTCTTCACGATGGGTATCCTCGCATCGTTCCAGGCTGTGCTGACTCTGTCGGGTATCGCCGGTATCGTGCTTGCTCTCGGTATGGCAGTCGACGCCAATGTGCTTATCTTCGAGCGCGCCAAGGAGGAACTCCGCGCAGGCAAGAAGATCCAGCAGGCTATCGCCGACGGTTACAGCAATGCCTTCTCCGCGATTTTCGACTCTAACTTGACCTCTATCATCACCGCCGTTATCCTGCTTCTTTACGGAACAGGTCCTATCAAGGGCTTCGCTACCACTCTTATCATCGGTATCGTCTGCTCGTTCTTCACAGCGGTGTTCCTGACCCGTCTGGTGTTCATCGGATTCGGCAAGACTGCTCCGTTCCAGAAGCTTACTTTCTCGACCAGTCTGTCGAAGGGTATGTTCTACAACACTAAGTTTGACTTCCTCGGCCAGCGCAAGCTGTCGTTCTCGATATGCGCTGTAGTAGTGGTGGTAGTGCTTGTATCGCTGTTTGCCCGCGGACTTAATCAGGGTATCGACTTCTCCGGAGGCCGCAACTACATCGTTCAGTTTGACCATCCTGTGAAGACTCAGGATCTTCAGACCAAGCTTGCTCCAATGTTCCCCGACGCTTCTCTTTCAGTGATCACAATCGACAATGATACTAAGGTCCGTATCTCGACCAACTACAAGATCGAAGAGGAGACCGACGGAGTAGACGCTGAAATCACCAATATCCTCTATAACGGTCTTAAGGATGAGCTCAACGGCATGAGCCTTGAGGACTTCTCGACTACCAATGAGAATGTGGGTATACAAAGCTCGCAGAAGGTGGGACCGACCATCGCCGCCGATATGAAGAAGGACGCTTATGTGGCAGTCATCTTCTCGCTTATAGCGATGTTCCTCTACATCTTGATCCGATTCCACAACGTGGCCTTCTCAGTGGGTGCGCTTGCCGCAGTTGCGTTCACCGCATTTACCATCATCGGTTTCTACACACTGTTCTGGGGCGTGCTTCCGTTCTCAATGGAGATCGACCAGTCATTTATCGCCGCTATCCTTACTGTGATCGGATATCAGATCAACGATACTGTGGTGGTATTTGACCGTGTACGTGAGAACACCCAGCTTTATCCGAAGCAGAACTTCTTTACATTGATCAATCAGTCAGTCAACAGCACTTTGAGCCGTACGGTGATAACTTCAGGCTCTACGCTTCTGGTGCTCCTCTGCATCTTCATCCTCGGTGGTGAGTCGATCCGCAGCTTCGTATTCGCGATGTTGTTCGGTGTGATCACCGGTACTTTGGCCACTATATATGTAGCCGCGCCGGTAGCTTACCTTATCGACCGTCGTCGTGGTAAAAAGTCAGTAGCATAAGCTTTGACGCTCCAATATAGTAAGGGCGCCGCAGTTCAAAATCTGCGGCGCCCTTAATTTTTGCCCTGTCACGTCGTTGTCCACCTATTTTATTCTCAATAAGTAGTTAACTTATTGGATGGTTGAATGTTATGCTTTTGCGATTAATTGGAAATGTTCACTATCTGTCACGCCGGAAATTTTGTATAATTGATGCTGTTAATCTAACTTTGACCCAATCATTAAAACATGTTTTCAATTAATATTAGCTATATTCTATGTCAAAAGATAAATTTACACGTACATTGGCGGCGTCAATCATTTTGACGTGTATATGTCTGCCTATAGGCATTGTACCTTTGATATATTCTATTAAGGCCGCTTCCGTGCGCGGGAGCGACCCTAATGCTTATTCACGTTGCCTGAACATCTCGTGGCGATGGTCCGTGGTCGGTATCGTGATTATGGTGATAATATATATAGTTGCCGCGATCTTCTTGTTCAGTCGTCTGCACGATTAGCCGCGTCTGCGCGGCGTAGGCGTATGAATCGGTAGGAGGCACCCGAACGTGGGTCGGTGGCCGGAGCTGATTCGCTCTCGACAGTCCACTGCCCGGGGGTTATTTCCGGCATGTATGTGTCGGTGTCTGCCGGTGAGTCGGCGTCGATGAGCGTCAGCTCAATGGCGTCGGCCATCGGCATCATGCGGCGATATATCTCGCCGCCTCCGACCACGAATGCCTCGGGATGGCCGGCGGCGAGGGTGATGGCTTGCTCCGGCGACCCGGCAGTCAGGATGCCGGGTGCTGAGTAGCCGGGATTGGATGTGACGACGATGTTGAGCCTGCCCGGCAACGCGCCGTTGGGAAACGACTCGAAGGTCCGGCGCCCCATGATTATCGGTTTGCCCATGGTGATGGCCTTGAAGTGCTTAAGGTCATCGCTTATGTGGTACAGCAGGTCGCCTTTGCGTCCGAGTCCGCCGTCGCGTGTCATGGCGGCGATAATTGTCAGTCGAGGCTTCGTCATACGGCAACTGTGGCTTTAATGTGGGGATGCGGGTCGTAGCCTTCAAGCGAGAAGTCGTCATACTTGAAGTCGAAAATGTCTTTCACCTCCGGATTTATTATCATTTTAGGGAGGGGTCTCGGCTCTCTGGTCAGCTGCAACCGGGCCTGCTCGAAATGGTTGGTGTAGATATGGGCGTCGCCGAGAGTGTGCACGAAGTCGCCGGGAAGCAGTCCGGTGGTCTGAGCCATCATCATCAGCAGGAGCGCGTATGATGCGATGTTGAACGGTACTCCGAGAAATATGTCGGCCGATCGCTGGTAGAGCTGCAGGCTCAGTCGTCCGTCGGCGACGTAGAACTGGAAGAAGCAGTGGCATGGCGGAAGCGCCATCTCATCGATCTGCGCCACGTTCCATGCGTTGACTATTATCCTGCGTGAGTCGGGATTGTGAATGATTGTATCCGCGGCCTCTTTTATCTGGTCGATGGTGCCGCCCTTGTAGTCGGGCCAGGAGCGCCACTGCTTGCCGTAGATGGGTCCGAGGTTTCCGTCAGCATCGGCCCATTCGTTCCATATTCTCACACCATGCTCCTGAAGGTAGCGGGCATTGGTGTCGCCCTTCAGAAACCACAGAAGTTCATAGATGATTGATTTCAGGTGGAGCTTTTTAGTGGTCAACAGCGGGAATCCGTCTTCGAGATTGAACCGCATCTGATGTCCGAACACGCTTCTGGTGCCTGTGCCTGTACGGTCGCCTTTGTCGGTGCCTTCGGTAAGCACCCGTTCTATGAGGTCAAGATATTGTTTCATCGGGTTGAGTTGTATTATATGATGATTTGTGTTGTCGTGATCCCGGAACCGAACACCGGTATTCGGCATCTGTGGCGGCCTGGGTCGTGGCTCCGATCTTCGATGCGTCGATCCGCTGCATCATCGGCAGCGAGAGCTGTTTTCGCGTCGGCCGATAGAAGATGGCGTCGTTCGGACAGACTGTCAGGCAGTTGAAGCAGTTGACGCACCGCGAACTGTCGGCCACGTGGTCCCTGAGGTCGATGCATGATGCCTTGCAGGCCTCCTCGCACTTTCCGCAGTTGATGCATAGGTCGGTGTCGATGTCGATGCGCCATAGGGCCTGCCTCGACACGCAGCCCAAAATAGTGCCTACCGGGCATACGGTATTGCAGAATGTGCGTCCGTTGAACCAGGCTAAAGTGCCCACCGTCAGCATCGATACCGCCGAGAGCGCGACGGCCAACGCCGACACTGATATTCCGGCTACGTATGTCACACTCCACCATCCGGTGGCCACCCCTATCCGGGCGATCACGTTGTTAAGGTGTCCCCACACGGGCTTGACGGCGTTGATGATGAACGCGCTGTACATGTGGTCCGGCTCGATCAGTGCCGGGACTATGGCTATAGACATTATCCAGCAGATCGCCGTTATGGCCAAAGAGATGTAGCGCAGACTGTTGAGAGGGCGTGAATAGCGGTAGTCGCCCTGCGGTCTGCGCCTTGATGCCCGTCCGAGCCCCGCGGCTATGTCCTGAAATGTCCCGAGCGGACATATCGACGAACAGTAGATCCTGCCGAAAAGCGATGTGAATGCGATCCAGAATGCTATGGTAATCAGGGATATGCTTATCCCGACAGGTATGACGAGCCATCGTTCGATCCATCCGTAGGCGCATAGCAGCATGTCGCTGAATTCGACCCACATCAGGGTGAGCATAGCCGTGACCACCGCGGACACCGCTACGCGCGACTTCTTAAGTGCTTGATAACGCTTTATATAAGGCATCGTCAGTAGGGGAAATGACAGAGTTGTCCAACAAAATTACAAAATCCCACTGACAAAAGCGTCACTTTTGGTCTAAAAATCACTAACTTTGCATGTATGAAAGATTTGATGAGCATACTGAGGCGCTTCGTGCCGCCTTATAAGAAATATCTGATATTAAATATATTTTTTAATATCTTGACGACGTTTCTGACGTTGTTCTCATTTGCATTGATAGTGCCTATCCTGCAGATGCTTTTCGGCATCGAAGAGGGTGTCTATGAGTTCATGGATTGGGATTCAGGCGACCTTAAGACTGTAGCCGTCAATAATTTCTACTACTATACACAGTATCTTATCAATAAATGGGGACAGTCGGCCGCGCTTGCGGCCATCGCTGGAATGCTCGTGGTTATGACCGGTCTAAAGACCGGCACTGCGTATCTGGCCTCATACTTCATCATCCCGATGCGCTCCGGCGTGGTGCGCGACATACGCAACTATCTGTATGACAAGATAGTCCAACTCCCGATCTCATACTTTACCGATGCCCGCAAGGGTGACGTGATGGCGCGTATGACGGGTGATGTCGCTGAAATAGAGAATTCGATCATGTCGACGCTTGATATGTTCTTCAAGAACCCGATAATGATTCTCGGATGCCTCGGTATGATGCTCTATATGTCGTGGCAGCTGACTCTGTTTGTGCTGATCCTGCTTCCGGTGGCCGGATTCGTCATGGGTCGTGTGGGTAAGCGATTGAAGCGCAAGTCGCTCGACGCGCAGAACCAGTGGGGACTCCTGATGTCGAATATAGAGGAGACTTTGGGCGGACTCCGTATCATCAAGGCTTTCAACGCCGAACGCAAGGTTGAGGACCGGTTTCACCGTGAAAACCAAGTGTTTTACCGCATGAGCAACAGTATAGCCCGCCGCCAGTCGCTGGCGCATCCTATGAGCGAATTTCTCGGCACGTTGACGATAGCCATCGTCCTGTGGTTCGGCGGCACGCTTATCATCTACGGCACGTCCAACATCACGGCTTCGTCGTTTATCTACTACATGATAATCTTCTACAATATCATCAATCCGGCGAAGGACTTGTCGAAGTCGGTCTATTCGATACAGAAGGGTCTGGCCTCGATGATCCGCGTAGACAAGATACTTGATGCCGAGAATCCTATCCGCAATCCGAAGAACCCTGTGGCCATCAAGAATTTCAGAGGCGACATCAGCTATAATGACGTGACTTTCGCCTACAATACCGCTCCGGTGCTTGACGATGTGTCGCTTCACATTCCCGCCGGTTCGACTGTGGCCATAGTGGGTCAGAGCGGTTCCGGCAAATCGACATTGGCCGACCTTCTGCCCAGGTTCTACGATGTACAGAAGGGCGACATCACGATTGACGGCGTGGACATCCGCGACATGCTCGTGCATGACCTGCGGTCGCTGATGGGCAATGTCAACCAGGAGGCAATACTATTCAACGACACCATATACAACAACATCACCTTCGGAGTGAAGTCGGCCACGATGGAACAGGTGGAGGAGGCCGCCCGCATAGCCAACGCGCATGAGTTCATCATGGCTACGGAGGATGGCTACCAGACTTGCATCGGCGACCGCGGCTGCCGTCTGTCAGGCGGTCAGCGTCAGCGTCTGTCGATAGCGCGTGCCATACTGAAGAATCCTCCGATCCTGATTCTTGACGAGGCCACATCCGCGCTCGACAGCGAAAGTGAAAAATCGGTGCAGGAGGCTCTCGAACGTCTGATGAAGAACCGTACCACGCTGGTGATAGCCCACCGTCTGTCGACCATCAAGAATGCCGACATGATCTGTGTGATGCATGAAGGCCGTATCGTGGAGTCGGGCACCCACGACGAGCTTCTGTGCAAGGACGGCTATTACAAGCGCCTTGTGGACATGCAAAAATTTTAATCAACCTCAATAAATTACCTCAGAATTATTATGTCAATACTTGTACCAGGCAAAAAACTCGCTATCTGCTCCGACCACGCGGGGTATGAACTGAAGAATATCGTGGAGGGTTATCTCATCGCCAAGGGTGTGGAATTCGAGGACTTCGGAACTTCGTCGCCCGAAAGCTGCGACTATGCCGACTATGCACATCCTTGTGCCGAGGCTGTGGAGTCGGGCCGTGATTTCCCCGGCATCGGCATCTGCGGAAGCGGCAACGGCATCAATATGACGCTCAATAAGCATCAGGGTATACGTTCGGCTTTGTGCTGGAACGTCGAACTGGCCCGTCTGGCCCGTCAGCACAACAATGCCAATGTGCTGGTGCTTCCCGCCAGGTTCATAGCTCCGGAGCTTGCCCTTGAGATTGTGGATGCATTTCTGGACACGGACTTCGAAGGCGGCCGCCATCAGCGCCGTATAGAGAAGATACCGGCAAAGTAAACCGCGGCCTGCATTACATAACGGCGTAAAGGCATGACGAAAATGTCAAAGCATATATCAAGTGCCGCGCACCTCTCCCGGGTGCGCGGTGCTTTTTGATGGAGAATGGAATAAACGTTAATGCGGTTGGTATAGTGGCGAGATTTGTTTAACTTTGTGACAGTTATGAAGCAACAGTTTAAATCGGCATATGCCTGGATGCGGCGCTACATATCGGTGACATTTGTCATCGTGGTGGCGTTTGTGTGCATAGTGCTCTTCTTTAATGAGAATTCGGTGCTGAAATCGATGGAGTACAATGACCGTATCACCGAGCTAAAGAAGGAGATCAAGACCAACCGCGATACGCTTGAATACTACAATCGTCTGAACCATGCTCTGGAGACCGATCCGGAGACGATGGAGCGTATAGTGCGCGAGAATTACCACATGCAGCGTCCAAATGAGGATGTGTATATCATAGAATAAAAAAGCGTCATGTCGTCAGAATCAAAAAATGTAGCGGGGCTTTCACCCCGTATGTGGTCAGTGATAGTCAATTCGGGACTTCTGCTTGTGGCCGTAGGAACTTTGCTTCCTATGTTCGGCACAGGCCAGACGGTCTACAGGTGGATATACGGAGCGGGTGCGCTGATCAGCCTGTCGGGCCGGTTCGGCACCCAGTACGGCGGACCGGAGCTGAGGCTGCGACGCTTGTCGAGGATTGAGATGTGGGCATCGGTATTCTTCTGTGTCGCGGCGTTTTTCATGTTTTATCCCGGAGCCGGGGGGCGCGACTGGCTTGCGTTTACCATAGCGGGCGGAGCGATACTGATCTATACGTCGATAATGATTCCGCGCGAATCGGCGTCGCGGAGCAAGCGCCGTTAATGGAAAAATAGGTTAAAACGAGCGGTTTTCACTGCCGATAACCTTCTCTGTGTCGATTTTAGGCTATATTTAAGTCGTTAATTCACGCTATTTTACTAATTTTGTCACCGCAATGGGATATAACTTAGTCATAGACCAAGGCAATTCGGCCGCTAAAGCAGCAGTGTTCAGCGGAGAGGAGCTTGTGGACCATTGGCGGTTTGATACGCTGACGGACGATGAACTGCGCCGAATAGCGCACAGTTTCACGATAGAGTCGGCAATATATTCGTCGGTGGCCAATCATGGCGAGGAGGTCATAGTGGCTCTCCGCGGCATGGTGGACAAGGTTTATGAGCTGACCTCGTTACTGCCATTGCCGATAACGGTGGGCTATACCACTCCTTCGACTCTCGGCCGTGACCGGCTTGCCGCCGTGGCAGGAGCCAGAAGGCTTTTTCCGTCGCGCGACATGCTTGTGGTCGATGCCGGTACAGCCGTCACATACGATCTTCTGCATAGCGACGGCACTTTTGCCGGGGGCAATATAGCACCCGGACTCTGGATGCGGGCCGAAGCGCTTCACAGGATGACCAAGCGTCTGCCGTCGGTGGACGTGGAGTCGCATGTCGACGTCCCGATGTGGGGTACCGATACGGATGCGGCCATACTCGCCGGTGTGGTGCGCGGCGTGGTCGCCGAGATCGGCTACTACCGCAGTCAGCTTCCTTCGAAATCGGGGGTTGTGGTCACGGGCGGCGATGCCTGCCGTATAGCTCCTTTGCTCGACTTCGAGGTGGCGGTTGACGAAACACTTGTACTAACAGGATTAAACAGTATACTATTATATAATGAACATCGCTAAAAACATCTTAGTGGCCGTGGCGCTTCTCGTGGCGACGGTGAATGTGAACGCTCAGGAAGCCATGAGCCCCTATTCAAAGTACGGCTACGGCATACTAAACGATAATGCCACCTCGGCCCAAAGCGCAATGGGCGGCGTGGGCTATGCCATGCAGTCGGGCCGTCAGATCAATGTAATGAACCCGGCAAGCTATGCATCTATAGACTCAATCACGTTCCTGTTTGACATAGGCATGGATGTGACCAAATTGTGGAGCCGTGAAACGGACAATAAGGGCGTCAGCCACTTCGGATCAAATTTCGGCGGAGGCCTCGACTATGTGACGATGCAGTTTCCGATCAGCAAGCGTATCGGCGCGAGCTTCGGATTGATACCATACTCCAACGTAGGCTATGCGTTCGGCTCCAATATCGACAACGGTTCTGAGACCCGTCAGGGTTCCGGCGGCCTGAACCAGCTTTATGCCGGTGTGGCCGGCCGTATCGTCAAAGGTCTGTCGGTGGGTGTGAACATCGGCTATCTTTTCGGCACCACCTACAACGACACTTACCTATACACGTCGACCGGTTCGTCGACCCTGTTTGAGACTGTGGTCCAGGTGCGCGACTACCATGTACAGTTCGGAGCGCAGTATGCCTACAACATCAACCGCGACAGCAAGCTGACCGCCGGCGTCACTTATTCGCCCGGAAAGTCGCTTTTAGGTCATGCCTGGGGCGTACATTACGACCTGAGCACCGAGAACGAGGCGGACACAGTGGGCTACACCTCACTTAAAAACAAGTATTCACTGCCTGCATCGTGGGGCTTCGGCCTTAACTATGAGTGGCGTGACCGGTGGATGGTGGAACTCGACCTTACCTATCAGCCTTGGTCGAAGGCCAAGTACAGGAATATCGACGACGAGCTTCAGTCGCAGTCGTTTGACGACCGCTGGAAGGTGGCCGCCGGTATGCAGTATACTCCCAACAGCCGCGGTTCGTACGTGCAGAACATCAATTACCGCGCGGGAGCATTCTATGAACACAGCTATCTGAATGTGCTCGGAAACAACGTCAGGGAATACGGAGTGTCGATCGGTTTCGGTCTGCCTGCACCAAAACAGAAGACGGTGATAAATCTGGGCATTGAGTGGCGCCACCGTCAGGCCAATCCGAACCCGCTTATAAAAGAGAATTATCTGAGCATAAAAGTCGGTGTGAACTTCAACGAACGATGGTTCTACCAGCGAAAGATCATGTAATAAGAGATTGATGGTCCTGAAGAGACACATTGTAAACGATATGAGGGTACTGCCCGTGCTTTGCGCGCTGGCGGTACTTATCGTTGTTGGATGTTCCAACGACAAGACGGAAGTGGTACACCGCAACACCGACATGGAGACCGCACCTACGATGATGACCCGCGATGTGGTTACGATGATATCCGATTCAGGCATCACGCGCTACCGTATCACGACCGACCTCTGGCTGGTGTATGACGAGGCCACCGAACCTTTATGGCGCTTTCCCGAGGGGCTTTTCATGGAGAAGTTTGACGACAAGTTTGCCACCGACGCCACCATTTTGTGCGATTCGGCCACTTACTTCAAGAACAAGCAGCTATGGCGTCTGGACGGCAATGTCAATATCCTCAACACACTTGGTGAGAAATTCCTTACACAGCAGCTTTACTGGGACCAGCGCCAGAACAAGGTGTATTCCGACTCGTTTATCCATATTGAACGGGCCGACAGAACCATCGAAGGGGTGGGCTTCGAATCAAACGACCGCATGACGCGGTACAACATAATGAATCCGACGGGCATCTTCCCGGCATCGCAGTTTAAGCACCGGAACGATGCAGACAGCACATCGACCGCCGGCGGTGAAGAATAAGAGTGTGACTATAAATACTAACAAAAGCAATGTCATTAACAACTTGGCTCATAATCACATTGGTGTCGCTGGTGTTCTCGGCTCTGTTCTCCGGAGTTGAGATA
Organism: uncultured Porphyromonadaceae bacterium; assembly: GCA_947567425.1. GTDB lineage: Bacteria > Bacteroidota > Bacteroidia > Bacteroidales > Muribaculaceae > Muribaculum. Next base: position 19,697 of record CANOLV010000021.1, on the reverse strand, counting down.
GCCTACATATCATCCAACAGGGTGAAGGTGGAGATCGATGTCAAGAGGGGCGGACTGATCGGTAAGATCATCAATCTGTACTACGCGCATCAGGAACTTTTCATCTCCACGATTCTGGTAGGGAACAATGTCGTGCTGGTAATCTACGGTATGGGAGCGGCCGCGCTTCTTGAACCGTGGCTCGCCCGGATTTATCCGAGCGAAGTGTTTGTGCTGGTCATGCAGACGCTTATATCGACAGCGGTCATCCTGCTGACAGGGGAATTTTTTCCGAAGACCATCTTCAGGATCAACCCCAACTCTTCGCTCCGTTATTTCGCGGCACCGATCTTCTTCTTCTGGGTGGTGCTGTGGCCTGTGTCGATGTTCACGTCGTGGCTGTCAAAGGCCTTGATGTGGATATGCGGTATCCGCAACGTAAACCATTCGCTCGGCGTGCTGACGATGGGCGACCTCAACCAGTACATCCAGACCACAATCGACGAATCGGCCCACCAGGACAAGGTGGAGAATGAAGTTAAGATTTTCCATAATGCCATCGACTTTTCGTCGACACATCTGCGCGACTGCATGACTCCCCGCAACGAGCTTGTAGCAGTCAATATCGACACCACTACCACCGACCAGCTGTCGATGCTGTTTACCTCGTCGGGACGTTCAAAAATCGTGGTCTACAAGGATGACATCGACAATGTGCTGGGCTATATCCATGTGAGCGAGCTGTTTCATACCGACCGCGACTGGAAGGAGTCGCTCAAGCCTGTGGTGTTCGCGCCTGAAACATTGCTTGCCAACAAGATGATGCGCCGTCTGCTCGCGGAGAAGCGTTCGGTGGCCATCGTGGTCGATGAATTCGGAGGCACCGCCGGACTTGTATCGCTTGAGGATCTGGTGGAGGAGATCTTCGGCGACATACAGGACGAGCACGACAAGAGCAAGCTTACGGCCCGCGAGGTGGAGCCGGGACTGTATGAATTCTCGGGCCGATGCGAGATCAGTACGCTGAACGACACTTTCAACCTTGACATACCGGAATCAGACGAGTATCAGACTTTGGCAGGATATATCCTCAGCAGCCTGGGAGAGATACCCCCGCAGGGGACTACCGTCGATCTTGCCGGCAAGACCTATACCGTGGTCAAGAAGTCGGCCACACGTCTGGAGCTGATAAGAGTGAAGTTTGCCGACAGTCAGAACGATCAATAGAGATGTACATAAAAAATGAAAGTGCACTTCTTCACAGAAGCACACTCCCTCATAACCAAAATTCAAGTATATATTTCTGTATCCAACAAAAAAATGTAGCCCAACGGCCAACAAACTTTTTTGCTCTTAGAACTGCACAGGACTAAGGCAGATGTGAGAATGAAGAGTGACATATTCTTAGGTGTCAAGACGACAACAACATGGGGTACATGATCAGTATCCTTAGGCGTTGCGTTATCTTGTATTTAAAGAAGATGTGTGCCTGTGTTTTCTAAGATTAGTGACTTTCATCAAGCTGGTGCAAAGTTATAGCTTTAAATTGAAAAAGTAAGTGTTTAATCTTATAATAAAAGCAAAATTGACAACATGGGCGTAGATGGTATATATGATGCTGATATATAGGAATATATACTATTGATGAGAGTCGTGTATGGAGGGTATTCTTAAATTTGGGCTTGAAATTTTTGGTTAAATCTGATATTTTTCTAAATATTAACAACTTTTAGGCCGACGAAAATTGTTATATTGAACTAACTCAATGGCTATGGCGAGAAGAGAAGCAGACGGTATGCAGGATATCAATGGTAGGAATCCGGAAGGAATAGTGGCACCTGAAGAGGCTGTCCGTGTGGCGCGTCATGTCACTTGGGTGGGGTTCTGGTGGAACGCCCTGCTCGGTGTGGCCAAGGTGTGCGGAGGTATATTGGGCCGGTCCAACGCTCTTGTGGCCGACGGCATACATTCGTTCTCTGATTTTCTGTCGGATATAATAGTGCTCGTGATGGTGGGAATAGCCAGAAAGAAACCTGACGAGCGTTACCAGTACGGACATGGAAAGTATGAGACTTTTGCCACGTTGCTCCTGTCCGTGGTTCTTTTGGCAGTGGCTGTCGGCATATTTGCCGACGGTTGCCGAAACGTGGTGTCTGCATTGTCGGGCGAGGTCATTCCCCGTCCCGGTGTCATAGCTTTGGACCTTTGCGTGCTTTCGCTGGTGGTAAAGGAGTGGCTTTACCGCTATACGCGGCGTGCCGGAGAGAGGATCAATTCGGCGGCTGTGGTGGCCAATGCGTGGCATCACCGCAGCGATGCCTTCTCGTCGATAGCGACATTGGTGGGTGTGGGCGGCGCCATGTTTCTCGGCGAGGGGGGCAGAGTGCTTGATCCGTTGGCGGCGATGGTAGTGGCGGTTATGATCGCGGTGGTATCGGTCAAGATGGCGATTCCTGCGATAAAGGAACTTCTTGAGATAGCTCTCCCCGCCGATGTCGAGGAACGCATACGCGAAGCTATCGTTTCGACTCCCGGAGTGAGGGCTTACCACCACGTGCGTACACGGCGCAATGGCTATTCGGTGATAGTCGAGGTGCATATCAAGGTGGATCCCGACATTTCTGTGATAAGCGCACATGACATAGCTTCGGATGTGGAGAGGCGCATACGCGGAGTGTTTGACCGCGACACGTCGATAGTGACCACCCATATCGAGCCGTATAACGGAGAACGGATCGGCCCTGACGGCAGTTGCGTCAAAAATGATGTCTGAACTCCTTTACGGCATCGGGCTGACGGTCCAGTTTATTTCGAGAGGATTGTCGGCCATCTGCCATATCAGATGAAATCCTTCACGGTCAAGAATCCATAGGGTGCATCCTTCGGCGGAGTCGTGGGCTTCTGTCAGAGAATATCCGTCGCGCTCCTCGTGACGGCCTGTGGCTTTGAATTCTGTATTATTATATGTAAAGGCTCCGTCGTTGACGAGGTCGGCGTAGGCTTTGTCGGATATTACGAGGTATGTCATATCGTCGGGAAGCGATATGTGTTCGCCGTCGATCGGCTGCAGAAAGCTCATCTTGTCGGCATTCTTCAAGGCTTCGGCAGATATGGTGAATGAACCGGACTGCCACTTGGTGTTTCGTTCGATGCCCCAGGCGAGGGTCAGTCCTTTGTCGGCGGATGTGAATGTGTATTGGTATTTGCGGGTCTGTCCGTGCAGTTTGTAGACCACCAGCAGCGGTGTGTCCGGCACCCATGATTTCGCCGTGGCCTGCATGGCCATGACAGAAAGCAGAGCTGTTATGAATAGTCTGAGTATCATTAGTTTTATTTTTTTACGGGGTTTGTTGCGGCACTATGTTTATTTTGGATTAGATTCAGGCCAGAGAGCCTTGCCCCAATCTGACGGCTTTGATGCCATGTTGAGAACCAAAGTGCCTCCGTTCATTATGTCGGCATGCTTTATGGTGGAGTAAGGGTACGGCTTTCCGTTCAGTGTGGCCGACGATATATAGATGTTCTTTTCAGACAGTCCGTCGGCCTTTATTGTAAAGTCGCGTCCGTTTGCCAGATGGAAAGTGGCCGACTTAAGGACGGGCGTGTGGATCAGGTAGTAGTCCTGGCCGGCGTTCGGATATATTCCCGTCATGTGGAATGCGAGCCACGACGACATCGCTCCGGAGTCATCGTTGCCCGGCAGTCCTACGGGTCCGTCATTATAGCTTTCCTTAATAATCTGCAGAATCCTCTCGCCGCTTTTGTCCGGACGTCCGATCCAATGATACAGGCAGGGCGATAGAAACGAGGGTTCGTTGTTGACGTTAAAGAGTCCTTTTTCGAAGAATGTGTCGAGCCTGCTGTCGAAGCTTTCAGGGCCGCCGCACATCTCGATCAGTCCGTCGACATCGTGCGGTATGCTCAGGGAATATTCCCATGAGGAGGCTTCGTAGAAGAACATGCTCCACCAAGGAGTGTACCAAGGTCCCTCAAATGTGACAGGAGTGTAGCGGTAGGTGGGGTGCTGTATCTTCGAGTGGCCGAATTCGATGTCGTCGAGCCAATTTCCATCGCGGTCGCGTGGCATTATGAATCCTTTTGCTCCTTCATGCTCATAGTCCTTTCGCCAGAGGTTTTTCCAGTTGGACGACATGTCGAGGTATTTTGCCGCGATGTCGTCGTGTCCGAGTCCTTTGGCCACGAGGTATATGGCATAGTCGCAGTATGAATATTCGACCGTGCGGTTGCCTGCACGCGGCACTCCGTGCGGTATGTAGCCGAGGTTGATGTAGTCGATGAGACCGCCACGACCTTCGGCCTCTTCTTTGCCTCCAGGAGGCACGGTGGCATCCTTCAGCATGGCTTCGAGCGCGAGTTCGTAGTCGATGCCTTCCAGTCCTTTCACAAAAGCGTCGGCCACGACGATCTCGGCGTTAGAGCCTCCCTGTGTGCGTCCATTGGCATTGCCGCTCCGGGCATCGGGCATGTAGCCGTCGCGCTTATATATATTGACCAATGACCTTACTATGTCGGCTTCCCGATCGGGGTCGATCAGAGTGATCAGAGGCGAAGAGCTCCGGTAGGTGTCCCAGATGGCATAGAAGTCGTCGTAATATGGTTCGGGGTCTGTCCAGAGCGGATTCTCTCCGGATCGGTCTACCGGCATTATCATGGTGTGGTAGAGTCCGGTGTAGAACATGCGTTTTTGGTCGTCGGGCGTTTCGGGGTCTATGGAAATTCTGCTGAGGAGCTTCTCCCAGGAGTCGAGCAGGTCGGCATGAACGGAGTCGAAGTCGCGTCCGTCGGCTTCGGAAATGGCGTTTTCGCGGGCCTTAAGCCGGCTTATGAACGATATGCCTACAGTGAGGTTGACCGTGTCGGCGTCGTTGTCGAAGCGTACCAGCGCTCCGGTCTTTTTCCCGTGGTCGGTCTGGAACCTTGCAGAAGAGATTGAGTCGGCGCGCCATGTGGCAGTTGCCGCAAACGGCTTGTCGGCTATGGCGTGGAAATATACTGTGTATGCCCGTCCGTCGTTCCAGCCTCCGCGTATGCGCGAGTAGCCGGCCACTTCGGTGTCGGAAAGAATCTCAATCTCCGAACCTACAAACTGCTGTGCCTCGCGGGCGTCGGGTACGGGATTTTCACCTAAGAAGAATCCGGGGTCAATCATCAGGGCCTTAAGCGAGTCGGCCGGGTATACGAACCGGTAGAAGGATGCTCTGGGGGCTGTGGTTATCTCGGTCTTTATGCCTGAATTCTGAAATTCAGTGGCGTAGTATCCGAGACTGATCTCTTCCGATTTTCTGAAGTCGATGTGGCTGTTGGAGCTGACATCGCCGGAGTATGGCATGACCAGGATATTTCCGTATTTGGGGCCGCCTCCGGTGCCGCTGACATGGACCTGGGCGAATCCGTTGACCTGTACGGGCATGGGGAGCCATCCGCTGTTGGGCGAAGGGGTGCAGTCGGGCGACGGTTTGACCATTCCGAACGGGCATGATGGGCCGATAAACACTCGTCCGAGTCCTTCAGACCCGATTTTCGGGTCAACATAGTCGGTCAGCCGGGCTGATGCATTGAGGGGTGCGGCCATGTATATGACGGCTATGGCCGAGGCCGCCGCGAGTCGTAGTTTGTTCATTATAATTAAAGCGTGTTTTGACGATTGATGATGTCTATTCCCCATTCATACACTTTGTCGATGGCAGGAACCGGAACTTTGCGGGAATGGGCAAGAGTACGGATGTATTTGAGACCTACGGCAAAGTCCTCCGTAAAGTATCGGCTTGAGAAGTCGGGGACCCATCGGCCGCCGATCTCCTTCATCGGAGCCATTATGTTCTTGAAGCTTTCAATCGACTTTAGTTTCTCCGACAGCGACCGTGCATCGGTGCTTTCGTAGTAGTCGAGTATGGTGGGTAGGAACGATTTTGACACCGGAAGCACATCGATCAGGTCGAAAAGCTCGCGGTCCATGGCTATCAGCAGCTCCGAGGCTTCATCGGTCCAGTCGGCATAGAAGTGTACATTGGCATCGTAGAGTGTGCCGGGAGTCCAGTCGCGGAACATGGAGTATAGTCTCGACGTGTGCAGCAACGGATTGCTGTTGGTCAGACTTGCCTCGAGATAGTTGGCAAGCAGATGCGTGGGGCGGCCGAAAGCTTCCTGCACCCAAAGCCTGAACTGTTCTTTGTCGGAGTCGGATGCCCGCTCTACAGCAATACTGTAGGCGCTTTTATAGCCCAGCAGATTGGCCGACCGTCCATAATCGGTCACCCGTGCGATGTACGGAACTCTCTGAAATCCCCATAGGGGGATGTCTTCATCCAATATGTCAAAGGCCTCGAAGAAAAATCCGGTGGATGAGAATACGGAACCGACGAATGTGCCTGGTCCGACGTATGGAGCTATGCGCTCAAGCTCGGTCTTGATCAGAAATCCCGGAACGCAAAGGAGTATTATTCCGGCATTGGGGATGCAGTCTGCCGGGTTGTCGGTTATGACGTTTATCCGGCCTTGGTATATGCGTCCGTCCGGATCGGTTATCGAGATGTCGTTAGCCCATCGTCCGGGATGTCCGGTAAGGATGTCGACATTGCGCCCTTCGGAGGAGAGGACTCCGGCTATCACCGTTCCGAGGCTTCCCCCGCCACATACGCATATGTTTTTTGCTGGATTCATTGGCTGTTGTTTTATGCAAAGATAGTGAAAATTTTTACTATCTTTGTCTAACTTTGCATAGTGCATTTTTTTATTGACAAACAGAATGAATCCAAATTCATATATCATATTTTAGCATTATTTTGAGTATTGTTTATGAAAGAGAGAACATTTGCACTGTTATTATTCCTTGCTTTTGTCTGCGGAGCTGAAGGCAAGCTTGCATTGCCATCCATCATCGGCGACAATATGGTGCTTCAGCAATCGGCCGATGCCCGCTTGTGGGGTTGGGCTGATGCCGGAAAGGATATTGTGGTCAAAACATCGTGGGGTGCTGAAGCCCGTACACGGGCAAGTTCTAACGGAAAGTGGACCGTCGCGGTGGAGACTCCCAAGGCCGACGGTAATGTCCAAAGTATGGTCATTACGGATGGCATTGACAGTGTCTTCGTAGGTAATCTGCTTATAGGAGAAGTGTGGTACTGTTCCGGACAGTCCAATATGCAGATGCCGGTGCGTGGATTTGCCAACCAACCGGTGGAAGGTTCGCTTGATGCCGTAATGGCTGCGCGTCCGTCGCGACCTATACGTATGTTTACGGTGGGAAAGGACGTCAGTGCTTCGCCGGTCGACAATTGCAGTGGATCGTGGCTTACCCATACTCCGGAGAATGTGGCCAACACGAGTGCGACTGCATATTTCTTCGCTGATTATCTGAATTCGATGTTGGAAGTGCCTGTCGGTATAGTCGTCACCGAGTGGGGCGGTACCAAGGTACAGTGCTGGATGTCGAGAGAATCCCTTGAACCATTCGGTACGGACTTAAGCCATCTTGACATGAGGCAGTCGCTGAGTGAAAATCCAAATGCGTTCCTGCAGCCGGCGGTGCTCTACAATGCCATGTCGGCTCCGATTCTGGGATATACATATAAGGGTATGCTTTGGTATCAGGGGGAGAGCAATGCCTCCGAACCGGAAGAGTATGAAAGACTGATGCAGTCATTCGTCAAGGATATGCGCCGGCGTATCGGACTCGGCGATATACCATTTTACTATGTTCAGGTGGCTCCCTATCCAAACTACCAGGGTGCGGATAAGGAGGGGATAGCAAAATTGCGTGTAGCGCAGTCGCATCTGATGACCCAGCTGCCCAACTGCGGAATGGCTGTTACGCTTGACATAGGAGACCGTCTGATACATCCCCGCCGGAAGAAAGAGGTGGGCAAGCGTCTTGCCTTGTGGGCGCTTGCGAAAGACTACGACGCAAATAACATAGCGTGGTCCGGTCCTGTGTTCAGTCATCTTGAACCTGCCGAAAACGGTAAAGTATACGTCATTTTTGACAATGCTCCCGGTGGAGTCTGTCCGCAGGAGACGCCTCTTGACGGATTTGAAGCGGCTGGCGAGGACGGAGTCTACTATCCGGCCACCGGTTATGTGGAGTGGTTCAGCAATAAGCTTGCGCTTACTTGTCCGCAGGTACCGGAGATAAAGAAAGTGCGTTATGGAGCGCGGCCATATTTTGAGGCTACAGTATTCGACGGTTTCGGACTACCGGCGTCACCATTTGTCAGCGACGGGGGGCTGGAGTGAATCTGCGTCAGAGTGTAATTGCGGAGCCGGAACGAGCGAAAGAAGTTTCGACTCCGCCTGTTTTTAGATAAACTTTTGATAATTTAACAAGGAATAGATGGGGTGTAGCAGGAAGTTTGCTTACATTTGTGTGTTTTTAGATATCTTAATCACAGATTTCCTGCAATAATGACTGAAAAAGCAAAATCATATATGTCATACGCACTCCGTCTGCTCCTGCTTCTGCCTGTATTGTCCGGATGTAATTCGGACGTGTTTGTCGAGGAGCTTGATGCTGACGTGACGGAGCTTGTGCTCGACGGCAACGGCGATGAGCGCACGGTGACGTTCACGTCGGACCGCATATCCTACGTGTCGATATTTTCTACGGATGATAGAAATCTTTATCAGACAATAGTGGATGCCGACGGCAATTCTATTCCGGTTCCGACGGACGGTAATATAGAGGTTGGATGCAAGGGTGTGTGGTCGGATGAGTTTCTGTCGTTCTCGATAGAGAAACTGTCCGACAGAGAGTGCCGTATCGCAGTCGAGGAGAATGCATACGCCACGCCTTATGAATTCTATTTCAATGTCGGCAATGATTATCAGAATGCATCGGTCAAGGTGCGGATCAATCCGTCGGACCGATACCAGGTGGACGATATAGAATATTTCAGCACGAGCCGGCGTGTATATGACGAGTATGAACGCCTGCTGAAAGAGTGGCGGGTGGCCAACGACTCCGACTCCCCGATGACGGTGGCTCTTGATGTGGACGATATAGTCTACGAGGGCGACTATCGTTTTGAGGAGGAGGAATTTGATCTTTTCAGCCTTATGGCAGACGGCGCGGTTGAGGTGGATGTCTATTCGTTTGACGATAGGCTTATGGGTCTGTACGGCGTCAAGGCTCCGTTCGGGTCGGAATATGCACGTGTGACTTTGCCGGGGCCTCCGAGCCGTGTGCGAACCAGTGTGGAGATAGCTCCAAAGACAACGGAGGTGATACGGCTTTATGCCGAAATGGAAGATATAGGTGTGTCAATCATCGTTCATGGTAAAAATATGAAGAATGGCCGGGAGTGTGTCAGGCATGTATTGATGAGGGCAGTGCTGCCGACCGGAGTAGTTATGAGAAGGGGGGTGGCAGATGAATAGGTTGAGGTGTCTGATATTTTCAGCTTTAGCTTTCTTCGCGCTGAGTCTGTCGGCCGGAGAGAATGCCGACACGCTCAGGGGCGGCTCCCGCTATGGTTTAGGATTCGACTTGCGACCGGCCTACGTGGTGCCGTCAAACGGTTATGTCGAGGGTGACAATGCTATGGGACGACCTATCGACAAGAGTCTGTCGGCCTATCTGAAGTTTGGGTTCACGCTTGATCCTAAGAGCCGGCTGGGACGGCTGTATCCCCAGGCCTATCAGGGTATCGGGGCCGGAGTGACTAAATTTATGGATGCCCGTGACATTGGGACGCCCTTTTCTGTTTATGCATTCCAAAGTGCGCCTATAGCGCATCTCAACAGCCGTCTGTCATTGGACTATGAATGGAACTTCGGCGCATCGTTCGGGTGGAAACGCTACAGCGAGGAGCATAATCCGAGCAACGGTGCCGTCGGGTCGGCCATCAACGCCTATATCAATCTGGCTCTGATGGCAAAATGGAGGCTGAATAAGAGCTGGAGTGTGTTTGGAGGTGTGGACTTCACCCATTATTCCAACGGCAACACCGATTATCCCAATTCGGGCATAAATATGGCCGGTCTGCGTCTGGGGTTGACTTATATGTTTAACTCTACGAAATTTGTGGCCGATGCGGGCGTATATGACATAGATCCGGGGTTTGTATATGACGTGGCTGTCTACGGAGCCGCGCGCAAGGGCGGTTTCACTTATGACGGTTCGCGCTATCTGATTCACGGGCACTTTGGTGTGCTTGGGTTTAATGCGGGGACCCTCTACCGCTTCAATAAGTATTTCGGCGCGGGTGTGTCGCTTGACCTTCAATATGACGAAGGGGCAGGACTTGACGGGTACTATGCCGAGGATTCAAGTACGGATGATCCGAAGTTCTACCGTCCGCCGTTCTCGCGTCAGTTCGGAGCCGGAGTATCGGCGCGGGCAGAATTCACGATGGGCTTTTTTGCGATAAACGTCGGGTTGGGGCACAACGTGGTTTATAAAGGCCGGGATCTGGACGGATTTTATCAGATGTTCACGCTCAAGACCTTCATTACGCCTAAAATATCCATTAATGTGGGCTATAAGCTTCTGCGGTTTACGGATCCGGGCAATCTGATGCTCGGCGTGGGATACAGGTTCAACGGCTCTTGGTAGGGCAGGCCTCCGGACTGCGGAGTCAGGGGCGCACGACGGCAAGGAGCCTGTCGAGATGCTGGCGGGTGATGACGTGGCGAGACAGGAACGATACGATATATCCGGTCGAGAGTGCGGCTACAAGAGTGCCTTCGCGAATGCCGTCGACATGTCCGCTGAATGCTACGGATATGAGCGCGGCCATTGTCACGAGGCTTATGTCGAAGCGCACTTTTAGTTTACCGAAGTCTTTGTTATAGCGCCGCGAGGCGTACTTTACGAACCCTTCAGCACTCATAATGGCCACGTTGGGCTTCAGTTCAAGGACTACACCTATAGCCTGCGACAGGCATCCTACGAGCAACACTCCTATGCATAGATAGTAGTTGGACAGATGTACACCGCTGAGCATGGCCATGTTGAAGTCGATGAACAGGGAGAAAATGAGCGAAAACGGTATCTGAAGCAGAATCTCGAAGATGTCCTTCTTGCTTCCGAGTCCGCGTATCAGCCAGAACTGCCCGATGATCAGGAGCATGTTGATTATGAAAGTGGCTGTGCCCAGCGTCAATGGGGTGTTGAGCGAGAGGACGTAGTTGACGCTTGATATCGGCGTGGTGCCGAGGGATGAAATGACTATTAATACAACACCTAAGGAGAGAAAATAAAGACCTAAAACAAAAATAAAATACCTTAATGCCAATCTACTCATTTACACCAAAATTTTGTGCAAAGGTACGGAAAATTTCCGTGGCGTCAAAGTTGGCGGTAGCCGATCAGAAAGTATTCGCGCTCCAATTCGTGCGGTCGCAGGACCGAGTCGTTGAATATTACGAGATCGAGGTCAATGGGTACGAGTCCTGAAATCTTGGATTGCGGTGTGCGTCCCTGCCGACATTCAAAGTCTTTAAGCATGGCCGTGACATCGGCTGCCGAGTCCAGTTCTGTCCGGGCTTCAGCCACGCAGTTGAAGTAGTCGGGGTGGCGGCGGTGATATTCTTCGGTGCGGTAGACTTCAGAAGCCCTGACATCGCGGAAAGTCAGGGCAAGCCATGTCAAGGCGTCGGCAATGCGCGTGGCCTTGTCGGGAGTGTTGGATCCGATGCTGATGATTAGTTTGTTCACCGATGTCGCTTCTTAGGCACGATCTTAATTCTGCGGAATCCCTTTCAGGGTCAAGGCTATGCGCCCTCTCGCGTAGTCGACGTCGAGGACTTTGACCGTCAAGCGCTGGTTGACCGAAACTATATCGGCCGGCGACGACACGAAGCGGTCGGACATCTGGGAGATGTGTATCAGTCCGTTCTCGTGGAGTCCTATGTCGACAAAACATCCGAACTGGGTGATGTTGTTGACGACTCCCTGCAGAACCATGCCCGGTTGCAGGTCGCGAATGTCGCGGACGCTGTCGTCGAATGCTATGTTCTCTTCAAGTGGCGACCTGGGATCGCGGCCCGGTTTTTCAAGTTCGAGTATGATGTCGGTCAGCGTGGGCAGACCTACTTCTTTAGAGAAGTATTCAGTCAGATCGAGGTTGTGCATCGACTTCGGATTTCGGACAAATGATTCGACTGTCGTGCCGTTGTCGGTGGCGATCTTGTTGATCAGATCGTAGCGTTCGGGATGTACGGCAGTGTTGTCAAGGATGTTCGGCGCACCTGGAATGCGGAGGAATCCGGCGCATTGCTGGAACGCCTTTTCACCCATGCGCGGTACGTCGAGCAGCTCTTCGCGACTCTTGAAGTCGCCGTGTTCGGCTCTGTAGTTGACGATGTAGGAAGCGAGCGCAGGCCCGATTCCTGACACGTATGAGAGAAGTTCTTTGGAGGCTGTGTTGACATTGATGCCGACCGAGTTTACGCAACTCTCAACGGTGTATGTCAACGCATCTTTTAGCTTAGTCTGGTCGACATCGTGCTGATACTGTCCGACTCCGATAGATTTCGGGTCGATCTTGACAAGTTCGGCGAGCGGGTCGATCAGCCTCCGGCCTATAGATACGGCTCCGCGCACCGTGACATCTTCGTCGGGAAATTCGTCGCGGGCAATCTTTGATGCCGAGTATATCGATGCACCGCTTTCATTGACTGTAAATATCTGCACTTTGCGCGGGAATCTCAGGGAGCCGAGAAACTTCTCTGTCTCACGCGATGCAGTGCCGTTGCCGAGCGCGATGGCTTCGATGCCGAACCGGTCGACCAACGAGCATATCTTAAAGGCCGCTCCGTGGAAGTCGTTCTGCGGTGCGTTGGGATATATGACATCGTGGAACATAAGATTGCCCTGCTCGTCGAGACATACCACCTTGCATCCTGTCCGGAAGCCCGGATCTATTCCCATGACCCTTCTATGGCCGAGCGGGGAGGCGAGCAGCAATTGGCGGGCATTGTCGGCAAACATGGCTATGGCCGCGTCGTCGGCCTTTGACTTGGCCGATGCCATGACTTCCGATTCGATGGAGGGGCGGATGAGCCGTCGGTAGGCATCCTTAACTGTAGACTTTATGATTTTGGCTACTTCCGCGCTTGCCCCGTTTTTGCCGAACAGCCTGGTGAGCCTGTCGACCATCTCGTCGTCGTCGATGGAGACGTTGACTTTCAGGATGCCTTCGTTCTCGCCTCTCAATATGGCCAGCAGGCGGTGTGATGTGGTGAGCCTCAGGGGGGAGTTGAAGTCGAAGTATGTCTCATAATTGTGGCCTTCCTCCTCCTTTCCCGGGATTACCTTTGATGATATGGATGCGTTGCGGATGTATTTGGCTCTTACTATCGACCTGGCCTTTTCGCTTTCGCTCATCCATTCGGCTATGATGTCCTTGGCTCCGTCGACGGCGTCCTGCACGTCGGGGACTTCCTTGGTGACGAATCTTTGGGCCGCGCTTTTGACGCTGTCGAGATTCTGGGCCATTATCATTTTAGCCAAGGGTTCAAGCCCTTTTTCGAGGGCTATCTGCGCTCTGGTGCGCCGGCGCGGTTTGAAGGGGAGGTATATGTCTTCAAGTACGGCAGAGTCATAGGTGTCGTCGATGCGCTTCTTTAGTTCGGGAGTCAGCTTGCCGAGGCCTTCGATGGTGTCAAGTATAGTCTCCTTCCGTTTGGCCAGCGCCATGTGGTAGTCGCAGCGCTGCTGGATAAGATGTACGGCTACTTCGTCGAGTGCTCCGGTTGCCTCCTTGCGGTAGCGGCTGATGAAAGGAATGGTGGCCCCGTCGTCAAGCAGTTTGATGGTGGCTTTGACCGATTTGCGCGGGATGTTGAGCTCTTCGGCTATTATGTTTGAGAACTCGTATGGCATATTAAGAGAGGTTAGATTGTTATTATAATCGAGTATTTTTATGAAGGGTGAACATGGTGATTTCCGGTGTGGCTCCTATGCGCGCCGGCAGGGCGACGGTGCCGAGTCCGATGTTGACATACAATTGATGCCGGCGGGATTCGTCGAAGTAGAGGCCTCCCCAATTAGCGTAGCGGTATTTCGCGGGTGACCAGGAGCCTATCTGGCACTGCATGGCGTGGGTATGCCCGGAGAGCGACAGGGCTATATTTATGGTATCGTTGTCTGCTATTGACGTAACCCAGTGGGCCGGATTGTGGGTCAGCAGGATCTTGAATGTGCTGTCTGACTGAGTCGGGTATGCCTTGTCGAGGTCGCCGTAGGTGGTGAACGGGGGGTCGCCCCAGTTTTCGACTCCGATGAGTGCGATGGAGTCGGTGCCGTGGCAGATGAAAGTGGTGCGGTTATTGAGCAGGTTCCATCCCATGACCTCCTGCAGGCTGTCCATCAATTGCCGGTTTTTAGCCTTTTCCTCGGGACCGGGCCATGTGCAGTAGTCGCCGTAGTCATGGTTGCCGAGTATGGAATGTACGCCGTCAGGAGCTTTGAGACGCGACAGTGTGCTGACGAACGGCAGCAGTTCGGCGGTGTGCCGATTGACTATGTCGCCGGTAAACAGTATGATGTCGGCGTTCTGCTTATTGATGACTTCGACGATTTTGTCGACGTATGATGTGTCGTTGCCGTATGTGCCGGTGTGGAAATCTGAGAACTGGAGCATCCTGTAGCCGTCAAATTCTTCGGGCAGATCGTCGAAATACAGATCCACTTCCTTTATCTGATAGCCGAGCCGGTTGACGGCGGCCGCCCACCACATGATGCAGAATAGAATCAATGCGGCACCGAGCCCGGCGGAATCCATGACTTTCCATCGTGGAGCTTTCCACAGCCTTGGAATCTGTCCGGCCAGACTGAATATGCAGAACAGATATTTCGGCAGATATATGGAGAAGTATGTATAGAGCATCCACATGTCGGCCAACAGAATCTGATCGGATCCGCTTCGTCGTGGGAGCGCCACCGCCACTATGGCAAAAATGATCAAGAATATTGAACTTGCCAGGTAGGCCTTAGTGGCCCACCGCCGGTGGATGCGCCGGCGTATCACGCCGAGGATGTATCCGTCAACGAGCAGGTTGAGGAGAATCAGAATCGTTATGGGCAGTAGCGGCAGACGCATTGCGTGAGGGTTTATGTGGAAATGATGTTATTCTTCGTCGGAACATGTGTCGCCGGCGGAGAGGTTATTCTTCAGCGGGTTGGCGTACATGGTCAGCATCATTTCATGCAGGAAGTCCATGTCGTCGTCGGTGAGTTCGGGAACGTCGACTTTGTCCAGCTGGCTGTTGATGTATACATTGAAGTCGTTGACCTCTTCCGGGGTGTATTTGTCGGCGAACATCTCTGTCTTGTACAGCTGGTCGAAGGCGATATAGTTGATGGGGTATATCTTGTAGCCGGAGTGTATGGCGCAGTCTACCATGCGGCAGATGTCGCGTGCGGCTGTGCTTTTGTCGATTGCCGGATCGATGTGGCATATCTCGGGATTCAACGGCTTTCCGATCTGGAAGTGGACGCGTCCCTTGGGCTGCAGGAGTCCGGTCTCCATGGCGAAAAGGTCGTCGCGCTGGGTCTTCTTGAATTCGGGATCATTTCTTCTGAGCAGGAATTCGCGGGCTTTGAGATAGTCGTTGGGGTCATACTCGTAGGATATGGATACGGGGAGCAGATTGATCTCTTTGATGTTGGAGATGAAGTCGGCTCCTCCGGCGAGACCAAGCATCTTTATCAGGCTGTCCTGGGCTTTGTCGTTGGAGTCTTTGCTTCGGCCCTGCCGCTCGGCGATCCATACTGAACGGTTGATCCGGGTTATTGAATAATGTATGTAGGCCGAAAGCTCCTGCGCGGCTTCGAGGGCTTTGACTTTCGGCAGGTCGCGGCGGACGATGAAGCTGTTGTTCATGCGTACCAGATCATTGATCCAGGTGTATATTAGGAGGTTGTCGCCGATGGCCGTCTGCGTGGTGTTAAGTCCGGCTCTCAGGAAGCACAGGTTGAGAAACGACGTGTCGAGTACGATGTCGCGGTGGTTGGTGATGAAAGTGTATGACTTACCGGGGTCGAGATTCTCGATGCCGTCGCATGTTATTCCTCCGGTGGTGCGTTCGGCGAGCATCTCAAGGAACGGCCACATTATCTTTTTCTGAAAAGTGTCCTTGTCGTGGACAGACAGAAGCTGTTGTGCAAATTCGTCGTAGTTTATGGTCGGAAACACCCATTTTACGGCATGGATGAATCCGGGTTCGCGGACGAGTCCCTCCATCTTTTCGTGGAAAATGGAGTCTGGGTAGGGCGCGATATCTTCAAATCTATAGTCTTCGTTAGTATTGTCGTTTACCATAATTTATTTATACTTATTGGTTATGATGTTCAAAGATAACAATTTTAAATTATCAATCATCTGAAAGGGTGTGTTTCTTAACGTATTTTTAAGAAATGGATGGCTTTTGGTGTCAGTCGGGTGAAGGATTGTAGCTTTCCCACCGCTCTATGAGCTTGGTCATGTCGGGCGGAACGGGGGCTGAGAAAAACATCTCCTCTCCGGTGGCCGGATGGACGAACCCCAGGGTCCGGGCGTGCAGTGCCTGTCGGGGGCATGCTTCGAAGCAGTTGGCCACAAACTGCCGGTAGCGGGAGCTTGTCGTGCCTCTCAGTATGGCGTCGCCTCCGTAGCGGGCATCGTTGAAGAGCGGATGTCCGATGTGCTTCATGTGGACTCTGATCTGATGTGTGCGACCGGTCTCAAGAACGCACTTTACCAGACTGACGTAGCCCAGGGGCTTTATGGTGGAGTAGTGTGTGACGGCATGTTTGCCGTAGTCGCCGTCGGGGAACACCGCCATCTGCAGACGGTCTTTCAGCGAGCGTCCGATGTTGCCTTCGATACGTCCGTCGGGCGGAACTGGTTGCCCCCATACCAGGGCGATGTATTCGCGCTTGGTGGTCTTGTTGAAGAACTGCCGTCCGAGCGATGTCTTTGCATCGGGGGTCTTTGCTACGACGAGCAGTCCGGAGGTGTCCTTGTCGATGCGGTGGACAAGTCCCATGCGCGGGTCGTTGACGTCATAGTCGGGGTTGTCGCGGAAGTGGAACGCGAGTGCGTTGACGAGAGTGCCGTGGTAGTTGCCGTGTCCGGGGTGTACGACGAGTCCTGCGGGTTTGTTGACCACGAGCAGGTGCTGATCCTCGTATACTATGTCGAGTGGAATGTCTTCGGCTATGATCTCAAGTTCGTAGCGGGGTCTGTCCATGACCACAGACACTATGTCGAGGGGCTTGACTCTGTAGTTTGACTTTACGGGCTTGCCGTTCACGAGTATGCATCCGGCGTCGGCGGCCTGTTGTATGCGGTTGCGCGACGATTTTTCGATTCGGGCCACGAGAAATTTGTCGACACGGAGCAGTTGCTGTCCTTTGTCGGCCACGAAGCGGAAATGTTCGTAAAGCTCGTTGCCGTCGTCGGATACGTCGTCGTCATTTTCCGGGCAGAAGCTGCCGTCCGGTATTTCTTCATCGATATAGTCTTGCGAGGCCATGTCGTCGGGTGATGTTTGGTGGTTTATTCTGAATACTCGGAGTCGGATTCCGTCGACTCGTCGACGGTGTCGTTGTCGGAGGCCGAACCTTCGCCTACTTCGAGGGTCACGGTGGCTGTGATGGGGATGCGTGTGCCCGGTTCAAGGATTGTACCCTTATATCTCACTCCCATGACGAGGTCTTTGAACTCGCTCGGCACGCTTGTGATGACGATCTTTTTAATTCCTAATCCTTCGAGCGCCGACCTGGCTGTCCGGACAGACATGTCGGTCAATGCCGGGACGGTCACCATCTTCGGAGAAAAGGCGGTGGTGGTGAGGTATACGGTCCGGTTCGGCTTGACTTTGGTGTTGGCCCTCGGCGATTGTTCGATTACTGTGCCGGGAAGTGCGGTGGCATCGTATATGGAGTCGGACAGCTCGGCATTGAGTCCGGCGGCCTGCAGTGCGGTGGCGGCTTGTCGGTAGGACATTCCTTTGATGTCCGGCACAATCTCAAATTTACCGTGTCCTGTCCATGAATCGAGGGCAATCAGTGCGGCCCATATCACTCCGCATCCGGCCAAAATGATGAGGAGCAAGTTGAATACAATGGGATGCCTGCGTATAAAACTGGTCGCCTGGCCTGTGATTTTTTTCTCTTCCATACTTTGAATTTCAAACAGGCTTAATAGCCGGTGATGTCCGCCGATATAAGGCGGTGGCATGCATTTCAGATGCAAACTTACGTAAAAAAGTGGAATTCGGAGTAATAAACGCGTGTTTTTATATGTCAAAACGAGTTAAAGATGCTCCAAACGTCAAAAATAACCTGAAAATTAGTGTTCTGTCGCGATTAATTGCTAAATTTGCAACTTGAATTATTCTCTATATTAGAACAGTATGCGTAAATCAATCCAAATGGCCCTGTCGGTTCTGACCCTCGCGCTGACTCTGACGTCGTGCGGCGAATATCAGAAAATGCTCAAGAGCCATGACAACGAGGCTAAGCTTGAATTTGCCAAGCGTGCTTTCGATAAGAAAAAGTATACACAGGCGGCTACCGTGCTGACCGACGTGGTGACCACGTTCAAGGGCACCAAGCATGCGGAGGAGTCGCTCTATCTGCTGGCCCTCAGCCATTACGAAAATAAGGACTATTATAATTCGGGAGCCTATTTCCGTACATATTACAACCGCTATCCGAAGGGCAAGTATGCTGAGATGGCGAGATTCTATTGCGGCTACGGCTACTATCTTGACTCTCCGGAGCCTCAGCTTGACCAGAGCGAGACGGTGAAGGCCATCGAGGAGCTTCAGGCTTTTCTCGACTACTTCCCGAAGAGCGACAAGGTGCCGGTGGCGCAGCAGGCCATATTCGAGCTGCAGGACAAATTGACTCTTAAGGAGCTGCAGAATGCACAATTGTATTACAATCTCGGAAATTACCTGGGCAACAACTACGAATCGGCTGTGGTGGTAGCTAAAAACGCCATAAAGAATTATCCGTACTCTAAGTATAAGGAGGAGCTTGAGATGCTCGTGCTTAAGTCGCGTTTCCAGGAGGCGAGCTACAGTGTGGAGGAGAAGAAGGCCGACCGATTCCGCGACGTCATCGACGAGTATTACTCGTTTGTCAACAACTGGCCCGAATCAGAAAATCTCAAGGAGGCTGAAAATATCTTCAAGATAGCTCAGAAATACGTCAATGAATAAATAAATCAACATACAGAATGGACTACAAGAAATCGAACGCACCTCTTAACACCACGACCCGAGACCTCATCAAGATGTCGGAGGACACAGGTAACATTTACGAAACAGTGTGCATCATCGCCAAGCGAGCCAACCAGATAGCCGGCGAAATGAAACATGACCTCGAGAAGAAGCTTCAGGAGTTTGCGTCGCTCAACGACAATCTGGAGGAAATCTCGGAGAACCGCGAGCAGATAGAGATATCCCGCTATTACGAAAAGCTTCCCAAGCCGACTCTGATAGCAACTCAGGAGTATATCGAGGGGAAAATCCATTTCCGTAATCCGGCCAAAGATAAAAATCTCGACTAATATTTTGCGAGATCGGCCAAAAAGACGTAACTTTGTGCGCCTCGAAAAAAATCGGGGCGCTAAATTTATAATTATTAACCACTTTAACTCTCGTAAGAATGCATCTTAATTCTGAAGAAAAAGTAAACATCTTTGAGAAGTACGGTAAGGGCAAGACTGATACTGGCTCACCTGAAGCTCAGATAGCATTATTCT
>CANOLV010000020.1 GCA_947567425.1 uncultured Porphyromonadaceae bacterium | reverse complement strand
ACACCTACAACATCGGCGGCTTCAACGAGTGGAAAAACATCGACCTCATCAAGGTCATCATAAAGACCGTCGACCGGTTGCTCGGCAATCCCGAAGGCCACAGCGACGATTTGATCACCTTCGTAACCGACCGCCTCGGCCACGACATGCGCTACGCCATCGACAGCCGCAAGCTCCAGGGCGAACTCGGTTGGGAACCCTCCCTGCAATTCGAAGAAGGCATCGAAAAGACCGTCCGCTGGTACCTCGACAATCAGGAATGGATGGACAACATCACCTCCGGAGACTACGAGCGCTACTACGACGACATGTACAAAAACCGGTAGATTTCCAATCTAAATTGGGCCCTATCCTCTTTCCATCCTCCCTACCTCTCTCTGCCTGACACACTGATGCAAGTCATATATTTCTATACCCATCAAATATAATCCCGACAATGGCAAAAAGCCATTGAACAGTCTATATCCCGGCTGTCAGATTAAAGTAATAATCAAAATCTAAAACCTATAAATTAGTATGCTGACATGGTTGATAAATTGTCTGGTGGCATGTGCTTTGTGCGTGCTGCTGGCTGGAGTTGTAATCCCGCAGATATTGCTTATCGCGTTCCGAAAGCAACTCTTCGACGTTCCTGACGAAAGAAAGATTCACAAGAGTCTTGTACCACGTTTGGGAGGAATAGCGTTTGCCCCTGTGATAATGTTCACAATGGCGCTTATGCTCGGTGTCAGCATCGTTGCAGGGCTTTCGATGGTCGAGGAATATACCAGCGAGGTGCTCCCGATTTCGTTCGGTTACTGTACGGTCATGCTTCTTTACCTTGTGGGTATGGCCGACGACTTGATCGGTATAAAGTACCGCGCCAAGTTTGTGGCTCAGATAGTCTGCGGAATTATGTTCATCATGGGTGGCCTGTGGCTCGGCAATCTGCACGGACTCCTATTTATTGAATCGCTCCCGGCATGGGTTGGATGGCCACTCACAGTACTGGTGGTCGTATTCATCATCAACGCCGTAAACCTTATCGACGGCATTGACGGCCTGGCTTCAGGCCTGAGCGGAATAGCGTGCCTGTATTTCGGCCTCATGTTCCTTTTCATAGGTGACTACATCTTCGCGATGGTGTCATTTGCCACGCTCGGAGTATTGATTCCGTTTTTCTACTACAACGTGTTCGGGAATGCCGATAAGCAGAAGAAGATATTCATGGGCGATACCGGAAGCCTTACCATAGGCGCATTGCTGTGCTTTATGGCTATGCGGATGGCCAACTGCGAAATGTCGGAAGATCTGACTCATGCCAATCCTATAGTCCTCGCGTTCGCTCCGTTGATAGTGCCGTGCTTCGACGTTGTCAGAGTCTATCTACATCGTGTACGCAACGGTCGCAATCCCTTTCTGCCGGATAAGAACCATATCCACCACAAGCTTCTGGCCATCGGAATGAAGCAAAGGGTGGCAATGGTGACCATAATAGCTTCAGCAACGCTATTAACCCTCGCCAACATTATATGCTCCACAGTCATAAACGTCAACGTACTTGTGATAGGAGACATTTTGGTATGGGCGGGAATCAACATCTGGCTGTCGCGCAGAGCCAAACGAAATAACAATTGACCAAACCCATGGAGATAATGGAGATCGATTTTGCCAAGCTTGATCACGACCGGCTCATTGAATATCTCAAGATGTGCGGAGGCAGGTGCCTTGTCAAGGACATAATCAAAGACTCGGTTGTAGAGAAGCTACGTGTCTATTCCCTACTCGCCAAAATGAGTATAGACCGCGAGATCCGCGTGCTGAACGAATCGAATTGGGGTGCACCAATTGAAATCGCTCTGTACGATTGAGGCCGTATCAAAATTTACACAACGATATCCGGAGGCCGGCGGGAAATATTTCCCTGTCGGCCTCCGGCACTTTTGTGTTAAAAAGTACTATTAATCGCGGGATCGTATGCAAGTATAAATGCCACGCGACAGCATCGTCAAACGGCATAGTAAATTTTTGTTATTGGCATAACATAAAAAACGGAATCAAAATAATTGCCCTACAATATGCTCAAAGCCCGATTTTCTCTTCTAAAAGAAATATTTTTGCTAATTTTTAAAGTTTCTTCAACAAAAATTTGGTTAATTGATTTTATTTATATACTTTTGAGGCATGAAAGAATTGTTGACAGTTCTTGCCTTAAGTTTTCCAAACTGTAGCACTGGTCAATTTTTTTACCAGAGAACACATGCTTAAAAAGCGCTTCTCTCCTCGACCCGGATGACGGTGGTTCGACTCTCCTCAAATCACCGTCAAATGGGAAGAAGGGAGAAAGATGCAAAAGCAATGGTTCCTTTAAAATAGAGAACATTTTACATAAATGCAATAACTTCTCCTCTCTCCCACCTGTCCTACGGCGGTGATGTCATTTTGCTTTGCCGGAGATCGACTCCGGCAAAAATCCCTTCTCCCGACTCTCCCTCGCACATCACCGTCCTGTAGGACAAATAAAAAGAGTGTACCACTTGAATCGTCAGGTTGTACACTCTTTTTTACGTTAAAAGGCATAACAATATCGATACGCGCAATGTATCCGCGGCTAATCCCTGGAATACAATAATGCATCAATTATCAATGGAAGAATAGACTTTTTAATGCCCACTTCCAAGAGATATTTTTGATCGGCATTAAAGTTCTCGATGAATGACTCACAGTCGCCGTTTCGTGCATCGACCGACAGTCCGTAATAATTCAGGGCTTCCTTGATATTGCCCAAAGCCAATTGCACATGCCCCATGTTAAGATAGTCCATAGCCGTCGGCCGGTCATTAAGAATACGGCCATAATATTCCGCACTATGGTCGAAATCACGCATTCTGAACAGACACCAAGCTATCGGTCTCCATGCTTTAGTCGATTTTTCATCAAGAAATTCAACCTTGTAATAATACTTCAGCGCCTCCGACGGTTTGTTAAGCTCCACATAGCAGTGGCCGATGTTCATACATACGGCCAAATCGTTCGGACGTTTCGCCTCGACTATTTTATATCTGTTGATAGCCTCGCCGTATCGACCAAGCAACTTATAGCACAATCCGAGCCTGCGCTGTGTCCAAAGGCTGTCGGCATTAAGGAGTTCCGACTGTTCATAATACTTCAATGCTCCCTCGATATCACCAAGTTGCTGAAGGCAATATCCCAGTTTCTGAAACAATTGAGCATCAGGGACCGATTTCTCGTCGAGCATCTCATACACCTTATACGCATCTTCATAATAGCCTCGTGTGAAGTAAAATTCACTTACCAGCGAAAGTGTATCATTGTCCGTAAGGTCCTGAGCAAGCAGATCAATGAGGAGAAGATTTAACGGTCGGGCAAAGGGATCATTGAACTCTCCCCTTCTCCTAAACAATTTAAAGAACCGATATATGCCCTGTACATATTTACCGGCGATATTGTCGCGAGAGTCCGAATCCGAATCAAGCATCGAATTGCGCAGTTCCATCTCACTGAACCGCTGTGCATCAAATTGCGACAGCATCAAATTGCGCTGAGCTTCAGGCACTGACGACAGAGCAAGCAGAAAAGAATACTTGTCGCCATCGCATAGAAACTGCGAAGATTCGACTATCTCTCCAAGCCTATGGGCATCTGACTTTCCGAATGCTTTTTTAATGGAGGTATGGTCAGACCTAAACGGCAAAAACCAGTTGGCAACATCAGAAAAGAACGGGAAGGATTTCAGATTAGCAAATGTCGACATAAATACGTCACCACCCTCTTCCTGCATTTTCGTCAACTCCTTTATCTTGTCAGTGATACCAGACTTATCCATCAAATCCTGCCACTCAGGATTCTCGGTCAGCTCATCCATATCTGAAACATCCGACATATCGTTCAATCGTTTTGTAATATCCGGTCTAAGCTTAAGCATTTTAGGTATAAGCTCATCATTCATTTTCTTATTAATCCTCTCAGTGTCGCGCGATCGTATAAACTGAAGAAACACCAGACGCACATCGTCATGCCATCCCGTCGTATCTCGCAATGACTCTATGCGCTTCCTTAGATTGTCACTTGACAGACGGTCACGATTGACATACATTGCCATCAGCGCTGCACAAAGTGCACGCATCTGTATACGTGGCGAATGTCCACCGGCATACACATCAAGAAGCAGGCACAACCTACGTTCGTCATAAAAGAAGGTCAAGCCCAAAAGCAACGAAGAAATGAGCATATCCTTAAAATACTCCGGCAAAGAATCAGAGGCAAACGCATCCCTGATCACCTCATCACTTTCCGCAGATATAGGATATGTCACCCACAACCTATTGAATATCCTCCGTTCCAAAGCCTCTATCTCCTCATCGGAAGCATTATCGGAGGTTGAACCATCATCCACAATCATATTAAGCAATGACATCCTATCATGCATATTCCGATAGTCCACCAACAGCGAAGCAAGAGTGCATCCCTTGCTCATAGCCTCATATCGTAAAGTTGAATAGTACAACGAGGGCGACGACGATTGCTCCATCCGCCGCGACACAGCATCCATCACGCGCAACATTCTGGCCACAATTGATTCATACATAGTCTGACGCGACGGATCATCGGCACCGATAGTAGCATATTTCAGCATCATAGAATATGACTGTTCAATGCCGTCAATCTCGTCGGTAATCCTCCAGTCGCCAAGTTTTGCAGAATAACAGCGCAACTCCCTGAATGCATCGCGCAGACGATGCTGACCTATATAGTCATTAATTTTTCGAACAGTGTCGTGTGATGTGGTATGTGGCATATAATGTCATATAATTTAAATAAACCAATAAGCGGGAATTCCCCCACCCATCTTCATATAACAAATAAACAAGCAAAATGTATGCCAAAAAAATCCCTGCCGACAAATTGTCGGCAGGGAACAAAGAGTTTTCTAATTATATTAAATTAGTCGGAATATTAATCCTGAGAGAAGATTACGATACGGTTCCAGTTGTTAGTGTCGTAAACCTGAGAATCGCTACCTTCAGCCTTCATAGTCAGACGGTCAGGATTGATACCGTATTCCTTGGTAAGGATGTTGTAAACGCTCTGTGCACGACGTTCTGAAAGCTTCATGTTGTAAGCTGCAGTACCGGTGTTCTTGTCAGCGTAACCCTTGATAACTACGTTAGTTTCGGGATTAGCCTTCATCCACTGAGCGATGTTGTATACGTTAACCATTTCCTTGTCAGTAACCTTAGCTGAGTTGATTGTGAAGCGTACGGTAGACATCAGAGGAGCCTGAGCATCGGGGCATTCAACAGCTACAACTTCGGGGCAAGGCTTAGCCTCTGCAGCTGCAAGAGCGGCACCGCAAGTAGCGAGAGCGCCACGGAGGTCGTTGATCTGACCGTTGAGCTGGTTTATGTAACCTACATAAGTGCAAGGATTGAACTTCTTGAAGCTTCTTCCACCGATATTGAAAGTGAAACCACCCATAGCAGTCAAGTTCATGTCGATAGATTCGCTACCATAAGCGATATTGTCGAAAGTATCGCCATAGAAAGAATAGCGGCCTTCTGCGAAGAAGTCAACAGTCTTGCTAAGACGGAAACGGAGCTGCATACCTACAGACACCGGAACCTGCCAGCACTTAGTCTTGATGTGGCCACCGTTTACAGCGATGTTGCCAGGAGTCATGTCATAAGAGTATGATACTCCAACACCAACGAAAGGAACTACACTGAAAATACGTTTTGAGTTAACTTCGAAGCTGTTGAACATGTCCCACATCAAGTCGAAATTACCATTGATGAATTTAGCCTTTCTGTAGTTGGGATCGTTAGAAGCATTGAAGTGATAAGCGGCCATCTGACCAGATACACGCCATGCCAAGTAGGGAGAGAACCATTTACCGAAACCCACTCCATAAGCAGCAGTAATGTGACGTTTTGCATCGGTGGGGAAGTGTTCTACGATAGGCAGTTCCATACCGGCGCTGAGCTGGATGAACCAATTGTCGCCCTTGCCAGAGTAGTAGTGGTCACCGCACTCTACCTCAGTCTCTGAAATAACGGCTTCTTCAATCACAACAGCTTCCTGTGCTGAAGCGACATTTGCTGAAAGGAGCATAGCGCCACCGGCAGCAAAACCGAAAAGGATGTTCTTTTTCATTCTTCTTTAAATTTTTAATTTATACAAATTATTAAACCCTTCGTCTTCTAAATAAGCAAATGAACTATGTTTGGTCTGTCACATCTGCCGAATTTTGATATATTAACGTCCTATAGGCGGAGTTTGTTCAATAAATTTTTTCACAAAGGTATAGTTTTGTTGAATATCCTGCAACTTTTTTGGACATAATTTAACAGCAGATTGTTAAATGAATTCGACTTTACACCCAATAATTTGATTTATTTGACCATATCCTCAATTATTTAAGCAAAAACATCAATGGCATTATAATTCAAAAATAATAAGTATATTTGCAAAACATATAAAATATGACATGGATAAGCCTCATTTCAAAAACGTTTCATCCCCACGCAAAAAAACTCCGCTACGGACCAGACGGAGATTCAGGCTTTCGTTCATAAACGAAAACACGTTCAACGAAATCTGGACGATAAAACTCACACAGCGGAAAGTCGTTGCGCTCACATTGCTGTTGATAGTGGCGTTCGGAAGCATGATAGCCATGTTAATTGCCTTCACACCGTTAAGGACCCTATTGCCAGGCTATCTGAAACAATCACAAAGGCAGGAATATGTCGTAAATTCAATGAGAGTAGACTCAATGCTTACACAACTGCGCATCACAGAGGCTTACGCATCAAATTTAAAAAACATTCTTCTCGACAGCGTTTTATACGATAAAGGAAACGCACATACAGAAAACAACGTGGCACTGGACTCGCTTCACCCGGCGTCCGAATCTGAACGCCAATTTGTCATGCAATACGACAAGAGCAACAGATATAATGTCAATGTCCCTTCCGCCATAGCACCCGACGGGTTGTCACTCCACAATCCTCTACCATCCGGCTCCATATCGTCATATCCAAGAAAAAACACCGAAATCCGGCTAAACGCACCCGACAAATCCCCCGTGATGTCAATGCATTCAGGCACCATAATATCGGCTTACCATTCATCATCAGACGGCAACACTATAACCGTTCAACACTCCGACGGACTCACATCAACATATTCCGGTTTGGCAACACTATTCGCAGATAAAGGTATGAAAGTGGCCTCCGGCCAATCATTGGGACTTATGGCCCGGAACCCCAAGGGTGAATCCAACCCGTTGACAATCGAACTGTGGTACAAAGGAGAGCAATTGGACCCTTTGGATTTCCTTCAATGGCATTGACAAAGAGTGTTCAGCCACGGTTTCGGATTAATTTCAGTCTTTTTATTGCGCCACATATTTTATAATAGGGGAATTTGAGCTAAATTTGCACATTAAATAATTAAGCCAACCATCAAATTTAGTCCAGTGACCCAACCAAAACGAATAGCAGTTCTCGGCAGCACAGGCTCAATCGGAGTCCAAACACTCGACATAATCTCGGAATACCCCGACAGATTCAGGGCATCAGTACTTGTGGCAGGTTCAAATGTAGACCTATTGGTCGCACAATCCATGGCCCATCGGCCGGACCTTGCCATAATCGCCGACTGTTCTAAATACACTTTTTTACGCGATTCTCTCGCCGGTCATGGCATCAAGACGGCGTGTGGAGCAGAAGCCATAGCCGATGCGATGGAACTGCCGGAAATCGACACCGTAGTCACTGCCACAGTAGGCTATAGCGGACTCGAACCAACTATACGAGCAATAAAGGCAGGAAAGGATATCGCTTTGGCCAACAAAGAAACACTTGTGGTAGCCGGCGAACTCGTCACACGCCTACTTAAGGAATCAAGGACAAAAGTCATACCCGTCGATTCCGAACATTCCGCCATATACCAATGCTTAATGGGAGAAGAAAAGCGGGCCATACGCAAACTCATAATCACCGCATCAGGGGGGCCGTTCCGCACAAAATCCATCGATGACCTTAAAAAAGTCACTGTAAAAGATGCCCTTTCCCATCCAAACTGGTCAATGGGAGCAAAAATCACCATTGACTCCGCCACCATGCTAAATAAAGCATTTGAAATCATCGAAGCCCGGTGGCTATTCGGAATAGATCCTGAGCGCATAGAGGCCGTGGTACACCCACAGTCCATAGTGCACTCAATGGTCGAATTCGTGGATGGAGCCATAAAAGCCCAGTTAGGACTGCCCGACATGCATCTGCCCATACGCTATGCGTTAGGCGACTCTTCCCGACTGCCTACAAACGAGCGGGGAATGTCCATCGCCGACTTTTCGCATCTCGATTTTTACAAACCCGACACTGAAAAGTTCCCGATGATCAATCTCGCATACCACGCGTTAAAGACCGGTGGTAATACGGCATGTATAATTAATGCGGCCAATGAAATAGCCGTGGCAGCATTTCTGCACGGGCAGATAGGATATCTCGACATAAGAAAAGTCATTGAACACGCATTAGAAGAAATACCCTTCATAGCTTCTCCCGACTACAACGATTATGTCGAAACGAATGCAGCAACACGCGCGTTCGCAACATCAATACTATCATCAATTTAAAGTCTACAATCTAAACGGAAATGGAATCATTCTTGATAAAAGCCGCCCAACTCATTGCGGCATTTGCTCTCCTTGTAATAATCCACGAATTCGGTCACTATATATTTGCCCGAATATTCGGGATAAAGGTCGAGAAATTCTATATGTTTTTCGATCCATGGTTCTCTCTGTTCAAATACAAGCCAAAGAAGAAAGAGCCCAAACTCGACAAAGACGGAAACGAAAAAGCCTCATGGCGCGACACCGAATACGGCATAGGGTGGATTCCATTAGGCGGCTATGTGAAAATAGCCGGAATGATCGACGAATCCATGGATAAAGAACAGATGGCCAAACCGGCTCAACCATGGGAATTTAGGTCGAAACCAGCTTATCAGCGTCTACTCGTCATGGTCGCAGGTGTTATGATGAATTTTATCCTTGCAATCCTCATATATGCAGGTATCGCATTTTACTGGGGAGAAAAATACATACCCTACGATAAAGCATTCGAGGGCATGGACTATGCCCCGGCCGCAATTGAAGCCGGATTCCGCGACGGCGACATACCGCTCTTAGCCGACGGCAAAAAAATCGATGTAGCAGACCCCGGACATATAATCAGTATGGTAGAGGCCGATACAGTGACCGTACTACGCAACCATAAGGACTCCGTCAATATCGCAATACCCGACAACTTCATATTCAGAATCAACGACGACAAAGGATTCTTCACCTACCGTCTGCCAGTGGTCGTAAGCGCAATGGTCAATGGCGAACCTGCTGTCAAATCCGGACTGCAGGTAGGCGACCACATCGTCAGCATCGACTCCGTATCCACAAGATCATACCGCGAATTCACCGCAGAATTGGCGAAAAAGGGCGGTAAAGAAGTGTCAATGGGCATCGAACGTGACGGCAAACCCATGACAGTAAACATCACCCCGACTGAAGGTGGTAAAATCGGAATTCAGCTATCGCCCATAACCGACATCTACCCTGTTGATATACGTAATTACAATTTGCTGGAATCACTGCCGAAAGGTTGGGAAATGGGCACTGACCGCCTGTCTTCATACGTCGGATCCATGAAATACGTGGCCACAGCCGAAGGAGCGAAGAGCCTCGGCGGATTCGGAGCTATCGGAAGTCTGTTCCCTGAAAAGTGGAATTGGCTGTCATTTTGGGAAATCACGGCATTCCTTTCAGTGGCGCTCGCCTTCATGAACATTCTCCCCATCCCCGCTCTTGACGGCGGACATATCATGTTCCTGCTGTATGAAATAGTATCCCGACGCAAGCCAAGCGAAAAGTTTATGGAATACGCACAGATAGCAGGCATGTGCTTCCTGTTCCTCCTCCTGATCTACGCCAACGGCAATGACTTGTACCGATTTTTCCTAAAGTAATATAACAATATATGACATCATATCCCAAAATAGTGCTCCGACGAGGCAAAGAGCAGTCGCTTCAACGGCTGCATCCGTGGGTTTTCTCGGGAGCCGTAGCCCAAATGCCTGACAATATTGAAGAAGGCGACATAGTAGGCGTCTACTCATCCGAAGGAACTCTGATAGGAGTAGGCGACTACCAGATAGGAAGTATCACAGTCAGGATTCTTGACTGGGGTGATTCGACCATCGACAGGAATTTTTTTGCCACACGCCTGCAAGAAGCATACTTCGTAAGAAAAGCCCTTGGACTAATACGCCCGGACAACAACGCATTCCGTCTGGTGCATGGTGAAGGCGATTTTCTACCCGGACTTGTAGTGGACGTATACGGCGACACCGCAGTTTTGCAGGCCCACTCTCCCGGAATGCACTTCTTCCGCGACATTATCGCCAGAGAACTCGTATCCATTGATGGCGCAGGAATCAAAAATGTATATTACAAATCAGAGACCACCCTTCCCTACAAGGCTCATCTCGATCCGCAAAACGACTATATCATAGGATCCTACTCTACCAACATCGCCATTGAGAATGGATTAAAATTCCATGTCGACTGGCTTAAAGGCCAAAAGACCGGATTTTTTGTCGACCAACGTGACAACCGGGCACTGCTCGAGCACTATTCCCGTGGAAAAAAGGTGCTGAACATGTTCTGCTACACCGGAGGTTTTTCCGTATATGCCATGCGTGGAGAAGCGACTTTAGTACATTCCGTCGACAGTTCGGCAAAAGCAATAAGCCTGACCGACGAGAACGTGAACTTAAATTTCCCGGATGACTCACGTCACACTTCATTTGCAGAGGACGCATTTAAATATCTCGGCAACATCGACAAGGACTCCTATGATCTGATAATTCTTGATCCTCCGGCATTTGCCAAGCACAGGAGCGCCCTTAAGAATGCTCTTATAGGATATCGAAAGCTAAATGCCAAAGCTTTCGAAAAGATTGCTCACGGAGGTATCCTGTTTACATTCTCATGCTCACAAGCGGTCAGCCGTGAACAATTCCGGTTGGCGGTATTCTCGGCCGCAGCACAAAGCCGGCGCAAAGTGCGCATACTCCATCAGCTTACGCAACCGGCCGACCACCCTGTCAACATATACCATCCGGAAGGTGAATACCTGAAAGGACTTATATTATACGTAGAATAAACTCTCAAAAAAATATCTATAAATGAACCGATTAAATCATTTTGCGGGCTGTATGGCGATAGCCGTAGCCGCATGTTCTTGCTCAAATAAGACCGCAGATGCAAATCCTGAGGATTTCGACTATGTTGTCGACCGTTTTGCCGACATCGAAGTGCTCCGCTATCAAGTGCCGGAATTTGACAGTCTCTCACTCCAACAGAAGCTGCTCGTCTACCATCTAACCGAAGCCGCAATCGCCGGACGCGACATACTGTGGGATCAGAACGGCAAATATAATCTGGCAGTACGCGATATGATGGAGAACATCTACCTAAATTATAATGGTTCGAAGGATTCCGACGAATATAAGGCTTTTGAAAAATATCTGAAACAGATCTGGTTTGCCAACGGACTTCACCATCATTACTCGATGGACAAGTTTACACCCCAATTCTCCAAAGAATTCCTCATCGAACAGATCAACGCCTTACCTGACGACAAAAAGCCTAAGGACCAGGACACCCTGATCGCTCTGATTTTCGATCCATCCGTTTCTCCCAAAAAGGTCAATCAAGCAGAAGGACAGGACTTGATTCTGACATCATCCACAAATATATATGAAGGTGTCAACCAAGCTGAAGTAGAAGCATATTACGCAGCCCTAAAGGACACCACGGATGCTACCCCGATATCATACGGACTTAATACACGCAAAGTAAAACTAAACGGCAAGGTTGTAGAACAGCCGTACAAAGTAGGCGGATTATATACTGAAGCGATCGAAAGAATTGTAGGCGAACTTACTGAAGCCTCAAAGTATGCTGAGAACGATGCCCAAAAGGCATATATCGACAAACTAATCGAATATTATACCACCGGTGATCTTCGCACATTTGACGAATACTCCATTTTATGGGCTGAAGACACAGCATCTCAAGTTGACTTCATAAACGGCTTCATCGAATCTTACGACGATCCACTGGGTATGACCGGCAATTGGGAGTCGATAGTCAATTTCAAGAATATCGCCGCATCCAACCGCACCGAGACCATCAGCAACAATGCCCAATGGTTTGAAGACCACAGTCCGGTGGACCCACGTTTCCGCAAAGATAAAGTAAAGGGTGTATCGGCAAAAGTAATTACAGCCACCATACTTGCCGGCGATTCATATCCCGCAACTCCTATCGGCATAAATCTGCCAAACGCCAACTGGATCCGTGCCGCCCACGGTTCTAAATCCGTTACTTTGGAAAATATCACCGAAGCATACGACGCCGCCTCGCATGGCGACGGATTCAACGCTGAATTCGTAATCGACAAGGAGACCTCCGACCTTATGGACAAGTACCTGTTCATCACGGACAATCTGCACACGGACCTCCACGAGTGCCTTGGACATGCCTCCGGAAAACTGCTCCCCGGAGTCGATCAGGATGCTCTCAAAGCACACGGCTCTACTCTCGAAGAGGCTCGGGCCGACCTGTTTGCACTATACTATCTCGCTGATCCGAAGTTGCTGGAACTCGGACTGCTTGACAATCCCGATGCATATAAAGCTGAATACTACAAATATATCCTCAACGGATTGATGACACAACTTATGCGTATCGAACCCGGCAAGGATGTAGAAGAGGCCCACATGCGCAATCGCAAACTCATCTCTGAATGGGCTTACGAACATGGCAAAGCCGACAATGTCATCGAATATGTCACTCGCGACGGAAAGACTTACATCAAAATCAACGACTATTCAAAATTACGCGAACTGTTCGGCGAACTTCTCGGTGAAATTCAGCGCATAAAGAGCGAAGGAGATTATGCCTCCGGAGCCGCGCTCGTTGAAAAATATGCAGTAAAGGTTGATCCGGCAATCCACAAAGAGGTTCTCGACAGATATGCCACCCTCAACATCGCACCATATAAAGGATTTGTCAATCCTGTATATTCTCTTGTAAAAGACGCTGACGGAAATGTGACCGACGTAGCCATCAGCTATACCGAGGACTATATTCCTCAGATGCTCCGCTACTCACGCGACTACTCTACACTGCCGCGCTGATTAAGTGTCAGCAACAATAATAAAGAATCGGATGTATGCTGCCTGTCGGCGCATACATCCGATTCTTTATTTACCATATAATCATCTATGATGCTGTGGATATTTCCACATTTACCATCTGGGCCGGAGATGCCTCTACAGGCTGTGCCGGCATTTGCTGCTGTGGCTGAGCCATCTGCTGAGGTTGCTGGGCCGGAGCGGTTTGAGGTACTGATGCCTGAGGTGCTGGCTGAGGCGCAATCTGTTGCGGTTGTTTCGGCTCGACATTCTGGCTAACATTCTGAGCCACACCCGAATTCATCATCTTGACATTGCTCATACCGCTGTTTCTCGACAAATTAATAACAAAGGGGTATTCAATAGAAGGACATCCAGCCTCTGTAATTCTAATAGCGAGATCTGCACGGTCACGACCGTCAATCGGCAAAGTAAACGAGTATCTGTTCTCGTTAATTTTATTGAGCGATGGAGCCGCCACAGAATCTTTCGAAACAAGCTCTACGCTTTTAAAATAATTGCTGCCATCGGCCGGTGCCAATTCCGACTTTGTCAATTCAAAGTCCACATTAAGAGAATTCTGTCCATTGAGCTTAAATGCAGTTTTGCCAAATTCTACTTCATAGAACTGCATATACCACTCAGGGATGGTGACTTTATGACTCACTGAAGTCAGCCCATTGTAAGAGAGTGCATAATAGTAATCATGATTCTGCAGAGTGTCGCTTAGGTTCTTCGGTATCTCCAACCGGCAGTCGTAGCTCAATGTATTGCATTCAACATTTTTAGTCTCACGTCTTGTTTCCGACAAGATCTCACAGTCAGGCGAGCAGCTGACCAATATCGCTTTGTCTGCATCCATATATGAAGGGAAGGTGGCAGTAAGCTTAACAACGGCATAGCGGTGGTTGAATCCGATATTGTCATCATTATTAAGACGCAATTGTATGCCTCCATCCTTGTCTATGCGCACTACGCCTTTCATGCCGTCCTTGGTAGTCACTATAGCCTGGTTGCCGAGACAGGATGCCACGTCGTCAAACTGACCTGAAAGGAATGTGGTGCCGTCCATCTTAATTCCCTGCTTATTGTTTGTGTCGGTAAATGGTTCAAGGTTGGACGCAAGTTTTACGGCCGCAGTATCAGGAACGGCAAACGTTATATTCGGCGCATCCATAAATTTCACTGCGGTAGGACGAAGATTTTTGTCAAACTGCATCAACGAATTCTTACCCTGTATGCTCAGAGTACCGTTATTCCATCCACCTTCGATATCTTTTTTATTTACAGTAACCATATTCTGCGGTTCCTGAACCTCAGAGAAATATATAGGTGTAGAAGTCACGTTCATAGCAGAATCGAGAGTGAGCAGATAAGCATCCTTTCCGATTATTGCCACTGCCTTTCCTCCAGAAAATGAGGAATTGAACACGACTTCATCAAACTTATAGTCGTCGGGGAACGAAGGAAAAGTCTCGGACACATACGCCCAGAACAAATCTTTATTATTACGGTCAGCTCCTTCATAAGCCCTCACACTTGCCACTCCGTCGGAAAATGGATAGGCCATGGCAAAAGGTCCGAATGTGCTTTGTCCCTGCTTATTGATATATACATAATCCTGTTGATTCTTGACCAATAGATATCCGTCGGAATAATATGGATAGTCAGGATCTATCCGATAACCGTATTTAGAGAGGTCAGTCATAGTGCCTTTTGCATCAATGACAGCAGTGAGAAGAGTCGGGTCAGTACCATCAACCACTACAGCCACGCCTTCCCTAAACGGCATCAGTTTTGAACCGGACATATCAGCAATCTTCTTGCCCTGAAGAGTCCAGAGCGAAGTCACCCCATCCTTTTCAGTCCGATATAAATCGGTGCCGACAAGCTCCACATTGTCATATTCGGGAGCGATGCACCAACTTGCCAATTGTGCCATAGAAACTATCGGCAACGACATGGCTGCAACAATCAAATAAGGTCTTAAAGTTCTCATAATAATCAGTATGACGAATTAATTTTATTTATTTTATTAACAGATAATAAGTGAAACTTTCTTTACCCTATTAACACGGATTGCATTCAAGTGGTTTACGGATACAAGCATAAAAAACATTAATACCTTATCCGGATCAGCAGAACTCTCAATCCTCCCTTGCCGGACAAATGCATATCGACAAAACATGTAAAACTTTTTCCGCATTTAGTTGTTAAATTCAAAAAAGAAAATTAACTTTGTACCGATTTCAACTGCCAAAGTGATTCAATCGGAAATTTTCCATACACATTAGCTTCTCTATCAAATAACAAGAGCTAACAGGCAAACAATCATCCCCGCCCTTTCATCTCCCTTGTCATTATGGATTATACTGCTCTGACAGTCTAAAATCCGACAAGAAAGGCATTTCAAAGAGTTCAATTAGTCTAAAGATATTAACTTTCTAAAGTTTAACATGTATAACATCGCCGATTTGGGAGCAATGACCGAAGCAGAATTAAAGGGCATTGCAGAATCTATGGGTATAAAAAAGGTAGACACTCTACAGCAAGAGGATCTTGTATATAAGATTCTTGATCAGCAAGCTACGGACTTCGCAGCGACGTCGTCCGTTGAAAAAAAACGCAAAGAGCCCAAAAACCCTAAAGCAAAAGCTAACGCAAAACAAGATAAAGCTAAAGACAAAAAGCAATCTGAAACCAAAAATCAAGATAAAAAAGCATCTGCCTCTGCTACAGAACCGGCAGATGTAGAATCCAACAACGCATCGTCGACACAAACCGGAGAAGCGTCAGATACTGTAGCCGAACCTCCTCGCAGAAAGCGCGGACGTCCGTCAAAGGAACAACTCGCCGCAGAGGCTAAAGCCAAAGAGTCAACAGAATCGTCCGAACAAAAGAACAACAACGACGACCCGCATAAAACGGAGACAGAAACCGAATCCGACCACCGCGATGAATTAACCTTAATGTCACCGCTGCCAAGCGGGCCATCAGATTCAATGGAGCATGTCAATGCCGAATCTGAGGTGCCTACCGACAATGGCACAGCCGTCGACATACATCAACAGACTGACAACACAGATGGGCAAACCGCTAATTCCGATGCAATTTCAGATTCTGAACCCAACCAGCCACAACAACAGAAGGCCGATTTCAGACCGACGAAAGACAGTTCTTTCGGAGCATTTTTCCGTACTGAGCGTAAATTCGTTCCTCGTTCGAAACGCGAAAAGGAAGAAGCTGCGGCGGCCGCAGCCGCAGCCGCGGCAAATGCGCCGATCGTCATACAAGAACCCGGACAGGACGTTCAGCCTCAGCAACAACAAGGTGGCAACAACAAGAAAAATAAGAAAAATAAGAACCGCCAGCAAAATCAACAGTTCCAGCAACAGAATGCACCTGTCGAACCCCAGATGCCACAATACAATTTCGACGGAATTCTTTCCGCATCCGGAGTGTTGGAAGTGATGCCTGACGGATATGGATTCCTCCGTTCAAGCGATTATAACTATCTTTCATCGCCAGACGACATATATGTCACCCAGGCCCAAATAAAGCAGTATAGCCTAAAGACCGGCGATGTCGTGGAAGGCTGGATACGCCCCCCAAAAGAAGGAGAGAAATATTTCCCTCTAAGCAGTGTTCAGCTTATCAACGGAAGGACTCCTGAATTTATTCGCGACAGAGTACAGTTTGAGCATCTGACTCCACTTTTCCCTGACGAAAAATTTGATCTGACAAGCGGACGTACCTGCAATCTGTCTACCAGAGTGGTCGACATGTTCTCCCCTATCGGCAAAGGACAGCGCGGTCTGATAGTAGCACCGCCTAAAACCGGTAAGACAATTCTTCTAAAGGATATCGCCAACGCCATTGCCGAGAATCATCCCGACACATATATTATAATATTGCTGATCGACGAACGTCCGGAAGAAGTCACCGACATGAGCCGAAGCGTAAATGCGGAAGTAATAGCTTCTACATTCGACGAACCAGCCGACCGACATGTGAAAATTGCCGGCATCGTTCTCGAAAAAGCCAAACGTATGGTAGAGTGCGGACACGACGTTGTGATTCTTCTCGACTCGATTACCCGTCTGGCAAGAGCGTACAACACCGTATCACCTGCATCTGGAAAAATTTTGTCTGGAGGTGTCGACGCCAATGCTCTTCAAAAGCCCAAACGATTCTTCGGAGCCGCCAGAAATATCGAGAACGGAGGTTCTCTTACCATCATAGCCACGGCTCTGACTGAGACCAGCTCAAAGATGGACGAAGTGATTTTCGAAGAATTCAAAGGCACAGGCAACATGGAGTTGCAACTCGACCGCAAACTATCCAACAAGAGAATATTTCCTGCCGTCGATATCATGGCCTCAAGTACACGGCGTGACGACCTGCTGCTACGTCCGGAGACACTGCAACGCATGTGGATACTCCGCAGATACCTCAGCGACCGAACTTCTATCGAAGCAATGGAATTCATGCGCGATCAAATGGAGAAGACCCGTGACAACGATGAACTGCTCCGTTCGATGAATGCATAATCCACCGCGTTACGAACATCGCAATATACCAAACATGGCATTCGGCACTTGACGGAAACAATCAGGCAACAACACAGCCAGTACCGGCAAGTGCCGACTTATAAAAATACCGGAAACCAAGCGCATTAATCATAGTGATGAACCACTTTTACACGAATGCTTTAAAATGCCTATATACGATGGCAATAGCTACATTCATAGCCGGATGCAGTTCGACCAAGCATGTACCGCAAGGTGAGTATCTGGTAGAAAACGTAAAAGTGGAAATTGAGGACAACGACCGCATATCATCGTCAGAATTAAACAATTATCTAAGACAAACGCCAAACCACAAAGTGCTGGGGTTCTTAAAACTGCAACTCGCCACCTACAACATTTCAGGCAAAGACAGCACAAAATGGTACAACAAGTGGATCCGCAAGATCGGTCAACCGCCAGTAATCTACGATGAGATCCTGACTGAATCGTCGGCCGGACAGTTACGGCAAGCCCTTATCAATAAAGGATACCTCGATACGACTGTCGACGTGGATACCTTCCGAAACGACAAGAAGAAAAAAATCGACATAAAATACACCATCAACACCGGCAGTCCGCATTTCATATCCACTGTGGAATACAACATTCCGGACACTGCTATCGCCAACATAATCCTGCGCGAGCGCAACGTACGACAGATAAAGCCCGGCGACCTGCTTGACCGAAATGTTCTGGAAGAGGAACGCACCCATATAGCTGAGGTGCTGCGCAACAGGGGGTATTTTACATTCAACAAGCAATACATCACCTACAACGCCGACACAGCCTCAAACGCCAAGGATGTTAACTTGACATTGAATGTCCGTCAACCGATATCACGTCTCGCAGCATCGGACTCAGCTTCATTGCGCGGTGCCGACAGGCATAAAGTGTTCTACATCCGTGACGTAATATTCGTCACCGACTACAATCCAAGCACCGACTACGGCTCGGTATCATTCGCGTCGCGCGACTCAATAAGATACAAGAACATTTCCGTTCTTTATGGAAAAGACAGATATATAAAGCCATCCGTACTATATGAGGCCAACTATATAAGACCCAACAATATATACACTGAGAAGGAGACCAATCAGACATATGAGGCTCTCGGACGTCTTGGAATAATAAGATATACAAACATTGAATTCCGCCAAGCCGGTCATGCCGATGGAAAAGACTGGCTTGATGCATACGTGCTTCTGACACGCGGCAAAAAGCAGGGAGTGTCCGTCGAACTCGAAGGTACAAATTCAGAAGGAGATTTGGGATGCGGAGTCGGCCTGACTTACCAGCATCGTAATTTAGCCCATGGATCCGAACTCCTCACAGCTAAATTCCGCACCAGCTATGAAAGCCTGTCAGGGGATTTCAACGGCCTTATAAACAATAGATATATGGAATATGCCGGAGAGGTAGGCATTACTTTTCCCCAGTTTGAAGCGCCGTTCCTGTCCCACGACTTCAAGCGCAGCATGAAAGCATCAACCGAATTCTCCGTTTCATTCAATTATCAGGAACGCCCTGAGTATACGCGAATAATTGCAGGTGCCGCATGGAAATATCATTGGTCATATAAAAGCAACCGAATACGTCATCGTTTCGAATTGATCGACATCAACTATGTGTATCTTCCTAAGAGTACCCTCGACTTTCTGGACCAGATAGCGCCCACAAATCCACTGCTCCGTTATAGCTACGAAGACCACTTCATCATGCGCGACGGCTATTCATTCTACAGGACCAACAAACGTATTCCGACCGGTGCCGACAACGGCAAACGCAGATTTCAGCGAAATATATTTACCATTCGCGTAAACGCGGAGACGGCCGGCAATCTTTTATATCTGATATCCAAAGCCTCAGGACAAAAACGCAATGACGGCGCTTATAAAGTCTTTGGCATACAGTATGCCCAATATGTGAAAGCTGACGCAGACTATACGTTCACGCATAGTTTCAACTCAAAAAACGCATTGGCATTCCATGCCGGACTGGGTCTCGGAGTGCCATACGGCAATTCGTCAATGCTCCCGTTTGAAAAGCGCTTCTATGCCGGAGGTGCCAACAGCGTCAGAGGATGGGGTGTAAGAACGCTCGGTCCGGGAAGTTACAGCTCGAGAAATTCAGTGACCGACTTCATCAACCAGTGCGGCGACATAAGGCTTGATTTAAGCCTTGAATACCGGGCGAAGCTTTTCTGGGTGATGGAAGGTGCCCTATTCGTCGATGCAGGTAATATCTGGACTATCCACAATTATGAAAACCAACCTGGAGGCATGTTCAAATTCAATCGCTTTTACGAACAGATAGCCTTTGCTTACGGTTGCGGAATAAGACTTGACTTCACTTATTTCCTGCTTCGCCTCGACCTCGGATTTAAAGCCTACAATCCGGCAAGCGGACAGGAAAGGTGGCCGATAATCCATCCGAAATGGGGTCGCGACGCCAATTTCCACTTCTCGGTAGGATATCCATTCTAAATTAGAGACAATTATAGATAAGACTATATGAAACAACTTGTAATTTTCGACCTTGACGGAACCCTCCTAAACACCATTGAAGATTTAGGAATTGCCACAAACCACGCACTGTCAATGCTTGGATATCCCACACATCCGCTGGCCGCCTATCCTTCGATGGTAGGCAATGGAGTACGCAAACTTCTTCAGAGGGCATTGCCGTCCGGTATGGACACCGACGAACAGGTAGAACGACTCCGGACAGCATTCACGCAATACTACGACGAACACTGCACAGACCACTCCGCACCCTACCCCGGAATTCCTGAACTTCTTTCAGAATTGCAGGCAAAATCAATAAAATTAGCCGTCGCATCAAATAAGTACCATGAAGCAGTGGTCAAACTGATCAGACACTATTTTCCCGATATTGAATGGAGCGTCATCATGGGGCATAAAGAAGGAGTCCCGGTAAAACCAGATCCGTCGATAGTATTTGAAATTTTGACATGCTCCCCCACTCCAAAATCGGATGTGCTTTACGTAGGCGATTCAGGTGTGGACATGGAGACAGCAAGAAGAGCATGCGTGGAATCTGTCGGAGTCACATGGGGATTCAGGTCTATAAGCGAACTAAGGGCATATTATGCCGACCATATCGTCCAGAATCCGGATGAGATATTAGCCTTGGCTAAATAATCCCGACATAAGATGGCGACCATACTGACGCATTTTTGACGCATTTTTTCACCACACCTGAATATTTAAGAGTTAAAAGATGTGTATTTAGCAAAAATAGTAGTACCTTTGCATTCCGAAAAGGAATATTCACAGTCCTGATTCACGAAACGAACTGTTGCAAAGCAACTTAAAATAACAACTTATATAAATTCTAATTATGGATTGGATACAGCAACTTCTTGCCCCCGGCAATGTGTCACTTGCAAGTACGATTGTCCTGTATTCGTTTGTCATTGCCGTAGGTGTCTTTCTCGGAAAACTTAAAATCTGCGGAGTATCCCTCGGTGTGACATTCGTCTTATTTATGGGCCTCATCATGGGGCACCTCGGATATATCGTAAATGGAGAGGTTCTGCACTTTGCCCGTGAGTTCGGCCTGATTCTATTTATTTTCTCAATCGGACTTCAGGTAGGTCCCGGATTCTTTTCCTCCTTCAAAAAAGGGGGCATGCGTCTTAATGGACTTGCTACCTTGATCATCCTGCTGAATGTGGGAATAGTGTTGGCTATATTTTTTATCGACGGCAACACTTCGATTTCTGCACTTGTAGGCGTCATGTCAGGAGCAGTGACCAACACTCCCGGACTCGGAGCCGCACAGCAGGCAGTGCTCCAAGTTGATCCAAGCGCCTATCCCAAATCGGAAGAAATGGCCATGGGATATGCGGCGGCCTATCCTCTCGGTGTCATCGGTATCATATTGTCCATGTTCATAATACGTGCCGTATTCCGTATTAAAGTCGACGATGAAATAAAGAAAATCGACGAAGAAACAGCCAACAGCCAGCTTAAGCCGCACATAATCACTCTTCGCGTGACAAACCAGCTGATCGACGGCATGAATCTGATGCAGCTCCATGAGGTGATAACATGCAACTTTGTCGTGTCGCGCCTTAAAGACTCTAAAGGCAACATCATAATCCCAACATCAAAGACCATTCTCCATGTGGGCGACTACTTATATACTGTCATGTCCGCACAGGATGAAGAGCGATTCAAGGCCGTGGTCGGTCCTGAAGAAGATATGGACTGGGAATCCATACCAAGCCCCGTGATATCCAGACGCATATTGATTACCAAAAGTCAGTTCAACGGTGTGGCACTCGGATCTCTGCGATTGCACATGGGCTATCAACTCAACGCCACACGTGTCAACCGTGCCGGAGTAGATCTCCTTGCTTCACCGGGACTTCGCCTTCAGATGGGCGACAGAATCACGGTAGTAGGACATGAGGCCGACATCCAACGTCTCGCTGACAGGATGGGAAACGCAGTAAAACGTCTGAACCAGCCGAACATGATCACCTTGTTCATCGGCATATTCCTCGGAATAGTGGTCGGATCTATTCCTATTGCATTCCCGGGAGTTAGTGTACCGATGAAACTCGGTCTCGCCGGTGGTCCGCTTGTTGTGGCTATCCTCATAAGCCGCTTCGGATATAAGATCAAACTTGTCACGTATACTTCATCAGCG
Source organism: uncultured Porphyromonadaceae bacterium (assembly GCA_947567425.1). Lineage (GTDB taxonomy): Bacteria > Bacteroidota > Bacteroidia > Bacteroidales > Muribaculaceae > Muribaculum. The sequence goes on along the minus strand of CANOLV010000020.1, from coordinate 25,443 downwards.
GCATCGTTAATGATGAGGGAAATAGGTATCTGCCTGTTCCTTGCTTCTGTAGGAATAGCCTCCGGTGCCAACTTTGCATCGACAGTGTTCAATTACACAGGAATGTGGTGGGTGATCTGGGGATTCATTATCACTGTGGCTCCGCTCATAATAGTCGGAATAATTGCCAGAGGTGTCTATAAAATAAATCTGTTGACAATCATGGGTCTGTTCGGGGGCAGTATGACCGATCCTCCAGCACTCGCCTATGCAAGCAACAGCACCGGAAACGATTCGCCGGCAGTGGCATACTCGACTGTATACCCCCTCACGATGTTCCTACGTATAGTAGCGGCGCAGGTATTGGTGCTCTGCCTGTCATAAACTGAAGACATTCACTTAAAAGGCTACGGCCAGGACCAAATTTGGTCCTGGCCGTAGCCTTTTAAGTGAATACATTTATAAGGTTAGAAATACGGCTTAAACAAATTCTTTCAATTTTGCCTCAAGATCCTCTGCGCTATGCACACCGGCTGCGCGCCACTTCACTTCACCATCCTTGAAGATAATGAGTGTAGGCACTGACTGAACACGGAACTGGGCTGACAACTCCTGATTCTTATCTACATCGATTTTGATTATCGAGACGGCATCGCCCATTTTATCTTTCAGCTTCTCCAATATAGGGTGCATCATCTTACACGGACCGCACCAAGTGGCAAAAAAGTCAACCAACGTAGGTTTACTCTCTTTGATGATATTATTAAATTCGCTCATAACGGTAAATTTTAGTTTCGGTAATATAACATCGGCATGGCAGAAATGGTTCAGCCCTGGATTACGGGTCCACAAAAAGAAGGCGACATATTTCCATTAGTGGAAAAGTAATTGTAATTTTGTATTGTAAACCCCCAAATATATTGCAGTTTTGGCACGTAAACGTAAAGAACTCCCTACGCTGGAGCAAATAGAAATAACAGATGTGGCCGCAGAAGGCAATGCCCTGGCAAAAGTTGACGGAATGGTGGTATTCGTACCTTACGGCGCACCTGGAGATATCGTAGATATCAAGATTACAAAGAAAAAAAAGAATTATGCAGAAGGTCGTATCGTCAATCTGCATAAACCCGGCGATATAAGAGTGCAACCCAAGTGCGAGCATTTCACCGTATGCGGAGGTTGCCGATGGCAACACCTTCCTTACGATTTCCAATTGTCGTGCAAGCAACGGCAAGTAGAAGATGCCATCCAACGAATAGCAAAAGTTGAGGTCCCGGAAGTATCGGCCATCGTAGGCTCGGAAAACATATGGGAATACCGCAATAAGATGGAATATACATTTTCCAACAAAATGTGGCTTACATTCGAACAGCTGCAGAGCGGAGAAGACATTCCGGACAGAAATGCCGCCGGCTTTCACATACCGGGAGCTTTCGACAAAGTGCTCGACATAAACAAGTGCCACCTTCAGGACGATTTCGGGAATAGACTCAGAACATTCATAAAAGATTACGGCAAACAACACGGCTATACGTTTTACGATCTGCGGGAGCAACACGGATTTCTTCGCACATTGATGATCAGAATAGCATCCACCGGCGAAATTATGGCCGTACTGTCGGTTGGCGAAGATAACCCGCAGAACATCCATGACCTGCTCACGGCTGTCAAGGAGAATTTTCCGGAAATCACATCCCTCATGTACGTGGTCAACACTAAAGTCAACGACACCATAGGAGATCAGGAGATCATTACTTTTGCAGGTCGCGATTATATCGAGGAAGAGATGGAAGGACTGCGGTTCCGCATAGGTCCCAAATCGTTTTATCAGACTAATTCAAGACAGGCATATCGACTATACAGCATTACACGTGATTTTGCCGCGCTGACCGGAAACGAGTTGGTCTATGACCTATACACCGGCACCGGCACCATTGCGAATTTCGTTGCGGGCAAAGCCCGAAAAGTCATCGGCATAGAATACGTGCCCGAAGCCATTGCCGATGCAAAAATCAATTCTGAAGTCAACAGAATCAACAATACTCTGTTTTACGCAGGCGACATGAAAGACGTACTTACGGATTCATTCATTGAAGAGCACGGACATCCCGACGTAATGATTGTAGATCCACCAAGAGCTGGCATGCACGAAGATGTAGTCAAAGTGATTCTTAACGCATCGCCACGACGTATAGTCTATGTGAGCTGTAATCCTGCCACCCAAGCCAGAGACCTGGCGCTTCTTGACATAAAATACCGTATTGATGCCATTCAGCCGGTCGACATGTTCCCCCACACAGCGCATGTAGAGAACGTAGTGTCGCTGACACTACGCGACTCAGGGAAGGAGGAGAATGCCTGATGTTTTACGTTAAAAAAAGAATGGAGATTTCAGCCGCCCATTCGTTAAATTTGAGTTACGACAGCAAGTGCAAGAATATTCACGGACATAATTGGATCATAACCGTGTTCTGCCGTGCCGCAAGTCTGAACGCAGACGGAATGGTCTGCGATTTCACTCATATCAAACAGCAGATTCACGGCTACCTTGATCATGGATTCCTCAATGAGCTGATTCCGCTCAATCCTACGGCCGAAAACATAGCAAAGTGGGTCGTCGACGAAATTCCTGAATGCTACAAAGCCGTAGTTCAAGAGTCGGAAGGAAATGAAGCAATGTACATATCAGACGATATGCCCGACGATAGATTTTCTTTCTAATGAAGAGATATAAGATCAACGAAATATTCTACAGCATTCAGGGCGAAGGAATAAACTCGGGTTGCCCGGCCGTATTCGTCAGATTCAGCGGATGCAATCTGGCATGTCCATTCTGCGACACAGACCATAATGACGGCAAATTCATGTCAATCGACGAAATCTTGACAGAGTCAGGCAGATATTCCTGTCGTTTTATGGTACTGACCGGAGGAGAACCATCCTTATTTGCCGACGACAGTTTACTGTCTGCCGTTCACGATGCCGGTTACACCATAGCCATTGAAACAAACGGCACACATGCACTTCCAAATGGCATCGACCACATCACATTGTCGCCGAAAGATGATTTTTGCGACAATGCTGTCCCTGTGATCGAAAAATGCGATGAATTAAAGGTAGTATATACCGGAGCTAATAATCCTTTAAAATATGATAGAATAGAAGCACGCCACAGAGTGATTCAACCATGCGACACAGGCGATGAGAAACTGAACGCACGTCTCGTAACCGAATCTATCGACTTTTGTCTCCGCAATCCGCAGTGGCGCTTGTCAATGCAATTACATAAAATACTAAATGTCAGATGACATCCCTCCCGAACGGGAAATGTTTGAATTATAATATCTGGGGTCGCCGGTAACCTCTGCGCCCAAAAAGGGTGGCATCATAAACTGTTCATTCTCATCCGACAATTCTATCTCGGCTACGACAAGGCCTTGCACAGGTGAATGGAACTCATCCACTTCCCAGACATGCCCCCCGAACTCCACTATATATCTGGTCTTATCGACTACAGTTCCCGATACAAGACGTCCAAGCATTTCGTCGGCATCCGCCGCAGGTATAGCATATTCCCATTCGTCACGTACAGAACCTCGGTTCTCTCCCTTGACTGTCAGATAGGCATCATCGCCCCAACGGCGCACTCTGACCACCGCCTTCTTGTCGGTCGACAAGTAGCCCTGGATTATGCGTATCGATTTTGAGGCCATACTCTTGTATGCATCCCCCGCTACCAAAAATTTACGTTCGATTTCCTTAGCCATACCTACTCAATATAGTCTCCCAGACAGCGTGTAGTCTTATAGTATATCTTATGCTTATAGTAGACAAATCCTTCGTCCACATTGCCGATGACCTCGCCGTCGACAGTAACTTCTCCATATTTTATCGAGAAAGACTTCGTCTCCAACATATCCAGTGCCTTCTTATCTGCAGTCACTCCGTAGACGGTTATATTTTTATTGTTGAAAAACATCAGCTGAGTACTGTACTGATAGTCGGAATCTGTCGGGCGCACATATACCCAAACACTTTTATTCAATTCCTCAAGTCTGACCTCGTCCGGATCATCCTCGCACGACACTGCCAGACATCCGATAAATATGGCAACTGTTAATCTTAATACGGCTTTTATCATTACTTTGTCCATTAATCTATATCCATGAATACGCCACAAAGGTAATAACAATAAGACAATATATCTAATTTTTTAGCCTTAATGCAAAACAAATAGTCCAAACATTCCAATGCAGAACACGCCGACGCATCCGTTTCGACTGTCAGGATCAGAATACGGACAATAGATAACGTCCTATTGCACCACGTATTTCCGAACTACCGCATGTGGCGCCATTGACCATAATCACTACAGTATGCGTAGGCTTTCCGTTTCCGTCAAGTTTGTATCCGGCATAGCAAAGGACTCCGCTCATACTTCCTGACTTCAATGCAAGCTTACCGGCCAGCCGTGTCTTTGCAAGAAGCCTGGCAACTGTTCCCTCCTTTCCAACCAAAGGAAACAAATCCACATAACGCCTCGACATAGACGATTTGGCCATAAATTCAAGTACCGAGGCGAGCAGTCTTGGCGACATACGGTTTACCGGAGCCAATCCGCTTCCGTCAAGCCACCTAACCGATGATAAATCCAGTCCTTTGGCAGTCCATAGATCTTTCTCTAAGGCGATGGCTTTGTCAAATGTATTTTCTCCCGAGTTGCCTACAATAGCACGCAACATCCCCTCGGCAAAAAGATTATTGCTTTTATGCATCATAACCTTCAGGATTTCGTCACGCACCGGTGAGTCATAGCCGAATTCCGTTTTTGAGCCTGAAGAATCCATAACCGGATTACCCCCGAGCCCAATCCCTTTATCGGCGAATAACGATACCAAATCATCGTACAGAACAGATTCCGGAATAGGCACTGAATATCGCGATGTATATGATTGCGAAGCAAGCGTACCATATATCGTCAGCAGTCCGGAACCCTCCCCGCGCATGGCCTTCACATCGGTCTTTTGCCCCGGCACAAGCATATTTACCACTTCGACATTACCCGCATCGGCATCCTCTCCCGGACGCAAAGTCATATTGAAACTGTTGTCGCCATAGTTTATGCCATACAATCCCGCTCCATATTCCCATGCAGTGTCTTCAAGAAGCCAGTATGGAGATATTCCAATCGCAGGATATCTGCCACCGTCCATTATTATGTCGCCCGATATCGAGTCTATCCCCAAATTCTTAAGCCACTCGACTATAGAAAACTTAAAACTGTCCCGCTCCTTAAAATGGCGGGAACCAAGCGTAGGATCACCGGCTCCTACTATGTATAGATTCCCGTTGACAGTTCCGTCAGATATATCTCCGAAAATCTCAGCTCTGGTAGTAAACGGCGAACCCTCGTCAAGCATAAGCTGGACAGTAGCTGCAGTGACGCATTTTTGAACTGAAGCCGGGATAAGCGCTCTCGACGCATTATGCTCCGCCACAACCCTACCGGTTCTAATTTCCGATATATACACTCCTATAGATGATCCGGAGCTGCCTTTAAAGCTAAAAGGATCAGCACCAAGACCATAAACGGCCTGGCATATTAAAATTAATGCAAAAACTAATCTCAACATCGATCTTCGCTTTACTATTACTGCAAAAAGGGATTATCTGCCCCATCAGACTGGTCATCCTGAGCCATTACTACTCGCCAAGGAAGCTCCGCGGGTAATTTAAAAGTATCTTTTTTAAGCTTATCATATAGCTTCTTTGCCTTAGAATGCTTTCCAAGTACATGCTCAGTTCTGAAAAAACACACACCTTCCACACCTTCAGCCTTACGCGTCTTGGCTATCTGCGACAGCACCTGGTCCACACTCCATCCGGCATCCATCATCTTATATGGAGCCAGCCCCACCACAAGATGGCAGGAAGGCAGAGCGGTCTTCTTCCATGTGTCAAGATGCAGTGAGAATCCGGCTTTCTCGTCCCAATACATCTGAGGAATCACCAGATCATGGCATCCGGCCGATATCCATTGACCGGGATCCTGTTGAAATGAATCATAGGCAGTGGCGTTCCTTGTATTGGCCACATTCTTATACGTACCTATCGGAGCCGAACCGACAAGCATATTAGGCTTTATAGATTTCACCATTCCATACAGATCGGCCACAAACATATTTATATTCTGCCTGCGCCAATCGTCCTTAGTCATTTTCTTATTCTTGCGCTTGCTGAAAGAAGCATTGTCCGGGAAATCCTTGCCAGGATATCTCGTATAGTCGAGGTTTATTCCGTCAAAATCATAATTTGCCACCAATTCCCTATAGAGACTTATCAGATACTTTCGCGTGTCCTCGATTCCGGGATCAAGATAGAGAGTCCTTTTATATTCTACACACAATTTCGCTTTAGATTTTGAAGGATGCTTCACAGAATTCGATGCATAGTGAGAAGCGAACTTTCTCGAACCGAGTCTGAACGGCACAATCCATGCATGGCATTCCAATCCCCGCTTGTGGCATTCTGTCACCACAAATTGACACACATCATAGCTTAGACCCTTGGCCCCATTGCCTGTCACCGCCTCCATAGCCGGCTGCAACGAGGAGCGCCACAACACATCGCCGTTTGCCTGAACCTGGAATATAACCAGATTAAAGTTGGCTTCCTTGAGCCGATCGAGCATATTTGAGAGCGACTTTTTCTGCTCAGCTACCGAATACACTTTACCCGGCCAATCAAGCCCGCCATTAGTTGTGAGCCATACAGCCCTAACCTCGACATCGCCTGAAGCCCATGCCGTAAATATAGATAATAATGCCGCTAAGGCAACAAAAAACACACGCATCTATTATACTTTTTACAATACGAAAATAATCAAATCAAGAACAATGTGCAAAATTTAATGGTTAAATATTTCCCGTTAGAACGAATTTCACTAAATTAGCCCCAAATAAACAGATATGGCAATAAAAATTGGAAACGAATGGTGGACATCTCCCACCGAAAGCGCTACCGGAAAGCTCATAATGGTCACAGGCAGACGTGGCATAGAACAAGCTAAAGAATCCGGAAAATACAACATCCGAGTAGAAATCACCTGGAAATATCAAGGCGATGCATCAGGAATGCCGGACACTCCGACCTCCACCATAATGGAAGCGGTTCAGGATGCATTGCAAAAAGTGTTCACAAAAGACCCGGTGGCTATATTAACCGGTATATATACCGGTGACGGTGAACGTAACTGGATATTCTACACGACATCCATACACATTTTCGAGAAAAAAATAAATCAAGCATTAGCACCTTTCGATCTTCTCCCTATCACAATATACACGGAGAACGATCCTGAATGGCTCGAATATGAAGAGATGAAGGACGCATCGGAAATAATGGACGAATAAAAGTCATTCGAAAGCAGGATACCATACAAATAGGACGGCCCCGGAATCCGGAACCGTCCTATTTGTATGGTAAATCCTAATATAGAAGTTTATACGTAGCCTCGTATTATACCACGCTTGGCATTACGTATGAACAGGATAATCTCATCGCGTTCCTTAGTGGCAGGAAGTTCCGCCTCTATCCGCTCAATAGCATCAGTCACATTCAAGCCGGACAGATAAAGATACCTGTATATCTCCTGAATCTCACGAATCTGCTCATTCGAGAAGTTGCGTCGACGTAGGCCGATTGAGTTCACACCGGCATAAGCAATAGGATCACGACCCGCCTTTACGTAGGGGGGTATATCCTTATTGACAAGCGCACCACCCTGCACCATCACATGTGGTCCGATATGACAGAACTGGTGAACCAAAGTACCACCTCCGATTACGGCAAAATTGTCAACTACCACTTCGCCAGCCAACTGGGTGGCATTCGACATGATGACATTGTCGCCCACCACACAGTCGTGCGCCACATGGCAGTATGCCATAATCAAGCAGTTGTTGCCGACCACGGTTTTACCTCTGGCCGCCGTACCTCGATTAATAGTCACGCACTCACGCAATGTAGTGTTGTCGCCAACTATGGCAAGAGTCTCCTCGCCACGGAACTTAAGATCTTGAGGTATGGCACCGACAACAGCTCCTGGAAATATCGTACAATTCTTACCTATACGGGCTCCCTCCATTATTGTCACATTGCTGCCGATACGCGTACCCTCGCCTATCTCCACATTCTGGTCGATAGTGACAAATGGATCAATCACCACGCTCGGCGCAATCTTTGCGGCGGGATGTATATATGACAACGGTTGTTTCATATCTTATTCTATATAATTTGAACAATTATTTATTTTTCACAATCTGAGCCATGAACTCGCACTCGGTGACAATCTTCTCTCCGACGAAAGCATAGCCCTTCATCATGGCACAGCCACGGCGAAGCGGACTCATAAACGACACATGGAATATCAACGTATCGCCGGGGACCACCTTGTTGCGGAACTTCACATTATCTATTTTCATAAAGTAAGTCGAATACTTTTCAGGATCGTCTACCGTACTGAGCACAAGCAGACCGCCGGTCTGAGCCATAGCTTCCACCTGAAGCACACCAGGCATAACTGGTTCCTGAGGGAAGTGTCCCTGGAAGAATGGTTCGTTGCCACTGACATTCTTGAGACCGACAATGTAATTGGCACCCTTCTCAATCACCTTATCTACCAACAGGAAGGGATAACGGTGGGGAAGAAGTTCGCGTATGCGGTTGACATCCATCAATGGTTCTGCCGATGGATTATATAGAGGTGCCTGAATCTCCTGACGTTTGATTTCCTTCCTGATTTTCTTAGCAAAAGCCGTATTTATAGAGTGGCCGGGACGAGTAGCGAGCACTTTTCCCTTCAAAGGTCTGCCGATAAGAGATATGTCGCCGAGTACATCAAGAAGCTTATGACGCGCAGGTTCATTGTCGGCAAACAGAGGGAAATCATTGATATAGCCGAATTCAGTCACATTCTTATGCGGCACTCCCATTATGTCGGCGAGGCGGTCGAGCTCTTCCTGCTCCATAGGCGAATCGTATATGACAATGGCATTGTCAAGGTCACCGCCTTTTATCAGATTACCCTTAACCAAAGGCTCAACCTCGCGCACGAATACAAACGTACGGCTTGCGCCTATCTCGCGGGGAAAATCAGTAAGCTTGTCGAGCGACGCAAACTGATTGGTCAGCACAGGCGAGTCAAACTCAACCATTGTATCGATGCTGAAATCGTCGTCCGGCAACACTACTATGGATGATCCGGTGGTATCGTCGCGCACTTCTATCTTTTGCTTCACCACATAGAAGTCTTTGTCGCTGGACTGCTCCTTGATGCCTACCTCGACTATCTTTTCGCAATAGACCTTCGCGCTTCCGTCAAGTATCGGTATTTCGGGGGCATTTACTTTTATAAGGCAATTATCTATTCCCGCGGCATAAAGCGCGGCCAATGCATGCTCCACCGTACTGACAGTGACATCGCCACGGCTCAATACTGTTCCACGCGTGGTAGCCACCACATTCTCAGCCAAGGCGTCAATGACAGGCTGTCCGGGAAGATCTACGCGCTGAATTTTATAGCCATGATTATCGTCGGCCGGACAGAATTCAGCTTCTATGCTCAATCCGGTGTGAAGACCTTTTCCTTGTACTTTAAAGGAATTGTTAAGAGTACACTGCTTCATTTGTATAATGTATTTTTTATTTTTCCGAATTCAGATTGACTTTTTTCTCAAGTTCAGCCACTTTAGCATAAAGTTTCGACAGATTCTTCACATTGATTGACTGCCTTGCAAATTCGCCAAAATCAACCGCAGGATAGCCCATGATACGGCTATTGGGTTTTACGTTCTTTGGAATACCCGATTGTGCTCCGATCTGCGTACCGTCACCGACGTGGATATGACCGGCGAATCCGACCTGTCCGCCCACCACGCACCCGGCACCGACCTTAGTTGATCCGGCCACACCGACCTGCGAAGCCATTACGGTGTTTTCCCCCACTTCACAGTTGTGGGCCACCATTATCAGATTGTCAAGCTTGACCCCCTTGCGTATACGGGTACTTCCGAGCATTGCCCGGTCAACAGTGGTGTTCGCACCGATTTCGACATTATCCTCAATTACGACATTGCCCATCTGCGGAATCTTATTGTAGACTCCGTCGACAGGAGCGAAGCCAAAGCCATCTGCTCCTATTACCACACCGCTATGCAATATGCAGTTGTCACCGATCTTACATCCATGGTAAATTTTGACTCCGGGATACAGGATCGTGTTGTCGCCAATCTCCACACCGGCACCGATATAACACTGAGGATATACCAAGACTCCGGTTCCGAGCTTGACCCCCTGGTCAATATATGAGAATGCACCGACATAACAGCCGTCGGATACATTGACACCTTCGGCGATATGTGAAGGAGTCTCCACGCCTGACGGCCTGCGGGAAGTCATCTTGCTTACCATATCGAGCAGACTGGCCACAGTAGCGTAAGGGTCGTCAACACGTATAAGCGTAGCATTAACCGGCTTCTCCAGCTCAAAATCCCGCTTTACGAGCACGATAGAGCTACGGGTGGTATAGATATAATGTGTATATTTAGGATTAGCGAGGAAAGATAATGCTCCCGGATGGCCTTCTTCTATTTTTGCAAATGTGCTTACAGTAACAGCTCCATCGCCTTCAACAGTACCATTCACGAGACCAGCTATTTGATCAGCGGAAAAATCCATTTTTATGCTTATCTGTTTTGATATAAATTTTTTAATGTGCAAAGATGCACATTTTTTTTTACATTTTTGCCATAATCGCCTCGAAAAACACTGTCACATACCAGCGATAGACCTCACATGACCGCGACAACAGCCAATTTCCACGACCGAGGCCTCAATCTCAATCAGTAAATGTCCCGGGCAACGACCTGAGATTATAGCGCGATGCCATCGACTCCCCGTAAGCGCCGGCAGAGCGCAATGCAAGGATGTCGCCACGCTTGGTGACAGGGAGACGCTCGTCAACACCGAAGCAATCCGACGACTCGCACACAGGGCCCACTACATCATAAACACATTCTTCGTCAGATTCTGAAGTCAGATTCTGAATCAAGTGATGCGCCTGATACAATGCCGGGCGGATCAAGTCAGTCATTCCGGCATCCACTATTGCAAACTGCTTGTTGACACCCTGCTTGACATAAAGGACACGCGTTATCAAAGACCCGCATTGAGCCACAACAGCCCTGCCAAGTTCGAAATGCAGTTGCTGCCCGTCTCTAAGATGCAGATGTCGTCTGAATGTGTCGAAATAAGCACGGAAATCAGGGATCGGATGCTTATCGGGATGGTCATAGTCAATGCCAAGACCGCCGCCGACATTGATAAGATCGAAATTCACACCCTTAGCCTCATATTCATCCAAAAGCGAATTGATGCGGCCGCACAATATCACGTATGGATCCATCGTGGTTATCTGAGAGCCGATATGGAAATGAAGTCCACGCAGACGCAATGACTGCGATCCACGGCAATAGCCCACAGCATCGTCGAGCATCTCAAGGGCTATTCCGAACTTGTTCTCCTGCAGTCCGGTGGTTATATAGTGGTGGGTATGGGCATCTACGTTAGGATTGACGCGAAGTGCTATATCGGCTACGACACCCATAGCAGATGCTATGGACTCTATGATTCCAAGCTCTTCCAACGACTCTACATTGAAACAGCCTATGCCGGCCCTGAGCGCCATAGAAATCTCGTCATCAGACTTTCCGACTCCGGCATAGACTATCGAAGAGGCAGGAACGCCGCATTCCAAAGCCGCTTCAATCTCCCCTCCGCTCACACAGTCAGCACCCATACCGGCAGCGGCCACTGCCGCAAGTATCACCGGATTGACATTAGCCTTAACCGCATAATGCACATGATAGTCCGAACCGCCCACGGCATCTTTTATCGATGCGAGCGTGTCCCGCAACAATGACAAATCATAATAGTAAAACGGAGTCCGCTCCGCCTTAAACTTATCTAACGGAAATGCTGACATAAGTAAATCTATTAAATCAAATGATTAGCTGAACAGATGACGGCTCAGCAGATTAAGCGCCCTCACCTTGTCCTCCTTACGTACAAGAAGCGATATATTGTAGTTGCTTCCGCCATAGGATATCATTCTTATCGGAAGCTCACGAAGCGCATCAAGAGCCTTGGCCTCAAACCCGCGGTTTTGCCACTCAAGATCCCCTACGATACATATAATCACCATGTCGCGGTCGATGGTCACAGTGCCGAATTTTCTGAGGTCGTCGAGTATTCTGTCGAGATTGCGCTCGTCGTCGATAGTCAGCGACACACCGACTTCGGAAGTGGCGATCATGTCGATCGGAGTCTGATATGTCTCAAACACTTCAAACACTTTCCGCAGGAAACCGTATGCCAACAGCATACGCCCAGACTTAATCTTTATAGCGGTGATATTGTCCTTGGCCGCCACAGCCTTTATGCCTCCGTTGCCCGATGTGGTATTATATATGAGAGTTCCGGGAGCGTCAGGCTGCATGGTGTTCAACAACCGCACCGGTATATTATTGAGCTTCGCCGGCAGTATGCATGTAGGATGAAGAATCTTGGCCCCGAAATACGCCAATTCGGCAGCCTCTTCAAAATGCAGTTCATGGACGGGAGCCGTATTTTCCACAAACCGTGGATCATTATTATGCATACCGTCAATATCCGTCCATATCTCAATCTCATCGACATTAAGCGCCGCACCGATCAGCGAAGCAGTGTAATCGCTTCCGCCACGCTTCAGATTGTCGACCTCGCCGTATGCATTGCGGCAGATATACCCTTGGGTTATATACAAGTCGGCATCCGAAAATTTGTCAAGCAAAGCAGTAAGCTTTTGACGGATGTAGGCCGAGTCCGGCTCTCCATTCTTGTCGGTGCGCATAAAGTCAAGCGCCGGCAGCTGAACGACCTTAACGCCGGCTTCCCGAAGCAGAATGGTCATCATGGCCGTAGACATCAATTCACCCTGCGCCAGAATTTCCTTCTCCTCAAACAGCGTGAATATATCCTTTGAGAAGGACCGTATATAGTTAAAGCACCCCTTTATTTCGTCCATGGCTTTAGCCTTGGACTCATCGGATACATAAAGCTCATCGACAATCCGACGGTACTTCGCCTCAAGCTGATTGACTGTCTCTTTGGCCCCATCTATATTCTTTTTATACAGATATTCAGATATTTCCACAAGCGTGTTAGTGGTTCCCGACATAGCCGACAATACGACTATATTCTTGCCTCGCGACGCAACAAGTTTGGCAACTTCCTTAATCCGTTGCGCAGTCCCGACCGAAGTCCCGCCAAATTTTAATACTTTCATTACTCAACAAATGAATATTATACAATAATATATGTGACGTGCAAAATTACAAAAAGTTCAGCTAACGGACAAAAAACGAGTCGCATTCATAAATATTTCCACACAAAATATGGCATAAAAGGTAAATGTTTAGTAACTTTGCGCGTCAATACAAAATCAAAAACAGAAATTACAACAAATAACATCGTATGGCAACAACAGCAGATTTTAAAAACGGAATGTGCCTCGACATCGACGGTAACTACTTCTTCATCGTTGAATTTTTGCACGTTAAGCCCGGCAAAGGCCCGGCTTTCGTCCGCACCAAACTCAAGAATGTCAAGACCGGACGTGTCATCGACAAAACCTGGAACTCAGGAGTAAAGGTTGAGGAAGTCCGCATCGAGCGTCGCCCCTACCAATACCTCTATAAAGACGACATGGGCTACAACTTCATGCACACCGAGACATTCGAGCAGGTAGCTCTTCCAGGAGAAAGCATCGACGGCGTTCAATTCCTCAAAGAGGGTGACATTTGCGAAGCCATGGTTCATGCCGCATCAGAGACCATCCTTACCTGCGAGATGCCCACAAGCGTAATCCTCGAGATCACATATACCGAACCCGGCATCAAGGGCGACACCGCTACCAACACGCTCAAGCCCGCCACCGTCGAGACAGGAGCAGAAATCCGTGTGCCTCTGTTCTGCGAAGTCGGCGACAAGGTTCGCGTAGACACACGCGACGGATCATACGTCGAGCGAGTTGAACGAGCTAAAGCATAAACTGCATCGCATAAATTTAACATTTCTGAAGCCGTATTCCTCAACTTGAATACGGCTTCAGGTGTTGTATATAAAAACTCAATTCTATTTATTATGAATATCCAAGCTATCACGGAGGGAATATTTTATGTAGGAGTCAATGACCGTACCACACAGAAGTTTGAAGCCATGTGGCCGTTGCCTGCCGGCGTCACCTACAATTCATACATAGTAAAAGGCTCCGACAAGACCGCACTCATCGACGGAGTAGAAGTGTCGGAGGCATGCAAACTGAAAAAGAACATCAAGGATATAATAGGTTGCGATGCTCCGGACTATCTCATAATAAACCACATGGAACCGGATCATTCCGGATCGATAGGAATCCTGCGCAGCTTCTTCCCGAACATGACAATCGTAGGCAACGCGAAGACCCTCGAAATGGTGAAAGGCTTTTATGGAATTGAGGACAACGTGCTGAAAGTGGCCGACAACGACACTCTTCCCCTTGGCGACATGACTTTATCGTTCCATATCACACCGATGGTCCACTGGCCGGAGACGATGATGACATACGTCAAAGAGAAATCAGTCCTATTCTCCGGAGATGCCTTCGGATGCTTCGGCGCGCTGAACGGAGCCGTAGTCGATTCAGAGATGGACACCGCGTCATATTTTCCTGAAATGTACCGCTACTATTCCAACATAGTCGGTAAATACGGTGTATTCGTCCAAAAGGCACTCGCGAAACTCAAGGGCCTCGATCTCGCATACATATGCTCCACCCACGGTCCGGTATGGCACGAACAAATCGCCGACGTGGTAGACATATACGACAGATTAAGCCGCTATGAAGCCGAATCAGGCGTGGTGATAGTCTACGGGTCAATGTACGGCAACACAGAAGAAATGGCCGAAATCATAGCCCGGCGATTGGCCGAATGCGGAATCAAGAATATCAAGATGCATAATGCATCGTTCTCACACCTATCCTACATCTTAAGCGACATATTCCGCTACAAAGGGCTTATCATAGGCGCTCCCACCTATTCCAACACCCTTTTTCCACCTATAGAATCGCTTGTACAAGCCATCAAGACACGCGAAATCAAAAACCGCGTGATAGCTTCATTCGGCTCCTATACATGGGCACCTCAGAGCGTCAAGAGAATCAACACTGTGCTTGAGGAGGCCAAATTCAAGACATCCGACATCCGGACTGTAGAGATGAAACAGGCTCTATCCGAACCTACGGAACAAAGCCTGAGATCATTGGCAGAAACTGTAGCCGACGAATTAATGAAATAACCCGCTGAACAAACATGATTCCAGTAGATACCCACCCATTTCCGCCATTCTCACCTCCAGAAGCCAAGATTCTGATAATGGGAACATTTCCACCCAAGTCCAACAGGTGGTCAATGGACTTTTACTACCCAAACAGAATCAATGACTTTTGGCGTATAATGGGACTGATCTTCTTCAACGACCAGAATTATCTCTATGACGAATCAAACAAAAGGTTCAAACTGGATCTAATAAAACATCTGCTGACAGAAAAAGGCATTGCCCTGAACGACACCGGATATAAAGTCAGGCGACTGAAGGACAATGCCTCTGATAAATTTCTCGAAATAGTCGAGCCTGTCGACCTCCGGCAACTTCTCGATACGATGCCATTGTGCCACTCCATCGCCACCACAGGCGAAAAGGCCGGAGAGACTCTCGCCGCCATAACCGGAATCCCGGTTCCTAAGATCGGCCAATCTGTCCACGGAACACTCGCCGACGGACGCGAAGTAGACATCTACAGAATGCCGTCGACATCACGCGCATATCCCTTGCCGTTATCGCAGAAAGCTTCATTTTACGCAGATATGCTTCGTCGTGCCGGCATAAAAACGGCAGACTAAGACTGTTCAGAAATCCTCATAAAAATCAATTAGAAGCCCCATGTGACGTTAATTTGTGTTAAATAATTGGGGGGGGGTATTTTGGGTTGTACATTTGTGAAATTTTTTAACCAATCACAAATGTAGTATGAAAAAAATCTTTACTCTTGCAACAATGGCCGCATGCGCTATGTCTGTGTGCGCTACGGCAAGTATCGAATCAATCCAACTCACAAGAGAGCTGAACATCAAGCAGACAGCTCTGAAGCAGGGCAAACTCGAGCCCTCAGTCGCCAAAGCGCCTGCCATGCGTGCCGAGGCTGAATCGACTATTATCGGCAAGTCATTCGTGACCACCTACACCGATGGCGACTATGACTACAACCACTTCTTCAATGTAGTTGCCGACGGCGACTCCGTAATCCTGAAGAGCTTTGCCGAGGGGTTTGACGTAAAAGGAGCCTACGATGCCACAGCCAAAACGATAACCATCCCGACCGGACGTGTAATCGGCGAACACTCCACCTACGGACCGGTCACCATGTATGCCGCAGGATCCACAACATACAGCGATGACCCGATTATCGGCACAATATCAGACGGAGCCATCACATTCAACTATGGAGTATACGGCATAGTCGATTATCAAGGACAGAAGGGCGGCCTTATCCTCATGCAGGAAATATTGGCTTCTGAAGCAAACGGCAAACTGACGGCAACGCTAATGTACAACGGACAGCCGGAAGACAATATCGACATACCGCTTTTGATTACAAAGAATGCCAATAACGCCATCAATATCGTAGGACTAAGCTCTGCATTCTACAACAAATATTACAAAGTTCCCGCCACCTTCAACGCCACCGCAAATACGGCACAGATCAGCAACACCCAACCTGTAGACTGGGCCATGACATCAAACGGAACGGGCGTGAAAAACATCTATTACATGTTCAAAATAGAAGGCGGATCCCTCGACGGCGGCCCTGAGTTCAACGTTGCAGTAACCGAAAGCAAATCAACTCTGACAGCGACCTCCGATGTGTTCCTTGGCTATGACACCAATGGACAAGGATCATACAGAGGATACACACTGGCCAGCTACAAGATTGAAGCCGACTTCAACATCTATACTGCCGATGTAGTTGCCGTTGAAGAGACCGAGGTAACCGTTGAGGATGTTATCTACGCTCTCGACAACACCAATCTCACCGCCACTGTCACCGGATGCCTCGGAAGCTCTAAAGTCATAGCTATCAAAGATGCCGTACAAGCCAATGATAAGACTTATGCCGTAACCGCAATCAGCGATAATGCCTTCTACGCCAACCGCACCATCACTTCGATCACCATTCCGGCATCAATCAAGACTGTCGGCACAGATGCATTCCGCAATCTTTCGAATCTTAAGGAACTTCACATAGCCGACCTCGCCGCTTGGTGCGATATAGAGTTCGCTAACGGAAATGCCAACCCGCTTTACAACCTGTTCTCCAACTTCTCAGAACGCAAATGGGGCGATGTTTATATCAACAACGCCTCCGTCACCGAACTTGTGATTCCCGAAGGTGTGGAAAAGATAGGCCGCGCATTCTACGGCTTCAAAAAGCTCACCAAGGTCACACTGCCATCTTCGCTCGTGAACATCGGCGACCAGGCCTTTGCCAACTGCACCAAACTCACAGAGATCGCCCTGCCCTCTTCTGTAAAGACTATCGGATCGGCGTTCTTCGGATGCGAGGGTCTTAGCTCTGTCACTCTCAATGAAGGTCTTGAGACAATCAACGGCACATTCTACGGTTGCAAGGCACTGACCTCGCTCACAATCCCGTCGACTGTGACTACAATCTCCGGAGGCTTGGCATTCATGGGCTGCAACGCCATAACAGAAATAAAGTCGCTTAACACCATTCCTCCGACTTGCTCTTCAGCCATGATGTTTGATGACTTCGCCACTACAGCCAAGCTTTCTGTCCCCATGGGATCTGTTGATGCCTATAAGGCCGCTACCGGCTGGAGCGCATTCACTACAGTTGAAGGCATCGACACTTCAGCCATCGACGACGTGATCTCCGACAACGACAATGCGCCTGTAGAATACTATAATCTGCAGGGTGTCAAAGTACCTTCGGAAAGTCTCGTTCCAGGCATCTACGTAAAGAAGCAAGGCTCCAAGACTGTCAAGATACAGGTGAAATAATCCAAGCATCAAGCTATAATCCATACTTCGAGGATGCTCCCTTTTATGTCAGGGAGCATCCTGTTTTTTATAAAAGTTTAAGCATTTGCGTTAAAAGAGGACATCAGCAACAACTATTCAAGATATTTTTATTAATTTTGCACCTGTTTGTACAAGTTAACAGTAAGACAATTATTATCACATATTCACTTAAGTAAATTTAAAAGCTGATGAAAAGACTAATTTTTGCTATCGCTACAATTGCTTTATTATCCCTTAACTGCCTCGCCGGCAAGCCCCAAGATGGAGTATTCAAGCATCTCGGCGTTGGAGTCGGAGCCGGAACAAACGGTATTTCGGTCGAGCTTTCCACCCCAATCACACGCTGGGTACAGATGCGCGCCGGCATATCCATGCTCCCGAACTTCAAACTCAACACTGATGCCGACGTGACATATTCACTGTCATCCAACGGTTACACTCAGGATGTCGACGACACTATCGACCTTGAAGGAGCATTCGGACGCACACAGGGTTCTATCATCTTCAACATCTATCCTCTTCCCTGGGGTTCATTCTATGTGGCAGGCGGACTTTACTTCGGCGGCAATAAACTGCTTAAAGTCAAAGGCCACAGCGATTATATTGCTGAGAATTACGACCAAATCCAGAATGCCGGAGTGGAAATCGGCGACTATAACATCCCTGTTGACCGCTACGGTAACGTCAAAGGCGGTCTGAAGGTAAAGAATGTACGTCCCTATGTCGGTATCGGATGGGGACGCGCAGTTCCAAACAACAGAATAAATTTCGGCATCGAGCTGGGAGTTCAGTTCATGGGCTCGCCCAAGCTATACACCGACCACGGAAATATCCTTGACAATATCGATGGCGAAGGCAGCAACGACATCCAGGAAGTCATGGACAATCTGAAAGTATGGCCTGTCCTGACATTTAAGTTGAGCGGACGCATATTCTGATCCGGAACAGACGGAGCAAACAGATTCCATATATTATCTGTTTAATTAAAGGGCTTGACAATTTTTCACTCCGAAATTTGGTCAAGCCCTTTGATATTACTAATTTTGACACCGAAAACCAACAACTTTATGACACTCGACATTATCCAACTCGCCATATTTGATCCGGCGGGAATTATGATGAAGTTTCTGACCGCCGACGCTATGTCTGTTTACCTCCTTGTATTCGCTTTCATGGTCGTCGAAAGTTCGTTCATCCCATTCCCTTCGGAGGTTATCGTACCGCCGGCCGCGTATCTGGCCTGCACAAAGGGAGATGTCAACATCATCGCCGTAGTGGCAATCGCGACGGCAGGTGCCATAGTCGGTGCTTTAATCAACTACTATCTTTCCGTATGGATCGGACGTCCGCTCGTCTACCGCTTTGCCAACAGCAAGATAGGCCACGCATGCCTGATTGACGAAGAAAAAGTCAAAAAAGCCGAAGACTACTTTGACCGCCATGGTGCCATATCGACATTTATCGGACGTCTCATTCCGGCAGTACGACAGCTCATATCCATCCCTGCAGGCCTGTCGAGGATGAACATAGGTAAGTTCGTCATATTTACAGGTCTTGGAGCATTGGTCTGGAACTGTATTCTCGCCGCACTCGGATATTGGCTCGGCACAGTCGTTCCTCAGGACCAGCTATATTCTAAAGTCGAAGAATACAACGAATATCTCACCTATGCCGGTATAGCCATTGGAGTCGTATGCGTAGGAATCATCCTATACAATGCCTTCAAGCCTCACAGACCCACAGTATCAGAAAAATAATATCACATAAAAAAATAATCACCCTAAAGCATCTGACCATGTTAGTAGCTCCGTCACTTCTTGCCGCCGATTTCGCCGACCTGCACGGTGAAATGGACATGCTCAATTCTTCATCAGCCGACTATCTGCACGTCGATGTCATGGACGGAATGTTCGTCCCCAACATATCTATAGGATTTCCGGTCATAAAAGCCATAGCGCCGTTGGCAAGCAAACCTATGGATGTCCACATGATGGTCATTGAACCCGACAGATTCATCGGACAGGTACGCGATTGCGGCGCCCATCTGATGAACGTGCACTACGAAGCCTGCCGACACCTCAACCGCACACTGCAGTTAATCAAGGATGCCGGAATGAAGTGTGGAGTGACCCTGAACCCGGCCACCCCGGTGTCAATGCTTGAAGATGTGATAGAAGATGTCGACCTGGTACTTATAATGTCTGTGAATCCGGGATTCGGAGGTCAAAAATTCATCCGTGAATCAATAAAAAAGGTAGCCAGGCTACGCAATCTCATAGACAATTCCGCATCCAAAGCCTTGATCGAAGTTGACGGCGGTGTAAATGCCGAGACCGGCAAAGAACTGGCACAAGCCGGAGCCGATATTCTCGTGGCCGGCAGCTATGTGTTCAGAGCCCCGGACCCGAAGCTGGCCATCGATTCGTTGAAAGCACTTTAGGATTTTGTTGCAGGTTTTTAGATAAATTACATCATCATCTTTCTTGTTTTTACCGCCCTGTTGTCGTATCTTTGTACTTTAGTGGGGACAATGCCGATATACATATATATGTCGATCACGCACCAAACCACTTAATCATATTAACAGAAAAAGCTTAATTCAGCTATATACAGGACAATAATGAACTCATCAGACAGCATACTCACCGACCGGTTCGACCCGGACATGCTTGATCCGGAATATGCCCGTCGCAAAATGGATCGGGAACAGACAGAACACACCGACACAAAAGGCTCCGCAAATCCGCCAAAGGCGCAGACCAAGGAGCCTAAGCCAAAAACAGCAAAGACCGCCAAAGCCCGCTCCGGGCGCATCATGGGATTCATTCGTGACAAACGCACACGTCTGTTCACCGGAATAACCTTGATATGCTGGGCCACATACCTGACCATCGCGGCGATATCCTATTTCACATACGGTGCGGAGGACCAAAGCGAAGTAATGAACCGTACAGTAGCGGAGATGGCCATGGAAAGCCAAAATGTCGACAACGCAGGCGGGGCTTTCGGTGCTTTTCTTGCCCAAAATTTCATATCAAACGGGCTTGGACTCGGGTCATTTGCTCTCATTTTCTATTTTTTCGCATTAGGCATATATCTGCTTCACCACAAGTCTTTCTCCTTCTGGGGCCTTACGATGAAGAGTCTGATAGTCGCGGTCACCACATCGGTTGTCGCCGGACTGGTCACATATAATCTCTCATCCTGGATATACTGGGGAGGCATACACGGCTACGAAATCAACAAGTTTCTGATATCCACCACCGGGGCAATCGGCGCCATTCTTGTCAGTGTAGTTCTTATCGCTCTTGTGGCCTCCATATATCTTAACGAACTTAGAATAGTCTATGTTGCCTATAGGCGCCGGGTGGCCGAATACAAGGCCAAAATCGCCGCCGAACGTGCTGAAAAAGAAGCCGAACGTCAGCGCATAGAGGAGAGCCTGCGTGCATCGGCCGAAGCCATAGAGGATCTGCCCAAAGAAGAGACGCCCGCCAGCAGAGATGCAGAACCGGAGATCGTCGATTTCAACTATGGATTTATTGGCAACGACATAGTTGCATCAGACGAATTTGCACCGACAGAAAAAAGCGCGGCGACTATTGACAAAGAGCCTGAGACAGCCGACCATCTGAATGCAGAATATCCGAGAACGGAAACAGCCGTAGGATATGATGACGATGATTGCGATGTCGACAGCATCGACGCAATATCCGAAATCACCGACTCCCCCATCGATCCGGAGATAGCCAAAGAAGAAGCCGACAGTGATAATCTTGAACTCAAGGTCAACGTCGGAGAGATTGAAGAAGCCGACGAGATCACCACTGACGTGTATGATCCGACCGCCGAACTTTCCAGATTTCATTTCCCCGGCATTGATCTGCTTGCCGACATACCCGTAAAGGCTTCAAGCGTGGACCAGACCGAGATGGAAGAGAACAAGAACCGAATCACGGCTACGCTTAACAACTATCAGATTCCGATATCCCACATCGAAGCTACTGTAGGACCAACCGTGACATTGTACGAAATAATTCCTGCCGAAGGAGTCAGAATAGCTAAAATCAAGCGTCTTGAGGACGATATTGCTTTAAGTCTCGCCGCTCTCGGCATACGAATAATCGCACCGATACCTGGCAAGGGCACCATCGGCATAGAAGTTCCCAATAAAGAGCCGCAGATGGTACCAATCAGATCGGTAATCGGATCAAAGAAGTTCCAGGAATGCACCTATGACCTTCCTATGGCCATGGGCGCCACCATATCTAAAGATATATTTATTGCCGATCTTGCCAAAATGCCCCACGTACTTGTGGCCGGTGCCACCGGACAAGGTAAATCGGTAGGACTCAACACGATAATCGCATCGCTACTTTACAAGAAGCATCCTGCGGAACTTAAATTCGTGCTTGTCGATCCCAAAATGGTGGAATTCAGCCTTTATTCCAAACTTGAACGCCATTATCTCGCCAAGTTGCCGGATGAAGAAGAGCCGATTATCACTGATCCGATGAAAGTAGTGGCCACTTTAAACTCGCTGTGCATCGAGATGGACAATCGCTACGCTCTTCTGAAGGAGGCAAATGTACGCTCTATTAAGGAATACAACGCAAAGTTTGTCCAGCGTCGTCTGAATCCGGAGAAAGGCCACCGCTACCTTCCATACATAGTGATAGTGGTCGACGAGTTCGGCGACCTTATTATGACCGCAGGAAAAGAAGTCGAGACACCTATAGCGCGAATCGCCCAGAAGGCACGTGCGGTCGGCATGCACATGATACTCGCCACACAGCGTCCGTCGACAAACGTCATCACCGGTATCATAAAAGCCAACTTCCCCGGGCGCATAGCGTTCAGAGTGGCACAGATGGTCGACAGCCGTACCATTCTCGACAGACCGGGAGCCAATCAGCTTATAGGAAAGGGCGACATGCTCTACGCCATAAACGGAGAGATCGAGCGCGTACAGTGCGCATATATCAGCACCGAAGAAGTCGAGGCAATAGTGGATGCCATCGATAGCCAGATAGGATACGACGAAGCGTATCCCCTGCCCGACTATGTCCCTGACTCTGATGGAGCTGGGGGCAATATGGCCTCGGTCAACGACCGCGATCCACTGTTTGAGGAAGCCGCGCGGTTTATAATCTCATCCAACACCGCTTCAACATCTTCCCTCCAAAGACGTTATTCTATAGGATACAATCGCGCAGGAAAGATTATGGACCAGATGGAAGCCGCCGGGATTGTAGGTCCGGCCTCGGGAGCAAAACCCCGTCAGGTACTCATCGACTCGCTCCAACTCGAACGCCTGCTCGAACTATAAGCGTACCGCATCTATGAAACGACTGATTTTAGCCATAACGTCACTGGCATTGGCCATACTTTCGGCCGTATGCGCAGAACCGAAGCCATCCGACATACTTGACCGAGCTTCACAGGCATTCAGGAATGCCGGAGGAATCGAAGCGTCATTCTCCATGACTGCCGACGGACATAAATCTGATGGCACTCTGAATCTGTCAGGAGATAAGTTCAAGCTATCGTCGCCCCAGATGACCATTTGGTATGACGGAACTACGCAGTGGACCTACAATCCCGACATACGTGAGGTAAACATAACAGAACCTACACCGGAAGAGCTGGCCGAGACAAACCCGTTTGTCATAATAAGTGCATTCCGTATGAACTACGAAGCGAAGCGTATGCCATCGGCCAAAGGCACATACCGCATCGACTTGACTCCGAAGCATTCCGTCGATTCATCCGTCAAAAGAGCAATATTGACGATTGATTCCACCACATACATGCCGTCGGACATCGCCCTGACATTTGAAGGAGACCAGACTGTGGCTATCCACATAAACTCACTCGTCTCGGGGAAAAACTATACATCCTCTACTTTTGTTTTCAATAGTAAGCTGTATCCAAAAGCCGAAATAGTCGATTTAAGATAGACTATCCTACAGCCGGAGGATACCGTTGCAATAACCGAAATTCATCTAAATTGTCATTATGAATACCGAAACTACAAAATGCCTCATTATCGGCTCCGGCCCCGCCGGATATACCGCGGCCATTTATGCAACAAGAGCTAATTTAGCTCCTATATTATACGAAGGCCTTCAGCCTGGCGGACAACTCACCACAACATCTGAAGTCGAAAATTTCCCGGGCTACCCCGATGGAGTCATGGGTTCGCAGATGATGGAAGATTTCAAGAATCAGGCCGCCCGATTCGGAGCAGACATCCGTTCAGGATACATCGAGAAAATCGACCTTTCCAAACGTCCGTTTGAAGCCCTCGACGACAATGGAGCCACCGTTATGGCCGATACTGTTATAATAGCAACGGGAGCATCCGCAAAATATCTTGGTCTGCCCGACGAAACAACTTACGCCGGAATGGGCGTATCGGCATGCGCCACTTGCGATGGTTTCTTCTATCGTGGCCGTACTGTTGCCGTGGTCGGAGGCGGCGACACAGCATGCGAAGAAGCATACTATCTGAGCGGACTCGCCAAACAGGTATATCTCATCGTCAGAAAGCCCCACCTTCGTGCATCAAAAGTTATGCAGAAAAGAGTCACCGAAAAGGAGAACATAACCATTCTCTACAATACAAATACGCTCGGCCTGTTTGGCGAAGGATTTCTCGAAGGCGCTCACCTTGTCGAACACGCAGGCACCGACAAAGAACACAAATTTGACATCAAAATTGACGGATTTTTCCTTGCCATCGGACATAAGCCCAACACCGACCTCTTTGAAGGACAGCTTAAGCTCGACGACCAGGGATACATCGTACTGCCAGGCGACAATCAACAGACATCCGTAGCCGGAGTATTTGCGGCCGGCGACGTGGCCGATCCTAAATATCAGCAGGCCGTATGCGCTGCCGGATCTGGATGCAGGGCCGCTCTTGATGCCGACCTGTTCCTTATGGAGCAACAATAGCCACAAACAATGCGATTAAAGCTGTCGCATATCACAATGATTACAAGACCATTACATAATATAAAGCAACAAAAGCAAAAATTATCCAATAAAAGTTGCGAAAAAATTTGGCAGTTACAACAAAATCCCCTAACTTTGCAATCGCAAAACGGAAATGAATCCTACTGAGATTCAACAAAGCTCAAGCGAGAGTTTTTGATTCCGAAAAGCATATTGCCTTGTGGTGTAATGGTAGCACGTCGGATTCTGGTTCCGCCTGTGAGG
>CANOLV010000019.1 GCA_947567425.1 uncultured Porphyromonadaceae bacterium | reverse complement strand
GACCGATTATGATTGTTCATGACCGTGAGTTATTCTTTCCCTCTCTCTCCGCCAAAAAAAACATGCATAAAGTCCTGCTAATTAATGAATTAGCGGGACTTTATGGTTTAAAGGTCGGACAAGTTCCGGACATGCGGATTGTGAGGATAACCCCATTATATCAACCGGACATCTTTTGCCTTGCAAGAAATGTCTAAAAAAATGTGCGCCCTACGCAAAAAATTTTCCCCCAAGAGTGAAGTCCTCGGCTTCACATACCCCAAATTGCATACCGGAAAATCATGGTATATGTTATATTAAGATCTATTGTAAGTTGCTTAAATGACGTTTATGTGCTCTAAAGGTTTGAGTCGTTGGCTTATACGAAGATTGGGCTGGAATAGGCAAAAGTTAAAATCGGAAGTTTGGTTGATGTTTTTTGGCTAATATCATAAAAATGTGTAATTTTGTGCCAGAATAGAGACTATGTTGTCTATTTTTAGACTGATTGATTACGTTACTACGCAAATATTATATGATCGGACTAAGAAAAGGCAACTCCGACATTTCTTGCGCTGTGAAGCGAAAGATGACGGAAAAGCGCAGTATTAATTATCTCATCGAAATAAATTAATACGGCACTTTAAATCGCTATAAGACAAACTATCTTTAGAATCACAAATCATGCCTTTTGGCTTTAGTCCGGTTCCTCCCTGTTTGAAGGGAGGAGCGGGCAACTTTTAATGATCATGTGTCTCAGTCATCCATTTTAACGCTTTTGAACTGTCCTACCAGATTGAATTTAAGTTCAACTCCATCGGACAGCTTGACTTCATATCCGGAAGACTTTTTCTCAATTTTTACAATCTTGACATCTGAGAAT
Source organism: uncultured Porphyromonadaceae bacterium (assembly GCA_947567425.1). Taxonomy (GTDB): domain Bacteria; phylum Bacteroidota; class Bacteroidia; order Bacteroidales; family Muribaculaceae; genus Muribaculum. The sequence continues at coordinate 50,866 of CANOLV010000019.1, read as the reverse complement.
GTTTTGGCCACATAGTTCCTTATAGGCTTCATTATGATTCCTTGAGGCACTTCGCGGCTTTTACAGTCGACTTCAGTCCATATGCCGGAATTGATGAATTCGATGGTGGGTCCGTTGACAAGCCTGACATCATAGTCGGTCTTTTTAAGTAGATGCTTGTCGACCTTTATCATTCCGATTTTAGCTTTAGGGAAATATTCTGATATGAAGTCCTGGGCTTTTTGGGGAAGTTCGTCACGGTTAATAGTGTATTTGTCAAAAGCATTGGCCATTCCTGCCGTGGTGAGAATGAGCAGTAGTGTAAGTAGTAATTTTTTCATGTCGTAAAATTGTCAATATGTATTTTACTATATAACAATCTCTGATGCATTTGGATTGCTGTCAATAGGAGCTTGGATATAAAAATTATTTTTTGCTATCCAAGTCTGTGGCGTAGGTGGTAGCAGGCTCGGCCGCGACAGCTGGTCGTTCAGATGGTATGGAATAAGCGGGAGCCTCTTTGATGCGTTTGTGGCTAAGATAGGAATGATTGATGAAATATTCGATTTCAAGTAAGGTCTGTTTGCGGACGGCGGGCTTCAGTTGACACTCCCATACGGTCAGCACATTCCACCCCATGCGTTTAAGTTGGTTGCGGTTTTCTTCATCGCGCTCTTTGTTGCGGGCTATTTTACGTTTCCAAAAGTCCACGTTGGACTTTGGCATGTGAAAGTGTGTATCGTGTCCATGCCAGAAACATCCGTGGATGAATATGGCTATCCCGTACTTTTTAAGCACAATGTCGGGGCTTCCGGGCAGATGCTTGACATTCTTCCTATAGCGGTATCCGCGGCTATAAAGGTATTTTCTTACGATCAGTTCAGGCTTGGTGTCGGAGCTTCTTATGCGGGCCATACATGCCGAACGCTTCTCTTTACTCCAGGAATCCATTGTCTTGTCCGGATGAAGAGTTAATGACATCTATGGAGTAGTCCAGCTCGCCGTTTCGATAAACGACTACCGAGTCAAATCCTGCAGTGTCAAGTCGGCCTATGGTCAGTATTTCTCCGGGCAAAAGGCCAAGAACCTTGCGCAAAATCCAGTCGCCGAGGGCTTTGTTAGGATTCGTCATAAGTCCTTTGTTGTTTGTCTGGCATATTTTTGCTTTCAGTACATTTCCGTCGGGAAGCCTTAGGCTGAACGATGTGTGTCTCGGCGGGAAGAATGCGGGTAAATTCTTATGGACTTCTGAAGGAATCGGTATGTACACTTCATCCAAATCCCTCGAACGTCCGGCCGCGTTCCATTGGTTGAGTCCGGATTTTAACGGAACCCATTTCCCGGAAGCGTTGACTTCTACGCCGACCGGCGCTTTACGGGTTGAATACAGAGGAAGAAATACATGCGGACGAATTTGCCGTGTGGCGGAATTGTCCCGGGTGTCTGTGAGAAGACTTTCCAGAACACTGTATGGGTCCGATATTATATCGATGTCAATGTCGATGAATTTGTCGGGAAGCACAAAACGCTTCATCAATACAGATTTGCTCTTATTGAACGTATATTCATGCCTATCATCCTTGAACCTCAGACTTTGGGCATTTTCGCGTATGTCGTGTATAGCCGCTATATTTACGGGATCGTAAGGGGAATTGAATATCGTCAGTTTGCCCTCCCGACGACCGATCACATGGTATATCTGGCGGTTGATCTCATATAGCCTATTCGCTACAGCCATGCGCTCATTGCGGTAATGTGCGAGCCTTAAGGCCAGTTCTTTGCCGGAAAGCTGCCGAAGCTCGGGAGACAAAGCATTGAACTCGGCAATTTTTTCAATCGAGGAGTTGCTGGCCGACTTCAGCTGGAATGTCTTGATTCCGAATCCTACATTGCCTATACGGGCATCATAGGCTGTATCGGTGCGCGACAGATTCTCTGCATTGAAGTATTTGCAGAACAGATTCTCAGTCACGCGATAGTGGATAAAAGGGATTCTTGATTCCGAAAACAGATTTGACAATGAGCCGATCAAGCCGAGCATTTTCAGGTAGGGACCATTATCAGTCCATTCAGATTCAAAATCGGTCATAGCAATTCGATTATGTTATTGGCCACGCGCTGTATGAGAGGTACAGTCACGGAGTTGCCGGCTTGTTTATAGCATTTGCTCGCGGCGATATCCGGGAAGGCATATTCCGCAGGATATCCTTGGAAATTCAGACATTCTTTAGGCGTTAATTTTCTGAAACCATCATTAGTGATTATCAGCGGGACATTGTGTCCACCCATGCCCATATTGGCTGTAAGGGTAGGGCAAACGTTTGACTGGTTTTCCCTTACGTATTGGCGCCTCCACTGATAGACTGTGTCCGGATTAGTCATGGCTTCAATGAGATATGGGTAATAGCGGTGGCCATCCCGGTAATAAAGAGCCTCGTCCATGACAGTATAGTCGATGCAGTCATGGATGCTGTGTGTGAGTTCTATTTTCTCCGGAAATCTGAACCTGGCATGTCCCGGAACCTGTGCCGGGTCGAACCCCACTATGAATATACGCTCACGGTTTTGTGGAATGTCTGCGTGGGTCATTGAGTTGAGCACCTGCGAGTGCACCACGTAGCCCAAGTCCTTCAATGTCGTTTCGATCACTTCGTAGGTACGTCCGTTGTCGTGGGACTTCAGGTTCTTTACATTTTCGAGGAAAAATGCTTTGGGACGATGATCGCGCAGTATCGTTGCCACGTCAAAGAAAAGCGTGCCTCTCGTATCGTTGAATCCTCGTCGATAGCCGGCTATAGAAAATGCCTGGCAAGGAAATCCTGCGCATAGAACGTCGAATGTTTTCGGAATCCGCTTCTTTATGGCCGGATCTGTGATGTCGCCGAACGGAACTTCTCCGAAATTATTGAAATATGTCTTTTGGGCATCGGTGTCCCACTCGGAAGAGAACACACACCGTCCTCCCAAATTCTGCATTGCTATACGGAATCCACCTATGCCGGCAAAGAGGTCGATAAACCTGAATCTGGCTCTCGTTCTTGACGGAAATGGCGGATGGGCGATATGGTCGATCAGATTTTTTACGAAGAGGCCGGATGTCTCGTCGCAGAGTCCCATCGAATCAAGAGTCTTCTCTACCTTTTTGTTGCGGGGATTGGCCGGGGAAGCCTGGATATAATGGCTTAATTCTGCCATATCCAGAATCATCTGATCCCTGCTGTTGCAATTAGGTAAACCGTTGGTCCCGATGCGGTCTTTGCCATCAAAGATAGCTTTAATTAAAGCGTTAGCCATGTCGTAGTGAAACCTGAGTGTGAAAAATGTCTGTTTGCGGTTATAAACTTGACTACAAAGATAGGCAGAAATTACGACACGGCGGTCACGGCAGGGTATAAAATATGTATAAGGAGGAGCAGGGCCCTTATCGGCCGATGCTCCTCCTTATCAGGGAAGGTTATAGATTAAAGAAGATTAATTTCTGAAAATCAGTTCGTCGTCCTTGCAGTCGATGATTATGGGGTGCTCTCTGTCAACCTTTTGAGCCAATATGTCCTTGGATAGACGGTTGAGCACCATGCGCTGGAGTACCCTCTTGACAGGCCGTGCGCCGAATTCAGGATTGTATCCCTCCTTGGCCAGATAAGACAGGGCTTCCGGAGTAATGTCAAGAGTGACACCGTTTTTGGCAAGCATCTTCTTGATTCCATTTACTTGGATTCCTACTATTTCTTCGATTTCACGTTCGTTCAGCGGAGTGAACATAATGATCTCGTCGATACGGTTCAGGAATTCAGGCCGGATGGTCTGCTTAAGCATTTCAAGCACCTCTTCTTTGGTCTTTTCAATGGTCTCGTCGCGGTTATCTTCGGAGATATTGGCGAAATTCTCTCGGATTACTTGCGACCCCATGTTTGACGTCATTATTATGATGGTGTTCTTAAAGTTGACAAGACGACCTTTGTTGTCGGTAAGACGTCCGTCGTCAAGCACTTGCAGGAGTATGTTGAATACGTCGGGATGCGCTTTCTCAATTTCGTCAAACAGGACTACTGAGTAGGGTTTGCGGCGCACGGCTTCTGTCAGCTGTCCACCTTCGTCGTAGCCTACATATCCCGGAGGCGCTCCGACAAGTCGGCTCACGGTATGCTTCTCCTGATATTCGCTCATATCTATTCTGGTCATCATGTTCTCGTCGTCAAAGAGATATTCTGCCAGGGCCTTGGCAAGTTCGGTCTTTCCGACACCTGTAGTTCCCAAGAATATGAATGAACCGATGGGACGGCGTGGATCGTTAAGTCCGGCACGGCTTCTGCGCACAGCATCGGCAATGGCGCGGATGGCTTCCTCCTGACCGACTACGCGGCGGTGTAGTTCCTCTTCGAGGTGTAGCAGCTTCTCCTTCTCGCTCTGCACCATTTTCGTCACAGGAATACCGGTCCATCTTGACACGACATCGGCAATGTCGTCGGCGTCTACTTCCTCCTTGATGAGCGATTTGTCGCCTTGCATCTGCTTCAGTTGCTCCTGAACTTTGACATTTTCCTGTTCTTTCTCCTGAATTTTGGAGTAGCGTATTTCTGCCACTTTGGCATAATCACCTTCGCGTTCTGCTTTTTCGGCTTCAAACTTGAGCTGTTCGATGTCGATCTTATTCTGCTGAATCCTATTGATAAGTTCTTTTTGTGATTCCCATTTGGCCTTGAAGTCCTTCTCGAGGTCGCGCAGGTCGGCGAGTTCCTTCTCCAGATCCTTGATTTTCACCTTGTCGCCCTCGCGCTTGATGGCCTCACGCTCGATTTCGAGCTGGGCTATCTTTCGCGTTATTTCGTCAAGAGCCTGCGGCACGCTGTCACGCTCGATTCTGAGCTTGGATGCCGCTTCGTCTACAAGGTCGATGGCTTTGTCGGGGAGGAATCGGTCAGTGATATAACGTTCCGACAGCTGTACGGCGGCTATGATGGCCTCGTCGCGTATGCGCACCTGATGATGGTTCTCGTAGCGTTCCTTAAGTCCTCGCAATATGGATATGGCGCTCATCTCGTCCGGTTCATTGACCATTACCTTTTGGAAGCGTCGTTCAAGAGCCTTGTCTTTTTCGAAATACTTTTGGTACTCATCGAGTGTGGTGGCACCAATGCTACGAAGCTCGCCTCTGGCCAATGCCGGCTTCAGTATATTTGCGGCATCCATGGCTCCTTCACCCTTTCCCGCTCCTACGAGGGTGTGGATCTCGTCGATGAACAGGATTATGTCACCGTCGGCCTGGGTCACCTCATTGACGATTGCTTTCAAGCGCTCTTCAAATTCGCCTTTATATTTAGCACCTGCCACAAGTGCGCCCATGTCGAGGGAATATATCTGCTTGCCTTTAAGATTTTCGGGCACGTCGCCTCTGACGATTCGATGGGCAAGGCCTTCTGCTATGGCTGTTTTTCCTGTGCCGGGTTCTCCGATAAGCATAGGATTGTTCTTTGTCCTGCGGCTAAGTATCTGAAGCACGCGCCTGATCTCGTCGTCTCGCCCGATGACAGGATCGAGTTTTCCCGAACGGGCCTGCTCATTAAGATTGATGGCATACTTGCTCAGGGCATTGTAGGTGTCTTCTGCGCTCTGATCGTTCGCTTTTTTGCCTTTACGAAGCTCTTCGATAGCCGAAGAGAGTTCGTGTTCGGTCAATCCGGCATCTTTGAGAATCTGCGATGCCTGCGACTTGACAGCAAACAGGGCGAGGAGCATAGCCTCTACTGCGACGTATTGGTCGCCTTGCTTCTTGGCTACGTCCAAAGCCTTTTGAAGAACATCATTGGATGTACGGCTGAGATACGGCTCACCGCCCGATACTTTAGGTTCAGAATCAATGGCACGGTCGATCGATGAATTGACCGAATTGATATTTGCCCCAACTTTTTGGAAGATGAACTGCATCAACGAATCGCCTTCAGTCATAAGCCCTTTGAGAAGATGGACCGGCTCAATGGCTTGGTTGCCGGCACCTTTTGCTATTTCAACGGCTTTTTGAATGGCTTCCTGCGATTTAATGGTAAAGTTGTTGAAATTCATAATATGAGTATATTGAGTATTTATTTTAAAATTTAACTTATCTGTTCTTAAAACACATGATGGGCGAATAATGTTAGTGCCCGCTAAAAATTTTTATCGCTATACGTTTAAAGGTGCAAAATCTATGCCAAAGTCAGGATTGATATATGATGGGGATATCGCAGCCGTGATTAAGAAATGGTCGTTGATCAAGTGAAATCCTGTAAATAATCATCTGTTTTAATGTCCTAAATACCGTTGGCATAGAAATTAAGATGTTATTAATGCTTCTGTTAACAATTAATTTAGTGCTCCCGCATAAATTTGCATAAATCAAAAATATTTAACTTTAAGTAATTACCAGACAAATCATGCTAAAATACAAACCGATCATTCTCTCCGCAATTCTTTCAGTGTGCGCAGGAAGCGCACTTGCGCAGACACCGCTTTATCTGGATGAATCCGCGCCGATAAAGGAGCGTGTCGACGATCTGCTTGGCAGATTGACCATAGAAGAGAAAATAAGTTTGCTCAGGGCGACTTCCCCTGGCATACCGAGGCTCGGAATACCCAAATATTATCATGGCAACGAGGCGTTGCATGGAGTTGTAAGGCCGGGCAGGTTCACTGTGTTTCCTCAAGCCATATCATTAGCTTCTTCCTGGAATCCGGAATTGTTGAAAAGCGTGTCGACTGCCATATCCGACGAAGCGCGTGCGCGTTGGAATCAGCTCGAACAAGGTGCGCTTCAGAAGGAGCAGTTCAGCGATGTCCTGACATTTTGGTCGCCTACTGTCAATATGGCCCGCGATCCCCGTTGGGGAAGGACACCGGAAACTTATGGTGAGGATCCATTCCTATCTGGGGTGATGGGCACAGCATTTGTCAAAGGGCTTCAAGGCGACGATCCACGTTATCTTAAAGTAGTGTCGACTCCAAAGCACTTTGCGGCAAACAATGAGGAGCACAACCGATTTGAATGTAATCCGCAGATTTCAGAAAAGCAGCTTCGTGAATATTATCTGCCGGCTTTCGAGCAGTGCGTCCGCGAGGGAAAAGCCGCGTCGATAATGTCGGCCTATAATGCTGTGAATAATGTGCCGTGTACATGCAATCCTTGGTTGCTGACCCATGTGCTCCGTGACGACTGGGGATTTGATGGATATGTGGTGTCTGACTGCGGCGGTCCTTCGTTGCTTCTGTCGGGGCATAAATATGTCAAGACCAAGGAGGCCGCCGCCACTCTGTCGATCAAGGCGGGTCTTGACCTTGAATGCGGCGACGATGTTTATGACCAACCGTTGCTGAATGCCTATAAGGCGTATATGGTGACCGATGCCGATATTGATTCCGCGGCCAGCCGTGTGCTGACTGCACGTATGCGTCTTGGACTTTTTGATGCCGGAGGCGGAGCTGACAATCCATATACTAAGATTCCGGAATCCGTGATAGGATGTGCCGGGCATCAGGAACTTGCATTGCAGTCAGCGCGCGAGGGTATAGTGTTGCTTAAAAACAGCGGAAACATATTGCCGATTAATACTAAGAAAGTAAAGAAGATAGCTGTGGTCGGTATTAATGCCGGACAGTGTGAGTTCGGCGATTACAGTGGTGCCCCGGTCAATGAGCCGGTGTCCATACTTGAGGGAATTCGCAGACGTGCCGGTGACGGAGTTGAAGTTATGTATGCGCCATGGGTATCGGCCGCTGACGGAATGGAGCTTATCGAGGGCGACAATTTCCCAGAAGGGCTGAAAGCCGAATATTTTGAAGGAACTAAGCTGGAGGGCGAACCTAAAGTCCGGATGGAGAATTGGATTAATTTCGAACCTGTCAATCAGGCTCCGGATCCATTCCTGCCTAAGTCACCTCTATCCGTGAGATGGACCGGCAAATTACGTCCGGTGGTGTCGGGAGAATATGTGTTTAATCTGACGAGCGACGATGGCGCCCGCCTGAGTATAGACGGTAAGGAGATCATCGACAGTTGGAGAGGGCATGCCGTCAGAACGGATTCCGCCACTGTGTATCTTGAAGCCGGCCGTGATTATGACTTGAAAGCCGAATACTACGATAACCGCGATTATGCCGTCAATCGATTGAAGTGGAGAGTGCCTAAGGTCGAGCGGTCTACGCGCCTCGGTCTTTATGGCGATGCCGGAGCGGCGGTGGCTGAGAGCGATCTGGTGGTGGCCGTGATGGGCATAAACAAATCGATCGAGAGGGAGGGACAGGACAGGACGTCTATCGAACTTCCTGCCGACCAACAGGAGTTTCTTAAGGAGATATATAAGGTGAATCCTAACATTGTGCTTGTGCTCGTGGCCGGAAGTTCGCTTGCTGTCAATTGGGAGGATGACAATCTGCCGGCAATAGTGGATGTCTGGTACCCGGGAGAGCAAGGTGGCACGGCTGTGGCCGAAGTCTTGTTCGGAGATTATAACCCTGCCGGCAGGCTTCCGCTGACGTTCTATAAGTCAATAGCCGATCTGCCTGCATTTGATGACTATGACATAACCAACAACCGTACTTACAAGTATTTTAAAGGCGATGTGCTGTATCCGTTCGGATATGGGCTAAGCTATACAAAATTCAAATACAGCGACATTAAGGTCAAGGATGCCGGTGATAAGCTCGATGTGTCGTTCACGTTGAAGAATACGGGAAAGTATGACGGTGACGAAGTGTCCCAAGTTTATGTCAACATGCCGGAATATGGCGGTATTGCACCTGAACGTGAATTGAAAGGATTTAAACGTGTATCACTCAAAAAAGGTGAATCTCGAAGAGTATCTATCCCGGTTGATAAGAAGCAGCTTCGCTATTGGAACGACGAAACATCCTCATTTGTAACACCCGAGGGGGAATATGTCATATCGGTAGGCGGTTCGTCAAAAGATTTGAATTTGTACGGTGTCACGGTTATTGAACCTTAAATTAAAGACATTTATGAAACAGTTGAGATGCTTGATCTTACCGATTGCTATAGCCTCGTTGCTTAGTGCACAGGCTGTCCCGGAGAATGGCGAAAAACCTAAAGTGTATTTGGTTTCGACTGCACATTTCGACACACAATGGAATTGGGATGTGCGGGAGTCGATAGATGATTACCTGCATAGGACTATGGTGCAGAATTTCTGGCTTTTTGAGAAATTTCCTGATTATGTGTTCAATTTTGAGAGTGCCCAGAAATATGCATGGATGAAAGAATACTATCCTCAGGAGTATGAGAAGGTAAAGGCTTATATAAAGTCCGGACGGTGGAATGTATGTGGAAGCGCATGGGAAGCTAACGATCCCAATCTGCCTTCAGCGGAGTCGAATATACGTAATATACTTTACGGACAAGAGTTCTATAAAAAAGAGTTTGGAGTAAAGTCAAATGATATATACCTGCCCGACTGCTTTGGATTTGGCTATACATTGCCATCTGTGGCTTCCCACTGTGGACTGATTGGTTTCTCTACACAGAAGCTTCAATGGCGCAAAGCTCAATTTTATGGTGATAAGTATAAGATGCCTTTCCCTATAGGGATTTGGCGAGGCATAGACGGCTCGGAAATATTGGCAGTGCTTGATGCCGGGGGATACGGCACGTCCTATTATTATGATGATATCACGACCAATAAGCGTATAATAGACCGAGCAGGGCGGGATCCGAATGGCATAGCCTATAGCTATTATGGGGTGGGCGATCGTGGCGGTTCGCCTACATTGCCTTCCGTATTTTCTATGCAGAAGAGCTTGTCTACTGATGGAGACATTGAAGTGATAAGTGCGCGTGCCGGTCAGTTGTACGATGACTTTTTGCCTTTTGATGCGCATCCAGAACTTCCAGTATATGATGGGGAACTGTTGATGGATGTGCATGGAGTGGGGTGTTATACGTCACAGGCGGCTTTAAAGCGATTTAATCGTCGAAATGAGAAGCTCGGCGATGCAGCCGAACGGGCTTCTGTAGTAGCAGAGTTGCTGGGCGGAGTAGAGTATCCTGCCGATGCTTTGAGAGATAACTGGCATCGTGTCATCTGGCATCAATTTCATGATGATATTACCGGTACGAGCATCCCTCGATCCTATACATTTACATGGAATGACGAGTTGATTGCCCAGACACGTTTTGCCGATGCCATAACCACTGCCTGCGGAGCGGTTGCTTCGGAATTGGATACAAAGGTGTCCGGTACTCCTGTCGTGGTTTATAATCCGGTTAATACGGCGCGTAAAGATTTAGTGGAGGCTAATGTCGCGATGCCGGTAAGACCGGCCGGGATAAAAGTGTCAGGTCCGGACGGTAGAGTCGTGGCATCGCAATTGCTCGGATGGAAAGACGGAGTGGCTAAAATCCTGTTTTCAGCTTCTGTAGCTCCGTCAAGTTTTTCGGTATATGATGTACGGCCGGGCAGGGCAGTGGCTTCCCATACTTTGACGGCAAAGAATAATGTGCTCGAAAATAAGATTTATCGTGTCGAACTTGATGCGAATGGTGACATTGCCTCAATTATCGATAAGCGTTTTGGTAAGAATCTTGTTGATCAGGCAAAACCTTTCCGTCTGATGATACTGACAGAAAATGAATCACACGATTACCCGGCCTGGGAGATTTATAAGTCGACCATTGACGGCGCGTCGAGTGGAGTAGATGGTAATGTTCGTATATCAGTGGCTGAATCAGGCCCTTTGCGTGCTGTGCTGAAGGTGGAAAGAGATTATCGCGGATCGCAGTTTGTGCAGTATGTAAGTCTTACGGATGGAGCGTCTGATGATTTGATCAATATACATAATGAAATTGACTGGATAGGCAAGAAGTCGCTTCTTAAAGCAGAATTTCCCACATCATTTGAGGCAAGTGAGGCTGCATACGACTTGAGTTTGGGATATGTGCGTCGCGGTAACAATACGGAGCAGTCTTTTGAGGTACTGGGCCATCAATGGGCTGACGTTACGTCGGACGACGGCACTTACGGTATGGCTGTGCTTAACGATAGCAAGTACGGTTGGGATAAGCCTGACAGCAACACCCTGCGGCTAACACTGCTTCATGCTCCAGAGCCGGGTAAATTTTATACTTATCAGGATCATCAGGATCATGGGCATCATACATTTGATTATGCCCTGGTAGGACATGGCGGAGACATGGTGGCAAATGATATACCGGGGCGGGCCGAACGCTTCAATCAGCCTATGCTGGCGTTTGTGGTTGATAAGCATTCGGGGAAGCTTGGCAGGGAATATTCCTTCATGGAATCGAGCAATCCTGCTATTGAGGTGATGGCTTTAAAGAAGGCTGAGGATGGCGACGGATATATAATTCGTATAGCAGAAAGCCATGGTCAAGACTACGACGATGCGGTGATAACATTCGCTACGGAGATTGTAGGTGCGTCGGAAGTCAATGGTATTGAAGAATATGTAGGACCTGCCGATTTTCAAGGGAATAAGTTGTTTTTAAGCGGAAAGCGCTTTGGCCCACGTACATTCCGGATCCACCTTAAGGATAAGTCCTTGCTTGCCAAGCCGAAATCTATTGCAGTGGATCTGCCCCTTAATGCGGTGGCTTTGACTCCTGATGGATTCAATAGAGCAGGCGACTTTGACCGTCGGGGAAATTCATTGGCCGCCGAGCTGATGCCGTCTGTCATTGTTGACAACGGTATCTCGTTCAGGATTCAGAACGATCCATCTATGTTTAACTATGTACGTGCTAACGGCGACACCATATTCCTTCCGGATAATCATGGATCTAAATATCTGTATATGCTTGCGACATCCATTCAAGGCGACCGTATGGCAACTTTCAACGTCGCAGGTGCTGACCTGGAGGTGAAAATTCCGTATTATTCAGGTTTTTATGGACAGTGGGGATGGAAAGGCGAGAGCGAAGGATATCTCAAGGAAACTCCAATAGGTTATGTGGCAGATCATACCCACAGTGCGTCGAAAGGCAATGATTCATATAATTTCGCTTACCTGTATAAGTTGTGTTTTGATCTTCCTGATGGATGTGATTATATCGTTTTGCCTCGCGATGCCGCTATTGCGGTGTTTGCCGTGACTTTGAGCGATAATCCTTCAGGAAGCGCGGTTCCGGCATCGGAATTTAGGACTGTGCCTAAAGCCACAAAAGTAGTGGAATATGTCAGTGAACCTATGCCGTACTATAAGGAACGAAGTCTGTGGTAATTTATTGATCAGTAATATAATTGATGAAGATAGTGTATGTGTGAATTTATATTGAGGTCGGTGCTGTTTTTTATAGTATCTTATTTTACGGTATTCGGGGTGTATGCCTCGGATACCGATGCAACGGCATATAGTTTTGATTCAAATGGTATTTCCCGAGATGTGCTTGAAAATTATTTGGATCGCTCAATAACCATGATGTATTTTCTAACTCCTGACAGACCAGAGGGTAGATGGCAATATCCTTACCATCGTGATGATGTGCGGATGGTTAAGGATTTAGGAGCAAAATTCATTGGTAGGGCCATATATCGTTGGGGTGGTGAAAGCAGGCTCAACGATCCGGATTATTGGTCAAGAGCCAAGGAATTGGAGACCGAAATGCATGAATATGATCCTGAAATGATTCTTCAGGGATGTTTGTTTGAGATTGTTACCCGTGATGTCGAAAATGTGCCTGTCCCGAAATGGGTGTTTGATGAATTCGGAGAAGAATGCGAACAACGTAATTTCAGATATGACGACATGCTGAATCTTGACGGAATATTCGTGGATCATTGGCGGACCGGAAGCAGCGTGCCCGATATAAGCCGTAAGGAGACGCAGATGTGGTTTGTCTACCTTGCCGGATCGTATATCGGTTTAGGAGTGGAAGCTCTCCATCTCGGGCAGATATCTCTTATAGGTATGAACGATCCGAAGCTCGACAATTGGGCTATGACAATAGGAAAGATCCGCGACTTTGCCAAGCGCTATTCAAGAAGAGGTTGGGTCTTGCTCGATGCCCATACGCCCCAATTCGGGATGGTTAAGGATGGTGTCAGCTTGATTGATTTTAATTCATTTCCATTGAGAATAAAGGAAGTAGAGTCAGCACCGTTCCAAGGGATGCTGTCACGAGGACATCTTGACAGTCTTTATGGTCGGAGTCTCGGATGTGTCTCGCCTTCTGGCTGGGAGTGTGCGCATTTGCCTTATCTCGTTGAATTTGATAATTTCGGCAGAGGGGCTGAGTTGGGAATTGCCGACCATAAGTTGCATTTCGTCTGGGGATGGGATGAAATATCGTGGTTGGCGATTCAACCGGAGAGCTACAGAAATGAATGGCTGAAGTATGCGCACCGATGGTTGCGCGACAATGATCCGGACGGCCATCTTGAGATGCCGGGGATGCGCGTAATCACTTGTGATAATGAGACCGATGGAAGTTATCGTGCCAATACAAAAAGCAGTGATTGTCCTATTGGCTATTCCCAAGAAGCGACGATCAAATCACTCTGGGCTGAATGACCTGTGGTCATTTCAGCGGTTATGGTACATTTCCTGATAATATCGTTCATACTCTCCGGATGTGATCTGCTCCATCCATTCCTGATTGTCAAGATACCAACGGACCGTCTTTTCAATTCCTTCCTCGAATTGGAGCGACGGCTCCCAGCCAAGTTCGCTTTGCAGTTTTCGGGAGTCGATGGCATAGCGCAGATCATGTCCTGCGCGGTCGGTCACATACGTGATCAGATTGTCGCTGAATCCTTCCGGATTGCCCAACAGTCGGTCGACGGTCTTGATTATCACCCGGATTATGTCAATGTTTTTCCATTCGTTGAATCCTCCGATGTTATAAGTCTCTGCTGTCGTTCCTTTATGGAATATTAAGTCGATGGCACGTGCATGGTCCTCAACATACAGCCAATCACGCACATTTTCACCCTTTCCGTAGACCGGTAGGGCTTTACGCAAGCGGATATTGTTGATGAAAAGCGGAATCAGCTTTTCTGGGAACTGGTATGGGCCGTAATTGTTTGAGCAGTTTGTGACTATGGTCGGCATTCCGTAGGTGTCATGGTATGCTCTGACAAAGTGGTCGCTCGAAGCCTTAGAGGCGGAGTAGGGTGAATGCGGATTATATTTGGTGGTTTCGAGGAAGAATTCTGTCCCGTAGGCATGGTGGAGGGTAGATGAAGCTTTGGTGGTGAATGGCGATTCTGTGCCTTCAGGATTTGTAAGTTCGAGTGCTCCATATACCTCGTCGGTGGATATGTGGTAGAATCGCTTTCCCTCATATCTTTCAGGACGCGACTCCCAATACAATTTTGCGGCCTGAAGCAGAGCAAGCGTCCCCATGACATTTGTGCGTGCGAATGTAAATGGATCTTTTATAGAGCGGTCTACGTGGCTTTCTGCGGCAAGGTGTATTATGCCGTCTACGTCATATTGGCTGACGATGTCGCACATTCTCTCGAAATCACAGATATCAGCCTTTATAAAGATATAATTTTGATACTTTTCGATGTCCTTTAGATTGGCCAGATTTCCGGCGTATGTGAGATTGTCGACGTTTATAATACGGTAGTCGGGATATTTGTTGACAAATAACCGTACGACATGGCTGCCTATAAAACCGGCACCGCCGGTCACCAATATATTCCGTTTGAAAGTCATATTGAAGTTTTTCTGTTAAGTTTTGTGCAGATGCAACTTGGCTGCCCTTATTGCATTCAATTGCAAATGTAGTGCAAATTGTCGTTTAAAGCAATAGGCATATATGAAAAGATGCACGGATTATGGCGTAATCCGTACATCTCTTAGATATCATTAGGTGTCTGTTTATGGCTATTCTTTGCAGCCGCATCCACATCCCATGATTGCTTTTACTTTTTGCTTGAACTCCTCGAATTGGGGGCCAAATTCCTTGAACAGCTCAAGGTCGGGATTCTTTTTAATTACATGGTGCAGGAATCTCATGCCGAGAACGAATTCTTTGCTATGCTTGTCTTTTTCAAACAGTCCGGCTTCACACGTCTTTTCTACCATCTTTGCGATGTCATGATGTCCTCCGAAATTGAAGTTTAAGACTTCTTTCATCTTTCCGTCTTTGGCTTCTACCATATTTACATAGTAGGATTTTTTCTCTTTCATAATACTTTACTTTTTTAATTAATCAGTTTCGTTAATCAGTGGACAACAGCCGTCGCGCTTGTCCATTAGCTTCACTTCTGCCGTCATTCTTAAATAACGCATTAATCCACAGTAGGTTGATGAAAAAATGCTAAAGTAAACTATTAAGAATTAATATCGGATATGAGAATTGCCGGCTGTCATAAAGCGTCGAATAGATTTTTGATCCCGCTCGGACTATATGAAATATTAAATTGCATAAAATAAATGAAGATGGCTTGCAGAATACACGAAAAATGTCTAACTATGTAAAATAAGAAGCTAAATTGATGTATGAAATAACTGAAAAAAATCAACGGATAATTGAAACTCTTGACCGCTATCTTGAACGTACTGGTCAGAATATGATCGAAGTAAACGAGGCGGCTAAAAGATTAAAAAGAGGACTTGGACCTATTGTTGATGGTGGTTCAAGGTTCTTGATATTAGGAACACTTCCGGGAGAAGAATCTCTGAGAAAGCAGGAATATTATTCGAATCCATCCAATAGGTTTTGGACAATTATTGCTTCTCTCATTGGTGAGCCTGTACCTGCGACATACGATGCTAAGAAGAATTTGTTAATAAAATACCGTATAGCATTATGGGATGTGCTTAAGGAGGCTGAGCGCAAAGGGAGTATGGATGTTGATTTGCAAAATACGATAGCTAATGATATCGCAGGATTGCTCAAGCAATTTCCGAATATCTCTGTCATAGGCTTAAATGGCGGCTCTGCAAAAAAGTTATTTCAAAAGTATATAGTTCCTCAACAGTTGCCCGGACATATTAAAATCGTCGCGTTGAGAAGCACAAGTCCGGCTAACCGACAATTTTCAATTGAGTATATGTTGGAAAATTGGCGACAGATATTTGACTAAAGAGTTTAGAGTCTATTTGAAGGATTCTACTTGTGATTCTTGTGGCTTTCCTTTATAGATAGTGATTCTTACACTTTCACCATCACTATAGCCAAGCCACTTTAATCCTTCCTCTCCTGCTTCCTTTTCGTATTGCTTCCATAGCTTTCTATCTACATTCACTATCAGAGAATCATCTTGAAGATACAGAGCCACACCTTTAACTCCATTCCTATTATTTTCTCCATTGTACTTAGTGTACCCAATATACTCCTATTGGCTTTTCAACGTGAAGGATATTGAGCTTACACACATCACACATACTATTCTTATTGAGTTTACCGAAGTAGGCTCTTTTAGATAAGTAAGATTGAGGTGCTGTAGGTTTAGGTTTGGCTATAGTAATACGTTCCACTTCCGTAGGAGTGGATTCTATGGCAGTAACCTTATTAGGCTTCTTTCTAAATAGGACAAAGATACCCATAATATCAAATTTATCTAAAAAGTTAGCTATTTCTCTTCATCTCAGTAGCCTTATCTCAGATATATTTCGTATCTTTGCACTTGAAAAATAGAGCCTTAGAGTAGGCTCATACATCTGAAAGGGTGTTATTTGAGTTATCTTCTGTGATAAATTCTAGCAAAATTTCCTCATAGATAGTAAGATAAGCACAAATAGCATCTGCATCGGTAGCTTGTACCTACCCCTTTAGGGGTATCTGCATAGCTTTATCGGTGTGGGTTTGCTGTTTTATCACTATCTAAGGCAATGCTAGAAGCCTATCACCGGATAAAGCAGGTACAATCCCACACCTTTTCTTTATCCAACAAGTAACTGCTTTATCGGGATTGTGAAGCACACTAATCAAAAGCAATATGAAAAAGATGCTTTTAATGGCAGGGTTGCTTGTATGCTCTTTAGCAACCTTCGCTTATGAACCTGCTTCTAATGATGGTTCAATGTTGCTTGCTCAGTACAACAACCGTGAGCAGGTAGTAAGAGCTTACTATGTTTCAAACGGTCAGTTAGCTTCTATCAAAATCAAAATCAAAGGAAGCCATGTTGTTGCTTACTCTACTGGTAAAGACTATGTTGGTAATGAAAACTGGCACAACGTACAAACACCTGCTAGCATTACACGCACCAACTCTACATTTGATGGTGAAATGGCTAGAGAGTTCAACCAGAAAGCAACTCTTCACATCAGCACCGGATATAACACTAGTAGCTTGACTGTTTACTTCTAAGCTGAACCCAAATGACCTAGAAATATTGTAATGAAAAAGTTCCTATTTCCGATACTTCTAATTATCAGTTGTTTGACTTCTATAGCTCAGAATCAAATAACGGGTCTTGGGGGATTGACTTCAATTCCTCAATGAATACCGTTGCATCAAAACTAATCTCTCGCGGTGTTAAGAGTTCTGATGTACTGACTTCGCCAACTAACATCGTTCTAGAGGGGTCTGTTAGATTTGCTTCTGAGAATTTTGATGGTTGCTGCTTTTTCTTTGATAACGACCGATTCAAAATGGTTGTGTTCAATAAGGCTATTCAATATGAAGATGCTTTTACAACACATCTAACTTATAAGCAGGCAGAGCAATGGTTAACCAACAACCGCTATAAGGTAAACCAAATACTTGCATCGCTTAAATCTGATTTGGTTGCAAAGTATGGCACACCTCAGATAGAAAGAGAAGATAGATTACTTTGGAAGTCCACCAATGGTAATATCATAGAGATAGAAATAAAAAAGACACTAGACATTAGCTCTGAAACTGGTATGCCGGAAATGTATAATGAATATGGTGCTATCCCTCAATTCTACATATCCGTTATAATCGTTTAACCGAAGGAAAATCTATAACATTCTTTTTCTCCAACAATATAAAAGCTCCAGCCTAATCAGTTGGAGCTTTTGCTTTATTTCCCTTTATATTTAGTGGGGGAAATATTCTGCTGTTATATCATATTCCTCATTCCCTTCAAACATAGATACCAACTCTTCAAAATTTAGCTAATCTAGTTTCCATTTCTGGGGAAAAGGGATTATCATCTTCTTACTAGCCATATAGGACATGGTATAGCTGTCTTTATCAAAGTAAAAGCCATTAGGGGTATCTATGATTCTCCGATAATTTTTACCACTGGAGATAAGAAATATATTACTGTCCGCTAAAAATTTTTGAGTGGTGAAAAAATTAGAGAGGCTGTGTCAAAATAGGCGCAGCCTCTTTTCAATTATGGAGAGGCGGTTTTAGGAATTGTTCAATGGCGATGGAATTTGTGGAAATCGGCGCGTACTTTGTTGAACCAGTTGGCAGGAGTAGGGTCGAATCCGTTCGCACGTGAGCCTGACGCTATTACTTTATATGAGATGAGTCCGTCTCTGTCAGGCCGAACCACGAATACGTAGTTAAGGTCATCTTCATAGGACTTTACTATGTTTTCGGGATTTACCACGATGCCGAGGGCCACAGTCTCCACTATTTCCGGCATATTTTTGTCCGGCATATTTTGTCCGAATGAAGCCGCATAGCCTTCGGAATCTATAAATCCGGAATTGTCGATCTCAAGCTTTTGGATTCCGGTGCAGAATAAGTCGTCGGGTTTATATCCATTGAGTTTCACTGTAACCGATAAAATCTCTGATTCCCCCTCCACGGTATATGTTTGTGTCATGTCGATGTCATGGCCGTTGAATCGCCATCCTTTATCTGTTACGACTACACTGTCGGGAGAAATCACGGTCTGGCTCCTCTCGCTCACATCATCGATGGTGAATAGCTTTCGATCACGCCAACCACGGAATGAACCGGCCGCTATCGATTTCCCTGCCCATAGCACATCGCAACCATATCCATCTGACAGTTGTTCGGGGGTGGTATAGAAGCCTGTGACATCAAGCTCGATCTGTGGAGTCTGTTTCACGTATAGGTCGAGGCTTTGCCTGTTGTCCATATAGATACGGTAGGCCACCCATGGATTTTCGATTACGGCTCCATGTCCATAGATGCTGTTGTACATATCGAGATTGTCGGCGTCGCCCGGAAAGGATATGGACAATACCCTTGGGTGCTTCCCGGCTTTGTCGTTAAGCTTTATATAAGCGTCGGTTTGGGCATCAGCGCTCGTTGCACCGGCGAGTGCAAGGGTCAAGGCTAAGAATGCAAGTCTGTTCATCCGTTTTTTTCGTATTTAAATTATCAATTGACGGTCTTGACTATTCACCATTTAATAGGAGGGGCTTGTTAATGCAGTACTTCTGTGGCTTTTCCGTTGGAATCAAGGCTGAACAACGGTACATCAGCTTCCGGATCGACTGTGTAGTAGTGTATTGCGCTGTCGTTCATATAGGGGTATTGCGTGTTTAGCAATCGGATCATTTCTGCTCCGGCCCATATAGTGGGTCCATATCCGTGGGCGGCCTTTACGCTGACAGGACGATATGCATAGTATGCAGGATCGAATCCCATGCCTGTGCCTACACATACACCTTCTACTTCACCTCTATCATTGATTTTTGACGATACGGCTTCCCAGGCAAGTTGGGCTACAGGACCGAATGTGACCGGGTCGAGCCAGCCTTGGTTGATGCCGTGGGCGATCGAGTAAGCGAATATCGCCGTTGCCGAAGTCTCTTCGTATGTTTCCGGCCTGTCAAGAAGCTGATGCCAGAATCCGTCTATACCCTGAAGGTCGGCCAGACTTGAGGCATGTTTTTGGAAAATGCCGAGCAGTTCGGCGCGGCGCGGATGATCCGTGGGCAGATAGTCAAGAAGCTGGCTCAGCGTGAGAATGGCCCAGCCATTGGCTCGTCCCCATGCCATCGATGGTTGATGGGACGCTCCTTCAATATATCCGTGGCGGAATATGTTTTTCCCCGGCATCCACATGCGTTTAATAAAACCGACGGCTATGTCGGCCGCCGAATCGAGTTGGCGCGGATCGTTGGCATATTCGCCACGCACGGCCATGGCCGGCAGGGCCATGAACATGTCATCGAGCCAAACAGCTTCATAATGAGGACGATTGCGGGCAATGACCCCGTCCGGCAGATGTACCGGCGCAGTCTCTACAATATGCCAGTATCTCTCAATGACGGAGTCCACTTCAAGACAGGAATCGGCCATAGCTGCCCGCATCCAAGCACCGGCCATAGCGCCGGCATCATCGAGAGTGAGCGGATTCTTTACTTGACGCATCTGGCCATCCTCTTTGAGATCGCCCTTGTATGCCTCGGCCTCGCGGGCGAGAAATCCGATGCGGTCGCTTACATAATCGGCATATTTTTGATCGCCCGTGATTGCCGTCGCATCCAGAAGCGCGTCATACATAACGCCCCATTCGTAGCTGGTTAGGCGGTAGGTGCCCTGGTTCACCTTCCCGTCGGTCATTTTTGCGGGAGTGACCTCGCTGATATACGCAAACACCCTGTCAATGTCGGCTTTGACCGAGTCAACCGACAATGCTCCGTAGGGTGTTTTGTAATCAGCTTTCAGCAAATGGAGCGGGGTGGTTGAGTCATTGATCTCTTCCTTAGGCGCGCTACCTCCTTGTCTGACGCATGAGCACAGCGTCAATGCCGCCACTGCGATTATGGCTGATTTATTCATGCTGTTTATTTAGGCAGATTGAACACTGTGGACAATTCGATCATCTGGTGCTCGCTCATGCCGTCTGGAACGAATCCCATAGAGCGTGCGCACATATATATGTTCGCGCTTTTGTTGAGTACATCGATTTGGTCGAATGCCGACATGATGTCGCGGTCAACTGCGAAAACGCCATGTTTTTCCCACATCACCACGTCAAAATCGCGCTCAATGGCTTTAATGGTTTCGTCGGCCAATTCTGCCGACGAAGGCAGCATGTAGGGGACTACTCCGAGTCCACGCGGTGCAAATGCCTTTGTCTCCGGAATCATTGACCATAATAGTCTGGATATAGTGTCTTCGTTGAGGAATTCCTTGTTGTGGCTCATGGCCACCAGTTCAATAGGGTGTGTATGGAGCGACGCTTTATAGGGCGAGCCTATGCCTATCAGATAGTTGTGTACTGAAAGGTGCGACGGTAGTTCGGATGTCGGTTTTACAGGATTGTCGGCCACTATTTCGTAGTGGGCGCAATCGTCAAGAATCCGGATTATCGATCCGTTGTCCATAGGCCGGCGGGCGAGATCACGCATTCTCATCTGCGTGCCTTTGCAGTAGAAATAGCATCCTTTTAGATTGGGCAGCGTCAGTCCTATGGCTATAGGACTGCTTATTGCCGGCATACTGCGCATATCGTCGTCGACATGTTCGGTGATATTCACTGTTATGTTGCCGCCATTGCGTTCGGCCCAACCTTTCTGCCAGAGGTAGCCTGCGGCTTCGGCTATCTGGTCAATCTCTTTTTTGAGAGCGGGTCTGTTGTTTAATATTGACATTGTTTATTATTTTATTTAGTTAAAGTATCTGGGGCAGGAATGTAGACACTACAAGTATCACGATTCCGATAGTGAGCGTGAACAGAGTCTTTTTGGAACATCCGGCCCACTCCTTCAATATTATACCCCAAAGATTTGAAAATACTACATTTAGAGCCATCAATATGCACCATGCAAAAGCCAAAAGTGCCGGTGAATCGCTCAAAAAACCCTTGCCGAGCGATAGCCCGAAGAACTGACTATACCATAGTACCCCTGCCAGAATGCAGAATATGAGGTTGTTTAGCCATACATCACCCTTTCGGTAGTCGTTCCAGCTCTTGTTTCTGGAGTTTTGGGTGAAGCAGTATATCGCATTGGTGATGAAGCCTCCGAGAGTGACAAGGAATGTGGCTGGAAGTGACTCATACATAGGATCGACACCATCGTAGTGTATCTCTCCGCCTACGGCAAGCCCTATGGCAAAACAAGCGCTCATAAGGCCGCACACGAGAGCCACAATGATGCCTTTCCCGAAGTTGAAGTCTTTTACAGCAGCCTTTTTATCCTCATCGGTCAGCGTGGCGGACTTCATGGAGCCAGCCATGCCTATTACGGCTATACCCAAAAGGGTGACGGCTACTCCTATGATAACCGACGCGGTAAGCGACGAGAGCATACCCTCACCGGGATACAGCATATTCAATGCCACCGGGCCGAGTATGGTGCCCAGTCCGGCGCAGGTGCCGAGAGCTATCGACTGTCCTAAAGCCACGCCGAGGTAGCGCATGGACAGTCCGAACGTGAGGCCGCCGATGCCCCACAGCACTCCGAAGAATATGGTCAACAAAGTGCTTTTAGGCGATTCGGCGAACAGTTGCCACAATGAATGACCCTCCGGAACTGCGAGCAACGCACCAAGCAACGGCAAGACAAGCCATGCAAAGACACCCTGCACAATCCAGTAGCTCTCCCAGCTCCATGATTTGATCTTGTTGATAGGGACATAGCTACTGGATTGGCAGAATGCGCCAAGTGCGATTATTGTTAATCCGATGATAATTTCCATCAGCGGCGTGATGTTACTTCAGTCTCGTATTTCTCCACTGCAGGGATGAATGTTTCACCCACGGGAACGTTGTTGCGCAGACAGAACATGTCGTAGACCGCATTCCAGGGCAAATTCTTGCACTCTTCGAGCAGAGCCAGACGCTGGAATTTTTTGTCGGACAGTTCATATTCACGCAGAGTGGCGATTGGTTCAAGCAAGGCGCGCATCATGCATTTCTGGGCGGCGCGGCTTCCGATCACGTATGCTCCTATGCGGTTGAGGGTGCCGTCGAAGTAGTCAAGGCCGTAATGAACACGGTTAAGAGCCCCGGCTCTCACAATCTCGCTGAACAAGTCGAGGGTGGGGTCGTCCATTATGGTTACATGGTCGGAATCCCAACGTATTGGACGCGACACGTGCAACATAAGCTCGGGAACAAACAGAAGCATCGCCGAGACCTTGTCGGCTACACTCTCTGTAGGGTGGAAATGACCGGTGTCAAGGGTGATCATCATGTCATTTTTTGACGCGTAGGCAGTGTAAAAGTCATTTGACCCCACTGTATAGCTTTCGAGGCCTATGCCGAATACTTTGGATTCCACGCAGTCCTTCATCCATTCATATCGATGTTCAAAGATCTGGTCGAGGGAGTCCTTCAACAGCTCACGGTAAAGATAGCGGTTGACAGTTATGTCCTTGGATCCGTCATGCACCCAAGTGTTCATGATGCAGGGATCTTCCTGAGCTTCACCGATAGCGTCGGAGATGGCGCGACAGCGCTTTGAATGCTCGATCCAGAAATCGCGTATGGCTTTGTCCGGGTTTGCAAGGCTTAAGTCGCCGCTTTTCGGATGTGAGAATGATGTGGAGTTGAAGTCGAGTTTTATATCGTTGGCCTTAGCCCAGTCAATCCAACTGCGGAAATGGTCGACTGTGACTTCATCGCGGTCGACAAATTTGCCTCCGAAGTCACCGTATATTTCATGTAGATTGAGACGGTGTTTGCCCGGAATCAGACTCATGGCATACAGTATGTCGGCGCGAAGTTCGTCCATGTTGCGTGCTTTGCCGGGGTAGTTTCCGTTGACTTGGATACCTCCGGTGAGCGAACCTCCCTGATTTTCAAAGCCGGCCACGTCGTCGGCTTGCCAGCAGTGGATGCTGAGGTGGAAATCCTGCATTTGTTCAAGTACCTTTTCGGTGTCAACGCCGATCGATGCATACCGTTCACGGGCTATTTCGTAAGCCTTGTTGATAAGTTCTTCTTTCATATTGGTTGGTATATTATTTGTTTTGTGGTTTATATGTCTTTGTTTGGGTTGATGCTATAGCCACTTTGCGCATTTCTTGAAGCGAATTTACGGAACCTGTAGCGCGTAGCTGTACCAGCACATTGCCAAGTGCCGTCGATTCAGACGGTCCTGCTATCACTGGCACCCCGGTCTCGTCGGCCGTATACTGCATAAGGTAGGGATTTAGCGAGCCTCCCCCTATCACGTGCAGGCGCTTGATGTCAATGGGCGAAAGTTGGCGTATCCATTCAAGGACCTGACGATAGCGTTTGGCAAGGCTGCGGAAAATCACCCTTACATAATCTGCAGGGATAGTTGGCGGCTCTTGCCCCGTTCGCATACAATAATCACTGATGGCCCTGATCATGCTGTCAGGATGGGCGAAAGCAGGGTCGTCAGGGTTAATTATGCTTTCACAGTCAGACTGACGGCATAGAGCCGCCAATGCGGCTACGTCGGCCGGTGCGTCGTTGAATTCTTCACGGCAACGCTCGAAGAGCCATAGACCGCAGATATTTTTCAGGAATCGAGTGGTGCCGTCGATGCCCCCTTCATTGGTGATATTAAATTCATGACTTTTCTCGTTGATTATCGGTGTCGGCGATTCGATTCCCAACAATGACCATGTACCGCAGCTCAAATAAGCATAATTCTTGTCGGGTGTTGGAATACCGATCACGGCCGCGGCGGTGTCATGTCCGGCCGTCGCGATTACCGGCACTGCTCCCAGTCCCGTGATGTCCTGGATTTGTTTGGATATAGTGCCGATGATGTGTCCGGGATTAACCATGGGCCCGAATTTTTCGCGCTCTATGCCTAATTCTGCCAGAATAGCAGGGTCAAGATCGCCTGTCGCGGGATTAAGCATCTGCGATGTCGAGGCTACAGTATATTCCGTGACTGCATTTCCGGTCAGCATATAAGCCAGCGCGTCGGGAATGAATAGAATCTTGTCGGCACTGTCGATGATTTCCGGCGAATGTCTCTTTATGGTATCGAGCTGGAAGAGGGTGTTGAAGTCCATGAACTGTATGCCTGTTAAAGCATAGACAGTCTCTTTAGGCATTCGTGAACAGAATTTGTCGGCGGCGCCGTCGGTATGGCTGTCGCGGTAACAGAATGGCAGGCAGGATAGCGCACCGTTTTTATGGAAGAAAGCTACATCGCATCCCCAGCTGTCAATGCCTATAGATGTCAAAGTTGCCGGCTTTATAGCATCATGGCATTTTTTCAGGGCTGTAAGTATTTCTTCATATATCAACGGCAGATTCCAGTGGAGATGACCGTTCAGAGGAATCATTGGATATTTGAAACGTGTCAGTTCCTGCATATCCACTTTCTCCCCATCAAAGGTGGCAAGGATTGTGCGTCCGGAGGTCGCTCCTAAATCTACGGCTAAATGAAAGTTTCTTTCTTGCATCGTTTTGGTGTAACGGGTAATGTTTGGTCAGTCTATATGAAAAATTTCTTGTATGGGTATGGTGACAGGCGAATTGTCCGGATTCACTTCCATAATGTCAGCCATGTAATCCCACCAACGACGGGTGATTTCGTCAGCGGCCTCCACGTCCTGCGAATTGGCATCGCCCACCACTTCCTGATATCCAAATAAAGTGTTGGTGTCTTTGTCCAGATAGATGGAGTAGTTTTTAACGCCTGAGGCCTCAAGTCTTTCTCTGAGTTCGGGCCATAGATTGGCATGCCTTTTCTGGTATTCATCGCCACAACCCGGTTTCAGGTACATTTTGAATGCAAATCTTTTCATCTTTTAAATTGGAGTTATTTAATAATATTTTTTAGGATTAGTTGCCGTATGGCTTTTCGTTGTCGAAGAAGGGAGCGGGAAACCATGAGAATGTCTCCGGATTGTCGGGACGGGAAGGTGAATACTCGTCTTCCAATAATATATGCCCTGATAATTCAGGCGCACATTGCCGAATTCCCTCTATGATGCACTTTGCTATCTGTGTGGCACCGTATGGATTAAAGTGGGTGTTGTCGGCCAATTCTGAACGTTGTCCGGGGAAAGTGCCAGCAGGGTAGTGTACGAATGCCTTTTTTGATCCCTCTATGCCGAGAGTTTCATACAGTGTGGCCGACATTTGAGTGAGATCTATAATAGGTATATGCTCGCGCTCGGCCATGACACGGATGGCATCGGGATATTCGCCGTGAGTATTTTTGATATTACCTTTGTCGTCGAAAAATCTGCGTGCTGTCGGTGTGACGAGTATCGGGTTAAGCCCGGCTTTGCGTGCACGGTCTATGAATATCTTAAGGTTGGCACTGAAGTTGTACCATGCTCCTGATCCGTCGGCACGGTCTTTCTCGTCGTTATGGCCGAATTCAATGATTATCCAATCGCCGGGTTTTGCCATGGACATGACTTTGTCGAGGCGTTTGCTGTGAAGAAACGATGTGGTGCGCTCCCCGCTCTCCGCATGGTTTGAGATGGCGATTCTGTCATCAAAATATGCAGGGATTATCTGTCCCCAGCTTGTCCATGGTTCGTCGGTTTGATCCACTACAGTGCTGTTGCCACACAAAAATATTGTTGTCACTGAGTCGGTCGACACCACCGGCCTGATCTCAATCGCTTGAATGGCCGGTGCTTCTCCGGTGAATTCAAGTGTCAGTTTATCGTCCCATGTAGGTGTGTTTATCTCGCGTTGGTTCAGGCGCACGGTATCGGTCAGACTGATACCGGGATGTCGCTTGTTGACTATGAACGAACGTGTGGCAGTCTCGCCTTTATGAGTTGCCACATCTTCAAGCATAAGTCTGCGGCTTTCGGCCCGGACTGTTGTCCTGCTATCTCGCTTGCGGTCTCCGAATGTGAGAGTCACTTTGTAGTTGCCGTCGGGTACATTCATCGAGAAGAAAAACGGCACATCGCCTGCCCTTGACGGCATGGAGTTGAAGTCATAACCGTAGCCGTCGATCTCGGACCACGCGGATATGCCAGGCTTGTCTGATTTGAATGTTTGATTGTGAAGTGGTTTTAGATATCTCTTTAAGTCGCAATCTGTATTTGACAGTCCCTCGGCTATACTTTTTGCATTGAGACGGGCTCCGGCCTTTGACGAGTGTGTATGGTCATTTTTGAAGTACTCTCCGGTGTTTCCCTCGCCAAGCCATTGCAACTTTCGGCCGCTTATCCGGTTAAGGTCGATGAAATATGCTCCGCCTTGTATAGCCGCTTGACGCGCCCAAAGACCAAAATCCGCATGGTTGCTTTCTATAATTCCGTTTTGCCACTTGTTGCGTGGTGTATGGCTCAGTATCACTGGAATCGCGCTTTTTTCTTTGGCATCCATGATGAATTTCCTCAAGTACCAACCGTATGTATATATCACCTTGTTTTTGCCTGTGGCCTCCATCTTCATAACACGGCTCTCCGGGCCTGCTCCATGAAGTTCGCCACGGGCTTTTCCCGTATTGATGTCGCCTCCGTCGTTATGGCCGAATTGTATCAGCACGTAATCTCCGGGGCGCAAAGCCCTGTACACTTTGTCCCATCGTCCTTCGTCAAGAAATGTGCGTGCACTGCGCCCGGGGAAGGCATGGTTTTCCACAGAAATGCGTGTTGTGTCGAAGAGTTCGCCGATGACGCTGCCCCATCCCCACATCGAATCGTCGTCGCTGTCCTCATTCTTGACTGTACTGTCTCCAATGGTGAATATCAACGGGTTGTCGCCTTTGCGCGAACTGCCTGTAAGTAAGTCGGATTCTATTGGCAGAAGCCATTCTTTTAATGGAACCCCGGACAGACCTTTCAATCCCTCGACTGCGGACTCTGCATTTTCACGGGTTCCGAATTCAGAGGTGTGTATGCGATCAAGGTAAAACATCGTCTTTGTCTTCTCCTTGCCGAAACGTTCATATTTTCGGGCTGTGATTTCGTTTAAATCGACAAATGGAACATTCTGTTCTTCTGCTATCTGACGTGCCCAAAGTCCAAAAGTTTTATCTACACGGGTCACTATTGTACTGTCTTTGTCATCCCATGCACATCGTGGCGTGAGCGACATTAGTATCGGATTTCCACCTCGGTTTCTGACATCGTCTACGTATCGGCGAAGATATTCGCCGTAGGAATATACCGTCTCTTTCTCCCCGGTCTCCTTTATGACCACATTCAGGCTATCCTTGCCTATGCCGGGTATCGAGGCACGTGCGCGACCGCTGTCGTAGGGGCCGTTGTCGTTATGCCCGAGCTCTATTATGACCCAGTCGCCGGGCTGTATGCCCTTGACCACATCTGCCCACAGGCGGGTATAGAATGTTCGGCTGCTCATGCCTCCGAGAGCGTGGTTTTCGATAGTGATTTTAGTCTGGTCAAAGTATTCAGGCATAAAGTACCCCCAACCCCACTGTCCATTCTGTCCATTACCGAGCGTGCCGGTGCGCATGGTGGAGTTGCCCACTAAGAATAATACCGGATTGTTGCCTACACGGGTGGAGCCTGCCACCGGCCTGACCGTTCGGGCCTGGTTGAGGCTGTCGAGGGTAAGATCAACGACATTGTTGACATCAACCATCGGAGGAGGCACGGTGTTTTGCGCTATAGCGGTGGTCGGTAAGGTTGCCGACACCATCAGGATTGCATAATATATGCTCTTCAGTCCCATATCTGCAAAATTAAAAACCTGCAACAGTTGTCAATGAGTATTTTTTATCGTACGTCGGTCAGATTGAATCCTCTGAAATTCTTACCTTTCAAGTCGGGACCGAAGTAGAATCCCGGTTCGGCGGGCTGGTTGTAGCCGACATTCTGATTGGCAATACTTGTACGATATGCAGGATCCTCGAGGAATGTGTGGAACCGGTATTCAGTAGGGATCGTACTGACGTAAAGGCGGAGATGGTTATTGTCTTCAGTGCGCATCAACACCTCTTCGCGCCAGTCTCCGATGATGTCGCCGGCAAGGCAGGGATTGGCTTTAGTCCCATTGTTCCATGCGCATCCATCGAATACTATCAGTTCATCGCAGGCACCGGTGGCGGGGTTATATTTGCTTACCACATTCTTGTCGAGAAGTTCACGTAACAGGTCGCCGTCCCACCATACGGCCATATTCACCGGCACACCGGCTGACACCTCGCTTTTAAATTCCATTTTTGGCGATATAAGCGTACCGTCAAATGCGCGTACGCCTTCGGTGTTGGGCGACCAAAGCTCTACTCCGGGATAGTTCGGATCAATGTCAGCCGCCATGCAGCGTCCTATGTCCTTATTGCTGGGAAATTGGAATATCACCTTGCCGGTAGCGGCGTCGCGTAGCGATGTGCCGTCCTTTCTGTTCTCATGGCACCCCCATACATAGTATTTCTTATTTTCAATGTCCGACACCAGATGTATGGCGTCGCCGTGATACATACCTGTGGAGTACAAGCCAGTTCCGTCGTGGTCCACGGTCATCTGGCCATATATGATCTCGTCGCATCCGTCGCCGTCGACATCTGCCACGCGCAGATTATGGTTGCCTTGTCCGCCATACGCTTCGTTTCCCGGCGCCGTACTGTCAAACAGCCACCGCAACGTCAATTCTTTTCCGTCCCAGTCGTATGCCGCCAATCCCGTCTTGGCATAGTATCCACGGCACATGACGGCAGATGGCCTTTGTCCGTCGAGATATGCGAGCGCCGCGAGATATCGCTCGGACCGGTTGGCGTATCCGTCGCCCCAGTCTTTCAGTTCGCCTCTGGCCGGCAAGTAGTCGATAGTTGCCATGGCTTCTCCCGTCTTTCCGTTAAATACCGTCAAATATTCCGGACCGGCTATCACACGGCCCTTAAGGTTGCGGTAATCAGCGCGTCGGTCGCCGATGACGCGGTTTGTCGCATCTGTCGTGCCGTCGGCAGTCTTGCATATAAGTTCTGCACATCCGTCACCGTCGAAATCTGCTACAAGGAAAGGGGTATAGTGCGCTCCTGAACGGATATTGTCTCCCAGATCGATGCGCCATAAGCGGGTGCCGTCGAGTCGATAGCAGTCGATGAGTGTCGGTCCGGTGAATCCGTCGTGAGCGTTGTCGTGCGAATTAGTAGGATCCCATTTCAGGAATATCTCATATTGTCCGTCGCCGTCGACATCGCCTATACTCGCGTCGTTTGCTGTATAGAAATATTCTTTGCCGAATAAATCCACTCCGAGTTCAGGTCTGTCGACAGGAATATCGATGTAGCCGATCGGAGCGTTCGGAGGCAGCGTATATTTCCCGCCTTCTACGTTGCCACGCGGTTTCACTTCATAAACAGCGGCTTCCGCTGACGGGTTCTCGTCTATGAAATATGTAGACGATGTTATAGGAGCTTTGTTCACCTTCTTGCCGTTGCGATATACGTCGAACTGGGCGTTGTCGGGATCTGACGACATAAAACGCCATGAAACTGCTACTTTAGAGGGGGATTCCCTTACGGCAACCACTCCTCGGTTGAGTTTCTCGGTCTGTATTATGTCGGTATTATATGCACTTTGCGCATTAACCGCAATGGTCGTGGACGCAATGATGCCAAGTAATATTGTCTTTTTCATGAATATCGGTTATTGTATCGGATATTTGCAAAGATAACAAAAAAATATCAATTGTCATAAATAATACAATAACTCCGTCTCCCCCATAAATTCGATTAAATGTCAGACTACATATTCTGCCGAATAAGACAGGCAACACACCGGAGGCATTCACTAATCCCGTACAGATTGGGATGACCGGTCGGAAGAGAGTGAACGGCTCACCGTAACAAGCCATACGCCACTGAATATCAGCACCACTGCTATGCCTTTAAGGACTGTGAATCTGTCGAGTCCGAGCCATATACCCACGGTGGTGGCTACTATTGGCTGTACATAATTATACATTCCTACGATGGTAGGACGAAGATTCTTCTGCCCGATCATAATGCAGATATATGCTATGTAAGTAGCACCGATTACGACCGCGGCTATTCCAAACCATTCGGTGGTGCTTATCTCAATCCATCGTGTAGAATTTAATATCGGAGAAGTGATGGGCAATGCTACGATTGACGCGGAAAGAAACATCCATTTCATCACAGTGACGAGCGAGTATTTACGAATGAAATTTCTATAGAGTGTGAGATACAGCGCATAGCTCAACTGTGCCATCAGTATTATGAAGTCACCGAGGGTAGGATTGGTAGCGGCAATCTCCGAGGACGATGAGGTGCCTAACATGAGGATTAATGCTCCGGATGCGCCTATGGCTATTCCGCCGGCCTTTTTTAAGCTGATGGGTTCACGGAGTATCAGCCAGGCGAGCAGCATCACCCACATCGGCATAGTTGTGGTGACAAGGGATGCTTCGCTGGGAGTTGTGAGGCTTACTCCGACAATGAAACATCCTTGGTTGAAAAGTACACCGAGCATGCCGGCTCCAAAAAGCCGTAAAATATCTTGCCACGGCACATGCTCCTTCGGCATGAAAATAGATGTGAGCCAAAATAAAACGGCAGCGCCGGCCATTCGGAAGTCAACCAGCAACAACGGGGCCACCACTCCGGAGGCGAGGACGAGTTTTACTATCGGAGCCATAAGACCCCATGTCAGATTGGCTCCGACCATGGCCAAATGTCCCTTAATCTTAAAATCACTCATACTGCACAAGCTAATAGTTTATTGATACTCTTATTTTCCCGCGATGCTGAGAATCTCTTTAAATTCATTGATGATATAGTCGGGATTGGCTTTTTCAAGAGATGTGATGGAGCCGTTGCCGTATGTCACGGCGCAGGTATGGCATCCGGCGGCATTGCCCATCATAATGTCGACATCGGCATCTCCGACTACCAGTGTGTCTCGTGCATCCCAATTGAGTGTCTTGAGAATTGTAAGTACAGGTTCCGGATCGGGCTTCCCTTTGGTCACGCTGTCGGCTCCTACTATCATTGAAAACCAATCGCTGATGCCCAGGCCGCTCAGGTAATCATTCAATGACGCCAACCGGCGGCTGGATGCGATGGCTAGAGGATTGCCGAATGAGCGGAGCTGTTTGAGCGTTTCCAACACACCGGGAAATGTCTTCTCGTGTGAGTCTTTTTTGAGCCGGTCGTAATTCGATCTGAAAATACGGGCAAATTCTTTATTGGAGATGTCGAGGTCAGGATAAAGATACTTACCTGCTTCATCCGTGCGTATGCCGATTATGGCGCGGCATTCATCATCCGTTTTATGAGGGAGTCCCATCTCCGCTATGGTGGATTTTATCGTTGACAGTATGATGCCGGATGTGTCCATCAGTGTACCGTCAAAATCAAAGATATAATTCATACGTATAAATAATGCCGTCGGTCAATCATAATTCAGGACTGTCGCTATCGACTGTCACTGGAAATCCATCTTTTTCCCAAGCGATAATACCGCCGTCCATGTCTACAACCGTGTAACCTTGATCGCTGAGATAATTGGCAGCATCGTTGCTTCTTCGACCGCTGCGGCAGTATACGTAGATTGTTTTGGATTTGTCAATATTCTTGGTCTGACGTTTGAAATTATCCGTATCAAGCCAATTAAGGAGATGTGCGCCGTGAAGATGTCCGGCGGCAAATTCTTCAGGTCTGCGCACGTCAAGGATATATCGGTTGGAGTCATTGTCCATTTTTGACTGAAACTCCATAGGAGAGACCACTTCTATACTGGGGTCTGAAGCTTTAGCATTGCATCCTGTCATAAATAGAGTCGCTGTCAATGAGAGCACTTTTAAGAATTTCATCGTCTCAATAATTTCAGATTTGTCATAAGTCAAGTTTGAATACTATGCGTTGCACTCCGTCCTGCCATCGGCTGCTGGTTATGCGGAAAGCGCCGATTTCCCCGGTTCGCTTCACATGGCTCCCGGCGCAAAGGCATTGGTCGTAGCCGCCTATATGAACCACCCTCAAAGTGTCGGAGGCATCATCGGGAAGACGGCTCATATCGAATCTGTCCATCGCTTCAGCTTGCGTGATGTACTCTTCGGTTACTTCGACATTTTCCTGGATGATACGGTTGATGTAATCTTCCAGAGATTTAAGCTCCACTTCGGTTAATGAATTTGGCAGATGATAGTCGAGCTTTGATTTCTTACGCTCTATATGAGCAGAAAATGCTCTGCCATGTCCATAACGCCGGGCCATCTCGCCATTGAGCAGATGTTCGGCGGTATGCATGGGTGGGTATTCCTGCTTGTTATGTTCGTTTAGGACAGGTGCTTCCATTTTAGAGAGTATTTGTTAAGTTGATTATTGTACATCCTTTAAATCTTTCCAAATACAAAGGTACATAAAAATAGTGATTTTTCAGTACCTTTGCGCTAACTTGGATTTGTATGTCTGACAATTTTAATACATATATTGAACATATTGATTTTGAGGCTTGGCGCGAGGCTTGCGTCAGCAAGGGCACTCTGCGACGCTATGCCAAAGGTGATGAATTTGTGTCAATCGGTAAGGTTGGCAGTTATATAGGATATATCGTGTCGGGAGCACTCAAATATGTGGCATATTCAGTTGACGGAACCGAGCATGTTATGGGCCTGGTGTTTGGCAATGGATTTGTTGCCGATTGGCCGTTCTGTTTGTACGGTAAGGAAGCGAAATTGGCTATTGTTGCTGTAGTGGATTGTGAAATATACTGCATCCCTTCCAAGACCGTAAAGGAAATGATGGACTCCGATCTTCATTTTAGGGATGTTGTGATGCATTCCACCGAGGAGGTATATACTACTGTATATGACCGATATATTGATTTGTATTGCAAGTCTCCGCAGCGACGGTATGAAGAACTCATAGGCAGATATCCATATTTATTTGACCTCTTTTCGTTGAAAGACATAGCCTCATTTCTCAATATCACGCCAACACACTTGAGTCGGCTACGAAATGCGAAGCATTCGCGAGTGGGTTTGTAGCGTATGTCGGCTGATCACGAAGTAGGTGACCGAATTGGAACAATGCCGGTGCGCGGTCAAAGAACAAGACCCACTGCAAAAAAGTGAAGGGGATAGCGTTAAAATCCTATGCCCTCAACATTTGTTGAGAGTTCTTATTTTTATTGGTTGTAACTTTACATCGGTTAGCACCTATCGTTATGAAGTTTAATGAGGTACCTAAACATTATAATAGTTATCGCTTTTGTGGTTATTACTGCCTATGCAAATGCGCGGACAGTAATAGCGGGTGTTGTGAAAACTTCGCAAGGTCGAGGTGTAGATATGGCGAGCTTGGTTGTGTTGCCTATAAATTCGCCGAAGCAATTTCTTTCTTCAACTTTTACAGATGAAGATGGAAGTTATATTCTTAACGTATCATCAGACTGTGATAGTCTGTTGCTTAAAGCCTCAAGCATTGAGATAGCTCCGACAACCATCAGAATACCTAATTGTTCCGGGAAATACGACATCATCGTGGAGGATAAAGCCATTGAGTTGAAAGAAGTGGTGGTGAAATCGAAGAAGATATATTCTCATGGGGATACTATTAACTACAATGTGGCAAACTTTCTCGGACAGAATGACCAGGCACTTGCCGATGTACTGAAAAAAATGCCGGGAATCTCTGTGTCAGAATCAGGTCAAGTTTCATATCAAGGTAAACCGATCAAGAATTTCTATATCGAGGGGCTTGACCTCATGAAAGGTCATTATGGCATTGCCACTCAAAACATTGACCCTAACAACATTGCCACCGTGCAAGTATTGGAAAATCATCAGGATATAAAAGCCCTCGAAGGGTTGCGCCCGGAAGAACAAGCATCCATCAATATCCGCCTGAAGGAGGGCGTAA
This sequence comes from uncultured Porphyromonadaceae bacterium, assembly GCA_947567425.1. Lineage (GTDB taxonomy): Bacteria > Bacteroidota > Bacteroidia > Bacteroidales > Muribaculaceae > Muribaculum. Next base: position 16,326 of record CANOLV010000019.1, on the reverse strand, counting down.
AAGGGGTGTTCAACCTTATCGCCACTCTTGGAGGAGGATATGGTGATGAGGCTTTATGGAACAATTCCGCTATCGCTACCTACTTCACGCGCTCCAGCCAGTTCCTTGCTACATACAAAGGGAACAATACGGGTGAGGACTTGTCGAGAGAACTATATTCCTTTGACAATGACTATTCGCGCACGTCAAACATTGCGAACATCTCAATGCCTTCGGTTCCCGGCATTGACAAGAGGTTCTATTATTTCAACCGCTCGCACAGCGCGACTTTCAACAATGTCTATCGTATCGGCAAATCGGGTGAATTCGGCATAAATGCCGCATATCTAAACGACAGTGATTCGCGTCAAAGCTATTCAAATACAGCCAACACTCTGCCCGATGGTTCACAGAATATTGTAGATGAACTGATGAATGGCGTTTCACGAACCGACAAGGCTTATGGCGATTTGACCTATCTCCTTAATGGTGACACCAAATACATCAAAGAACAATTGAAATTCGATTGGTTCTCAACCGATGCGGACAGCCGTATCTTCGCAGGAGGCGACGACATCGTCCAGATTGGGAAAACTGATGAATACCGTCTATTCAACAAATTTCACATGACAAACCGCAGTTCGGAATACCGTGGTTATGAAATCTATTCGGTGATTAATCTTGAAAAGCGACCTCACAGTCTGTCGGTTAATCCGAATCTTTTCTCCGAATTGATTAACGGAGATATGCTCTGGCAGAATGTTGATTACCGCGATTTGTCAACTGAAAACCGCGTCGGTTTACTTTCTGCATGGAGAATTGGCAATGTGAATATTCATCCCACTTACTTTATGAACTATACCCACAACAGCCTAACAAGTGCATTGTCAGATACACACAATGATTTGTACCTTGATAATCTGGCGACCGGAATAAGTGCTGAGATTGCATGGCGCTACCGCAAGGTCAACGCCTCGCTATATATACCTGTCGGTTATAGATTTTTCAATTTGAAAAACCGACTGACTAATGTTAGCACAGGTAAGAACAGCGTGCGGGTTGAACCTCGGTTGGATTTCTCATACAAGATCAGCAGCAACCACGACCTCAGTCTGAAGTCCGCACTGAATTATTCTTCGCCTTCAATTCAGAATCTATATTCAAATTACATCCTCACCTCATATCGTCAGCTTTCGGCATACGAAGTAGCCGGATTATTCGAGGGTATTAATCTCAGCAACTCCCTGTCGTATAATTTCAAGGATCTTTTCTCAATGAGTTTTGCCGGAGTGGACATCAGTTGGAACAGACAGAAACCGGATGTGCTGTATGGCTCATATTATGACGGCTTGGTAGAGCGAGTCATCAGCCAACGTACCAACGAGACTTCCGATATGATTTCCGCTATTATCCGTGGCAGCCAAGGTTTTGATTGGCGACGCTTGAAAATCGGACTTTCCGCGTCATATAGTTGTTACACAAGTCCTCTGCTTGTGCAAAATACGGTTATCCGATATTCGGGCAACGCCATAGGAGTAAACGGAGACATCAGTCTCACGCCGTTCAAATGGCTGTCAATTTCATACGAGGGCGAGTATTACCAGTCTGCGTCCCGTCAGAAAGGGTTTGATAGGATGCCTTGGATCAAGACACTGACCAACAAAGGCACGTTGGACTTCAACTTGCCGGGAGGAATAAGTATCCGAACTTCCGTTTATCATTACTATAACAACTTCAATGACGGTGATAAATCGTTCATCTTGCTCAATGCTGAGGCGCGATATTCCATAAAACGGTTTTCCTTCAAACTCTCATGTGACAATCTCCTCAACCGCAAGGAATATGTGTATTCGAGTAGTTCGGCACTGACCGAATCCAACTCAATATACAATATTCGCTCGCGAAGTATCCTTCTAAAAATAAGATTCAGAATATTCTAAAACTCAGAAATATGAAACAGCTAATTCTTCTTATGTTCGCAATACTTAGTGTGGCAGCATCCGCACAGGAGACCTGTTCGCGACTTATTGACAAAGCGACTCCTATAGATACAGCCAAATACAAGGTGACATACTCGTTGAAATACAAATTCCATCCCGACCAACAGGAAGGTTACTTCACAGATACGCGAATCGTGCAGATTGGTAAAAGGAGCATAAAGGATTACAGCGATATAATCAATCATTTCGACTCTCTTGCCACTGAACAAGTCCGTCGTGGCGCGTCGTCATATTCAAATGTCTCGGGTATGCCTTGGCCTGTGGAAATTATCAGACCGCTGCGAGGTGGCAATGCCGATATGAAATATCGCCTTGGCATCAACGGGTTCTTTGTCTATACGGATTCAGTACCGTCTATCCAATGGGAATTCTCTCCTGAAGAAAGCACCTCCATCCTCGGTTATGAATGTAACAAGGCGACTGCCGATTTTGCCGGACGTAAATATACCGCATGGTTTACATCGGAGTTGCCACTTCCATTTGGTCCCTACAAATTTGGAGGCCTTCCCGGACTCATTCTAAAGATTGAGAGCTCAGAAAAGCAGTTCGTGTGGGAGGCTGTTGGTTTTGAGAAATCCAACGCGCCCATAATACAATATTCATATCAGGACGGCAACGACAAACTCTGTTCTGCCTCTGATGTTGATAAAACTCTTGTCCGGTATTTCCAATCGCCTGTGGCTTTCATTATTGCTTCGTTAGGTGGAGATAGTCGCAGAATGCACATCGTTGGCAAAGATGGCAAAGAAGTAGACACAACAGACGCAACCAAACAATCCATCCCTTATAAACCTCTTGAAATAAGATAAATATGCGAACACCGATATTATCATTGTTTATGCTGTTGTTGGCAAGTTGCACTGCTAACGCACACATTACTGCAAATCAGCCGCTTACGCTTATCGGAAATAGTTTACCGCCGATACGACATATCACAGATATGAAAGCTGTAGCCGATACTCTATGGTTCGTATATGAAACAGAGGACGGCTTCGGGCAGCGTTTTCTCCGTAAGGCAGTCATAGATCAAGATAACAATACACTTGATGTCGGGCCTGTGCTTGGCAAAAAGTCAGACGGCTACTATATGGCGTATATGCCTTATCCCGTCTATGGTCTTGACGGCAATATGCAGGTAGTGAATCAGGAAGACGGTGAGATATTCAATTGTGTAAATGATAGTATTCTCATTCGCTCCAAGAATTATATCCTTAGCGATAACGGTGCTGTCCCATTTCCACTGTCTCAATATGTTCAGGATATTTCATCTGTTGATTCCGATAACTATGTTTTCGTCGGGCGTGAACCCAATGGCGGCGAACAGTTCGCAATGAAAGCAAATGTCGCAACGGTGGAAATAGATTCAATCCGTATAGTCCAATTATCGCCGGAACTTACCACATGGTTACCTAATGCCGGTGAACTTGCCTACTCAAAGAAGTATGACAGACTTGCTTTTGCTTATCGTCTGCATCCAATAATCGAGTTATTTGGGATGGACGGCAAGTTGATAAGGCAGGTTAGAATTGGACAAGACACATTCAATCCTGAAACTCTTGATGAAGCGGACTTTGAGGAGTTGAATCCACTACATATTGTTGACATTTCAGTATCGCCACAAAATATCTATGCTTTACATTGGAATTTCAAATACTCCAATGCCCATGATACAGCATCCACAATTTTTAAGATTGACTGGGACGGCAATATAGTTGACCGATTATTCAATGTCCCAATGCCGCTCTACAGAATAGCGATCAGTGACGATAAATTCATTATCGGCTGGAATGGAAAAGACTTTATCTACATAGAAGCATTCTGATGGACATCGCTTTATCCCTCAATATCACGCCAACGCACTTGAGTCGGCTACGAAATGCGAAGCATTCGCGAGTGGGTTTGTAGCGTATGTCGGCTGATCACGAAGTAGGTGACCGAATTGGAACAATGCCGGTGCGCGGTCAAAGAACAAGACCCACTGCAAAAAAGTGAAGGGGATAGCGTTAAAATCCTATGCCCTCAACATTTGTTGAGAGTTTTTATTTTTATTGGTTGTAACTTTGTGTTAAATAATGCTTGACGCAAAATTTTTCTTTCAAATGAGCATATTGAAAACTTTCCATAAAAATAATGTCCGGCAGTGGATTCTTCTGCGAATGGCTGCATCGGAATTTTATTTCAAGCAACCCTACGATGTTAAAGAGGAATATCTTAATATGACATGTATATTAGGTTTCTCCCTTGCGCCTATCTATATGATTTTTACTTTCTTATATGCACGAGTTTTTGGTTCATTGGAAAGATATAACTTGCCACTTATTATTATGATGTTTGTTTTATGCTTTGGCATCGCTTTCTTGATGATACGCAACATAAAGAATGCGCCTTTCATCGATCAGACCATCCGTGAGTATGAATCCATGGATCTGACGACACGAAAAGCAATTTATTCTTTCAAAAATGGGTTCAAGTTGACATTCATCATGGTATTGTTGCCATGGTTAATTTTCGGAATTGCCGTGACAATAATCTGTTATGCTGTACCGCATGCCTAAAATCTTCTGTCACCGCGAAAAAAGAATAGGCAAACGGCGTGAAAACTCTTGGCTCTCAACATTTGTTGAGAGCTTTTATTTATAATGGCTATAACTTTGTGAATTCGAATAATAGATATACTCTATATGAAAGCTATTATAATTTCAATAATATTATTTTTACCTCTGTTTATCTGTGCTCAAAATACACAGATAGAAGATATTGACACTGTCGTGCGATTATCGGCTCCTCTGGGTCGGAGCGATGGCCGGACTACGGAATATGGATACCGACATCTTGTAGGTCGTCCGGTATTGCCGGATAGCGCGGATGTCTTGCGACAGCAGAAGAAACACTTTTGGAGAGCGGGGGCCGAGACAGTCGGTTTCAATATTGGTCTTTGGGCTTTTGACCGTTACGTTCTTGACGGCCACTATGCTTATATCTCATGGAACAGCATTAAAGAGAATTTCAGGCATGGCTTTGAATGGGATGACGACCACCTCCATACCAACATGTTTGACCATCCATATAATGGCAGCATATTTTTCAATGCCGGGCGCTCAAATGGATTCAATTTCTGGCAATCAGAGCTTTTTGCTATTGGCGGAAGTGCAATGTGGGAGATGTTTATGGAATGTGAGTATCCATCGACCAACGATATAATAGCCACTCCCGTAGGAGGTGCCGCCATAGGTGAGGTGCTATACCGTACCTCTGACCTTATACTGGACGACAGAAGCGTCGGAGGTGAAAGATTTGGCAGAGAGGTGGCGGCGTTCGTTGTCAATCCAATGCGTGGACTGACCCGTATAATAGCGGGGGATGCTTGGAAACGAAGATCGACTTCCGGTAGAAGATTTGGCATTCCTCCAATAAGCGTTGAGTTGTCATTGGGAGGAAGGATACTCACTTTGTGGGATAACGATGAGGGAACACGAGCCGGTGTTTCCGCTGAAATCGATATCGAATATGGCGATAAGTTTGCTGATGAAACAAGGACACCATACGACTATTTTTCCTTCCTTATGGAAATCCAGGGGATGAAGACACAGCCGCTCCTGAGCAGAGTGGAGATTGTCGGCCGTCTGCTGTCAAAAGAGATTGTTGACAAAAAGAATGTCAGGGCTTCTGTCGGTATGTACCAGCATTTCGATTTCTTTGATTCCGACACTATCAAAAGACACGAACCTGACCGCAGTCGATTGTTCCCGTGCGTGGTACCATACAAACTCGGTGCACCTGCTTCTGTCGGAGCCGGATTGATGGCTCAATATGTTCCTTTTAAAGATTTCGTATTTGATGGATATGTTCATGCCAATGGCTTGATACTCGCCGGAATCCTGACGGACTTTTATAGAGACTATCATCGCAACTATAATTGGGGATCCGGATTCGCCATAAAAGCCGGCATCAATGCCAATCTATTTAAAAACAGACTTATTGTCGGCATAGCAGATCAATTATATAAAGTCTACACATGGAAAGGTTATGACCAGAATGCGGATTGGTCGACCACTCCGGATGGAAAACCGGTTAACATTCAAGGTGACAAGTCAACCTCAACATTCAATCATTTGGAGGCTTCATTGAAATACCGTTTGTGGAAAAGGTTATACCTAACTGCCGGAGCGGATTTTTATTGGCGAACCACGAGTTATAAAGATCTGCAAATTAGAGCTGGAGGAGGTTTGACAGTAGGTCCGAGAGTCCATAGCAAACAGATTGGAGCACATTTAATGCTTACGTATGTGTTATGAGGCAATGCTGACCTCGGTGTAAATTTCGAAAAAGTGACAGCTGACAGCGTTAAAATACTTGACTTTCAATATCGATTGAGAAATTTTTCATAGTTTTACAGCGATAAACTAAAAGTAATAATGATAAAGGTTATCACGTCGACTATATTGTCGGCTGTTGCTACAATCCCTGTTTATGCTCAGGAACAAGCCGACACGTTAAAGACACAAGAACTGAACGAGGTTGTAGTGGAGGCGCTAAATCAGCGCACATCATCTACCGTCTCAACCTATATTCCGCTGGCTCGTCAAAAGGACACGGCCACAGATGCTGTATCGTTATTGAGCCAAATGGCTATACCTCAGTTGGATGTAGATCCTGCAAGTAAAACGATAAAAACAACGGCGGGGCAGTCCGTTGCTATATTCATAGATTATGTGGCGGCTACCGCTCAGGATTTAAGTGGAATGCAGACCGCAGATGTAAAGAGGGTGGAATATATGCTATATCCTAAAGATCCACGGTTCCGGGGAGCGCAATATGTGGTCAATTTCGTCATGCAGAAATATGAATGGGGCGGATATACCAAAGTCAACGCGAACAAATGGTTTGGAGTGAACCGCTCGGAGGCTTCTGTTTATTCAAAGTTCGTGTACAAGGCTATGACGTTTGATATATTTGCAGATGAGATTTATCTAACCAACCGACACATCGGCAGTACCTCCGTCGAGACTTTTGACTTCCCTGATCTTAACGGTCAAGGAGCGCAGACTGTAGAGAGATTGACCACACCGACATCTTCGCACTATCGTAATAATTCCAATGACATTACGTTCCGTGCGCTGTATGCTTCTGATAATATGCAGGTATCGAACAAACTGTCGTTCAATAACACTTCCATACCACGCAATAATTCGGAAAATGCACTGGTATATGCAAACGCATTTCTTCCGTCATCGTTTTCAAAATCAGTTTCCTCAAATCATAGTTGGGGCTTAAACTACGATTTTGAGACTTATGTCAGCTTCAATCAGCATTTGGCTATTAATGTGGAGGCGGCATATCGATACGGACACAATAATTCAAAGTCAGACTATACCGAGGATGCTTTGAACATCATAAACAACGCTACAGAAGATTCTCATTATGCAAAGATTACTCCATGCCTTGTGTGGACTATTGACGATAAAAACAGTTTTATGCCTGCGATGCACGGAGAATATTCAAAATCTACGATTGACTATTTCGGCAATTCTCCTTCGACTCAGAACTATGATGTCTGGGGATATTGGGCCGGTTTACGTTACAGTCATAATGAGGAAAATTGGTCGGCGGGCACGCTTTTCGGTTGGACTTATGCTAATACGGATTTGACAGGAACAAAAATCGAGGACAATTATCCTATGGGCAATGTCTATGCCACATATTCGCCCGATCCACATCATCAGATTGAGACAACATATAGCTTTGGTAAAACTGTACCGGACACATATCAGAAAAGCCCGAATATGCTTCAACAGGACGAGTTGATGTGGTATGCAGGCACGCCCGGGCTTAATAATTATTGGGAAAACGGTCTTAATGTATCATATACATGGATGCCCGACAACAAGTGGCAACTTGAAGCTGACGGACGTTTATATACAGCCAACAATCGTGTGGTCACCCGCTATACACCCACGGCCCCAGATGGAGTGATGTTGCGTCAATACGTCAATAATGGCTCTTATCGCAGTGGTGCAATCGGCTTGAACGGCACGGCGAAGTTCTTGGGCGGAAAACTTATTGTAAAAGTTCGGCCTGAAATGTGGTTCAGAAGCACCACCGGAGAATATGCAATGACGCACAACGAACTTACCTGCACCGCGCAGTTGACATGGTATTTCGGAGATTTCTATCTATTCGGATGGTATATGACTCCGAGCACTTATCCTGACCAAGAGTCTGGAATCAAGGAGCGTACCCCATCACGTTACCAAATTCAGTTGGGATATGGGAAGGGGGCATGGCGTGCTACAGCCACTGCATATAATTTCCTGCGTTCAAGCTGGGAGACCAATCATCAGACATTGACAAGCCAATACTATCGATTTGACCGACGGGAGTTTGGTACTGCACAACACATGCGTTTTCAGCTGTCGGTTACATATACGTTCGGCTATGGCAAGAAGGTAAAACGAGGTAATGAAGTCGGTGGTGTCGGAGCCGGATCGTCTGCAATCTTAAAATAACAACAAATCAATTGACTAAAATAATATTGTAAATCTATGAACAAGATATTCAATGTGGTAATGCTCCTTACCTGTTTATTCGTAACAGCATGTAGTGATAATGATGAACCGGATGCAATTACTCCTATCCACTTTGAAAAAAGAGACTACACCGTAATGTTAGGGAAAGGTGCAGTAATCTATTTTACCGGTGGTGGTGGGGTTTATGAGCTTACTGCGAGCAATCCTGAAGTACTTGGTAAATTCGGAATTGAAATGGAGGCTCCTAACCACAGCCTTTACATACAACCTGCTAAAGCCGGAGAGTCTTATCTGACAATCAAAGACGTAAAGGCAGAAGCCACTGTCACTCTCCATTTTACAGTTGAAGATTTCTATTTGTCTTTCAGAGTTAATGAAGTTGATGGAACTAATACCAATGAGTTCTTTGATGTTGGGAGGGAGATAAGATTTATACGCAATGAAGACAATACCAAGCCTGTAAAGGTGATTTGGTATCAGAACAATACTTTCCGACCTATGACTGTCGGAGAAGGTATTTTCAATATCTCCCGCAGTGATACAAACATATTCACAATGGAATTTTCGTTGCATCATAAAAGCGATGAAGAGTTCGCTCTTTATGAATACACAATGGGAGGCGATGGAGAGTATATGACAATGTTTGACCACATTTTTGATTTCGGTTGGGAAAAGAGCATAGCATCATCATCTTCCAGATCTCAACCTGTGAAAAGAATTAAAATGATACTGACAGACAAGAACAATGGCTGTAAAATTACTTGTCAATTAGAAAAAAATTAATAATCGTTCAATAATCCTCGACATAATGAAGTGACCACAAAAGTTGGACGGTTTAAGCATTATCCGCTAATAGAAAGAGTAGGGAAGTGGCCTGTCTCTGCGAAGATTGTTTCAAACTGAAGACTTATGCTTGGGTTGACTTCTGCAATAGGTCTGCTTAATTGTTGATTAATTAAAAAAAAGTTTGGTTGATAGTGATTTTGTTTAAATTTTCCTATATTTGAGGAATAAACTCTAACAGCATCCTTAGCCAATGAAAAAACTGATTTTCTCTCTGACCGCAATATTTCTCTGCTGTGTGGTAGCAGATGCCAAAATAATAGAACTGTTCGATCCGGGGTATTTCAATAATCCTATTCGCAATGGCTATCCTCTCTTTCCCGATGGATTTACAGTAGACAGCGAAGCGGAGGAACTGACATTTCCCGACATGGGAGTGTTTGTGAGACTCGGAGAATATGGAGATTTCCCGAATTTGCGAAAAGTGACCTTAGGCAATATAGATTACATACCGAGGTACGCATTCCGCAATATGTCTCACCTCGAAGAGATTGAAATCAATGGATTCGTGGGTCACATCGACTGCGAATTTGTGGCTGACTGCCCCAGTCTGCGCAAAATTGTTTTCAACGGTCCGGTATCATTCGTCGGTGGCACAAATAGATTCGCTTCCGATTGTCCGCTGCTTGAAACCGTTGTTTTCAACAGTGTGGTGGGTATCATCAACACTGGACTTCCAGAGAATTGCAATGTGCCTCTAAAGAAATTCACATGCCACGCTACAGTTCTAAAAGCATCGGACAATAGCCTCATAGAAACATCGATGGCCGATGTGAATCAGCTCTTCGCCATGGAACGGTTGGCAGAATGGCAGGAACAGGTGCTAAACACAGATCACGGTCTGGTAACCCCAGTTTGCAGCAGTGGGAGAATACTACTGACGGCATTGGAGCATGCCGGAAGCGCTAAGGCTGTGACGCTGAAAGCTGCCTTGTCAAGCTATATCGACTTCGATGACGAGACAAGAACACCGCTTGAAAAATTAAGGCTCTCACCTTCATATGCGCCCGACCCGTCGAGAAGCGAACGTTTCGAATATGCCACTTCCGACAACGCACTGCTCACACTCACACGTGAGAGATTCAATCTTGACAGTATAGCCGGTACCGGCGACGATGTGAGCCAAATAAAAAACCTACTCTACTGGGTACACGACAACATACCCCACAACGGAAGCAACGGATATCCCAGGGGTGAAATGAACCTGCGTAACATCTATGACTCCGCCCTACGCGACAGTTGCGGATATAACTGCCGGGTACTTGCCATCGCCCTCACCGAAGCGTTGCTTGCCGAGGGTATACCGGCACGCTATCTCACATGCCAGTCAAAAGCCTGGGATACCGATGGCGACTGCCACGTAATATGTATGGCATGGAGCCGGTCACTCGGCAAATGGATTTGGGTCGATCCGTCATTTGCCGCGTATGTAACCGATGACAACGGCCTGCTTCTGCACCCTGGAGAGGTGCGTTACCGTTTAAAGCACGACTTGCCGCTTGTGTTGAATCCAGATGCCAATTGGAACCATCAGACCATGCAGACAAAGGAATACTACCTTGAGACCTACATGGCCAAGAATCTGTACATCATGTCATGCAACATGCTCAATCAGGCAAACCCTGAAGGACGGGCCGACCACCCCCAAGGGCAATTCGTGGCATTGACCCCGCAGAAAAGCAATTATACTGCCACCTCCATTATCACAACTGATGACGACTGGTTTTGGCAATCTCCAGAATAATTCCCCCCACACTAAGGTATATTAAAGTCAAGTATTGCTGTCATTCTGCAGTTGAGCATATACGATGGCGGAGATATCGGCGATAAGCTTTTCGGTTTGATCCATGTCGTATCCGGAATTTTCAATAAATACGGCTATCGAATATCTGTGTCCATTGAGCAGATGTACATATCCTGCATCATTGACAGCCATAAGTCGTCCGTCAGGTAAGGTGAACCCGGTTCCGGTTTTGTGGCCTATGGCGGTATCTTTACCTGAAAGCGAGGCTGCAAGACGGTTTTTGCCGGTGTCGCATGTCTCCATAAGTTGCTTTATATAACGGGAGAAGCGGTCGTCAAATTCATAGTCGAACCTATCAATCATTCGAGCCATCGCGATTGGGGTAGAGCTGTTCAGGTAGCAAAGTTCCGGCGACTCATGCATTTCTGCTTCTGTGGAGACGATATGTATATTGTCAGCTCCAAGTCGTTTTACGGTATTATTGGCAGTGTTGACACCTCCCATAAGTTTAAGGATTATATCGGAAGCGTTATTGTCGCTCTGTTGAAGTGCATAAGCTATAATCTCGCTTATGTCGACTGTTATGGAGTCTTGTCCTGCATATCGGTCGCGCATAGGACTGTATGTGTCCGGTTTTAGATCTTCATGTGTTAGTGTGATTTGGTCTGGAATAAGCTTGTCGCTTGCTTTGATATAATCTCCGTAGGCCAAAACTATGGGTAGTTTATAAACGCTCAGCATCGGGAAGGGGCGGTTTCCGTTAACCGCCACAGTGTCTTTTCCGTCAACAATCACCGCTATTCCTATTGTGGCATCTTTATCGTCAACGTAATCAGAGAGTTTTTGCTGTAAAGATGAAGTACTGTTGCTTGTCGTGCATGATATGGCTATAGTGCAGATCAATGCGGTCAAAAGACTGAATACGTTATTTCTCATTTTTAGTTGCTGTTTTCGGTGATGATTGCGCAAAGTTAGTAAAAAGTTAAAAGATATTATTCGGAAATTAGTAAATTCGCAGATTTAATCAGACTGATGATGACTACTATGGATGAATTGGATAAAATGCGTAGCGGAGAATTGGCCGATATGTCTGCGCCCGAATTGCAGGCAAGTTTCATTCATGCCAAAAGGATTCTTGCCGGATTGAGAGGCATGAGCACATACGACGAAGGATATAGGGAACTGTTGGAACAACTTGTCCCGGATTTGCCGTCGACATCGATAATCTGTCCGCCATTCCATTGCGACCACGGCCATGGCATACGGCTTGGAGAACATGTATTCATAAATGCCAACTGCACATTTCTTGATGGTGCGTTTATTACCATCGGAGCACATACGTTGATAGGCCCCGATGTAAAGATTTATACTCCTCATCATCCGCTAGACTACATGGCGCGTAGGGAGAGCAAGGAGTATGCCTATCCCGTGACTATCGGCGAAGACTGCTGGATCGGAGGCGGTTCCATAATCTGTCCGGGTGTGACAATCGGCGACCGTTGTGTCATCGGAGCCGGAAGTGTTGTGACCAAGGATATTGAATCAGATTCAGTCGCGGTGGGAAACCCTGCTAAAATAATCCGAAAATTATAATCCCCATTAGTTGGAATTTTGGTTATGAAATACAAATTTTGCCCTGAATGTGGAGCTAAACTCAACGGACGGCAGGCCGGCGACGACGGCCTTGTGCCATATTGTGATAATTGCAAGCGATATTGGTTTGATTCTTTTTCAAGTTGTGTGATTGTCATGGTAGTGAACGAGGAGCATGAAATAGCGCTACTTAAGCAGTCCTACATATCTGACCGATATGAGACATTTGTTGCCGGATATATTACACCTGGCGAAAATGCAGAGGAAGCCGCAGTCCGTGAGGTCAAGGAGGAACTTGGACTTAAGATCGATAATCTGATATATGAAGGGACACATTGGTTTGACAAGCGGGAACAACTTATGCATGCCTATATCGGCATTGTAAAAAAGGCAGACTTCTCCACATCTTCGGAAGTTGACGGCGTATCATGGGTGGCTTTGGATGAAGCTCCATCAAGAATGTTCCCTGACCGTCCAGGCAACACCCAGCATATACTATATCGAAAGTATCGGAACATGCTGTGCGGTAATGACTGATTATGTCCGAATCATCTGTGCTATAATCTTCTGTTCCCGTTCAATCTTTGTCATTTCGTTTGGCTGATGTTATGACTCTGTTTATGAAGTCTGTTTTGGCTTCGGTATAGCCGTCGCGGTTGTTTCTGTACTTTGGCAGAAGACTCAATTTCAAGGTTTCGTATTCCCTGGCAACAGCTGGATTCCGCCTCAGACAGTCACGAAAACGAATCTCATCATTATCTCCGATGGCATGAATGTGGATATGAAACACCTTATCGGCATATCCCGCTGGAGTATAGCCCTTGTTGAAACTCATTCTCTGCACTGACTCGCTCATGCAGATATAGCCCGACTCTTCTAAAATATTTTTTACCTCGCGCCAGTCACAGTCATCGGGTATTTCAACAAGAATATCCACTATCGGCTTTGCCATGATACCCGGAATCGCAGTACTTCCGATATGATTTATAATGGGATTATATTCTGAGAGCAGTTCTGATAATGGTTGTATCTCATTATCAGCCCATATCTTCCATTCGGGATTGTGAGGAGACAGAATTATGGGGAATAATTTCCACAGCTCCTCCAGCGACATATCTTTCAACTCCATTGTGCTTGAATTTTCTTGGGCAACCGGCCTCTCACATATAAATAAGCATGGTCTATCAGATCCTTAATAACAGAATCCGGGATTGGAGTATCGTCAAGGTCAAACTGAATCATGTGACGTTTGTGCCAGTGCCATGCTTGACGAACATAGGAATATTTGTCAATGACCTCATCAAATTCATCAGGATTCCATTTCAACTGAACGACATTGCCCAATACGAGAGCAAAACAACAGAAAATTTTGCCGCCAATCCGAAATACTACATATTCCGGTCCAAATGGCATATCCTCAGTTGTGTATGGCCTTGAAAGGCAGTAATTCCGAATTTGCTCAATATCCATGATCATTTCTTTTTTGATTGGTCAAAGTCTCATATATAGAGTCGAACTTCTTACGGAGAAGTTGTTCGTCTTTTATAATTTCTCGCAAGGCGTTGAGACGCGCCACATTGGGGCTATTCTCAAACCATAGCCTCAGGTAGCCGCCTTTTGCATATCCGCTATAGCATATACCATGTTTGTATCGACATCGAGGTCTGACGCAATTGCCATGCTCTGCTCAATCACCATATCGGCATGATCGCGCTGATGCGTCGCATCAAAACTGTCATACAGTGGCAAAACACTGGTCTCGATATAGTTTTGGAGTGATTCGTCAATCATTTTATTTTGCAAATTACTTGGTCGATAAGTTCGTAGATGATATTGATGGGCCGATTAGCTTGCTGTGAAATTTATTGACGATTGAGAGCATTTCTTTAGGCAGGTATGACATCGCTTTTTCCTTCATCCTTTCGGGTATGCCCCAAAGGGCCTCTGCAATGCTGCCGACAATGGCGCCCAGTGTGTCGGCGTCTGCTCCGAGACTCACAGCCCGGCGGAGTGCATCCTCAAACCCGTTGCTGTGCATCACGATCCATAATGCCACCGGAACTGTGCCTTGACAGGTCTCGTCGAATTTATTACGATGAGCTTCGAGATCAATGTGAAACTCGTCGGTGTATCGAGTATACTGATATACAGCGCGAGAAAGGCCCCATTCAAGAATATGCTTAGGTGTCAGATTCTTCACATCCTTATTTCTGCCTAATTCCCGGCAGTCGGCAATTGCGGTGACTACGGCTATTGCACCGTCGATGCCATATTTGTGGTTATGCGTACATTCGGCACTCTTCCGAGCCTGTTCTATTAAATCCTTTGGATTGTCATACCACCAGCCGATAGGACTTACTCTCATAGCGCTGCCATTGCCGAAACTTCCGTATGGCTTGGGGTTATCACTCATCACCCAATGGCGGAAACGACTTCCGTAGCCACCCTTGGGATCAGGATATTTACGACACCATTCATGTATGCTTTCGCCGTAGTCGCGTCCTTTCAGCAGAGCGTCGGCAACAGCAATGGTACAAACAGTGTCGTCGGTGAAATCGCATCCTTCGGCAAACATTTCAAAATTGTAATCGTTGGTCGGATTAAATTCATAGCGACTTCCGACAATGTCGCCGATAATTGCTCCTAACATGGCATTTTATTTTTGGGGGTTAGAATTCGAGACGGAATCCACGGCGTTTAAGCTCGTTATATTTGTCAAGATTAAAACTGTAGAGATTAGCTTCGCGTTTTGGTGTTGGCCAGATGGTTTCATCCAATTGCGTGAGGATGTCGAGGTGCAACATCTTTTTGGTGAAGTTGCGACGGTCAAAGTTTATGCCAAGCACTGCCTCGTAAAGCGACTGCAACTGTTTTAGAGTAAATTTATCCGGCAATAGTTCATATCCAATGGGATGAAAGTGGATTCTTTCGCGCAAGCGTGTCATAGCATCGCGTAGTATGACATCGTGGTCAAACGCGAGGTGAGGAATCTCATCAAGAGCAAACCACTTGGCCTCTTTTGCATCATCACCACCTTTGACCTCGCTGATTTTGACAAGAGCATAGTAGGCAATCGTAATTACCCGTTCACGTGGGTCGCGTTCAGGATTGGAGTATGTGTGGAACTGCTCAACGTATGCAGCCGACAGTGATGTCTCTTCTTGCAATTCACGCAGAGCACCTTCTTCAGCACTCTCGTCAATCTTTACGAAACCACCGGGAAACGCCCACCATCCGGCGTATGGTTCGCCGCCCCTCTTTACGAGAAGCACATTAATCCGTTCCCCGTCAAAACCGAAAATAACGCAGTCGGTAGTGACAGAAGGGTGGGGGTAGCGGTAGCAATATCTGTTTTCGTCCATGTTAATTTTCTCTTGCGTGATAATTACACCACGAAGTTAACATTAAAATCCGAAACCCTCAAATATTTGTGTAAAAATTACACCGGATACTTGATTTTCTATAGTAACTTAGTTAAAGTTGAGATTGTTATGATGATTCGGACAACAAGACTAATCAATCAACAAGAAATTGCCAACCTCAGATTTGAACATCCTGAACTGATAATCGGAATGATGTAAATAGTTTCAAATGAAAAAACTTTTGTCTTTGATGCTCGCCACAATCGTAGCATCATTAT
>CANOLV010000018.1 GCA_947567425.1 uncultured Porphyromonadaceae bacterium | reverse complement strand
TGAAAATTGTACGTTTCGTTTTAGAAAGTTGTACGTTTCGTTTTTGCGATTATACGTAAAGCAGAAAATTTAAGATTAATTTAATGGGGTCGGGAACTTTAATTGTTAAAACTGCTCCGGACCCCGATTTTTTCACGTTTCCGAGCCTAAAAATAACCTCTTTTTAATGTTTTTTTTAATCTGGACACGCTTACTTTGCGGAAAATAACCTTATTTAATAACAATGGAGGACGACAGTTGAAGTTAACCACTATCTGTACCACTCCCTAACTAAACATTATTCACATGAATAAAAGATTCAAAAACATGCTCCTTTGCGGAGCCGTTCTTGCCGTTTCAGCGGGTGCGTTTACGTCTTGCGATGATGATGACAACTATGACACCCGAATCTCAGTGCTCGAAACTGCTTTGGCTGATCTACAGACTCAGATCAACAAAGCCCTTACTGTAGGAGCGAGCATAACAAACGTTCAGGAAAATGAAGGGACTTATGTGCTTACATTGAGCGACGGTCAGGTGCTTACTATTAAGCCGGGCACTGGTGGCGGTGCCAATGTCAGCGTGACGCTTACCGACACTGAAGCTATAATTAAAGTCGGCGACACTGAATACAAGCTTCCTCTCGGATCTGCTGTGAATTCATTAATATATAGTCCGGAATATCTCGACGGTGAAGTACGTATAAGCGACACTCAAGGTGCTGTGGTTAAGTTCCTTGCCCGTCCCGCTCTTAACGACATCGACGGAGCTGTCTTTACAGTGGCCGAATCGCATGAACTGAAATCACGCGCCATGGGCGAGGAGGACTTCAAGGTGTCTAACGCCGAATTGGTTGACGGATTTGTAAATTTGACAGTAATCTGTATCAACGGCGATCTGGCCGGCACGAAGCATGCCGCATCAATCCAGATGAATTATAAGGGTGCAGTCATTGGATCCAACTATTTCACTATCGACGTCGCTTCCGAGTTCTCTTTCAATAGCGAGGAGATCGACCCCGCTATTACCGTGACAGCTGCCGGTGCTACGCAGGATGCCGATACAAAGGCTTATACATTTACTGTCGACGGTGCTGAATTCGGTGCCGGTTACGACTTTGCCACTGCATTCTCCGGCCTTAAGGACGGCGACTATTTCGAAATCGCTTCTGCCGGAAAGCAGGTGGGCGATGCTGCCGATGCCGCAAAGCGTGCTATCCTTGCGGCTTCTTTGAGCGCCGACGGAAAGTTCAAGTTCGCTTCACGTCCGGGAACAAACTTCGGCGACACCGGATTCCTTGTTAACGTTAAGCGTGGCGAGACTGTGGTTGCCAAGACCTACGTGAAGATTGACGACAAGATCGCCGCCATCAACTTCGGAGTTAACCCCGTGGTGTTTGAGGCCGAGTGGGGTGGACGTGAGAAAGCTCTTGCTCTCGGTGCACAGCGTATCGACATTCAGAAGGCTTTTGCCAACTATGAGACCGACATCACTATCCGTCATGGTGATTCAGATCAATTCTTCCAGGCATGGCCGAATCTTTCGATCAATGATGCCAACGGTGATCCCGTGCTGTTCTGCAACGGTACCAAACTTATCCTTGACGCGCTCGGACAGAAATATGCTCCGGAGGATCTCTGCCGCGGTATCGTATGGTTCTATCGCGGTCTGTCGATCCGTCTGCCCGAAAACATGGCTCCATATACCGACGAGAACGGTAAGGAATGGAAAGACGGTGGCGAAGGCTACGGCGATTATGTCAATGGCAACGATATGTGGATGGGCACTGCATATAATTTCTGCAACTCCGCATTTGAAGACTTCTATCCTGCAACGGCACTTTATCTCGGACTTAAGCTTGATGAGAAGACGGGTGAACTGATCACTCCCGACAGTTATACCGGATGGGGATTCCGCTTGGCTATCGGTTGCGGTTATGAATATCTTTATGGTGTTAAGGACATCTCTACCGACGGTGGTGACCAGATGGGTATGCTCTTCTTCAACCGCCGAGTGTCTCCGGAAGGCGCTACAATGCCTGCGAGCGACAAAAAGTAATCACTAAACTCCTTTCATAGCTCTTTCCGGAGCGGTGACAGAATACTGCGGTATCCGCTCCGGATTAAGCCAAATTTCCAAGAAGATTTTTTACCAATAAGAAAATCTAAATAATGAATTATCATAATTACATACAAAAACTAAGTGTCTCCCGGATATGGAAGATTTCGGTGACGGCGCTTATATGCTTCCTGACGGTACTGTCGGTGCAGGCGCAGACGCGCCTTGTCAGAGGTACGGTCCTCGATCCCGACAGTGAGCCCGTGATTGGAGCGACTGTCAAGGTCAAAGGCACTACAAATGCGGTAGCCACTGACGTTGATGGTAAGTTTGCAATTGAGGCGGCTCCTAACGCCACCATAACCATTAATTATATCGGGTTTAAGCCCGTATCGGTGTCGGCCGCAAAGACAGACATTACAGTTCAGATGGAAAGCGACAGCCAGGACCTTGACGAAGTCGTAGTCGTTGGTTACGGTACTCAGCGTAAAGCTACATTGACCGGTGCCGTTTCCCAGATTTCCAACAAAGAGATCTCCGTTACCAAGAATGAGAACGTAGTCAATATGCTTTCGGGTAAGATTCCCGGTGTGCGCATCTCACAGCGCAGTGCCCAGCCCGGTGAGTTTGACAATGCCATCGACATCCGCGGTATGGGTGAACCCCTCTTCGTGGTCGACGGTATTCCACGCGACAAAGGCTACTTCTCGCGCATGGACCCGAGCGAAATCGAGTCGGTGTCGGTTCTGAAGGATGCTTCGGCTTCTATCTATGGTGTGCGTGCCGCCAACGGCGTTTTGCTCGTGACCACCAAGCATGGATCGAGCCAGCAAGGTAAGTTCGACATCACTTTCTCTTTCAACTACGGTTGGCAGAACTTCCTCTACACTCCTGAGACAGCTGACGCTGCCACCCACATGCTTCTTATGAACGAGAAGCATCTCAACAACAATTTCGGAGGAAACTATTTTGTGAAGGCCGATCCGAGATATACCTGGGAGCAGATGCTGGAGTATAGCTCTGGTAGAAAGAAGAGCACCAACTGGTCTGACGAACTGTTCAAGAGCAATGTTCCGCAGGAGCAGTACAATGTTACTTTGAACGGCGGTTCCGACCGTATCCAGTACTTCTTCAACCTCGGCTATATGAAGCAGGAGGGCGCATACAAGAGCGGTTCGCTCAACTATAACCGTTGGAACTTCCGTAGCAATGTCGACGCGCAGATCACCAAGAATCTTAAGGCTATTGTACAGCTCAGCGGCTATATGGACGAAAAGAACCAGCCCGCTACCGATATGTGGACCGTCTATAAGATGGCATGGACATACCCGACCACGGCCGAGGCATGGGTCGACGGCGACCACAATCTGCCTGCCTACGATGCCGAGCTTGGCTCGAATACCGAAAATCCCGTGGCCACTACAAATGCCGCATTTACCGGTTATAACAAGGAACGCCACTATAACTTCAACGGCGCACTTACTCTCCAGTATGATATACCTTGGGTAAAAGGATTGAATGCCAAGGCTTTCTATAGCTACGACTATTATGCTACAAACGACACCCGCTACAAACGCGGCTATCAGCTCTACCGTAAAAATGCCGACGGAACTTTGGTGACTTTCGACCGTAACCCCGACTCATTCCTGCAGCGTACCAACTATCCTTCCTACGGAACCGTGATGCAGCTTTCGCTGAACTACAACCATCGTTTCGGCGACCATTCGGTGACTGCCATGGCGTTGTACGAAGAACAGTATAACAATTACGACAGCTTCTATGCAAAGCGTAACATGCTCCTCGACGGTGAATATCTGATATATGGTGAGACAGATGGTCAGGAGACCGGTTCGCCAAGCATTTGGGACAAGTCGCGCCGTGCGGTAGTAGGCCGTCTGAGCTATGACTTCCGTGGTAAATATATGGTTGACTTCTCTTTCCGTGAGGACTGCTCGTCAAGCTTCCCGAAGAGCTCCCGCTGGGGATTCTTCCCTGCCGTATCTGCCGGATGGCGTATCAGCGAAGAGTCGTTTATGAATCTGTTCTCGCCGGTATTGACCAACCTTAAGATCCGTGCTTCTTACGGTAAGATGGGTGATGACAGCGGTTGTGGCACTTATCCTCCCACTGTAGTCGGCTATTCGCTGAATCAGCGCAAGCTCGGTTGGATATATGACGGCACTCTTATTGGAGGCGTATCGCCGACAGGTGTTCCTAATCCGAACTTGACATGGTACACAGCCGAGACTTATAATGCCGGTATCGACTTCGACCTTTGGGGATCGATGCTGTCCGGTACGGTCGAAGTGTTCAAGCGTAAGCGCGACGGTCTGTTCGCTACAAGCGCCGCCGTCATCCCCGGAACTGTAGGTGTCAGCATGCCTCAGGAGAATATAAACTCAGACATGACTTTCGGCTATGAAATCAGCCTTAGCCACCGCAATACCGTGGCAGGTGTACACTATTGGGTGACAGGTCAGATCTCCGCCACCAAGAACCGTTGGGACCACTACCTTGACGGTGCAGCATCCAATTCTATGGAGTACTGGCGCCGTGGAAACGTCTCTGGACGTAACAAGGATATTTGGTGGTCATACGAAGAGGGTGGACGTTACGGCAATTATAATGACATCCGCTATCACGGTACTCTCGGCGACGTAGGCCAGCAGACTCTCCCCGGCGACTATTATTACAAAGACTGGAACGGCGACGGTGTGATCGACGGCAACGACAGCCATCCGGTGGCTACATATAATCTCCCCGTGTTCAACTATGGATTCACCATCGGTGCCGCTTGGAAGGGCATAGACCTCGCCACTACATGGCAAGGTGTGGCCGGAGTCTACAGTGCCTATGACGAGGTGTTTACCGAGGTAGGTCCGTTCAACGGCGGAGCGTCGCTGTCATACTACACCGACCGTTGGCACACAGCCAATATAACCGACGATCCGTGGAACCCCCACACTCAGTGGGTAAAGGGCGAATACCCGGCTACAGGACATAGCTTCAACACCGGAACTACCGGCATTCACAATGCTTCGTATCTGCGTCTGAAGACTCTCGAAGTCGGCTATACATTGCCGCAGAAATGGCTTAAGCCTGCAGGTGTAAAAGATCTCCGCATTTACTTCAACGCCTACAACCTTTGGACCATCACGGGTATGAAGAATATGGATCCGGAACGTCCGGGTTCTTCTGGCGGTGCAAGTACCGGTGGTATCGCTTTCTATAACTATCCTATAAACCGTACATACAATGTCGGTGCTACTCTGAAATTCTAAAGAAAGGAATCAAACTATATGAATACCATTTATAAATATATATGTGTGGCAGCCGCGTTCGGCCTGATGACTACATCATGCGTCGACATGGATCTGGAGCCGAAAGGTATCCTTGGCGAAAACACGCTCCTCAAGTCGGAAGAAGGTATTAAGAAATATCTTGCGCTGATGTATCAGGATGCTCCTATCGAGGACTTCAACTATGGTCAGAACGGCGACCAGAAGGGCTATGCCGTTGACGACAACGGTGGATGGCACGGCGGTAACAGGTGGCAGCCTCAGAAATCAAGCCCGGCTTCCTGTGCACAGGAAGCCGTAGGCCGTGCGACGTCCTACGGCGATGGTTGGGGCTACTGGCCTTACGGTCGTATCCATGACATCAACAACTTCCTTGAGAAGCTTCCTGAGTATGCATCCAACTTTACCGAGCAGGAAGTGCTCGAATATGAGGCTGAAGGACGTTTCCTGCGTGCGCTCTATTATTTCGGTATGGTTAAGCGCTATGGTGGTGTGCCCATCGTGGATAAGGTGCAGGATCCTACCGCTCCGATCGAGGAGTTGCGTGTGAAGCGAAACACCGAATATGACTGCTGGAAGTTCATCTACGATGATCTGAAGTTCGCTATGGAGAACGGACGTACCACCAAGAGCCATGGTCGCGCCAACCGCTATGCCGCGGCCGCGTTGATGTCGAGGGCTATGCTCTATGCTGGTTCGATCGCGAAGTACAGCGGCTACATAATCACTTCCGGCGAAGCTACATCGACCGGTCTGATGGGTATGCCGGTGTCGAAGGCTGAGGAGTTCTACCAGTATGCCTACGATGCTTGTAAGTTCCTTAAAGAGTCCGGTTTCGCACTCCATACCGGTGGCGACAAGGAAGCCGCTTTTGTGGAGGTGTTCACTCAGGACTGCGCTGAAGAGGATATTTTCGTCAAGCAGTACACCGACCGCTCAGACGCTATCTGGGACACATCGCTGTTCCATTGCTGGGACGTGATGACCTTGCCTTTGGGCAATGGATTGTCGTCGGCCGTCGGATGCGCCATACAGCCTACATGGGAACTGATGTCGCTCTACGATCATCCCGCCATTATCGACGAGGACGGCAAGCCTGTCAGATTCGATAATATGGAGGATTTCTGGAACACCGATCAGCTTGAACCGCGTGCACGCGCCACATTCTTCTTCTCCGGCATGACTGAGCCTTTGTCGGGCGAAGTCCTCGACCAGCAGGCGGGTGTCTATATCTCGTATCCCGGTACTGCGGCCGACGGTACTGCCGAGTCAGTGAGGAGTGTCAGCGACTATACCGACGCATACCGTGTACGCGCACAGCAACCGAGTACATATCAGGACGTTTCGGGATATACGAATGTGAAAATCAACGGACCTTACGGAATGGCCGACGGTCGTGGCGACGAAGGTTATGGCTACACCGGTGCTTTCATCCGTAAATATGTGAGCACTTCGGACAAGGTCGGACGTCAGGATCTTATGTATTGTAAGACATCTTTCAAGGTGTTCCGCTATGGTGAGATTCTCTGCAATTGGGCCGAGGCCGCTTACGAACTCGGTGAGATGACCTCGAATTCATCTCTGATGGAGGAGGCTATAGACCATGTCAATGAGCTTCGTGACCGTGCAGGTGCCAAGCCTTATACCTACAAGGCTACTCCGGAGGATATAGGTACTCCGATATATGGATTCAAAGTCGACGAGAATCTGCAGTTCATACGCGATGAGCGTGCACGTGAACTTGCGTTCGAGAACCATCGTGTCTTTGACCTCCGCCGTTGGCGTGTGGCAGACCAGATGTTCCTTGACGGAAAATTCAGCCATACTCTCTCTGCATATTACGTGCTTGACGAAGGCAAATGGATATTCCTTAACGAAGTCGACGGTCAGGGACGTAAGGTGACATTTGAAAAGAGAAACTATTACGAACAAATACCTGGTGGCGAGATAAGCAAGAATCCTAATCTTATCCGCAATGACGGTTATTAATATGATAAAGGATATCAAAATGAAAAAGATTTTATATACCATTCTTGTAAGCTCAATGGCTCTTTGCTCGACTTCCTGCATGGATGTTGACAACTTTGACGAACCCGAGGCGCGTTATCACGGTACGATAATTGACCGTACTACCGGCGAGCCGGTTCTGGCGAGCCAGGGTGAGTGCAAAGTGCGTCTGTGGGAGATGAGCTACAGTCTTAATCCTTCTCCTCAGGACATACCTGTGAAGCAGGACGGCACTTTCAACAACTCGAAACTCTTCAACGGCACGTATGACGTGCAGCCCCGTGGGGCTTGGTGGCCGGTAGAGAAGCATCGTGTGCCCATCGGCCGCAAGACTGAGAAGGACATCATCGAAGTGACTCCTTATCTGCACATCATCGACTTCAATATGGAGTATGATGCCGAGGCCAACGAGTTGATCGTCTCCTGCCGTCTGAATGCTCCTATCACTGAGGGTCTGCCCAATATCAGAAGCGTGCGCCCGTTCCTGAGCTTGAATCAGTTCTGCGGTGCCAACAGCTGTATCGGCGAATATGCAAACTACGATGAGTACAAGGCTGACATGAATTCAAGCTGGGCCAGAATCCCTAAGGCTGAAGATGGAAACTCTATGCCATACGAATTCCGGCTTCCAGTCAAGAAGGGCTATTTCTACTTTGTACGAATGGGCGCATACGTCGATGATGAATTCCATAATTACAACTATTCGGAAATCAAGACTATCGACATTCCGCTTTAATCGTTTGCTTCTGATTTAATAATAATTTTATAATCATGTTTTGACCGGAGGATGTGGTTCACCTCCTCCGGTTTTTTAATTCGACATTTATGTTTAAACTTAAATATATTCTTACGCTGGGTTGTGCTATGGCAATCGGCGCAATGTTCACCGGATGCAGTGACGACGATAAGGATTTCATCCCGCCGGCCTTGGATGAAATCGAGAATCCTGACGATCCGTCGACTCCCGATGACGAGACATTCAATGAGATAGCTTTTACGCCGCACGTCGACGGCGAACCTTATGATTCATATCGCGGACTTGTCATGGCAGGTTATCAGGGGTGGTTCGGAGCTCCGGGCGACGGTTGTTCCCACAACGATGCTCCCAACACAGTATGGTACCACTATCGCGAAAGCGAGATGTTTAAGCCCGGGGTGCTCCGCAATTCGATCGATCTTTGGCCCGACATGACGGAGTATACCAAGAAGTATGACACGGACTTTGTGTTCCCCGACGGTTCTACGGCTCAGGTCTACAGTGCTTACGATGAATCGTCCGTTCTCCTGCACTTCAAATGGATGAAGGACTACGGCATCGACGGCGCGTTTATGCAGCGTTTTGTCGGCGAGGTTATCGACAATCCTCAGGGCGAGGACCATTTTAATAAAGTGCTGTCGAGTGCCATGAAGGGTTCCGACCAGTATCAGAGAGCTATCGCAGTGATGTATGATTTGGGTGGTTATAACACCGGACGTTTTGATAAGGTGCTTAATGATGCAAGATGGATCTATGACACTTATGCGTCAAAGCAGAAGTACTATCTGCATGAAAACGGAAAGCCGATGATAGCCCTTTGGGGTGTTGGATTTAATCCGGTTGAGCGCAACTATACAAACGGCGACATTCAGACTCTTGTGGATGAACTGAAGAAGATGGGCTATAGCATAATGCTCGGTGTCAGCACTTATTGGCGTGCCGGCGGTGGCGATACTTATACTCCCGACCTTCAGGCCCTGCATGCGTTGATTAAGAGTGCCGACGTTGTGATGCCTTGGTATGTAGGCCGTTACAGCAACAGCGTCGAGTATGCTACAGGAGGAAATGAAGGAGGATTCCCGAACATGATAAGCAAGGATCTTGACTGGTGTAAGACCGCGAGCCTGCAGGAGGGTGTCAATGTCAACTTTGCTCCGCACTGTTTCCCCGGTGCTTCCGACCTGAATATGCATCCTTACTATTCAAGAGGTAGCCGAGAGCACGGCAATTTCTTCTGGAATCAAATGTACGGAGCCATAAGCAAGGGCTGCGAGATGCTTTATATAGCTATGTTTGATGAAATGGATGAAGGTACCGCCATCTACAAGGTGATGAACAAGAGCAAGGTGCCGAGCAATGAGCCAGATGAAGACTACTATGTGGTCTATAATCCTAAGAATGAGCAGGTGCGCTATACTAATATGAACGGATTCGGAGCCAACACTACTAATACGGTATTTATGGCGAAATCAGCCGTCGACCCGGTTCCTACCGATGGATGGTGCCAGCTTCAGAGTCAGATGGGCATTACTTTCGAAGGTATAGACGACGATCTGCCCACTGACTACTATCTATGGCTGACCGGTATGGCCCGGAAGATGCTGAATGCGCAAATTCCTATGTCGGCAGAGATCCCGGCTCGAGAGTAAGAGTAAATATTGGACATATTTAATAGAATCTAAATTGAAGTTTAAGGTTTTTGCAGTTCTGGTTGTGCTGGTGGCGGCTGTTGTGGCCGTCGCCGTGCATAACCGGCGTTCTAAGATAGCGGGTGTTGGCACCGGTGATGCGTCATTGATTGTGGCCAATCCTATGTCGCTTAATTATAGATTCCAGCCTGAGCCTGACTCTGTTCGTCGCGAGGCGGCGGATCCGGTATGTGAGTGGTTTAAGGATGCTTACTATTTGTTTGCTTCCAAATCCGGCGGCTATTGGCGTTCTGAGAATCTTAAGGACTGGGATTATATCCCATCTGCCACAATAGAGACGATTGAGGATTATGCACCGACCATTCTTGCATTGGGCGACACGCTTTATTATCTCGGATCCGATAATCCAAGGATTTTCAAAAACGCCACTCCTCAGCGTGACAGTTGGGTTGAGATTGATTCTAAGCTTACGATTAAGGGCCATGATCCGGCGTTCTACCTTGATGATGACGGTAGGGTCTATTTATATTGGGGATGTTCTGATGTCGAACCTATAATGGGTGTCGAGGTTGACCCTAAAGATGGATTCCGTGAAATCGGGAAACCGGTTGAGCTGATTCGTCACAATGTCGATAAATATGGATGGGAAGTACCGGGTGTCAACAACGAGGAGCCTCGGCAGGGTTGGAATGAGGGACCATGCATGTTGAAGCATGATGGACGCTATTATCTCCATTATGCCGCGCCGGGCACGCAGTACCGCATATACGGCGACGGAATATATGTAGGCGATTCGCCTTTGGGTCCATTTGAATATATGGAGAATAACCCGATGTCATTCAAGCCCGGCGGTTTTATTGGAGGAGCAGGTCATGGACATACTTTCCGTGACAAATATGGAAATTTCTGGCACGTGGCATCGATGACCATTGCTTCACGTCATTGGTTTGAAAGACGTTTAGGTCTGTTCCCTGTCGTATTTGATCCTGAAAAGGGTATATACGCTTTGACGGAGTGGTCCGACTACCCGTTTGCGATTCCATGCGGGAAGGTTGATTTCAGCACTGAAAGTCCTTATTTGGGATGGAATTTATTGTCGTACAACAAGAAGATGAGTGCATCGTCGAGTCTGCCGGGCCATTCGCCTTCCAATGCAAATGATGAGAAGGTCGAGACTTGGTGGGCCGGCACTACGGGCAATCCCGGTGAGTGGCTGGCTATAGATCTTGGCAAGCCTATGCGCCTTAATGCTGTTCAGGTCAATTTTGCCGACCATAATTTCAATGTACGTCCACCCCATGGCCCGGTAGTATACCGATATCATGTAGAGACATCGTCCGATGGAGAGTCGTGGTCGGTTATTGCCGACAGGAGTGACAATGATTCGATAGATTCGCCGCATGAGCTGTTTGTGCTGGATTCGCCGGTGGAGACCCGCTACGTGAGAGTCGTGAACGACGGTAATCTCGACGGCAGTTTCTCTCTGTTTGATCTGAGGGTCTTTGGCAATGGCGGGGGTGTAGTTCCTGCCGCCGTTGAGGGATTTAAGGCTGTCCGCGACAGTGACGATCGCCGTGCTTGGAGTTTTTCCTGGGATCCATCCGAAGGTGCCGACGGATATGTGCTCCGATGGGGTATCGGCGAAGATGCGTTGACTCACTCCATGGTTGTCTACGACAATAAGTATGAAGCCCGTTACTTTAATCGTGACAGTGACTATCGGTTTTCGATAACGCCGTTTAATGAGAATGGCCTTGGTGAGACTATTTACTACAATGATTAATATTATAGATATGAATAAGATTGCATTATATTCCGGAATGCTATTGTCCGGAGGTTTATTTTTAGCGTGCAGTTCCGCAAAGTCGGATGTGGCACAGGAAGAGGTTGTTGCCAATTTTGACGTCATCGCACAAAATCCGTTTATAACCCACATGTATACGGCCGACCCGTCGGCACACGTATGGGATGACGGTCGTCTGTATGTGTATGCTTCACATGACATTGATCCGCCGAGAGGATGCGACTTGATGGACCGTTATCATGTGTTTTCTACCGACGATATGGTTAATTGGACGGACCACGGTGAGATCCTGAACTCTTCGCAGGTGGAGTGGGGGCGTCCTGAAGGTGGCTTCATGTGGGCTCCTGATTGTGCTTATAAGAACGGCAAGTACTATTTTTATTTCCCGCATCCGAGCGAATCTGATTGGAACGACAGTTGGAAAGTCGGTGTGGCTGTAAGCGACGAACCGGCCGCAAACTTTGAGGTACTCGGATATATCGAGGGCATGGAACCGTTGATTGATCCATGTGTATTTGTTGACGACGACGGTAAAGCTTATATATACAATGGTGGTGGCGGCAAGTGCATGGGCGGCCGTCTGAAGGACAATATGACTGAACTCGACGGCCCGATGCGCGAGATGAAAGGCCTGATAGACTTCCATGAAGCTACATGGGTACATAAGTACAATGGCAAGTACTATCTGTCATATTCCGACAATCATGACGAAGGTTGGAACGACGGCCTGAAAGGTGATAACCGTATGCGTTATGCTATAAGCGATTCGCCTCTGGGTCCATGGACACACATGGGAGTATATATGAATCCGACGGACAGCTACACCAACCATGGTTCGATCGTTAAGTTCAAAGGACAGTGGTTTGCGTTCTACCACAACAGCAAGTTGTCCGGTCACGACTGGCTTCGTTCTATATGTGCCGATAAACTCTATTACAATGAGGACGGCACCATACGGATGGTCGAGCAGACTCTTTGATGTCCTCCGAATAAATGGTTGACATTTAATGAATTAATGGATAATTTTGTTATCTTTGTATGACGCAATATCGAAAGTGCGCTACTTAATGTATAGTAACCAATCAGAACTTCTATGGCTAAAAGTTTATTAATTAAGTGTTTTATTGTGCTTTCGTCGATAGTTATTGTGACACCTGTCTCCGGACAGGTGTTGCCGTATCTCGACAGTTCACTGTCTGCCGACGAACGTGCTAAGGATCTTCTGTCTCGCCTGACTCTTGACGAGAAGATCAGTATGATGACCAACGGCTCGCCGGCTATCGAGAGGCTTGGTATACCGGAGTATAACTGGTGGAATGAGGCTCTCCACGGTGTGGGACGTTCAGGCACGGCCACAGTATTTCCTCAGGCGATAGCTTTGGCCGCCACTTTTGACGACAAAGGTGTGTATGAGAGTTTCAGCATGATTTCCGATGAAGCGAGAATCAAGTATAACCAGTCGGTCAGAGGTAATAACAGAGGTCAATATCGCGGACTGACATATTGGACTCCTAATATCAACATATTCCGTGATCCACGTTGGGGCCGTGGCCAGGAGACTTACGGCGAGGATCCTCACCTGACCGGCATGATGGGGCTTGCTGTCATACGCGGTCTCCAGGGTTATGGTGAGGGCGACGGAAAGTATGACAAGCTTCATGCTTGTGCCAAGCATTTTGCCGTACACAGTGGCCCGGAATGGAACAGACACACTTATAATGCTACTGACATCCCTCCTGAAGATCTATGGGAGACATATCTGCCGGCATTTGAAGTTGCCGTGAAGGATGCAGATGTCAAGGAGGTCATGTGTGCTTACAACAGATATGACGACGAGCCTTGTTGCTCCAGCTCAAAACTTTTGAAACAGATACTTCGCGATCAATGGGGATTCGATGACGTAGTCTTGTCCGACTGCGGAGCGCTCGGCGATTTCTATAATCCTGAACCCCATGGTCACGGTACGCATAAGTCAGCGGCCGATGCCGCCGCTGATGCGCTTCTTACCGGCAACGATCTCGAATGTGGCGACCGGGCATTTCCTAAACTGCGCGAAAGCCTTGCGGCGGGTCTGATAACCGAGGCTGACATCGACCGATCTGTATTTAGGTTGCTTCGTGCCAGATTCCAACTTGGCAATCTGTATGACGATAAACTGACCCCATGGTGGAATCTTCCCGATTCGCTTGTAGCTTGCGGTGCCCATCGTGCTAAGGCATTGGACATGGCCCGCAAGAGCATTGTGCTTCTGTCTAACCGGAACAATACTCTTCCGCTCGACCGCTACAAAATACGTAAAATAGCAGTGCTTGGCCCTAACGCCGACGATTCATTGATGATGTGGGGCAATTACAACGGTTTCCCGAAGTCGTCAGTGACTGTGCTTCAGGGCATCCGCGACAAATATCCCAATGCTGATGTGACTTACGTTAAAGGATGCGACTATGTTACGGAAAAGGCCATGATAAGCGAGTATGACAAGCTGTCGGCAGATGGAATGACCGGATTGCGCGGTACATTCTGGAATAATCCCGAAATGAAAGGGAAGCCGATTCGCGTCAGACAGTTTACCACACCGCTCAATCTGACCAACAATGGCGAGACGGCGTTTGCTCCTGATGTGCCGGTGCTGAATTTCTCTGCTCGTTTTGAAGGTCAGTTTGTCCCGGAAAAGTCGGGTCCGGTGTCGCTTAGTATCGAAGGCGATGACGGCTACCGCATTATGATTGACGGAAAGACTGTGCTCGATTCGTGGCGCGACGGCAAGAAGTCTGAGCAGATATATGAACTTGATGCCGTTAAAGGTAAGAAGTATGATGTCGTCATCGAGTATTACCAAAAAGGCGGCGGTGCGGAGCTGAAGTTTGACTTGGGTAAACCTGCTACAGTCGACTACGACGCTGTCGCTTCGACAGTGTCTGATGCCGACGTTATTATATTTGCCGGAGGTCTTACTCCGCATCTTGAAGGCGAGGAAATGGGCGTCTATCTCCCTGGATTCCGTGGCGGCGACCGTACTGCCATTGAACTTCCGTTGGTGCAGGAGCATATGCTTAAGGCTCTTAAGGCGACAGGCCGCCCCTTGGTGTTCGTTCTCTGTACAGGTAGCGCGGTAGCGTCGCCATGGGCCGCTGAAAACTGCGATGCAATAATTAACCTCTTCTATCCGGGCGAAGCCGGAGGTACGGCGCTTGCCGATGTACTGTCGGGCGACTATAATCCTGCAGGCCGTCTGCCGGTCACTTACTATGCATCGACTGCCGACCTGCCAGATTTTGAGGATTATTTTATGGACAACCGCACATACAGGTTCTTTAAAGGGCGGCCTTTGTTCCCCTTCGGACATGGGCTTAGTTATACCACATTCGGGTATGGCGACATTGTCGTCAAGCAAAAAGGCGATGTGTTCAACCTCTCCGTACCGGTGAAAAACACTGGAAAGATGGACGGAGAAGAGGTTATTCAAATATATGTGCGCAATCTGCAGAACCCTTCCGGACCGATTAAGTCATTAAAGGCTTTCCGACGGGTTCCTATAGCTGCCGGCACCATGCATACGGCAAGCTTTGAATTGCCGCGTTCGGCATTTGAATCCTACGACCGCAACTCTGAGCAGATGGTCATAGTTCCCGGCGAGTATGAGATACTTTATGGCGGGACCTCCGACGACAGCGCATTGAAGAGCGCCCGTGTCACTCTAAAGTGATGCATTTGGAATAAATCTCGGCATATTTAAGATTGAAGCCCCAATTAATTGGTTATTACAACTAATATTAATTGGGGCTTGCTATTTTTGTGTCCATAAAATTGCCAGTAGGTATATATTAAAGCTTAACCTTATGAATATAAAAGTGATTAACATCTTTGCCGGGGCTATGTGTGTGGTTTCTTCGGCATTTGCCGAGGTCAGACTTCCTGCCGTCTTTTCCGACAACATGGTGCTCCAGCAGAACACTGTAGTCCGTATGCGTGGTACGGCTAAACCTAATGCTAAAGTCTCAGTAGCTCCGTCATGGAATTCCGGCAACATTGCGGCCACGGCAGATGCGGAAGGACGTTGGACGGTCGACTTGTCGACTCCTGCCGCCGGAGGTCCATATACAATAACGTTAAGCGATGGCGACAAACTCGTACTTGACAATGTGCTTGTGGGTGAGGTATGGTTTTGCTCCGGTCAATCAAATATGGAGATGCCGGTTCGAGGTTTCGACCGCCAACCGATGGATAATGCCTCCGACTTTATCTCAAAGGCTAAACCCACGAAGCAAATCCGCGCTTTTGTCACCGACTCGGAAGATGGTCATTGGATTCGCCAATTTTCAAAGAAGCCTATGGACGATATTAAGGGGGAGTGGGTGGTCAACACTCCGGGCAAAGTGGCTGATGTCAGTGCCATAGCATATCTGTTTGCCGATTATCTTAACGAGGTTCTGGATGTCCCTGTCGGCGTTCTTGTCAGCACTCTCGGTGGATCGAGAATCGAGGCATGGCTTAGCGAAGACGTAGCATCGCTTTATCCGGAAATATCTAAGTCGCATCTTCTTCCTGATGGGGAAATCAAGAATATTCACAATGACGCGTGTGTGCTGTATAATGCAAAAGTAGCTCCGCTTCAGAATTTTCCTATCAGAGGGATGCTGTGGTATCAGGGCGAAAGCAATCGTGACAACCCCGACTTGTATGGACGAATGATGCCGGCGATGATTGACGACTACCGTAAGTCGTGGGGTTGTGGTGAATTTCCTGTGTACTTTGTGGAAATAGCACCCTTCAACTACGAAGGTCCTGACGGGATTTCCGCGGCTCGCTTTAGAGAGGTTCAGTCGGATATAGCTAAGTCGACTCCGAAATGTGAGATTGTGTCAACGCTTGACGTAGGACATCCGGTGTTTATTCATCCGACTGACAAATCGACTGTGGCTTCGCGTCTGGCCAGGTTGGCTCTTGTGGACACTTACGGTCAGTCGGGCTACGGCGTAAAGTCACCCCTGTACAGTTCGCTTGATATTCAGGGTGGTAAAGTGTATGTGAATGTCGAAAATGCTCCACATGGATTGTCTCCGATGTGGACGGAGCTTGATGGATTCGAAATAGCCGGAGATGATAAGGTGTTCTATCCGGCCAAAGCCGAAATAGAGACATCGTCGTGCCGTCTGATGGTATGGAGCGACAGTGTGCCTGATCCGGTGGCTGTGCGCTATGCTTACCGTAATTATCCCAAAGCGACAGTCTTTGACACCTATGGATTACCGTTGTTGCCCTTCCGGTCTGATAAATGGTAGGATTCAACGTCTTATAAATTAAATTTCTTTAACATAAAACCAATCAATAAAAATGAAACGTATTTTGACTCGTTGCGTAATTCTTATTGCAATGGCATTTTGGGTTTTGCCTGTGTCGGGCAAGACGGTTTATCCGTTCACGTTTGCTCCGTCAAAGGGCATCGTGAACGATTCGGAGCGCCCGTTCCGTCAGGAATTGTGTCTAAATGGATATTGGGATTTTCAGCCGGTAGCACTTCCTTCTGACTATCGGCAGGGTGGCGGTGTGGCTCCCGCACTGTCTGCCCCTGTGGCCGATGGATGGAGTAAGACTAAAATTAAGATTCCATCTCCATGGAACATCAATGATTTCGGCTATCGCGAACTTGATGGTCCGGACCATCGTAACTACCCGTCCTATCCTAAAGAATGGGAGAAGGCGCTTATGGGATGGCTTAAGAAGAAAGTTAAAGTGCCTGCCGACTGGGCCGGGGAGAATATACGGCTGTATTTTGAGGCTGTAGCCGGACAGGCCGTTGTTTATGTCAATGGTAAGAAAGTGGGTGAGAATTTCGATCTATTTCTTCCCTTTTCATGCGATGTGACAGATGTTGTGGTGCCGGGTCAGGAGGCTGAAGTGCTCGTCGGAGTCAGAAGTCAGAAGTTGTTTGAGGATAATTCTACGGTTGGACGCCGCATTGTACCTGCCGGATCCATGTGGGGCTACCATATCAACGGTATATGGCAGGACGTATATCTGCTTGCAGAGCCAAAAGTATATGTAAGCGACGTATTTGTGAAACCTTTGGTCGACAAGGATATGCTTGAGGTAGAGGTAGAATTGACAAACTCTACAGACAAGGATGTCAAAGTGTCGATTGGCGGTGATGTATCCCGCTGGATCAATACCGCGGGAAATGATGTGAATTCCGCCCCTGTTCCCTCTTCGATACTTGGCGATCGGGTCATTGCTATAACCCCTGAGGCTGTCAGCATATCTGCTAATTCGTCGGTAAAGACCACCCTTGATGTCAAGGTCGACGGTCGGTTGGATCTCTGGTCGCCTGAAACTCCGAATCTTTACGGCCTTGTACTGAATGTGGCCGATAAAAAGAGGATCATCGATAAGAAGTATGAACGTTTTGGATGGCGTCAATGGTCTCTCGTCGGCGACAAGCAGTGCCTTAACGGCAAGCCTTATGCTCTCCGCAGTGATTCTTGGCACTTCCAGGGCATACCGCAGATGACACGCCGATATGCCTGGGCTTGGTTTAAAGCTATAAAAGACATGAACGGCAATGCCGTGCGTCCGCATGCACAGATATATCCGCGTTTTTATCTTGACATGGCAGATGAGATGGGTATATGTGTATTGGACG
The DNA here is from genome assembly GCA_947567425.1 of uncultured Porphyromonadaceae bacterium. Classification (GTDB taxonomy): domain Bacteria; phylum Bacteroidota; class Bacteroidia; order Bacteroidales; family Muribaculaceae; genus Muribaculum. Next base: position 37,327 of record CANOLV010000018.1, on the reverse strand, counting down.
AGACGGCAAACTGGGCCAGCGATGGCGGTCCCAAACTCGATTCCGAGCTTTTCTGGGAAAATTCCAAAGATCATCTGGCACGTTTCGTAAGACGCGACCGCAATCATGCGTCGGTATTCGGGTGGTCGGTCAGCAATGAAAATAAGCCGGTGATCTTATACGTTTATAACCGTCCTGATCTTATGCCTCAGCAGATGAAGGCATGGGAGGAATGGCGCGATTTGGTCCGGACCCTTGATCCTACCCGTCCGTGGATATCTTCCGACGGTGAGGATGACGGCGACGGGATTCTACCTGTGACAGTTGGCCACTATGGAGATAAGAATTCCATGAACCAGTGGAAAGCAATCGGCAAGCCTTGGGGAATGGGCGAACACGGTATGGCCTATTACGGAACACCGGAACAGGTGGCCAAATATAATGGAGAGCGCGCCTACGAATCGCAGGAAGGACGTATGGAGGGTCTTGCTAACGAGGGCTATAATCTGATTAAGGATCAGCGTGACATGGGAGCAAGCTTCAGTACGATTTTCAATATGGCATGGTATGGATTGAAGCCGCTTCCTCTTGGTAAAGAGGACCTGACTGTGGCACCTACGGTTGAGGCCGACGGTATATTCTTTAATGAATTTGTCGAGGGTGTTCCAGGTGTACAGCCTGAACGTGTAGGTCCGTATTGCACCACATTCAATCCTGGTTATGATCCGAATCTGCCGCTTTATGAAGAGTGGCCCCTGTTTGCAGCGCTCAGATCCGCGAATGCTCCCGAAGGCCCTGCTTATAGTGAATGGGCTGTGATTGACAAGACACGCTATGAAGCTCCGCAAGCCAACCCGGCCGTCCCGTATAAGGAAGTGATATACATAGGCGCGCCGGACAGCAAAGTGAAGGCTATAATGGATGCGCAGGGTGTACAGTGGTCAAAATCAATCAAGTCGCCGGTTCAGGCATTGGTTATTGTTGACGGGTCGGTAGTTCCTGATGCTAAATCTATCGGCGATTTATCAAAGGCGCAGGCCAAGGGTGCGGATATATGGATTTGGGGCATCACTCCTGAAACGGCGTCGTCTTTCAATACGCTGATGCCTTATGGACTGACGGTCGAGAGGCTTAATCGTTCATCGTATATTCCGGAACAGCGTTCATGGACACGAGGCCTGAACAATAGCGAGCTGTATTTCTGTGAGCTTCAGAAAGCTGACGCATCAAACTTTACTCTTTCAGGAGAACTTGTCGACAATGGAGAAGTACTCCTCAATGCCTGTCGTACAGACTGGCGACGCTGGAATAAGCGTCCTGAGGAGATTAAGACTGCCGCTACTGTCCGTTCGGAAAATGAATGCACGGCCGCACTTCCGGTATTTGTCAAATATGCGGGCAATAACGGGGATCTATACATAAGCACACTTAAAGAATTCACCAATTCGGAAAAGGGGTACAACACGCTTGCTGCCATATTGAAGAATGCCGGAGTGAAATGTTCCAAACCGGAGATTGAAGCCAATGACGTATTCTTTAAGCGTGACGGTATCGTAGCTTTCCCATCTTCGGCAAAGGAGCATCTCACACGTACCGGCAATGGTTGGCAGATGGTGTTCTACGTGTTCAGTCCACGTCCGCTCGATGACCTGCTTATCGAACCGAATGTGCCTAAACTTGAACTTGAGGTCAAGGCTAAAAAAGCCGCGCTCAAGATTGGCGATGTGGCTGTGGCTCCCAAGCAGGGTGTCAATGAAGCGCGTTTTTACGAATTGCCGTTGAAGCAGGGCTGGAACAAGTTGACTATAGAGATTGGCGAGAATGACAGGAATGATTTTGACGGAAGCTTTAAATGCAATAATAACGCAGAGTATATTCCGCTGATGAATGCGTCATATAAAGAAAATTATTAATAGAAATAAACGTGTGTCATAGATGAAAAATGTGTTTATAAAAAATGCTGTCAAGCAGATATTGGCCGGTATATTGTGTGCCGGTGTGTCCGTAGGATATGCGTCGACTGGGAGCAAGCATTCGCCAGAGACAAAGTATCCGTCATACGAAGGGCTTGTGATGGCCGGATATCAAGGTTGGTTTCACAAGCCGGCCAAAGGTACTTGGTTCGGTTCCGAGGATAATGTGAGGATAGATATGTGGCCTGATGTAAGCGAATACGAGAAAACGTATCCTACCGGGCTTAAACATGCCGATGGTTCGGTGGCGCATTTCTTTTCTTCCGATGATGAACAGACGGTGAAAGTCCACTTCAAGTGGATGAAGGATTATGGTCTGGACGGTGTGTTCATGCAACGTTTCTGGGGTGCGGCAAAGCCTAATGCGCGTAAGAACAGCAATGTGCTGCGTTATGCTATGGACGCCGCACGCGACAATGGACGGGCTATTGGGGTGATGTATGACCTGTCAGGACTTAATCCTAAGACTGACAACTGTTCGATGCTTATTGACGATTGGAAATATCTGGTTGATTCATTGAAGGTGACTAATCCCGGTGAGGACAACACTTATGTATTTTACAATGGTCGCCCGCTTGTCACGATATGGGGTGTGGGATTTCCGGACCGTCCCTATAATATCCGCAATATAGGGTTGGAACGCTTCATAGAGTTTCTTAAGAATGATCCTGAATATGGAGGTTGCAGTATAATGATCGGAGTACCTACATTTTGGCGCAGCCTTAACTCGGACTGTATAAGCGATCCGTATCTGCATGATCTGATCTGTAAGTGCGACATTGTGCTTCCGTGGATGGTGCAGCGGTTTACGCCGTTGCTTCACAACGACATGGATCGTTTGCGCGATGTGGTTATGGGCGACATAAAGTGGTGTGGAGAGCATGGTCTGGGATATGTGCCTGTGGTAACTCCTGGATTCAGCTGGCACAATCTGAGCCGGTTTGAATTCCCTGATGACATAAAACCTGCTGGATCCATACCGCGTCAGGGTGGTCGGTTTTACTGGCAGCAAATTTATACTGCCCTGAACTCGGGAGCCACGATGCTTTATGTAGCTATGTTTGATGAGGTGAATGAAGGCACCGCAATCTTTAAATGTACGGATAATCCGCCGGTCGGGAAAGACATTCAGTTTGTAGGTATGGACGGAATGCCGAGCGACCATTACTTATGGTTGACCGGTCAGGCCGCGCGGATGCTTCGCCACGAACTCCCTCTGTCAAAGACTATTCCTCAGCGAGGTGATATTTGATTTCGGATCTTGTTTTTATATCCGGGAGGCCGCATGGAATCGTCCATGCGGCCTCCCGGTGTTATTTATGGCCTGTCCTTCAACGGCTATGGTTGCAGATTTAATCCCGTGAGCACCTTGACGTAGATGCTTATGGCATCGCGGATTTCCGACAATTTAATATATTCGTCGGCAGAATGTGAGCGTGACGAATCCCCGGGTCCTATTTTAACCGACGGCCAGGGCATAAGAGCCTGGTCGCTGAGGGTAGGGGATCCGAAAGGTTCGTAGCCCATCATTCCCAGTCGGTTGACTATCGAATGATCGTGTGGTATCGACGACGAATTGAGTCTCGTGGAACGAGGAGTCATTTTGCATCCGGTGATTTTTGCACGAAGCACGGCAAGAGTCTCTTCATTGGAATATGCATCTGTGGTGCGCACGTCGGCCACCATCTTGCATATTGGCGGAACTACATTGTGCTGAGTTCCGGCATCAATCTGTGTGACACTTATTTTAATCGGTCCTAAAGTCGGGGATTCTTTGGTAAATTTGAAATCCCGCAATGCTTCAATTACCGGGATTGCGCGATAGATGGCATTTATGCCTTCGTTTCGGGCTGCATGTCCGGCCTTGCCTTCCACCTCGATGTCAAGCACCATAAGACCTTTTTCCGCGATGGCCGGATGCATACCGGTCGGTTCGCCGACTATGGCGACATCGATTTTCGGTAGTCTGGAAATTACAGACTCTATCCCGTCGCGGCCACTTACCTCTTCCTCGCACGATGCGAGATACACCAAATTATATCTGCGGACTATTGTTGACAAATGCAGAAACGCGGCGGCCAATGACACTACCGACGCGCCTGCATCATTGCTCCCAAGTCCGTACAGCACCCCATCTTCGGTGATTTCAGGTAAATACGGATTGCGGGTCCAGGCCTCGGTAGGCTTTACGGTGTCGATATGTGAATTTAGCAATAAGGTCGGCAATGTTGGGTCATATCCCGGTGCTATAGCCCAGACATTGTTGCCATGGCGTATTGTATTGCATTCATTGGTCTGGAGAAATTTTTCTATAATATCCGCGGCATCTTTTTCATTTTTGCTGACCGACGGGGTAGATATGAGTTGTTTGAGCAGATCCACTGCCATGTAATATAGTTCATCCATATCGTCTTTGTGTTTATTGGGCTAATGCCTGATACATTGGCAAAGATAAGGAGAAATTTCGATGTAAAAGAGGTCGGTCGGCCTGCTTTTATGTCCGGATTACAAAAAATAGGAGATGGAACGTACATTATCGATAAAATTTCGTTAATTTTGTAGCGGGCCGGTGAAAGCCCCATTGGCTACAGGCTCCATAAACAGATTGAGTAAATTTTCAGAGTCTTTCGTATATCTTAATATCGAATACTTAATAACCAGAATAATATACATTGTAGTATGGTAAATTTTTCATTAGAAGGAAAGGTGGCGCTTGTCACCGGTGCCGCATACGGTATCGGACTGGCCATAGCACAGGCTTATGCAGAGGCTGGTGCTAAAGTGGTGTTTAACTGCTCTCGTCAGGAGACTGTCGATCGCGGTATGAAGGCATATAAAGAGCTTGGCATAGATGCCAAAGGTTATGTCTGCGACGTGACCGATGAGGCTTCCGTAAAGGATATGATAGCTAAAATCGAGGCCGAGGTAGGCATTGTGGACATTCTTGTAAACAATGCTGGCATAATAAAGCGTATACCGATGACGGAAATGTCTGTGGCTGACTTCGAGCGCGTTATCGATGTGGATCTTGTAGGTCCGTTTATCATGTCAAAGGCTGTATTGCCCGGTATGATTAAGAAGGGTGCCGGCAAAATCATAAATGTATGTTCCATGATGTCGGAACTCGGACGTGAGACTGTGTCGGCTTATGCCGCCGCCAAGGGTGGGCTGAAGATGCTCACACGGAACATCGCTTCAGAGTATGGTGAATATAACATACAGTGCAACGGTATCGGCCCGGGTTATATCGCCACAGAGCAGACCGCTCCGTTGCGTGAGATCCAACCTGACGGATCGCGTCATCCTTTTGACCAGTTTATCATCGCTAAGACTCCGGCCGCACGTTGGGGTACACCCGACGATCTTAAGGGTCCGGCACTGTTCCTTGCCTCCGAGGCTTCTGATTTCGTCAATGGCCATGTATTGTATGTCGATGGTGGAATCCTTGCCTATATCGGTAAGCAACCTAAATGATTAACCGTCTGACTTTTGGCTAATGAATAAAATATTTATATATGCCGTTCCTTTTGTTGCCGGTGTGGCGGCGATGCTTACCGGTTGCTCAAAGGGGATGACTGTAAAGGTTACAAATGAACTGTCTTTTGATCGTGACGGCGAGATGGTTGAATTGAGCCTTGAAGATGTCAAAGGGCGTGTGGGCGATCAGTTCAGGATCGTTGATGCCGCCGACAATGAGGTGCTGTACCAGATAACTTACGATAATAAGGTTATATTCCGTGCATCGGTCCCGGCCGACACCACTGTGGCTTATACATTATTGCAAGGTGTGCCCGAGGCTGTCGATACGGTGGCGGTAGGCTATTATTATGAGCATCGACAGGATGATATTGCCTGGGAAAATGACAAAGCCGCCTATCGTGCATACGGTCCGGGAACGCAGAGGCGCGGTGAACGGGTGTATGGCTACGACGTGTTCACTAAAAGCGTCGACTATCCTGTGGTGGATCATCGCTATCAGCTCGAACTCGACCCTGCCAACTGGGAGCGCCCTAATGCATTGCGCAAAGAAGGACGTCATCAAGAGGCTGACAGTCTGGTCGATCTGTTCTCTTACCATGTGGACCACGGCAACGGAATGGATGTATATACCGTCGGGCCGACTCTTGGAGGTGGTGCCTCGGCTCTCATGGTCGACTCCGCCTTGGTCTATCCTTACGCATACAAGGAATACGAAATTCTTGACAACGGCCCGCTGAGGTTTACTGTAAGGATGGTATATAATCCTATGGCAGTGGGAGCGGACAGTGCTGTGGTGGAGACAAGGCTTATTTCGCTCGATGCCGGTTCTCATCTTAACCGTACTGAGCTTGTCTATGACGGCTTGACCAAATCAGCTCCTATCGCTACAGGTATAGTGGTGCATAAGCAGAATCCCGACGGATATGATTGGAACAAAGACTGCTCGATGATATCTTACGCCGATTCTACAGATAATACCCGCAAAGACAATGGAGTCATATATATCGGCGCCGTGGTTCCCGAAGGCTATGGCAACGCACGCATGCTTCCGTTTACCGAGCCGGCAGGAGATGCTTTGGGTCACGTGATTGCGGAGTCTGTTTACAATCCTGGCGGCAAGTATGTCTATTATTGGGGTTCCGGCTGGAGTAAGGGCGGCGTAGATTCCTATAAGGACTGGACAGATTATCTTGCAGATTTTTCTTCTCGTGTTAAGAATCCGCTAACAGTGACTATCGATTGATATGGAAGCAGTATTTAAGTATATAATCGGGCTTGGTGCGGCCGTGATGATGCCGATTATCTTCACCATATTGGGTGTATGCATAGGTATCAGGTTCGGTAATGCCCTGAAGAGCGGACTAAAAGTCGGTGTGGGTTTCGTAGGTCTTTCCATCGTGACCGCTTTGCTTACTTCAAGTCTCGGCCCTGCGCTTGACAGCGTGGTGGGCATATATGATCTTCAATTGCACGTGTTTGACATGGGATGGCCGGCGGCCGCCGCTGTTGCCTACAACACTGCTGTCGGAGCATTTATCATACCTGTATGTCTCGGTGTCAATATCCTGATGCTTCTTACCAAGACCACCAGGACCGTTAATATTGACCTTTGGAATTATTGGCATTTTGCATTTATCGGTGCCGTGGTCTATTTTGCAAGCGGGTCCATTCTGTGGGGATTCTTTGCCGCGGTCATCTGCTATATTGTCACTCTGGTGCTTGCCGACATAACGGCAAAGAAGTTCCAAGGTTTTTATGAAGGCATGGAGGGCATATCTATCCCGCAGCCATTCTGCGCCGGATTTGCCCCGTTTGCATGGGCCATCAATTGGATTCTGGATAAAATTCCCGGATTTGACAAGCTTGAGATCGATGCTGAAGGTATGAAGAAAAAGTTCGGAGTGCTCGGCGAACCGCTCTTTTTAGGTGTAATAGTAGGTATTGTCATCGGATGTCTGACCTGCCGCACGGGTGAAGAGATGGTTGACAAGATTCCTTACATACTCGGCCTGGGCATAAAAATGGGTGCGGTTATGGAGCTGATTCCCCGTATAACGGTGCTCTTTATCGAAGGATTGAAACCGATATCCGATTCCACCCGCAGTCTGATAGCCCGTAAGTTTAAGGGAGCCGAGGGTCTTTCTATCGGAATGAGTCCGGCTTTGGTGATCGGTCATCCCACTACTTTGGTGGTGTCGCTTCTGCTTATTCCGGTCACTTTGCTGTTGGCTGTGGCTCTTCCCGGCAACCAGTTTTTGCCCTTAGCTTCTTTGGCAGGTATGTTCTATGTGTTTCCCCTCGTATTGCCTTATACTAAGGGCAATGTGCTTAAGAGCTTTATAGTAGGTCTTGTGATGATGGTGCTGTCTCTATATATGGTGACTACGCTTGCATCATGGTTCACATTGGCCGCACGCGATGTATATGCCAATACTGGCGATGCCGCAGTGGCTATTCCTGAGGGTTTTGAAGGTGGAAGTCTTGACTTTGCCGGAAGTCCTTTGGCGTGGATTATATTCCAGTGTTGCCAAAATCTTAAGTATGTGGGAGTGGCCGTTTTGACGCTCGGCACCATGGCACTTGTGGTATGGAACCGAATCAACATTATCAAGACTCAACGTGAGCTTACTAAAACAAACAATGATTAAAATATGAAGAAGACTTTATTGACTATCGCTCTGGCTGTGGCTTCATTGACTTCCATGGCTCAGACAGACTACACGATTATGCGTGCATGTCATCCTGACGATGTGAAAAATTACGACACGAATCAGCTTCGCAGTCATTTTATGATGCCAAAGGTGATGGAGCAGGACAAGATCAATCTCACTTACTCGCTCTATGACCGTCTGATATTCGGAGGCGTGGTCCCGGTCAATAAGACTATGACTTTGGAGACGATAGACCCCCTTAAGGCAGAGTATTTTCTTGAACGTCGTGAACTTGGTGTGATCAATGTCGGAGGCGACGGTGTGGTAAATGTCGACGGCAAGGACTATGAGCTTCACTTCAAGGACGCGCTGTATGTGGGACGTGGTAATAAAAATGTCACTTTCCGCAGTAAGGATGCCTCTAATCCCGCAAAGTTCTATATCAATTCGACCACTGCACATAAGGCATATAAGACTCAGCTTGTGACTATTGACGGCCGCAAAGGCAGTATAAAGGCCAATTCGTTCCATGCCGGTAAAATGGAGGAGAGCAATGACCGTGTGATCAATCAGCTGATAGTGTCCAATGTGCTTGAAGAGGGACCTTGCCAGTTGCAGATGGGTCTGACTGAGCTTATGCCCGGAAGCGTGTGGAACACGATGCCTGCACACACTCACGACCGTCGTGTGGAGGCATACTTTTATTTCAATGTTCCTGAAGGAAACGCCATCTGCCATCTTATGGGCGAACCGCAGGAAAACCGTTTGATCTGGCTCCACAACGAGCAGGCTGTAATGTCGCCCGAATGGTCGATTCATGCCGCCGCTGGTACCAGCAACTATATGTTCATCTGGGGTATGGGAGGTGAAAACCTTGATTATGGCGACATGGATAAGGTGACTTATCTTGAAATGCGATAATACCGTAGATTTTATTATTTGATTGTGGTGAGGGTCGGGCATATAATCCGGCTCTCGCTGTATTAGAAACATTCTTAATTTGTTATATTCGCTCTATGAGAATATTGGATTATGCGGGCAAATGTATGTCTATTATCCCTATGACGGAGGAGGAGAGGAGCGTAATGCCGATAAGATATTGCCTCTCGGATACAGAATTCGGAACGGCAGTCATAGCTTATACGGATAAGGGGATATGTGCCTTGGAGTTTGCTGACGACGGCGATGACGCTTGTCCGGTCCTGAGTAGGATAAGTAAGCGTATGGGTCGGGATGATCTTGTGAGGGTTGACGGTGGATGCGGGCATTTGGACGATAAAGTATGTCGGCTGCATGTTTTTGGTACAGACTTTCAGCACTGTGTATGGAGGGCATTGCTTGATATTCCGTCCGGGTCGCTGATGTCGTATAAAAGTTTGTCATGTGTTGTCGGCCGCGCCGTTGCATACAGGGCTGTCGGCAATGCTGTCGGCGCCAATCCTGTGGCGGTATTGATTCCGTGCCATCGGATTGTGCGTTCCGATGGATCGATGGGTGGCTATCGGTGGGGTGTGGAGCGAAAACGTAGGATTCTGCGGGCTGAAGGTTCGTTGGTTCTTAAATTGGACTTTGGCGATAGTCTGTCGGTGATACCGTGAACTTCTCCTTGAAGCGGCGGTTGAAATTTGTAGGGTCGGGCATACCTACCATAGCCCGGATCTCTTTTATGGATGTCCTGTACTCTCTAAGCAGTTCCGACGCTTTGTTCAGTCTGATTTCCCTGATATATTCCACGGGTGCAAGGCCTTTGAGTTCCTTAATCTTGTTGTAGAGCTGGCTTCTGCTCATGTTCATGGCGGAAGCGAGTGCATTTACGTCGAATTCGGGGTCGGCGAGATTCTCAAATACCGCTTTGTCGAGACGGTCTATGAACAGTTTGTCGCCACGGCGTTCGATGAGCGGTCTTGCCGTATAGGCAGTCTGGGAGCGAGGATATACTGCGTTCAATTCCCTGTGTGTGCGGATCTTTTTCATTACCAGGGCAGTAAGTACTTTGCAGTTGAATGGTTTGGATATATAGTCGTCGGCTTCCGAGCGGATGGCCCTCAGCAGGCTTCTGCTGTCGTCAAAATTCGAGACCAGAATTATGGGTATTCCTCCCGTGTCGGGATTTTTCTTTATCTCGCTCAAAATTTCGTATGCGTTGGCTTCCGGCAATTCGGTGTCCAGTATGACCGCGTCGGGTCTGCTGTGTGTCACTTTTTCGACGATATCGCTATTATTCCCTTCCGCGAATTCGGCTTTCATAAATCTGAGAATATCCCGTCTGATTACGTCAGCAAGTTGCCTGTTAGGCTCGATTATCATTACGGTAGTATCCTTATTGATCGGTATGTCGGCCATTTCAATTACGTCGCCCTTGCTTGTGTAGGGTATGTCCTGCTCCTCTTTGTTGAAGTCTACAAGTTGCTCTACCATCTGCATCAACATGCGGCTGCTGTTGCGTAGATGCTGTATGTCGGTTCTGGTGGGTCTGTATGTAGGCATTCCTTCCCTCATCTTTTCGATGGTCGATAAGATTATTGTGAGCGGTATGCGGAATTCCCTGCCGGCATGTATGATAAAGTCGGTTTTAAAGCGTTGGTTGCTTCGTTCCACTATAAGCTGATTGTGGATTCTGATGCGCGAGCGTATCAGGTAGTATATATATATGATTATTCCGGTTCCCGACAGAATATACAGAGTTATAGCCTGCCATGTTAACCACCACGGCGACTCTATGGAAAACTCATGGATACTGACCGGCCCCCATGTCCCTTCGTTTAGACGGCTTTGTGCCATGAATTCATAGTTGCCAGGCGAAAGGTCTGTGTAAAAGTACCACCCGCCTTTGAATGCAGTCACCCAGTCATTGTCGTGCCCTTTAAGCCAAAATCTGTATTCCAATGAGTCAGAGGGCAAATCCTCTTCAGTACCGCAAAAGAATCTGAGGTTGTTCTGCTTATATGTCAGATGTGTTGAATCGGTAAGTTCGTCAGCATAGGCCCATATACCTATAATTTTTGTGTGCGGAGTAAAATTATCCGATCTGACACGTGGTGGACAAATTATTACTAAAATGAACACCATAAGATATACAGTCAATGACTTCATTTTTTTACATATCTATTATTGGTACAAAAATAATACATTTGACCGATATAATTAGACAAACAGCAGATTAATCTGTGGCTTGTCCATTATAATTTTGTTATACAAACTTTGCTTAATACCTAAAAATATGTGCAAATTAAAAATGATCAGTATCGTCGCATTCATGTCGCTTTGTGCGGGAGTATCCGCACAGGAGATTAATGTGGATGTCAGCAAGAAGGGCAATCCTGTGGACGGCAGTCTGTACGGTGTATTCTTTGAGGAGATCAATCATGCCGGCGACGGTGGAATTTATGCCGAGCTGGTGCGAAACCGAAATTTTGAAGAGCATGTGATTCCGTCAGGCATGACTTATAGGGATGGTTATGCGGTGGCTCCCCATAGCTTGAATTACGAGCATGGAGGTTATCGTGATTGGAAAATCAGGTGGGACATGGACTCTCTTAAGATGGACGGATGGACTGTGTCGGGTGATGCCGTGTTTGATGTCACTTCAGAGAATCAGCTTGATCCGGCTACGCCCAATGCGTTGCGTCTGGATATGAATTCCAAGAATGTGGTTCTTGAAAATGAAGGATATTGGGGCATGAGAATTATCGGAAAGGATAATTACGACTTGCGGTTCTATATTAATCCGGTGGACTATACCGGTTCTGTGACGGCAAAGATAGTCTCAGAGAAAGGAAAAGTATTGGCACAGGAGACTTTTAAGGTGGGGAAGGCCGACAAATGGCAGGAGTTTACCGCGGTACTGACTCCTAAGTCTACCGATTATAAATCTGTACTTCAGCTTGTGTTTGACAATCCTGGAGTCGTTTATGTGGACTACGTGTCGTTATTCCCGCAGAATACTTTCAAAGGCCACAAGAACGGACTTCGTCCGGATGTGGCACAGAAGATAGCCGATCTTAAACCTGGTTTTGTACGTTGGCCCGGAGGATGTATTGCTGAGGGCGCAACTTTGGAAAACCGTGCAAAATGGAAGGAGACCATCGGTGATCCGATGAAAAGAAGGAGCGAGTGGATACTTTGGAATTACCATTGTTCGTGGGGATTCGGTTACCATGAGTTTTTGCAATTTTGCGAGGATATCGGTGCGGCAGGCATGTTTGTTGCCAATGTGGGACTTTCATGTTCGGTGCGCAACGGCGACTGGTCGGAGGACTATGAGCCGTTTCTTCAGGACATCATCGATGCCATAGATTATGCCACCGCACCGGTTGATAATCCTTGGGGAGCCTTGCGTGCCGAAGCCGGTCATCCCGAACCGTTCAATCTGAAGTATGTCGAACTTGGAAATGAACAGGTCGGCGACCACTATGCTGAGCGCTACAATTATTTTTATCGTATATTGAAGGAAAAATATCCAGACATCACGTTCATATCTACATTGCAGCTCTCGCCAAGCCGCGAGAAACTTGAGAAGGCCGATATGATTGATCCGCACTGGTATGTCAATTCAGGGTTCTTCTACGAAAATGACCATCTGTTCGATAATATGGAGCGGGGTAAATATGACATTTATATCGGTGAATATGCTGTCATTTCAGAATCAAACATGAATGCCGCGCTTGCCGAAGCCGCATTCCTGACAGGAGTGGAGCGTAATTCGGATCTGGTGAAGATGGCATCATACGCACCTCTGTTTGAAAACAACAACAGGCGCGACTGGCCGACAAACCTGATCTGGATAAATAATGAAAAGACCATGGGGCGGGCATCATATTATGTGCAGCAGATGTATGCTCAAAATCGCCCCGACTATAACGTGGAGATTGCTTCCACCGAACCTAAGCTCAATCTGACAAAGGGTGCTATCGGATTTACCGGCGCGGACGTCCCCGGTATGGTACGTAATATCTCCGTTAAAAATGTCGCCGGACAGACCGTGTCTACCGCTGAAGTTGCCGATCTGAAGTCGCTCGAACTTCAGAATTCGCGTCGTTGGGGTGGACCGGTTGTGCTGAACATGCTTGAAGGAGTCGACGTTAACGGTGGTTCTGTGGAATTTGACATTCAGTTGGTTGAAAAGGAGATGCCGGCATCCAGATTTGATGTCAACAGAGCGCCTGTAAAGAGATTGACTTCACCGTCGCTCGTTTTTGGATATAATAAGGGAGTCAATGATTACTTTACCATCAATCTGCCTCAGATAGTGGGTGACCGCAAGGTCATAACTATGAGCCGCGCTACAAACGGAGAGGCCAATGTCGACCATAATCCCGGCGGGGGAAGTCTGCAGATGGAAGGCAATAAGTGGTATCATGTGAAAGTTGATTTTGGATCCGACAATATGGTCAGCGTATATCTCGACGGCAATAAGGTGTTTGAGCAGATTGCCAGTGCTCCCTCCGGCCACTATATGGTTGCGGGATATGATGAAGATGCCCGTGAGATTATCATTAAGGTGATCAATGCCAAGGATACGGATTATGCTGCCTCGATATCCTTGAATGCTCCGTCGGTAGAGCCTATAGGCCGGGTAATAACTCTTCATTCTGAAAGCAAGGCCGATGAAAATTCAATGGATAATCCCGAGAAGATTGTTCCGGTAGATGTGGAATACGATGGTTTCGGGAGTAAATTCAACTATGTGTTCAAGCCAAATTCATTTACTATCCTGCGTGTAAAAGCCGGCAAGTAAGCAATATTCGAGACATCGGTTGCTGGATTTGCCGGTAGCCGGTGTCTATCTCCACAACCTTAAATAATAATGTTTTTATGAGTAAATTTATTAAGACCGTGATTTTTTCCTCATGCATGATGATGGCATCTTGCGTTACTGTCATTGCGCGGGAAGTCGGACCGGTGATTTCTGATGAAAGCACAGTGGTCGCTACGGAAGCCGGTAGCATACAAGGCTATCGGGATGGTGATATCTATACATTCAAGGGCATACCTTATGCAAGGGCTGAACGGTTTATGCCTCCGCAGAAACCATTGCCTCACGAAGGGATTCTGAAATGCCGTAACTATGGTCCGAAGGCTATGCAGAATCAGAATCTGAAATTCAAGGGCAATCCGCAAAGCGACAATGACTTCGGATTCCAGTTTAATCTTGAGCCGATGGATGAATATAATAGTCTGGTGCTCAATGTGTGGTCCAAGGGTATCAATGATGGCCTGAAGCGTCCGGTGTTCGTATGGTTCCATGGTGGCGGTTTTGCCACCGGCTCCGGTCACGACCTTCCGTGCTACGAGGGCCGTGCTTTGGCTGAAAAGGGCGACATAGTAGTGGTCACTGTCAACCACCGATTGAACGTGCCGGGCTATTTCGACATGTCAGGTCTGGGCGGACGTTACAGCGAATCCGCCAATCTCGGAATGCAGGATCTCGTAAAGTCATTGGAATGGGTCCACAATAATATAGAGGCTTTCGGCGGCGACCCGGGGAATGTGACTATCGGCGGCCAGTCCGGCGGCGGAGGAAAAGTGTCCACTGTAATGATGATGCCATCTGCCGAAGGTTTGTTCCACAAGGCGATAGTGCAGAGTGGCTCGTTTGCACGTCAGAATGTAAATGAATATGGCAAACTTTATGCCCAGGCGCTCCTTGACGAGCTTGGCTTGAGTGTGGACGATGTAGAAGGCCTTAATGCTGTTCCTTACGAAAGACTTGTCGATGCGGTCAATAAGAGCACACGCATTGTCAACAAGACACTGATGTCGCAGGGCAAGCGTCCGTCGGGAGGCATGATGGGTCCGGTGCTTGACGGAAAGTATGTCGTGGCTCCCGGTTTTGAGAACGGAGCACCGGAGGTGAGCAAGAATGTCCCCATGCTTATCGGATGGAATTTCAATGAGTTCGATTTTGTCGGAGGGAAGGAAGATAAGATGTTCCGCGACGGAGCCATAAATCAGGCGAAAATGAAGGCCGGTCAAGGCACAGCCGATGTATATCTCTACATGTTCAACTGGAAGCCGGCGGGAAACACCCTTGGTGCATGCCACGGCATGGAACTACCGTTCATGTTTAACAATATCGACCTGCAGCCGGAGATGACCGGTGCCACTGAAGATGCCTACAAACTTGCTGACAAGATGAGTTCCGCTTGGATAGCATTTATCAAGACCGGAAATCCAAATACGAAGGAATTACCCAAATGGGAAGCGTATAATTCGGTCAGTGAACCTACGATGATTTTCGAAAATAAAAGCTATCTTCGCAAAAAATAATGTAAAGTATGTGGCTGAAAAATTTCATCATTGCCGTATTGTCAATATTGACTTGCCTGACTGCGGCCGCCTCGGCCGATGCGCCTGAGTTGGAGTATGTGCTTGAACTTAAAGTCGCGATAGGGACGCCCGTAGATGTAGGGCCTACGTCCCATGGCAGGCGAGTGGTCATTCCGATTACCGGCGGGACGTTTTCAGGACCGGACATCGCGGGCATAGTGTTGCCCGGAGGAGCCGATTATCAGCTCGTCGACGATTCCGCGGGACGAACTGAACTGGAGGCGGTATACTGCATACAGACTGATGATGGAATCAATATCCACGTACGTAACCGCGGACTCATTGTCGACAATGGTTCCGGCACGTATTTTTATGCGGCTCCAAGATTTGAGGCTCCATCCGACAGCAAATACTCATGGCTTAACGATGCTCTTTACGTTTGCCATCCTGCCGGGTTTTCTGACGGAAGCATCATCCTTAAAGTCTGGAGAGTGTGCGATTCAAGACATTAACCTATTTAACTACCATATTCTATTTAAATGAAACAGTTTATCTTATCAATCTCGTTGGCCGCGTCGGCTCTTGCATTGACTGCGGCACCTACGAAAAAAATTATCGACGAGGGGGGCAGCGGTCCGTATAAGGCCGAGGCTATATCTGATCCCACTTTGCCAGGATTCGTGGTTTACCGTCCTGCCGACATCAAGGAAGCAGTGGTGCATGAGGGTCCGTTGCCCTTGTTTGTATTCGCCAACGGTGCCTGCAACGATACATCATTGCCACATGAAAAATTGCTCAATGATGTGGCGTCATACGGCTACCTCGTTGTGGCTTTGGGCGAAATGCAGGACAGCATCAATGATCGTCCGTTGAGGAAGTCGCCCGATTCAGATATGATAAAGGCTATAGATTGGGCGGAAGTGCAGAATGGCATTCCGTCGAGCGACTACTATAAGAACGTCGATCTTGAGTATGTGGCATTGGGAGGCCAGAGCTGTGGCGGAGCACAGACATTGGCCAATTGCGCCGACCCACGAGTCAAGACATACCTTATGATTAATTCCGGAATGGGCGATATTACTATGGCGGGCGCGAGCAAGGAATCCTTGAAGAATCTGCACGGCCCAATTCTATATCTGATCGGCGGAGAGGGAGATATAGCCTACCGTAACGCCGAACTCGACTATGAGCGGATTGACAATGTCCCTGTGGCATTTGCCAATCAGGTCCGTGTGGGTCATGGCGGTACGTTCCATGAGCCTTACGGAGGATCATTTTCTCCGATGGTGCGTGCATGGCTGAGCTGGCAGTTTAAGGACCAACGTTCAAACATCGACGTATTTCTCCGCAATCGTCTGCGTGAATTCCCCGACTACACTATGAAGGCGAAGAACTTCCCTGATTCAAACGATCCGTTTACCGTTAAGGAGATGAATTTGAAAATGCGCGACGGGAAGAACCTCTGGGGAAAAGTCTATATCCCGAACACTGAGGAAGCCAAAAAGCCGATGGTCATAATGGCTCATGGCTATAACGGCACACATCTTGAACCTCAGGCATACGCCGAAACTTTGGCCATGCAGGGTGTGGCAAGTTTCATCTTTGATTTCTGCGGAGGCGGCAACCACAGTAAGAGCGACGGAGTGACCACGGAAATGACCATATTGACCGAACAGGAGAATGTCGAGGACATAGCCCGTGCGGTAAAGTCGTGGGATTTTGTCGATGCCGACCGTGTGGCTCTCCTGGGTTGCAGCCAGGGCGGACTCGTGGCTGCTATGACGGCCGCGGCCAATCCTGACATGTTCAAGTCGCTGATACTCGTGTATCCGGCTCTTACAATACCGGACACTGCTCCGATGATGTTGAAGCGGTTTGATGCCGACGGCGGCAAGCCTCAGGAGCTTATGGGCATGAAGCTCGGACGCCGGTATTATGAAACGATCGACGGCATGGATGTCATGGGCACTATCGGAAATTACAAGGGCGACGTGTTCATCGTCTATGGTGACCGCGATATGATTGTGGCCGGAGGTGTAGACAAGGGTGCTTCTAAATATGATAAAGTGCAGACTTTGGTGATTCCCGGCGGCGACCATGGTTTTTCCAACTATGCCCACCATGAAAAGGCCACGGCCGGCATAATGGAGTTTGTCAACCGCACGCTGTCGAAGCCTCGCGACAGACGCATGATGCGCCATGAGTTTGATTCAACCAATCCGGATGTGCATGATCCCGTCATGGCATACGAGGATGGCACATATTATATGTTTACCACCGGTTTCGGCATCGGATTGATGTCGTCGAAGGATCTGGTTAACTGGAAGCCGGAGAAGGCTCCGCTTGATCCGATTCCCGAATGGCCCAAGACTCCTGTGCCGGGCTATCAGGGCCACACATGGGCTCCCGACATCATTAAAGTGGGTGACAAGTGGTATCTCTACTACAGTTGCTCGACATTCTATAAGAATATATCGGCTATCGGAGTGGCCACTAACAAGACCCTTAATCCCGAATCGCCCGACTATAAGTGGGAGGATCTCGGCATGGTCATAATGTCGGCTCCCGGCGTCAATGACTGGAACGCGATCGACCCTAACGTGATCATCGACAAGAAGGGCAATCCGTGGATGACGTTCGGATCGTTCTGGGACGGCATTCAGCTCGTGCAGCTTAAGAAGGATATGAAGACACCTGTAGGCGAGCCTAAGACTGTGGCGCGCCGCCGCAATCCGTGGTCTGTGGCCCACTTGCAACCTACCGCCAATACGAATGCCATAGAAGCTCCGTTCATCACTTACCATGACGGATACTACTATCTGTTTGTGAGCTACGACTACTGTTGCAAGGGCTTGAGCAGTAACTACAAGACCGTTGTCGGACGAAGCAAGGATGTCGCCGGACCATATCTTGACAAGGATGGTAAGGACATGGCCTCTACCGGCGGTACTGTGCTTGTGGGCGAGAGCGACAAGTATAGCGGCGTAGGGCATTGCAGTGTCTATGAATTCAACGGCAAGTGGTATATAGCGGCCCACGGCTATGACAAGAGCCGCCGCGGTGCGAGCAAGCTTTTCCTGCGTGAGATCCATTGGCAGGATGGCTGGCCCGTGATCGCCGACAAATAGAATATCAGAGGTTAACTCCACTCTGAATTGGATTGAAAAGTCCGGACAATGCGATTTGACAGCGCATCGTCCGGACTTAATAGTTTACGGGATATATGTCAGCTGTATGAATGCATTCCGCCGAGTATGAAGTTTACCCCGAAGTAAGTCATAAGCACGCTGACAAAGGCTATGATGCAGAAGGAGGCGAACACTCTGTCTCTGCGGAATGCCGGAAATATGTGCTCGTGAAGAGGAAATGAGTAGATCAGCATTGTGATCAGCGCCCAGACCTCTTTGGGATCCCATCCCCAGTAGCGTCCCCATGACACGTTGGCCCACACGGCTCCGACAAATATGCCGGCTGTCAGCAGAAACACGGCCGGCCGGAGCATTTCGCGCGACAGTGTGACCATATCTTTTCTGCCACAGGCCCACAAGATTCCCGACATAGCCATAAGGGCGAACAGTGCATAAGCCAACATCACAGTGAGAACGTGGATGCTCAAAAGCGGCGAGTTAAGCACAGGCATCAGTTGGGTCACCTGCGGAGTGCGTTGTCCCATTACTGACACGAACAGGGCCATTGATGCTACGATTAGCCCCAGAGGCATTATCGAGATATTTCGTCTGTACAGGAATATGGACGTTGCAAGTGCACAGAAAGCCATCCATTGCATGGTCTCTTCTCCGTTTGACATCGGTGGATGGTTTGAGGCTATCCAGTTGAGCGTTATTATGGATCCGGTCCAGATGATGGCCGCTGCGGTTGATGTTTTCGCCACGGTCACGTTGTTGAATGCCAGCAGGATGATTCCGCCAAGCAGCATTATGACAGGACCCCATGGAGTGGATGCCAATCTGAGATAGTATTTCTCGCAGACTGTCTGTAGTTTTGACGGTAGATATTCACCTGCATGTCTGCGTTGATATTCCGCTATTTTGTCTATAACACTTATAGCCTGCTGCCAATCGCGTTCTTCGATCAGTTGAGCGAGATAGTTAAGTGTATGCCTTGTGACATGCCACTCTTCGACGGACATTGATTCGGGCAGATTGTCGACAGGCGACAGCCAAGTAAGAGTGCTGTCGGAGTCTGTGTATGGAAATATCTTCCAGATCAAGCCGGTAGATGCCGCGGATGCCAGGGCGAATTTTTCATTGACTTCCTGATGCCGGCTGTCAGGGAATAGGTAGCCTTCCGGACCGAAAAAGTCAGTGAGAGCCACTGACGATCTCCCATTTAATTCCTTTCGCGTGGATTTGTCCTTAACTGTTATGCAGGGTTCGTTTTTCCATGAGTCGTAATAGAAGAGCCAGCCTGTAAGCACCTGCTCGGGCGACAGCCCGCGGTATGTCCGCGATCCTGTAAGCTTACGGGTAAATCCGTCGGCCAGGGTTGACACAGGAGCTATGCGGTCGTTATGGTAGACGTAGAGCTGTCCGATATGCGATGCCACATCGTCAGGTATTGACACCGGGGATGTCGCAGCATCTGATACTGACGGTAATGTCAGGAGCACCGTAGCCGGCAAAGTCGCTTTCAGTTTCTTGTGAGGTATCAGTATGACACATATAAATATAATGAGTATGGCGTAGCCGGTATAGGTGACCGTTATGCCGAAGGGGTCGTGCGCCACGGTCAAAGTCGAGCCTTTAAGATCTGTGTCGCATGCCGTCTGAAAGAATCTGTAGTTCTTGACGCGGGCTATTTTGTTCATCGCCACCTCATAATTGTTGCCGTCGACTGTCAGATGGCTTATGAAGTCGCGTGGTGCGGCAGTGCCGGGATAATATTTTACCTCAAAATTCTGTAGACACACAGTCAAGTCACCAATGGTCGATGTCTGTCCGACACGCAGATGGAGCTGAACCGATGTTGAGCTTAAGTGCGTTATGGCCGCTCCTGCCAGGATGATTATGAATGCGGCATGGAGACAGAATATCTTCGGCTTTTTGTAAAGTCTGCGCGTTACGAAGTACCATGCCGATGATATGATCAACGCTCCCCACAGGATAGTCATGGGGAGCGAAGTGTAGAGCCGGTCGCTGTCGGGCAGACAGCTGATTGTGGCAAGAGCTATGATTATTAAGGCAAGTATTATGAAAGATATCATGTCAGATTGCGTCAAGGAATTTCACCACGGCGTCGCGATCTTCTTTGGAGAGGGCACGGAAACGTACCGTGGTCTCGTATGCATCGCTTTGTTCCGATACGCCGTGCCACATTATGGCTTCGAGAGTGGTGCGGGCGCGGCAGTCGTGCATTCTGTCGTCATACTGCGAACCTGTGACTTTCTTGTGGAGTCCTCGTCCCCACAAGGGAGTGGTGCGGCACCATCCGTTTCTGATGTCGTTGACCATGTGCAGTTTATGCTGTACCATGTCGGTGTATGGCCATATAGTCTGGTTGGGATAGCGCGGAAGTTCATTTCCGTAGACGAAGAACTGGGCAGGGTCGCGCACTTCATCGTTGCCGGTCACCCACGACGGACGGTGGCAGTAGGCGCATCCTATCTGCTCAAACAGTTCTTTGCCTTTTTTGATGTCGGGGTCATTGACGTTTCTAACCGCAGGCACCGCCAGACCTCGATGCCAGACCATAAGGTCGATATAGTTCTGGTCGGTGGCTTCAACCGGTAGGGTGGTGGAGTTGATGTAGTTAAGGATGTTCTGCTCCATGTCTTCTGTAAACCACTCTTGGTGCTCCATATCAGGATCCACTTCTATGATATAGTCAGCGAAGGCTGCCTGTACATCCTGGTCTTTGGCGGAAGCTTTTGCATAGTAGCCTCCGGCATCTTTATAGTGGTATCTTCTGTCTGAGCGGGTCACGTTTGTGATGTTCCAGTATGCGTTGGCTCCGGCCGCGTCTTGAAGCGGACCTCTTGTAAGCGCGTATGTGTATCGCAGCGGATATGGCTTATTGTCGGATGTAGTCTCTTTTGAGGTGTATTGGCCGGTCCAGTCTCCGCCGTTGAATATCGCCGGATTCAATCCGTTGGTCATATATCCGTCGGCTTCCTCCTTGGCATATTGGGCTTTGAGGTCGGCATCTGATATGGCATCGAGAAGTCCTGTGCCGTATATCCCGATGGTTGATTCGAGTTTGACCTCATAGTCGCCCATCTGTTCTTCGGAAAGGATGCCTTGTCGGTAGGCGTATACGGCGGTACGTGGCATGGTCACTTCCGGATATCGTAGTGAATATGTCTCGCCGTCGTCAAATCTGTTGCCGAAAAGGTCGGTGTGCTCATGCCATTTGATGATGACCTGGCTCTCGTCGAGCGGAGCCTTGAATGGTGCCACGGCATGTCCCTGCGGCATGCCTGCGAGCCAGTTGACATAGCCTTGTGTGGCCGGATTGTAAACCACAAGAAGGTATCCGTTGCCGGTTTCCGTGGTCTTGAACGGACCGTCAGGCTGCGACTTTCCGTGTCCGTATCCCGGATGGCAGTGCATGCATGACGATCTGATGTACATGGGGCCAAGTCCGTTTCGGATTCCGCTGTTGTTGCTGACGTAGTTTTTTTCAAATAGTTGTTCTCCTCGTTTGAACGAAGCGAGCATACCGGCATTTTCCACGCTTGCTGTGGGTTGCTCGAAGGCGGCCGATGTGGTTATGAAGGATGTTCCGAGTTGTCCTCCGCTGTAGTACCACTCGGGCATTTCCGAAGCCTCGCCGTCGGTTGGCGGCACATCCGGCGTGTTCTCTTCCGAACACGCCATTAATGTACACACCGTAGCCGAAGCTATCAGATAAGGTATCAGTTTCATTAGATGCTTTAGTTTTTGTGGATTAAGTCGATTAGTTCGTCCAGAATGTCGTTGAGGTCATTGCATGCATCCACGGCGGCGAAGTTGATCTGCTTCATGGAGGCGTCCTGAGATGTAGAGGCAAAAGGTTCACGCATCTTGGCTATGGCTTCAGTGGCGTGGTCGAGCGCCTCGCGGATGCGGGTGTCGAGGTCTGCGTCGATTGTAGCTACGTAGGCGCTCAGTGTATGTGCAGGGGTCTTAAGATAGGTCTCTGTCTCACCGGTCACTGGAGTGTAGCCCATGTAGGCATGGCGCACGGAGCGTATATTGTCGATAAAGTCGGTGATTGAATTCAATGCGTATGGCGATTCGATGTAGTCGGGATCGGCTTCAAGTCCGGAACCTACGGGATTGCCGATTTTCTGGTTTCCAACTTCGTCGGCTATGTCCTGGGCACCT
Source organism: uncultured Porphyromonadaceae bacterium (assembly GCA_947567425.1). Lineage (GTDB taxonomy): Bacteria > Bacteroidota > Bacteroidia > Bacteroidales > Muribaculaceae > Muribaculum. The sequence continues at coordinate 14,650 of CANOLV010000018.1, read as the reverse complement.
ACAATCAGTTCCTGTACAGCTTCGGCATAGTTCACGTAAATGCTTCCTGCCTGGCCCGCATTTTTCATATAAGCTCCGTAGTTGGTGGCGTAAGATAGTTCTGCATCGTCGAGTATGTCGAGTTTGCTTTGACTTACGGTGCCTTCATCGGCCCAAGATGCTTCAAGTCGCAGGCAGCAGTTGCGAAGATCGTCGGCTACCGCGGCGAGGTAGTACAGCTCATTTTGCGTGAACCGGCCGACGGGTCGGGGCGATGTGATGGCTGTGGTGGAAGATGAAGGTTCGAAGATCATGTATTCGATCGCATGAAATCCGAGCAATCCTTGTCCGAGCGACGATCCGACGTATTCTCCGGCACTTTCGCGGTCGCTCATCTGTGCCATCTGTGCGGCGTTGCCGAGCATGGCATCCATGGCGGTCTTGTCGAGAGGCCATGTGTCGATATGCGGGTCGATGTTGTAGTCGCCGGCCGCACCGTAGAGCCAGGCTTCGCTGAGTTCCCAATAGCGGCGTGCTTCAATCCAGCACTTTCCTGCGCGTTCCACCTGTTCGCTTGTCAGATTGGCGGCTCCGGTGGCGCACATCTCGTCGCATACTTCGGCAAGCCGTATGGATGCGTCGGCCAGGCCTCTGTAGGTCGGCACGACAGTGCAGTCGACATAGTCCTTTACGATGGCTTTCAATGCTTCTTCCTGTGCGTCGTTTTCGTGGTCGAGGACAGTCTTTTTGTCATCCGAACATCCGGTAGCGGTCAAAGCGACAAGCATGCATCCGGCGATGGTTTTTAATGTCATGTTCATTTCAGTGTTAAATTTATGAGTTAATTTTTTGGATATGTCTATTTGAAGAATCCGGCGTATGCTACACCGAGAGAAATGGAGGGTTCGTTGTTGTAGGGATCGCGCATAAGTCCGAGCGAGTATTCCCCTTTTATGACTATCTGCTTGAGAGGATAGTAGTTGACTCCGGCGGCCAGGCGCGAACGACCGCACCAGTCATACTTCAGGATGCCGCTGGCGGTCTTGTGCATGGTGTCGTAGTAGTCATATCGTCCGAATATGTAGAGCTTCTGGTCGGTGAGTTTGGTGCGGGCCAGGATATTGTAGCCAATTTCCACTCCGGCAGATATGGCGTCGGAGGCCACATTGGTTTTAGGAGAAGGGGAGTCGTTGCGCATCTTTTTATTATAGGCCGTGATTTGGTCGGAATCGGTCAGGTGTCCGTAGATCACACCTCCGCGTGCTATTATGTCATAGCCGGAATAGTCGAAGTCGAATGCTCCGATGGCGAGGGTGCCTTTAACTTTCTCCCAGTTTTGGTTGGGATGGGATAGTGTGTTGCTGAATGTGTTTCCCACGTAGCCGCTCAGTCCGAGACGAAGTCCTTTTACAGAGTAGTTGTCGATTCTCGCGGCACCTGCGAGTGCGTTGGCAATCTTGAATTCGTAAGGACTGCCCGACGCGCCTCCGACCCAATTGTCGCGTCCGAACCGGTCGGAATCGAGTCCGGGAACGAGCATTGCCTCGTAACGCCAGTCGCCTATGCGGCCCCAAAGGCTTATGCCGGTCTCATGCCAGGTGCAGGGTATTATGGATGCATCGCCTTCCGGACGGTAGACCCCAAAAAATTCTGTGGGCATGTGTGCGCGGTTTGTCGATCCTACCGGAACGACCATGTGGCCCATGCGTAGATTGACCGCTTTCGAAAATGTCTTTTGGATCCAAAATTGCTCAAGGGCTACTTCTCCGCCCCGTTCTACCTCCGATTCATATTCTCCGCCCTCGTCATCCTCCATTTCTACGGCAGTCTCCACTCCTCCGTGTTCAAATTCGATCTCAGTGCCAAGGCTCCAGCCGTTGCCGAATCCATAGCCCAGATATAGCACTACGTGGGGAAGGTCTACGCGTGAATGATGGTCGTCTTTAAAGTTTTCGGGTGTCTTGTAGCGGTTCCATGCATCGGAATAAGAGTTGTAAGAATAGGTAGCCTCACCATAGCCGCCTATTGTCAGTTGGGCCGAAGTGCTGAACGCTACGGCCATACCTGCCAATAATGCTGTAAATCTTGTCTTCATAATGATTGGTTGTTAATTTTTCCAATGCAAAATTAGACAAGACGCTATCCCTTGGCAATACTTAAAATTAGGTATTTTTACGTTAAAAAATAATCGTTAACATCATTAGGGTACGTATCCGGGTACATGGAGCCGGGAGGCGACATGTGCCCGGTTGGTGAGGGCAACACGGATAGTGATGTCCGCAGGACATCGGTTGCATCAAAGCCTTAAGTCTGAAGATGGCGGTATGCCGTAGGCACGCCGGCAGAGCCGGCGAAGATGTGTAGCCATAAGCGAGGTCGCTGTAGGCGGCCGAAGCTTGTGGTCAAATCGGACACCATACCCTTTCTGTCGGCCGCATCGCGGCCGCACAAAATCCGGGTGAGGTGTTTGTTCGGCTACTCTGTAGCCGTTTTTTGTGGGTTGGATGGCTGTACCCCAAGCTGTGCGCGTCTCCACCGCGCTTGCTTGGGGCTATCGTTGTTACGCGGCTCTGCCGCTGTGGCCTACGGCATGGATTCTCAAAGTGGCATCAATTCTTGACACCCCTGATAGATGCAGCCAGTTTTGAAACACGGCCATAATTATTGTCTGTATATCCAAGGTAGTATTTGTTTGAATTTAGGCCAGCATGAGAGGACTCTTGTAAAATGCCCATAATCATAAGTCTGTCATTCTTTGAACTTGAAGTATTATAATACGCTTTATCCGTGGCTTTCACACCATTATCGTCCCGCACATTGCCGGCGATGTGCATATATATATACTTGCTATTGGCCTTTGACTTGACAAGTGCCACACTGACACCATTGATATCACGCGCGGGATTCGTTTCAAAATAATAGATTCGATCGTCTATCGCCAAATCAAATTTCCATCTGGCCGTGGCATCAGTTGCCTCTATGTCATTGCTGTCAAGCCACTCTGCATAATGCACGAGATCAAGAAACTCATTGACAGTGGGAGTTCTCCATTCGTCCCCCCAGTGAAAAGAAGCGGCATCACGCTCCGGATCACCAGAGTCCCATTCACCGTTATATATATCGTACAAATCTTTTCCACCATTCGAAAACAGTTTGGTATAGCCCCAGACAACGTATGCTCCTGATTCATCAATCTTTTTAGCACCGAGGTTGAAGGCGGCCCACTTGAGAGGAAGCCCCAGGTCGACCGCTACTTTCGGATATGCGTAATCCATGGACGTGTCAGTAAGGTCGGCCACTACGAAATCGCCTGCTTTGTATTCGATGTCGGCTGTTGCCGTCACATCCCATGTATATTCGTCGCCCCAGGGGAGATTGGTGAGATAGTGCGGACCATAATCCGGATTATCATTCCTCATCTCGTCCTCCGGATCGAGCGGCATTACCGTGCCGTCAAGTTCATCATAGCAAAGAAGCTCAAACTTCAGCTTTCCCCCGGTTCCTATCTTACCGTCTACATCGCCGACCACCTGGCGGACTATGTATGCGGTGAGTACATTGTCTTCATAGTTGTCCTTTCCGTATTCTCCTACCTTGACAAACGGCTCCTTGTCGTCCTTGTCGCCTAAAGTGAGGGTGGTCACTTCGCCGTCGGGCCATGCTTCGCCGCTCATCCGGAGCTGAGAGCCTCCGGGAATGTCGAATATGAATCCGCGCAGCATCACCTTGTAGACCACGGTATGCGGGTGCGAGAATGTCATCTTGTGGTCATGCTTAAGGTTGGCGTCAACGAGATTGTCTGACCAATATTCGGTGTAATGTTTCGAGCCGTCGGCGTCCAGTTGGTGTTCTGCGTATTTGAGGTGTTCGGTGCTTCCGTTAGTTTTCTGTATGTAAGCTTTGCTGAGGAAGTCCTGCGAATCGGCCTCTACGTCGATGTTATCTTCGCCGGGAAATACGTATATGGCTTTGCCTGACCAGTGTTCCCAGTTGAGGATGTAGCCTTGATGCACAAACACTGTATGGTTGGTTCCGGCACCGGTGTTGGCCGTGAATTCATAATAGTCCACTTTGTCGCCCATGGACTTGTCGGGGTACAGGCGTATGACGTCGCCTTCGTCCCATACCATCTTCAGATTCTTGCTGTCGGGATCGTCCAGATAGCTGACTCTTGATTTGCCTTCGCCGAGTATGGCGGTGAAGGAATAGTTCTGTTCGCTGCCGTCAGCCGTGCCGTCAGAGGGCACTACGTTGTCTTCGGCACATGAAGCGAGAAGCGTCAAGGCTGTCAATAATGCTTTGTAAGTATGCTTGAGTCTCATAGATTATTCGGTTTAAAGCAGTGTTAGAACATCGGTTTATAATTGTAGTCGACAAGATTGCGGGTCACGGTCACTCCGTCGATCGAGAATTCAAGATTGATATTGATAATCTTCCGGATCAGGCCGTTGTTGCCGGCAAAGGGTTCACGCAGGCTTCCGGTGCGGGTCACTATGCCGGACTCTTTGTAGACATTCTCTCCATGTTTGGAGGTCAGTACCACGTAGACCACCTCAAATCCAGGATTGTTGCCTGATAAGACACCATTCATCGGTATGAAGTAGGCCGATTTTCCGAAGATATTGATGGAGGGCAGGCTCTCTTCTATCACTACCGCCCGGTCGGTGTCGTAGCCTTTGTCGGGATTGTATTCATATCCGGGCACTGCCTCTTCGGTGTTTCTGAAGTCCAGATAGGGAGTCATGTCCAGCGGATTATTATGGGTATAAATCCTTGCTGAGTTCTTTCTTTGCCATGTCACATCGCCGTTGCCTGATATGGAGCCCTTGGCTTCACTGTAGAATCCCCATACGCGGAATTCTCTTATAAGGAAGCGGCAGTCCTTGTATTCCTCGCTTTCCACTTCGTCAAAAAGGCCGTCTTTGGCTTTGGCGGTGAAGTTGACCTTGTTGAGTATGGGGGTGAATCCAAGGCTGAGGTTGCCGTTGTCGCTTATCCCGGAGCCGGACAGTGAGCCGTTTTCGGCCTTGACCGATGTATGTGCGGCATATCGCGGCTCCAGTCCGGTGATGCATTTGTGGGTTACGAGCATCGAACCGTCTGTCCGGATTTCGTCGGATTCGTTATATGGGAAGTATCCGTAAAATTCCAAGGTGCCGTTGGTGGGCCAGTATTTGACCGGTGAATAGGTCCAGGCGGAGCCGTTGAACTTCACGAGCTGATTGTTCATGAAGTTGGGGTCGAATGATTGGCCGGCCGCTGTCGGGCCGCTGTAGCAGGCAAACACTCCGATCCCGTCGCCGGGGCTGAATACTTCCGGAGATTGTGCTTTGGACGGAGAGCCTTCGCCCGGTCGGCCGAGTGACGAGGAAAACGTTATGGGCCGTCGAGTGTCGGCTACCTCTTCTACGCTTTCAGCGCAGCTGAACAGTAGGGCGGCCAGTGAGAAGATAGCGGCTATATCTTTAAATCTTTTCATGTCTGTAACTCAGTTTTAGGGTGATTTTCGATTAGTCGGCTTATTTGCCCTCTTCGGGAGTCCAACCGGAGTCGGAATTTTCCCAGTCGGTTATGTCGGCACCGATTTTGACTGATTTCAAGCCTAAACGCAGTGTGAATGAGTACGCTTCACCGGTTTTGAAGTTGAAGTCAAAGGAGGTCGTGATCTCGTTGTTGATCTTGATGCTCCCTGCGGTGAGATTGGTGTCGATGGTCTCGACATCATAGTTTACTGTGATTTCCACCGGCACCGGTTCGTTTGACGGAATGATCATCAGATACTTGTCGTCGGGAGTCATATTGGCGGTCGAGGTTCCGTCGGCGTTGGTGATTACATTGCTCCATGGATTGAAGTCGGCTGTTGTGAAAGCGTACTCCATTTGGGAGGTTCTGATGTTCTCCCATGCGCCTGTGTAGAGATTCAGGTCGGCTGTGGTGCCGAGAGCCGCGGACTTGAACACGATGCTGTTGATCGTGACGGTGGTGTTGTTGTATATTGTCTCGTCGGCGGCGCGTTTGAATCCGATGCGCGACAGGGCGTGGCGCATGCGGAACTGTACGTGTCCGGCTTTTACGAGATTCACATTCTGTTCCGCATCGGCAAAAAGAAGGTCGATTTGCTTGTCTACGTCGCTGTCGGGGGTAAATGTGAGCCTCGGACTTCCCGAAGCATTCCGGTCGGACAGTCCGGTGATGCCTGTCGGGCCAAAAGTGGAGGTGTATGGCGCATAGGCGAAGAACGACAGCTTTGATGCGGGCCAGTCTTTGGCAGGCTCGTATGACCATATTTCTCCGGAGCTTGATACTTTCCACGTTACTTCCTGGTTGTACATGAAGTCCGGCTTGTATCCATCGGCCGTGTCGGAATTGAAATCATCACTGCCTGTCTGATAGGCAAAGACGCCGAATCCTTTGCGTTTCAGGTAATCGATATCTGCCACTGAAGCGCGTGACCAGACGTAGGCTCCGAACATGACTTTGTCCTCCGGATCCGACGGCGGATTGACGGGATCGGGTTCGTCGCCCTGGGCGCAGCCTGTCATGGCGAGTGCCGCAAGAGCGCAAATTTTGGTTATATGGTGATATTTAGGTCTATACATACTCTTTTTCTGAAAAATATATATTATATCGGCATGTTGAAGTCTTCGTAATCGTCCCAGTCGGAGAACCACACGTCGACACCTCCGCCTGCGTCTTCGCCTGTCGGGGGCAATGCGGAATCAAGATGCAGTTCAAGATAAATGTCGTTGGCGGGACGGTCGGGCAGGGGTGCGGATGTCTTTATGAGGTGTCCTATCGGAATGTCGTGTCTCAACACCGTCTTGCCGTCGGCGAGCAGCAGCTGCAGCTCAAATATGTTTTCGTCGGGTAGGCCTTTATGTCCTGCCGGCAGTCCGAAGCAGCGGATGTCGCCCTTTATGACCCCCAGATCGGAGGATGCGGATGTGCGCGAACATGTCCAGCAGTCAGACTCGATAAGTTGGGTGACGGTCGCGCCGTGGCTGTCGGATGTGTCGCCGGATAGACGGCGTGCGGAAGCAAGTCCGCTCACGGCTCCACGCGTGGCCCGCAGACTGCTGATGTTCTCGATGCTGACGGACAGATGGAGCGTATAAGTTAATAATTGTGGATGGAGAGTCCCGATTGTTTTTATTTCGGGTTGAGTTCCGTCTGGCAAGGTCTTTACCTCTGCCGTCAGGATTGTGTCTGCGGCAAGCCGTTCTGGCTGACAGGCTACATAGCTGTCGGACGCGAGCGGACGGTCATGCCATCTGGAACCGGCGTATTCCCTGGCATACGCCTCAGCTGTCTCCGGTGAGTCAAGTCCCCGGAAGCGGATATTGTCGAATTCATCTTCGGTCAGGTTGAACACCGTGGCCCAATGGCGCCCCGGCGACATATTGAGGGTGGCCGATGTGATGTCGTTGTCAATAATTCGGGTATTCTCGCCCGAAGTGTCATGGTGAATCATTATTGTCATCCCTGACGGAACATAGCCGCCGCAACCGCTCCAGTCTACATCTATGCGCGCCTGTGACTTCCCGGCTGTCGGGCCGGACGGATCGTCGCACGATGCCGCGGCGGTACACAGCATAACAAGCAGGGCACACAATAGACTATTGTGTGCCTCTGCTTGAATAATATGTTTATGTACAGGGACTGACATCCGGATTAGTTCATCGGGGTAGTTTTGTCATCTGTAGTCCAGTCGCTTACCTCCACGCTGAATGTGATAGGATCGTCGAGTACTGGGTCGCCGGGTTTCTTGTTGTCGGGGCGTTCTTCACCGTCGGGCAGACCGTCGGGTTTAGGTTCGGGAGGATAGACTCCGGCACCACTGTCCTTGCCGCAGAATTCGAGGGTGTAGACATATTTTTTGCCAGGGAGCCATTCGCCCTCGATGGGAACGCATGTATATCCGTAAGCATTTTCGTTATAGACATTGTCTTTTGCTACGGGGAACAGCTGGTGGACATGTCCGATTACTTCGCCTTTATCATCCTTCAGGTCGCCGATGGTCGGATTATCAGCTGTACCGCTGGAGGTGGCGGGATAGAAATGCTCTGTTTCAACGCGACATAGCACCAGGATATATGTGCCGACAGTGTTTTGTATTGAGGGAGCCTGTGTAGGCTGATTTTCGGAGGCGGCTGATTCTTGCTCCGGGAACACCCATTTTACAAACTTCTGTGGGATCACCATAAGGCTTGATTCGCCGGATCCTCTTTCGTTGCTGATTATATTTAATCCATCGGCTAACCGTCGGCCATCATTAAGTAGGCGTCCGTAGTTGGCCATGGACGATGTTGAGTTGATCCAGACCATGTTGTTGTTCTCGGAGTTGGCATCAAATCTGAGATCTCCGGAATTCTGCACATTGATGATCCACGCGCCTTTGACTTTCACTACGCGGCCTTCCTCATATCCGTCGCCTTTCTTGATTTTCACCTCTATCTGCGACAGTGCGTGATTGAATGTCAACGGCACCTGCATGCCGGATGCACCCTCTCTGGTGATGTCTGTATAGGCTACAACGAGATCTGTGTGGTTCTTGCCTCCTTCATTGAGGTTCTGATCGACTTTGAAGTTTCTTAACTGCTGGGTGCTGGCGTTGATGTCGGGAGTGACGACTGCTCCATCCGGTCCGTAGGCTCAGAAGCGGATCGACTTGACATCTATAGGCCAGGTGACTTTCTGTTCAAGGGCATAGTAGTCTTTGTCCTTGACTTTCTCGGCTTTTTTGCCGTCGATCAACAGGGTAGAGTATCCATCGGCGTCGGCGTATACCCGGAAGGCGTTGAGGTTTGATTTGTCAGTAATTGTCGCGCGGGACACTCTGGTGGTAAATTCGATCTCCTCGCCGTTGTAGACCTCTTTCAGCTCGTCGTTCGCACATGAAACAAGCCCAAGAGCCATGACTGAGGTAAGACCTAACAGTTTGGTTTTTGATTTCATGATTACTGTTTTTTTATTGTTTAACAAATTGAAATTTCGACTATTGCATTTTTATGTCAACATCCTCTACTTCATCCCAGCCGTCGATCGAGGGGGTGACCCCTTCCTCGTCGGTAGGCAGTGTGAGTCCTTCTATCTTTATATATATGTTCTTTTCGTCAGGTACACTGTGGACCTGTCCGGATACGTCAAAGTTGAAGTATTTTTTGCTTGATGTGTAGATCGACAGTATATGCGGCACGGTGTTGTCGTCGGGACAGTGGCCGAACGTAAGGAAGTGGGCATAAAGCGCATTGCCGTTTTTGCGCTCGACTGCAAACGGCACGGTCACAGGCTTCCCTTCCGGATTGCCTCCGCTGATATTGAGCCGCTCCGACAGTCCCGACAGGGCGGCGCTTATGCCGAGATTGTCGCGGAGATTTTCGACATTGACCACCTCTACGGTATAGTGGGCGGTGGCTTCTTCGGGATATAGTTCAATTATCTGCCCGTCTTTGTTGCGCTCGATCATAACGTAGTCATGCTTGCCGGCCCAGACCGTCTCGGCGGTGGAGCGTACCGGCTCATTGGCCGATACAGACGGGCGCGGGGCCGACTCCGTATCGCGCGACATAGGCGCCAGAAGCGCGTCGTCAACAGTCTTGAGGCCATATTTGTCGTAGCTGTCCACCACTTCTTTAACGTTGTCCATCTCTCCGTTGTGGAACAGTATCTTATATTCTCCGGCTTCGACTTTGGTCACTCCTCCGTCGCGCGAGGTGAATTCGCGCGAGGTGATGTATTTTCCGTCAAGAGAGAAGAAGTTGACCGCCATCGTTTGCGGATCTGCATCGGGATCCGCTTCCCAATTGAATCGGATCTCAATCTCCGCACTGTGGCTGTGGTCGTAGCACAGGTCCTTATGTTCGCATCCTGTCATGGTTATCGCCGCCGAGCATCCGGCTATGAGAGCAAGACGTGACATGAGTTTATTCATCGCGCACCTCCTTTCTTCTGAGGCCCGATGTACCACACGAACGACACCTCTGCTTTGGTAGGACCAAACCAGTTCAAACTGTGAGTGGAATCCCACACGTAGCATCCGTCGGCCGGGTGATACTTCTTGTATTCTCCTCCAAGATAGCCTAATCCGATGGTGAAGTCTATGTTGAAGTGTCGGCTCACGGGCAGGGAATATCCGTAGGATAGACCTGCACCCCATGTCCACTTGCCTCCTTGGTAGCCTTTGCCTCCGAACTCGAAGTCGTAGGTCAGCATCTGGCCGTAGATGCCTATGTGGTGGCCGGTCAGCGGCCGTGTGCCTCCAAACCACCGGCGCACATCGAGGTCGCCGCCGTAGGCCCGCCAGTAGCGGTGACGGTTATCTCTGCTCCACCATGCATACATCCAGTTGGCTTTGACGCTGTAATTCTTGCCAAGATAGAATTCGATGCCGAGGTTGGGCACGGCCAATGCGTCATACAGTAAGTTTGTGGATATGGCCATTGGTATGAATTTGTGTTCCCGCCGCTCCTGCTGACGTGTGATATGCAGGTGGTTTGGAGCAACGGGCGGGGGGCTTGCCGTGAGTTGTGTAGTCGACGGATCTGCAACCGGAACGAGTGAGATGCGCGTTTTGTCTTCTTTATATGAGATAATGATTGCCGCCGCGTTTCTCATTTTGCTGAAGTATGACTTTAGAAGATGGTTCCAGACGGCTCGGTTATCCAGCTGCTTCAGTCTGACGATACGTCGGTCGACCAGCTTGCCGTTGTCCGGGTCTGTTACCAGTTCCGGCTGATTGTCAATGATTGAAATTACGGTGTTCTTATATGGATGGTCTGAATTGACGAGCTGTTCCCGCAGGTAGTCCCAAGGTATGTAGCTGTGGTCATGCGAAATTATGCTGTCGGGTATGTCGACCTTGTCACGGATGAATCTTTCGAGTGAGGCCAAGCGCGCTCCGGCAAGGTAACGGTTCCACTCGTATGGACCCTCTGGTGAGGCCGTACCGCTGAATGTCACAGACGTTATTGTCAGAGTGGAGTCGGCGCAGAGATTGCGGATATAGGAGACGATCTCTTCTATTTTTGATGCATTGTCGGAAAAGTCCTGCTCTATACGCACGACATTGACACGGAAGTCGATTTTGAACTCCGTGCGATTCTCCATTGCGTGTACAGACATATTGGACATCAAGAGAATCAGTAATATGCGCCAAATATTTGTGAGTCTCATAATGATACAAAATACCAGATCTAAAAGGAGTAATTCTAATTTTCCGGCTGCAAAGATATGAATAAAAAATAAAATACAAGTGATTGAAGACGAAAATGTGCAAAAAAGTTTTTAATATTGAGATAATGTTAAATTGTACCGATTAGCTTTTTGTGAAAGTTAAATTTAGATAATGGGTGGATTTGAATTCCGGCTAAAATGTCGATATGAAATGCAGAGCCTGTCCGTTATTATTGCGGGACAGGCTCATGCTTTTCCGAATCTGCATCTTTAAGCAGTAGGGCTATTACCGGATTACAAATATTTGCTGTAGAATGCGGCTATTTCGTCGAATGGAATTTTATCAAGCTGATCGTACAGATCGCAGTGGGTGGCATCTTTGACTGTAAGCATCTGCTTGTTGTCTCCTTTGAGCAGGGCGAAGGCCTCTTTCCCGAAGTAGTAGGAGTGGGCTTTGTCGCCGTGGACTATCAGTACGGCATTTTCAAGTTCGTCGGCATACTCGAAGAATTTGAAATTCATGAACGGCAGCGACGAGGTCGAGTTCCAGCCGTCTGTGGAGTTGCCGCTCCGGAGATGGAATCCGCGAGGTGTCTTGTAGTAGGCATGGTAGTCCTTGACAAATTGCGGTGCTTCGTCCGGCAGGGGGTCGACTACGCCCCCGGCGCGCTGATATTTGCCGTGGCGGTAGTCGTCAGTGCGTTTAGCCGCAAGGGTCTTGCGGAGAGCGTTGCGCTTGTCGGCCGAATTGTCGGCGTCGAAATATCCGTTGGCGGTCACTCTGGTCATATCGTACATTGTGGATGCTACGGTGGCTTTTATGCGCGGATCGTTGATGGCGGCCTGTATGGCTATTCCACCCCAGCCGCATATACCGAGAATGCCGATACGTTCAGCATCTACGTCGGGTTGCACGGATAGAAAGTCGACCGCCGCCGAGAAGTCCTCGGTGTTGATGTCGGGCGATGCCACACGGCGCGGCATTCCGCCACTTTCACCCGTAAACGACGGGTCGAAGGCTATCGTAAGGAAACCTTGCTCGGCAAGTTGCTGGGCATACAGACCGCTCGACTGCTCCTTGACAGCGCCGAAGGGTCCGCTCACGGCGATTGCCGGCATTTGACCTGCAGCATTCCTGGGGATATACATATCCGCGGCAAGAGTCACGCCGTAGCGGTTGACGAATGTGACTTTACGGTGGTCCACTTTGTCGCTTGCGGGGAAGACTTTGTCCCATTCCTGTGTCAGCTCCAGTTTCTCCGCGGGAGCCAAAGACGTGTTGGTGTTTAAATTGTCCATGTTTTTAGAATTGACGGTCAGAGCGCTCAAGGTGAGCGCTACTGGCAATATTGTTTTTAATTTCATCATTTTATTGATTTGTCGATGCAAAATTAGGCGTAATATACGGTAGTGACGTACCGATAATTCTGTTGTCGCTACCAAAATTTCCGATTCTCCACTCCATCAATATAAAATTTTATTAAATTTGCAATTGAATAGCATAATAATGAAGAATATACTCAAAGTCAACATGCCGGGAGATTACCTCTCGTATGTAGGTGCAGCAAGCCGGCATCCGCTTGTGGGTGTCGTCGACTTCGAGAAGATTTCTCCGATACGTTCAAGTCTGAATAACTACGGGGTGTATGGGTTGTTCATGCACACCAAAGTGCGCGACGACCTGAGCTATGGGCGCGGTGCCTTTAGCGGTGCGTCAGGAAGCCTTATATGCGTGGCGCCAGGTCAGATCGGGGGTAGGGAGGATGCCGGCGATCTTATTGACATTGACGGATGGGCGCTGCTGTTTCACCCCGACCTTATAGCCGGAACTTATCTTGAAAAAGAGATGAGAGGTTTTTCATATTTCGACTACAGTGCGAACGAGGCTCTGTTTCTTCAGGAGGATGAGCGGAAATCGATCGTCGGTTTGATAAAAAGCATTCAGTCGGAAGCTGAACGGTCGCCGGACATTGAACAGAATGCTATTATAGTAAGCTATATATCAGTGATACTTCATTTGTGCAACCGTGCATATTCACGCCAATTCAGCCAAATCCGCCAGTCGAGCGATGATATTCTGGTGAGGCTTAGCGCGTTGCTGAATGAGTATTTTGACCGTGGGATGCAGTTGTCGCAGGGAATTCCCGGAGTCCAGTATTTTGCCGGCAAACTCTGTATGTCTCCAAATTATTTCAGCGACATGCTTAAAAAGACGACCGGAGAAAATGCGAGCAATTTCATTCGCGAGCATATCGTTAGATTGGCGAAGAACAAGCTGATGGCTTGCGGCAATGTCTCCCAAGTGGCCTATGATCTTGGCTTTGAATATCCGCAGCATTTCAGCCGGATGTTCAAGAAACATACAGGCATAACCCCTTCGCAATATCTCGCCAGCATCTGAATCCGAGGTATGTGTTTTACGTCCGGCGTAGCATTCGCTTAACTGTGATTTTGGTTGTCATTTCTGAAAAATAATCACTTCAGGCAGATCTCGACTGTGTAATTTTGCATTGTAAAAGAGAAGGATTTATGACAATAGAGAAATTCCAAAGTATGATAGCCGGTGGTGAACCGCTTTAGGGCGAGGAGATGATTCAGTTTATGCGTGGACAGAGCGACATTTCACGTCGGATTCAGTTTGACCTCAACTGCAATTATAATACACCTGAAGAGATACGTGAATTGTTCGGTGAGATTATCGGTCAGAAGATGGATCAGGATTTTGCACTGTTTCCGCCGTTTTATACCGATTTCGGCCGCAACACCCATATCGGGAAAAGGGTGTTTATCAACTCATGTTGCCATTTTCAGGATCAGGGAGGTATATTCATCGGCGACGGTTGCCTTATCGGCCACTGCGTGGTCTTGGCGACCCTCAACCATGACCCGGAGCCGTCGCGTCGTCAGAATCTGCGGCACAAACCTATCCGCATAGGTAACGGCGTGTGGATAGGAGCGAACGTAACCATAACCGCAGGCGTTACAATCGGAGATAACGCCATTATAGCCGCGGGTGCTGTGGTCACGAAAGATGTACCGGCCGATATTATAGCAGGAGGCGCTCCCGCAAAGATCATCAAAAGCATCCACGACTGACAATCTGCCTTTTCCATGCTTGGATATCCTGAATTATAAAGATAAAATTATTCAAAAACTTTTAACCGTATAAATGTACGACCGATTAGTGCCATCAAAAATTTTTAGTGTACTAATATAGCAACAGAAATTTTAATGTCTAATGAGTATCTTGGTAATTCTATACGTATTACTTCATGGAATAAAATTTGTAATACATGAAACCAAACAACCTACTTTGTGCCCCAAAATCGTGCATTTGGGTGGCAGACGGGCTGATTGCAAGCATACAGAAAAGCCTCAGAACTAACTGATAGTCTGAGACTTTAACTTGATTCGGCACTTGTTGCGTACCGGAGGTTGCGGAAAGACAGGTACTCTACCACATTTTTCCACTTTCTCGCGCTTATTTCTACACCGAAGC
>CANOLV010000017.1 GCA_947567425.1 uncultured Porphyromonadaceae bacterium | reverse complement strand
CAGGGATTCGAACCCTGGGTACCCGTAAGGGTACAACGGTTTTCGAGACCGTCCCAATCGACCACTCTGGCATCTTTCCATACGAGTGTCAGCTTGCACTATGTTTCCGAACGAATGTGCGGGCTTTAATGCTATACACGACCTCTGTCGTTTTGACTCGACAAAATTACAAACATTTTTGTAAGCCGCCAATTTTTTTTGAGTCTATTTCTCCTGAATGGCATTTTTTGTCGGGAAAAACGACAATTTTGGACGCCGAGAACACTTAACAATTCTTTGAGACGCCGTCATGCACTGTCATCTTTTGTCGGGATTACCCTCGTAGTAGTTGATGAAGGCCTGATTGACGAGTCTCGTGCCTCCCGGAGTGGGATAGTTGCCTGAAAAGTACCAGTCGCCGGGTGATTCGGGTACTGATTCATGCAGTCCGTCAAGTGTCTGGTATATTATCTCTACTTCCGCTTTCGTGCCTTTTGGAGTGAGCATCTGTGCGGTTTTGGCGGATATTTCGTCGTCGGTAAACGGTGCATAGATGGCTTTGACACAGTTCTCTATCTTGTCGTCAGACAGATCAGCTTGTTTGAGGCATCTTTGATATACGTCGTCGAGGATGGCGGCCTGCCCGGTGTCGTGGAGCAGTTCTACGGCTGCCCGGAATGAGCAGAATTCACCCATTCTTGACATGTCAATTCCGTAGTAGTCTGGATATCTTACTTGCGGAGAGGAGCTTACTACGACGATCTTTTTGGGATGCAGACGGTCGAGCATGCTTAATATCGACTGTTTCAGTGTCGTGCCTCTGACGATCGAATCGTCGATCACCACAAGTGTGTCCACGTCGTTCTCGATGATGCCGTATGTCACGTCGTAGACATGGGCGGCAAGATCGTCGCGGGAAGCGCCTTCGGCGATAAAAGTGCGCAGTTTGATATCTTTGATGGCGACTTTTTCGATACGTAATTTTTCCGCCATGATTTGCCTCACACTTTCTTCGTCAGCCTTTCCGCTTTTGCATAACTCGATGATTTTTGTGGCGCGTTGCTTGTCGAGATACTTTTCAAGTCCCTCGATCATGCCGATAAAAGCCACTTCCGCGGTGTTTGGGATAAACGAGAACACTGCGTGCTTTAGATCGTAGTCCACGCTTTTGAGAATTTTTTCGACGAGTTGACGGCCCAGGTTCTTGCGCTCCTGATATATTGAGGCATCGCTTCCGCGCGAGAAGTAGATGCGTTCAAAGGAGCATCGTTCGTTCTTCTGTTCTCCCAGGATATCGGATATTGACAATTCTCCGTTCTTGTTTACGATGATCGCACTTCCCGGCGTCAGTTCTTTCACTTGCGCACGGCGCACATTGAACACGGTTTGAATCACAGGGCGTTCCGAGGCCACCACTACCACTTCGTCGTCGGCATAATAGAATGCGGGGCGTATTCCGTGGGAATCGCGCACTGCCCACATGTCGCCGGAGCCTGATGCTCCGCAGATGACGAATCCACCGTCCCATTCCGGTGCGGTGGCTTTCAGCACCGGACGCATGTCGATATTGTCTTCTATCGCCGAGGCCAGCTGTTGTCCATCAAGCCCGTCGGCCGACAGCTGATGGTATAGACGGCTGTTTTCGCGATCAAGTTCATATCCCAGCTGTTCAAGTATTATGACTGTGTCGGCGTAGATCCGCGGATGCTGTCCTTTTGCTACGACTTCGTTGAATATGTGGTCGACGTTTGTCATGTTGAAGTTGCCGCATAGCATGAGCGATCTGGAGCGCCAGTTGTTCCTGCGCAGAAACGGATGCACATAGCTTAAGCCGCTCTTGCCCGTAGTGGAGTAGCGCAGATGGCCCATATATACTTCACCTATGAACGGTGCATAAGCTTCGATCTGTCCAGTGGTCATGTCGTTGATGCCGGCTTCGTCGATCTGATGGTTGATAGATGAGAATATATCCTGTATGGCTCCGGATCCAAGCGCACGTTCTCTGAATACGTACTCGTTTCCGGCTGGAGAATGCATCTTGATACATCCGGCTCCGGCGGCTTCCTGACCTCTGTTGTGTTGCTTCTCCATGAGGAGATATAGCTTGTTGAGGCCGTAGGTGTATGTACCGTACTTTTCTTTATAGTATGTAAGCGGTTTGAGAAGCCGTACCATGGCCACTCCGCATTCGTGTTTTAACTGTTCCATAAGGTTATGGGGGCTTTTGGGGGGAGTAATAAATACCGACAGGCTATCCGGATCCGCGCTACTACTATTATCATGGGATGTAAACGGCTTACATCCTCTTACGGATCATTTTGGATGCCTGTCGGTAATCATTACATAGTCTTTTAGGTTCTATTTGTGCTATCTGATAAACAGCAGCTCGCGGTATTTGGGCAATGGCCACATCTCATCGTCGATCATAAGCTCAAGCTTGTCGATGTGGTATCTGATCACATCCATACAAGGAACCACATTGTCGTGGTAGGCGATGGCTTTTTCGCGTTCGCAGGCTATGACGTTTGCCTCTTTGCGGGCGTTGACCATCTTTTTCACTTCCGACATGATGGTGGACATGTGCTTTGACATACGTTCGATAGTGTCCAGGTCGAGCTGTGCGAGATTATCGCCTTTCTCGTTGGGGAACAGTGTCTTTAGCTTGAATACGTTGTCGGTGAGCACTGATTGATAGCGTATAGCTACCGGAATGACGTGGTTTACGGCCAAGTCACCGAGTATGCGGGCTTCAATCTGAATTTTCTTAGTGTACATCTCCCATTTGACCTCGTTGCGGGCCTTTAGCTCAATCTCTGTGAACACGTTTGTGTTCTTGAACATTTCGACCGACGATTCGTTCAGGTATGCGTCGAATATTTTGGGCACGCTTGTCTCGCAGTCCAGTCCGCGTTTTTCGGCTTCGGCCTTCCATTCGTCGCTATATCCGTTGCCGTCAAAGTGGATATCTTTGGAGTATTTGATAAGCTCTTTTATTTCGGCTATGAGGGCGTGGTTCAGAGTGTCGCCAGACGCCACTCTCGCGTCGACCTTTTTCTTGAAGTCCATCAGCTGGTCGGCAACGGCGGCGTTGAGTGCTATCATCGCCGAGGCGCAATTGGCTGACGAGCCGACCGCTCTGAACTCAAATCGATTGCCTGTGAATGCGAATGGCGAAGTGCGGTTGCGGTCGGTGTTGTCGATCATCAGCTCCGGGATCTGGTCGACGTTTAGCTTAAGGCCGGTCTTACCTTTCATCTTGATCACGTCGTCGCTGTCGTTGCGTTCGAGAGTATCGAGTATCTCCGAAAGCTGTGTGCCGAGGAACATTGATATTATGGCCGGGGGGGCTTCGTTGGCACCAAGGCGATGTCCGTTAGTGGCCGACGATATGGATGCCTTCAGAAGACCGTTATGGCGGTAGACGGCGGCCATGACGTTGGCTACGAATGTGATGAACTGCAGATTGTCCTGCGGTGTCTTCCCGGGGGCGAACAGCAGAACTCCTTTGTCTGTTCCGAGACTCCAGTTGTTGTGCTTTCCTGAGCCGTTTATGCCGGAGAACGGCTTTTCATGGAGTAGCACCCGGAAATTATGGCGTCGTGCCACTTCTGCCATAAGCGACATCAGAAGCAGATTGTGGTCGTTGGCCAGATTTGTCTCCTCAAAAATAGGGGCTAATTCAAACTGGTTTGGAGCCACTTCGTTATGGCGCGTCTTAGCAGGTATGCCGAGCTTGTGGCACTCGATTTCAAGATCAAGCATGAAGGCTTCAACTCGCGATGGGATAGCTCCGAAATAATGGTCCTCAAGCTGTTGGTTTTTCGCGCTCTCATGTCCCATGAGTGTACGTCCTGTCATCACAAGGTCCGGACGAGCCGAATAAAGAGCCTCATCCACAAGGAAGTATTCCTGTTCCCATCCAAGGTATGACTTTACGTGCTTTACTTCCGGGTCGAAGTATTGTGCAACTGCCGTTGCCGCTTTGTCCACACTGTTGAGGGCTCTAAGCAGGGGAGTCTTATAGTCGAGCGATTCACCGGTGTAGGATATGAATATGGTCGGGATGCAAAGTGTCTTGTCGAGGATAAACGCAGGGGATGATATGTCCCATGCCGAATATCCGCGGGCTTCAAAGGTGTTGCGTATACCTCCGTTTGGAAAGCTGGATGCGTCAGGTTCCTGCTGGACAAGCAGTTTGCCGGAAAATTCTTCGACCACTCCTCCTTTACCGTCCCATTCGATAAATGCATCATGCTTTTCGGCAGTGCCGTCGGTCAGCGGGTGGAACCAGTGGCTGTAGTGGCGTGCGCCATTATCTATGGCCCACTGTTTCATGCCTGCGGCTACGCTGTCGGCCACTTCGCGTGGAAGGGCTTGCTTGTTGTCGATGGCATTGACAAGTGCATCGTAGGTGCTTTTGGGAAGATACTCGAACATCTTCTGGCGGTTGAACACGTATTTGCTGAAATACTGTTCAGGACGCTCTTCCGGGATGTTTACGGGGATGGCTTTACGGTCAAAAGCCTCTTCCACAACTTTAAATCTCAACTTTGACATAATGTTAATGAATTATAGGAATTGTGAATCAGTTTAATTTTAAATGTTTTATACGTTCGACAGCTTCTTTCGTGTCGTCGAAATGTCCGAAAGCGGTCAGTCGCATATAGCCTTCTCCCGCGGGTCCGAATCCGGATCCGGGAGTGCCGGCTATGTGGCATTCGGCGAGAAGCTTGTCGAAAAATGCCCATGACGACATTCCTCCCGGAGTCTTGATCCATATATAAGGGGCATTGACGCCTCCGAATGTTTCAAGTCCGGCCTGCATCAGTCCGTCGCGCATCAATGTGGCGTTTCGCATATAATAGTCAATCATATCCTTGACCTGCCGACGTCCTTCAGCGGAGTATAGGGCTTCGGCTCCACGCTGTATCACGTAGGATGCGCCGTTGAATTTAGTACACTGACGGCGTCGCCAAAGGGAATTAAGCTTCATTCGTCGGCCGTCTGTCGAAACTCCTTCGATGTTCTCCGGTACCACTGTATAACCGCATCGCAGGCCTGTAAACCCTGCGGTCTTTGAGAAGCTTCTGAATTCAATAGCCACATCTTTGGCACCGGGAATCTCGTATATGCTGTGAGGCACTTCCGGCTGGCGGATATATGCTTCGTAGGCTGAGTCAAAGAGTATGAGTGCGTTGTTGGCTTTCGCATATTCCACCCATAGGGAGAGTTGGCCGCGTGTCAGCGCGGTTCCGGTCGGATTGTTTGGATAGCACAGATATATTATGTCCGGTTCAGCCGACGGAAGCGAAGGAATGAATCCATTTTCTGAAGTGCATTCAAGATATTCTATCCTCTGCCAATGTCCGTCGATAAGGCCTCCTGCGCGTCCGGCTATGACGTTGGTGTCTACGTATACTGGATATACTGGATCGGTCACCGCTATTTTCGAGTCGCGGCTTAATATGTCACCTATGTTTCCGGTGTCGCTTTTGGCTCCGTCGCTGATGAATATTTCATCTATGGATATGTCGATGCCGTATTTCTTGTAGTCATATTCTGATATTTTCTCCCGTAGGAACTCGTAGCCTTGCTCCGGTCCATATCCGTGGAATGTGTCGGCTGAAGCCTGGTCATCGACAGCTTTGTGCATCGCATCGACCGCCGCCCGGCATATGGGGAGGGTGACATCGCCTATGCCCAGTTTGATTATATCGGCCGTAGGGTTGGAGGCTTTGAATCTGTTGATCCGTTGTGCTACCTCTGAAAACAGATAGCTTATCGGAATCCGGGTGAAATTATCGTTAATCTTAATCATAGGTCGTGGATTTGCTTAATCTGAGATTCGTCGTTTATATGATCCTTCAAATACCGTTTCTGCCGCGCCGGTCATATATACATGGTTGTCGGCTTTGTCCCATTCGATTCTGAGGTCGCCGCCTTTGAGGTGTACTGTAGCTTCGCGGTCGGTCATTCCGTTTATGACGGATGCCACTACAGTGGCACATGCGCCGGTACCGCAGGCCATTGTCTCGCCGCTGCCGCGTTCCCAGACTCTCATGCTTATTTCGTTGCGGTTGATTATTTTTGCAAATTCTATGTTGGCTCTGTCGGGCCAGATTGGATTCATCGCAAGTTCCGGCCCTATGGTCGGCATGTCGATATGCTCAAGATCGTCCACGAATATGACTCCATGAGGGTTTCCCATCGATACGGCTGTGATTTTGACCGATCCGTGTGAGGTTTTCACTTCGGTGTCGACCATGCGGGTACCTTCGTGTTTGACCGGGATAAGACCGGGGGCAATAATCGGCTCTCCCATATCGACGCGGACGGTGTCTACTTTACTGCCTTTTAAGTTTAGATGAAGCCGTTTTGTTCCTGCAAGAGTTTCGAGTGTGATGTCGGTCTTGTCGGTAAGACCTTTGTCGTATACGTATTTGCCCACGCAACGACTTCCGTTGCCGCACATCTCTGCTTCGGATCCGTCGGCATTGAATATTCGCATTTTGAAGTCGGAAGTGTTTGAAGGGCAGATTAGTATGATGCCGTCGCCTCCTACGCCTGTATGGCGGTTGCTCATTTCGGTAGAGAGGGCACTAAGATTATCAGGAACACCGCTCATACAATTGATGTATATGTAGTCGTTGCTGATTCCGTGCATCTTTGTGAACTTAATCTCTTCCATAGAGCGACGTATCTTACTTTATTTGACTGCAAATATAGCTATTTTCCCGCAAACGTAAATGTGAAGGTGGAAAAATAAGAGAAAAAATTGAATGCCGTAGCTGTAAATTCGGTATCTTTGTACAAAGTAACCAACAATGTAATACTCTATATTTTATGAGAAAACTTATCAGTGCATTTTTATTGGCCCTATGTGCCACATCCTTTCAGGCCTATGGGGCAAAGGATGACGTCAGCATTAGGGACATGTCCGTGCGAAAACAATTGATCGATGACGGATGGAAGTTTAGGATGTTGATTAACGACAATGGCGATTCTGTAAATTCTGATTGGACTGTCGTCGATCTGCCGCATGACTGGAGTGTGCTGGCCGACTTTGACGAGACTGTAAAGCCGGGTAATGACGGCGGATATCTGCCCGGAGGCAAGGGTGTATACCATAAGACTATCAATATATCCGAGGCTGATATGTCGGGCAATCGGACCGCCATATATCTTGAAGGTGCATACATGAATGCGGAAGTAATGGTCAACGGTCAGTTGGCCGGTGTGCGTCCGTATGGCTATTCATCGGTTATCTACGACATAACTCCATATTTGAAGGCTGGGGACAATCTGATTGAGGTAAGCGTGGACAATTCGGTGCAGAAGAATTGCCGATGGTATTCCGGTTCCGGTATATACCGCCACGTGTGGTTGTTGAACACCAGTGATGTGGCTGTTGAGCCTTGGAGCGTGTTCATCACCACTCCAAAAGTGGCCGAAGATGCCTCCGTGGTCAATTTGAGCCTTAAGGTGGGCAACCATTCTGCCGAACTGGAAAATGTAGTCGTTAAGGCTCTGGTGCGTGATTCGTCAGGACATGTTGTCTCCGAGGCTCGGACGGAAGTGGCCGTCGCTCCCGGCAAGTCATCATCGGCTGTGCTTGATTTTAAGCCCGTCAAGATGGCGCTTTGGTCGCCGGATTCACCGTCGCTTTATACTATGGATATAGAGCTTGTAGCTGACGGCAAAACCGTGGATTGGATAGACGAGACGTTCGGAGTACGTTCAATCAAATATTCTGCCGACGGAGGATTGCTCCTAAACGGTAAACCTATAGTGCTTAACGGAGGATGCGTGCATCACGACAACGGACTTTTGGGAGCGAGAAGCTATGATGCCGCAGAAGCCAGAAAGGTGAAATTGATGAAGGACGCCGGATTCAATGCTGTGCGCACGAGCCATAATCCGCCTTCGCCTGCTTTTCTTGACGAGTGCGACCGTCAGGGACTTTTGGTTATTGACGAGTCTTTCGACGGCTGGCGCGATGCTAAAAATCCGCATGACTATTCAAAGAATATTGACCAGTGGTGGGAAGCCGATATTGAATCGATGGTGCTCCGCGACCGCAATCATCCGTCGGTGATGTGCTGGAGCATAGGCAACGAGGTGATCGAAAGAAAGAAACTCGAAGTGGTGACCACGGCTAAAAAAATGGCCGACAAGTGCCGTGCCCTTGATCCGACTCGTCCGGTCACATCCGCGCTTGCCGCTTGGGACAGCGACTGGGAGATATATGATCCTCTGGCCGCTCAGCACGATATCGTAGGATATAACTATATGATACATAAATCGGAGACTGACCATCAGCGTGTGCCCGACCGGGTTATGTGGCAGACGGAATCTTATCCGCGCGATGCCTTCTCCAATTGGGTTAAGGTGGTAGACAATCCTTATATAATAGGCGACTTCGTATGGACTGCTATCGATTACCTGGGCGAATCGGGTATAGGACGTTTTTATTATAAGGGTGACAGTCCGGGTGAACACTTTGAGCGTAATCAGTGGCCGTGGCATGGCGCTTATTGTGGCGACATCGACCTTCTCGGCACTCGCAAGCCTATTTCCCATTACCGTGAGTTGCTCTACAATCCGGATAAGAAACTGTATATGGCTGTTCGTGAGCCAAACGGTTATTTCGGAGAAATAAAGGAGACTATGTGGGGAACATACCCTACATGGGAAAGCTGGAACTGGCCCGGCCATGAAGGAAAACCTATAGAGGTGGAAGTAATATCGCATTTTGACAAAGTGCGTCTTTATCAGGATGGCAAGCCAGTAGGAGAGAAGCCCACCACGAGAGCTGAAGGATTCCGTGCCGTGTTCACTGTACCATATACGCCTGGTGAACTGACTGTACGTGGTATCACAGCCGACGGTTCTGAATCGGAGGAGTCGGTGTTGCTGTCTACCGCCGGCAAGCCATACGCTCTTAGAATGACTGCCGATAAGACACAGCTTGATGCCGACAATCAGGATCTGGCTTATGTGACGGTGGAGGTTGTCGACAAGGATGGCCGTATCGTGCCTGATGCTTCCGACCGCATAAGCTTCACTATCGGCGGTAACGGTACAATCGAGGCTACCGGAAGTGCCGACATAAAGGATACTGAGGGGTACTGCCATACAGACCGAAATGCCTGGAAGGGGCGTGCCGGTGCTGTGGTCAAGAGTTCTAACAAGCCGGGCACGGTTACTCTTAAGGCTTCTGCGCCTGGACTTAAATCCGCAATGTTGAAGCTCCGTACACGTAAATAATCAGACAAAAAAGTCTACATATTTCTATGCCTTTTATGAGATAATTGGTATCTTTGCAGTGATACCAATTATCTCATTTCCATAAACAGGTAAATATACCCCATGGAAACATCATTAAATCATAATAATATAACCAATCAGCTATGAATCTGACTGCTTTTTCACGTTGGACATTTGCGGTGACCGCGCTGTGCTGCGTATCGTCGGTTGATGCCGCTCCCAAAGCGAAGGCTCCGGCTCAAGAAGCCAAGGAGGTGCGTGCGCTCATCGACAAAGTGAACAATTATTGGCAGACCAACAATCCTGCCGAAGTCAATCCTTTTTGGGACAATGCCGCTTACCATACCGGCAATATGGAGGCATACTTCCTGACCGGAAACGACGCTTACCGCGACTACTCACAGCGGTGGGCGGAGCACAATGAATGGAAAGGTGCCAAGAGCAATGACCGTAAGGCCTGGAAGTATAATTACGGAGAAACAGACGAACATGTATTGTTCGGTGACTGGCAGATATGTTTCCAGACCTACGCCGATCTGTACCGTCTATTGCCCGACGATAAGCGGATAAGACGTGCACGTGAGGTGATGGAGTATGAGATGTCGACACCCCAGAACGATTATTGGTGGTGGGCAGACGGACTGTACATGGTCATGCCTGTAATGACAAAACTGTATAACATCACCAATAATAAGCAGTATCTCGACAAGCTATATGAATATATAACGTATAGTGATAGCATCATGTATGATCCGGAAGAAGGACTGTACTATCGTGACGCCAAATATGTCTATCCTAAACATAAGAGTGCTAATGGTGTAAAGGACTTTTGGGCACGTGGCGACGGATGGGTTCTTGCCGGACTTGCAAAAGTGCTTAAGGATCTGCCTGCCGACTATAAGCACCGTGCATTCTTTGAGGATAAATACCGCCGTCTTGCCGACGGGGTAGTGCGCACACAGCGTCCGGGTGGATATTGGTCACGTTCTATGATGGACGAGGAACATGCTCCAGGCTATGAGACCAGCGGAACGGCATTCTTCACCTATGGCCTGCTGTGGGGTATTAATAATGGCTATCTGACCGATCAGAAATATCTTGACAGCGCTCTTGCCGGATGGGCATATCTGCGTGATGTGGCTCTTCAGAAAGACGGCCGTGTAGGATATGTGCAACCTATAGGTGAGAAGGCGATTCCCGGACAGGTAGTGGATGCTAAGTCAACTTCAAATTTTGGAGTGGGTGCATATCTGCTTGCGGCCTGTGAGTATGTGCGTTTTCTTGAAAAGGGACAGAATCAGGACCGTGCCTATTGGGTGGATCTGCTGTATAAGATGGCAAAGCCGGTGTTGAGCAATATGGCCGAAGGCAATCTGCAGAAAAACATGCTTGTGGAAGTTAGCCCCAATTGGGACGGCAGAAATAAAGGGGTGACTTATATGGAGACGTTCGGTCGCTTGATGGCAGGAATAGCACCATGGCTGTCACTTCCCGACGACAATACCGAGGAGGGTGCCAAGCGCAAAGAATTGCGCGACTGGGCACTGAAAAGCTATGTGCATGCGGTCGATCCCGAAAGCCCCGACTATCTGCTATGGCGTGGCCACGGTCAGGCTTTGGTCGATGCCGCTTATGTGGCCGAGAGCTTTCTCCGCGGCTATGACTCGCTCTGGATGCCGCTTGACGAAACAACTAAAAAACGCTACTTTGAGGAATTTTCGCAGCTTCGCCGTGTAGATCCGCCTTATACCAACTGGGTGCTGTTTTCATCTACTATCGAAAGTTTCTTGGCAAAGGCCGGTGCGGAGTATGACGAGTATAGAATAAATTCTGCCATACGCAAGGTGGAAGAATGGTATACCGGCGACGGATGGTATGCCGACGGACCAAGCTTCGCCTTTGACTATTACAGTAGCTACGTGTTCCATCCGATGTATCTTGAGACTCTGCAGGCTATGAAAGATGCCAAGGCCTATACCCGCATACATTATGCCAATTATTACGACAGGGCATTGCGCCGCGCGCAGAAATATAGCGTTGTGCTTGAGCGTCTAATATCGCCGGAGGGAACTTTCCCCGTGTTTGGCCGTTCGATACCTTACCGCATGGCCACCATGCAGCCTTTGGCATTGATGGCGTGGTACGGAAAGCTTCCTGACGGTATGACCAACGGTCAGGTGCGCGATGCGCTGACTACTGTGATGCATAATATGTTTGACGGGAAGGACAATTTTAATGAGGGCGGTTTCCTTACCATAGGTTTTGCCGGACGTCAACCGAACATTGCCGACTGGTATACCAACAACGGCAGTCTGTATATGACCTCCTTGGCATTTCTTCCACTGGGACTCCCTGCCGCTCACCCATTCTGGACCGATGCCCCCCAGCCATGGACCAACAAGAAGGCCTGGAGCGGACAGCCATTCCCGAAGGATCATCATTGGGGCGACGGCGATGCCGTGTTCCACGATCTGTTCTGATAAGTCTTTTAGATAAGAATAAACGATAACAAAATTATCCGCCTCAGGTCTATATGAATCTGAGGCGGATAATTTTGTTTAGGAGAAGCAGTCTCTGTTATTTCTTTTCCAGCAGGAGTACGCGCGATGCGTATTCGTTGCGCTTGTCGTGGTCGACATTGTGGTCAAGTGGCATCTCCAGTCCGTTTGACATCAGATAGCGTCCGGAGTATGTCTTGCCCTCAAACGGGAGAGGTCTGCGGTCAATACGGTTCAGCTCCCGCACGGTATATGAGGCCTCCGGATCGAGACCGGCCATGGCTACGCGCGGTAGTTGCTGGTTGACAAACGATTCGGTTTTCCACCAGAAGAACGCTGCTTTATCTTTTTCCGGAGTTACATACATCAGCGATGCCGCTCCTTTCTTGTCGTAGGGAGATAGAAGCCGGTAGATGTCGCCGAGCTGTACTATGGGACGAATCTCTTTGTACTCTTCAATGGCCTTGCGGCATAAAGCTTTTTCAGATTCAGTCATGTTTTTGGGCTGTATCTCCATTCCGAGGCGTCCGCTCATGGCCACGTCGATACGGTATTTAAGTGGAATGCTACGGAACGTCTGATGGTTGGGTGCCGCGCTTATGTGCGATGCCATTATTACTGCCGGGAAGAAGTGGCTCGTTCCCCATTGCATATACACGCGCTGCAGTGCATCCGTATTATCGCTTACCCATATTTCGTCAAACCAAGGTAATATACCATAGTTTGCGCGTCCTCCTCCGCTCGCGCATGCCTGGATTATGACATCCGGATATTTGGCGCGTATGCGGTCCAGTGTCTTGGTGAGTCCGCGGTGATACTCTATCATCATGTGCGACTGCTTGTCATCGGGCAGATACTGCGAGCCGTGGTTCATGATGGCGGCGTTCGCATCCCATTTTATGTAAGCAATTTCGGGATATTTTGAGAGCAGAGTGTCCACTATGCTGAATACTATGTCCTGCACTTTCGGATTTGCCATGTCGAGCACCACTTGAGTGCCGCCTCTGCCCTGGCGGGGTTCCCTGTTGGATGATTTCAGGATGTATTCCGGATGTTTTTCGTAGAGTTCCGACACGGTGTTGGTCATTTCCGGTTCGATCCATATACCGAAGCTTATGCCGTTTTTCTTGGCTTCCGAGATTAATCCGCCTATTCCTGAGGGGAGTTTACGTGTATCCACTGTCCAGTCGCCCAACGCTCGGGTGTCGTTGTCGCGGTGATGCTTCTGTCCGAACCATCCGTCGTCCATGACAAAGAGTTCACCGCCCATTGATGCTATGTCGGCCATCATTTGGGCCATACCCTCTTCATTGATGTCGAAGTAGACACCTTCCCAGCTGTTGAGTAGAATCTTGCGCACATCGTTGCCGTGTGCTATGCGGTGATTACGTCCCCAGCGGTGAAAGTTGCGGCTCACGCCGCTTTTACCCTCTTCGGAATATGTAAGGGCCAATGGTGGTGTCACGAAACGTTCCCCTTTGGGAAGAGAGTAACTGGCGTTGTCCTCGTTGATGCCTGCAAAAAAGTGATGGTAGTTTGATTCGTCTGTGTCTATCCGCAGACGGTAGTTGCCGCTGTAGCATAGTGCCGCTCCGATAACCCTGCCGTGGTTCTCCTGCGGTTTTCCGTCGAGAGAGAACATCACTTCGCTGTGGGCGGTGTGTGAATTACGTATACCGTCTTTGTTTTTGATCACTTTCATTCCGTGGGTGAGCGGAGCTTCCTCGACTTTACCTTCATTACCCCACGATCCGTACAGTGAAGTCAGGTACACATCGCCGTAACGTATGGGTAGATATGCTGAGGAGAACTGCTCCAGCACCACATCACGCTTCCCGTTGTTGACCGCTTCTGCCCAGCATTCAATGATTTCATCGCCGGGATATGTCCGGTAGTTTAGGTCGATCCCGAATGGATAGTGCCGGTCGTTCATGGCGATGGTCGTTACGGTGGATCCGTCGGCACCGCTTGAGGTGGAGATGCCTGTTACTGCCATGTCGAGAGTCATGTTCCCGTCGGGATGCTTTACGCTCATGGCTGTCTCGGAGTGAGAGGTCAATCCGTAGACCGGATATGCCGTGAGCGGGGTCATGGATGCTGTGCCCATCGTGGCGATTTCATCCGGCGAAAGCTTGTTGCCGTAGTACAGAAACTGCAGAGGCTCTCCCTCCGTGGCGTTTAGAAGCAGGGTGGTGGACGGTGTGGAGATGTCGATCACTTTGGCGTATGCCGATGTCGGAGCGAAAAGCACTCCCGACATCAGTGCGCATCCTGCGATAATCGGTGCCGATTTTAAAGTTCTTATCATGGTGTGATGTATTTGTTTGCCTATTCTGGGCAAATGTTATTCTATGTATACTTTGGGAAGCGATGCTGAATCGACCTCCTCTTTTTGCCAGAATGTGGCCGGATCAATTGATACGCGCTTGATCTTTTTGCTGCTCCAAGTGGTACGGGGTTCGTCGGGAGCGGCGGCATTCGGATTGTTCGGATCTTTGGTGACTACAGGGCGTGCGGTTGCCACCTCGCCGTTGCGGCGTTTTTTAGCGGCCTCTTCAGCTTCTGCCACGGTGACGCTTCCGGAATAGTCGGGTTGCGACTTGATGGTGTTCGGATTGGTCATGTCGATAATTACGGGCAAGTAGTCGCTTTCGGCAAGAAACTCTCCGTTTTTACCCGGATCGGAGTATATGGACAGCTGTACATATATGCGGTAGCGGTGGCCATAGTTGAGGTGCAGTTCTTCGGCAGGGATGAATATCGACATGTTCTCAATCTTCTGGTCGTTTGTCTTGGCCCTGAAGTAGTCAAATGCGGCGACATAGTTGAGCGAGGGCGACAGACGATATTTGTTGTTTTTGTCTCTTAGAGCCCATCCGCCGGGTCGGCTGAAGAACATGGTCTGGCATCCTATAAGCTTGTCCTTTGCGCCGGAGAGGTCAAAGTCGAAATGTATGGCCAGACCTGGCTGGTCGTTCTTTTCCACATTGGTCTCTATCCATACGTTTTTGATCGAAGCTTTGGTCTCGGCCTTAAGAGTCAGTATGCCTGCGAGTAGGCATAGTAGAAGGATATTGTATCTCATTTTGGTAAATAATATGTTAGATATGTAGATTATTCGTAGATTGTCACTTTAATGTCGGTGGCTTCGCAATATTCGCGCAGGAGTCTTTCTGTAAGGACAACGGTGTCGGCCACGGGCATTTCTTCTTCATATATGTTGATGCACATAAGGAGTCGGCGGGTGGAGAGGTCGAGTTTGGTGCGCTCGTGGTCGCTCGTCGGAGTGCCGATGCCTCCTATGCGGTCGCGGTAGACAGGCATGCACGATATGTTCAGGTCGCCTCGGCCGATGCCGGTATACTCTTCGCCTTCGCGTCCTGATCCGAGACTGAGTGTGTTGCCTTCGATCTTGTCTATGTCGAATCCGCCTATTGAATATCCGGAGGCTATGGATATGAGATTGATGGCGTCTACCAGGTTGCTTATGAAGTATAGCTCCATACCTTTGACTATGCGCCGGCATAAAGCTTCTGAAGAAGGTCTGTAGCGGTTCGGTTCCTTGCCGAGCGATTTATAGGCAAGCCGGGTTCCGGCTATGGCCGGACGTTTGTTGATGTCGGGAATCTGATAGCGGTTCTTTATATCCGAGGCCAGATCCAGAATCTCCTGACGCAGTTCGGGAGCAGTAGGATGATTTACTACGGCAGCTTCCACAGTGACTATTTTTAGCCCCGGGGCGGCATTCCGCACCACATCCTCGATTTCTATATTCATGTCTGATGATTGGTCGTTGATGTTCAAGTTTTGTTTGTTCTGCAAATTTAGCAAAACAACCTCGTCTATGAAAGAATTCGCCCTGCGGTTTAGGAAAAATTTACTAACTTCGTGGTCGTAAATATAAGATGATATGAAGATAGGGATAATAGTGGCTATGACCACTGAGATGAATTTGCTCTTGCCTCTGCTCGGCGACCGTGGAACATGCGCAGTCGATGGTCTGACATTTGAGTTGGGTACGATCGGTGCTCACAAGGTCGTGGCCATGCAGTGCGGTATCGGTAAAGTCAACGCCGCTGTTGGGGCCGCCACCCTTATTGACAGATTCGCCCCTGACATGGTGATTAATTCAGGTGTGGCAGGAGGTGCCGGTTCCGATGCTAAAATCATGGATGTCGTGGTGGGAGAGAAGGTAGCTTACCATGATGTATGGTGTGGTCCCGGCAATGAACGCGGACAGGTTCAGGGTATGCCTCAATTTTTTGTCCCTCCTATGCATCTGCTTGACATCGAAGATCTTCGTGAAAATCCTAAGGTCAAGTTCGGACTGATCGCTTCCGGCGACCAGTTTGTCGATAACCCGGAGGCTATAAGTAGAATCAAGTCTCTTTATCCTGAGGTAAAGGCTGTAGATATGGAGTCGGCCGCCATAGCACAGGTGTGCCATGTTAAAGATGTGCCGTTTATAAGTGTACGGGTGCTTAGCGATACTCCGGGAGAAGTCGACGACAACACCTCGCAATATCTGAATTTTTGGGCTGAGGCGCCGCATCAGACGTTCGATGTGTTGCAGACTTTATTGAACAATATATAAGCATATCCGATTTATGGAAAAAATAGCGAGTTTTACGGTCAATCATCTGACTCTAAAGCGGGGCATATATGTGTCGCGCCGTGACGTAACCCCGTCGGGCGACGTCGTCACTACATTTGACATCCGTATGACTGAACCTAACCGTCAGCCGGTCTTGTCGCCCGAGACTCTTCATGCTATGGAACATCTCGCGGCTACGTTTCTGCGCAATGATCCGGAATGGTGCGAGCGAGTGGTCTACTGGGGGCCGATGGGGTGCTGTACGGGCAACTATCTGCTTTTGCAGGGAAATGTCGGCAGCTCTGATATAGTGGAGCTTATGAAGCGAACATTCCGCTTTATCGCCGGCTTTGAAGGTGATGTGCCAGGTGCTTCGCCACGCGACTGCGGCAATTATTCGTTTATGAATCTTGCTGACGCCAAAGTGCAGGCACTTAAGTATCTTGAAGAGGTTTTGGAACGCATCACTCCGGAGCAATTGGTGTATCCAGAGAATTAACTGTCTGATCTTTTCCGGATGAAAGATATCAAGGCCATACGGGGAAAGTTTTATATCCACAGTCTGATCCAGGAGGGCGAACATGAGCATCAGGACTTTAAATTTGCCGTAAATGATGCCGCCAAGATAGCCCATTCGATATCCGCCTTTGCCAACAATGACGGAGGTAGGCTTCTGATAGGGGTGAAGGACAATGGAAACATCGCCGGTATAAGGAGCGACGAGGATATATATGTCGTGGAACAGGCCGCGCAAATGTATTGCCAACCGCCTCAGCGGATTGAAGTGACCGCTTTCGCTGTAGACGGAGGTGCGGTGGTCATTCGAGTGGAGATTCCGAAGTCGGATGTGCGTCCGGTAATGTCGAAAGAGGCCGACGGACGTTGGAGCGCATACTATAGGGTTAAGGATGAAAATATAGTGGCCCACCCTGTCATGGTAAAGGCCTGGCGTCATAAGTCCGGTCGGAAAAGTGCGGTGTTCTCCCTTACAGAGGCGGAAGCATCTCTGCTGTCATATCTGGAAGAGTGGGGACTGACCACTCTGGAGGACTATATGCGGGGTGCGCATATCAGCCGACCGATGGCGGAGGATATCGTGGTCAATCTGTATTCCGCCGGAATTATTGATTTCGTCTATTCAGGATCCGAGTTTAAAATAGTCCGGTCGCAGACTGATTCAGATGCGTTATAGGCCTGACTACGGCATTGAGTAGTGGTGCATTTTAATTATAATTGATGATACAGGCTCCGGCGGCGGACTGAAAAATACTGATTTTTAGGTATGTTTTACTTGGATGTAAAGCTGTAACTTTGCATCCAGATAATTATACGAAAATTAGATTTATACGAATTTGAGAATTATAGAACAAACGTTTTATTCTGCGGCCGGAATCCCTGTGAAGAGATGACCGGCCGCTCCATTTATGGTCTGTAGACAACTTCGGAGCATGCCGGATTGTTATTAATGTTAAATATGAATTAAATCTAGATGAAGATTATGCAACGAGAAATACCATCACCTACAGACAAAGACTATATTGATATGGCGGCCGGACTGGCCGAAGAGAATGTCAGAAACGGAGGCGGTCCGTTCGGAGCCATTGTGGTCCGTGACGGCGACATAGTGGCTACTGGTGTGAACACCGTTACAGGCACTAACGACCCTACGGCCCACGCTGAGGTCAATGCCATTCGCTCGGCATGCCGTACTTTGGGCGATTTCAAGCTTGAAGGGTGCGTGGTCTACAGTTCTTGTGAGCCGTGCCCGATGTGTCTGAGCGCATTGTATTGGGCGGGTGTCAGAAAAATATTTTATGGCAACACTAAAGAGGATGCCGACGCTATTAATTTCAGCGACAGGTTTATCTATGAGCAATTAGCAAAACGACCTTCCGACAGAGCCATCCCATGCATACATGTCAAATCGGACCGCGCCATCCGCGCATTTGAAATGTGGGCCGACAAGTCTGACAAGGTTGAATACTGAAGTGGTGCTATAAATCGAGCAGACCCTCCGGCAACGTCATTATAAGATGCTGGGCTTCAGAGTCTATACCGTCGATCATTTCGTCAGCGATCGGGATATATATGTTTGTCATGTCGGGTCTTTCTACGACAAAAAGTGCATTTTCAGTCGAAAGGTCAACATCTATTACCCTGCCTATGAGCGTGCCGGTCTCTGACAGTATGGTATATCCTGTCAGATCTGCCGCATACAGTCCGTCGGACTCTTCGTCGGATTCGTATTCGATGACTGCATTATCCGATTTTAGGGCATACACGATATGATGGGTAAGCTCAGAGGCACGTTGCTCATTGTCGATTCCTTCGATGTGCATGATTACTGTGTCGATGCGTTTTGTGCGGACATTGTCGATGAAGAACGGCACATAGATCCCTTCTATTTCAAGCACGATTTTATCCAGACGCTCGAAGTCGACATCTTCGTTCAAGTAGACGTTTATCTCGCCGTTTATGCCGTGGGGCTTTCCGATTTTACCGATTTCGATGATTTCAGATTCCGTAATCATGTGAGGCTGTCTATAAGTTATGTTATTCGTCGATGCGTGTGATTTTTGCTCCGATGGCATTGAGGCGTTCATCTATGCGCTCATAACCGCGGTCGATCTGGTCGATGTTCTGTATACGGCTTTCTCCTTTTGCGCTCATAGCCGCTATCAGCATGGCTATACCGGCTCTGATGTCGGGTGATACGAGTGAAGAAGAGTGCAGTGAATTCATCTTGCCTGAGCCTATTACTGCCGCCCGGTGCGGGTCGCACAATATTATCTGCGCACCCATGTCGATCAGTTTATCGACGAAGAACAGACGGCTCTCAAACATCTTTTGATGTATGAGCACGCTTCCTTTGGCCTGGGTGGCTACAACAAGGAACACGCTAAGCAGGTCGGGCGATAGCCCTGGCCAGGGTGCGTCGGCAAATGTCATTATGGATCCGTCGATGAATGTCTCGATCTCATAACCGTCATGTCGTGGGATGTAGATGTCGTCGCCTTTTCGTATAATCTCGATACCCAGACGCCTGAAGCTGTCAGGGATTATGCCGAGATCGTCGTAGCCGACATTCTTAAGGGTGATTTCGCTTCCTGTCATGGCCGCCATGCCGATGAAACTTCCCACTTCTATCATGTCCGGCAGTATGCGGTGCGATGCACCGTGAAGTTCTTTGACCCCATGGATCGTGAGCAGATTGGAGCCTATTCCCTCAATCTTTGCACCCATCTTTGTCAGCAGACGGCACAATTGCTGTATGTAAGGTTCGCAGGCTGCATTGTATATGGTGGTGGTGCCGTCGGCGAGCACTGAGGCCATTATTATGTTGGCTGTTCCTGTCACCGAGGCTTCGTCGAGCAGCATGTATGTGCCGGTCAGCTTTTTTGCTTTTATGAGATATGCTTTCAGCTCCGGCGAGTATTCAAATTCAGCTCCCAGTTTCTGGATACCGAGGAAGTGTGTGTCAAGACGGCGTCGTCCGATCTTGTCGCCACCGGGTTTGGGTAGAACGGCATGTCCGAAGCGGGCTGTTAGCGGACCGACAAACATCACCGACCCACGCAACGCGGCCGCCTTCTTGACAAATTCTTTTGATGATATATAGTCAAGATCTATATCGTCGGCCTGAAAGGCGTAGCTGTGTCCGGATAGTTTCTCTACTTTTACACCCATGTCCCGCAACATGGCTATGAGATTATTTATGTCGAGGATGTCCGGAATATTCTCTACAATGACGCGGTCTTTGGTGAGCAATACGGCGCATAGGATCTGTAATGCTTCGTTCTTTGCTCCTTGTGGGGTTATCTCGCCATTAAGCGGATGGCCTCCTTCGACAATGAATGTGCTCATAACTGGAATGGATAAATTAATAGGTGAGGGGATGAATGGATGAATCTCTGGAGAAAGCTTATTTCTTTTTCTTCTTTTTTGAACCGGTGTTTTGCGTCGGTGCGGGCACAAACTCCCTCAGTTTGCAGGTCTCTGGGTTAAGACGTATGGCACCGTGGCTGTAATAGGCCAGGTCTTTGAATATCTTGGCATCGTCGACACCGTCGGGATTCACTATCAGAAGCATTTTTTTCATGTGGTTGGCTATGAATCGGATCAGAGTGTCCTTTTCGTCGCCGTCCTCCATCTCGCACGCTTTGCGGATCATGTCTTCGATATGCTTGCCGTAGTGCCGGTAGTCGATATTTGAAAGCTTGTACTTTATCGGTTCCGGTCGTGACACCAGATTTTCCGGACGGATTATTTCGCATGGATAGTCGATGTCAAGCTGGAAGTCAGACATGATAGCCAAATGATCCCACAGCTGGTGGGTATAGTCGGGATTGTCGCGCAGTTCCGGGAATAAATTGCCCATAGAAGCTATGATGGAGTGGGCGCACACTGTGCGCTCCTCGCGATCAGGGATGCTGACGCAGTAGTCCACCATCTGCTGGATGTTGCGGCCATATTCCGGAAGCGTTAGTTTTTTCAGACTTGTATTGTATGTAAGCATATATTCGTTAATTAACATTCAAAGATACGCTAATTTATGGAAACGGCCAAATTAACGGTGCTTACCGTTAGTTGACGTTTATAAATAAAATAGTGCATCCGGAAGTTTTGTTCACTTCCGGATGCGCAATATTCGGTTTTTTAATATGTGTCGTTACTAGATTACATGTTCATACCGCCGTCTACCTGGATTACCTGGCCGGTGACGTAGCTTGACATGTCGGATGCGAGGAACACGGCCACATTGGCGATGTCCTGTACCTGGCCTCCACGGCGCAAGGGTATGCCCTTGATCCATTCCGCACGTACTTCGTCGGGCAGGGCGGCGGTCATGGCAGTCTCGATAAATCCGGGAGCGATGGCGTTGGCGCGGATGCCGCGTGAGCCTACTTCCTGGGCGATTGACTTGGCGAGGGCGATCAGACCGGCCTTTGATGCTGCATAGTTGGCCTGACCTGCATTGCCGTGTACTCCGACTACGGATGCCATGTTGATGATCGAGCCACTGCGCTGGCGCATCATTATGGGCAGTACGGCGTTGATGAAGTTGAACGCGCTCTTAAGGTTGACTGCAATGACGGCATCCCACTGTGCTTCGGTCATGCGGAGCATGAGGCCGTCCTTGGTTATACCGGCATTGTTTACAAGAATGTCGATCGATCCGAAATCTTTCATCACGTCGGCCACTACTTCCTTGGTCTGGTTGAAGTCGGCGGCGTTCGATGCATATCCTTTGACTTTAACGCCGAGGGCGGCTATTTCCTGTTCAGTGGCTTTGCCGAGTTCGTCTATGGTGAGGTCGGTGAAAGCTATGTTGGCACCTTCTTGTGCGAAACGCAGTGCAAGCGCCTTGCCGATACCGCGGGCCGCGCCTGTGATCAATGCGGTCTTTCCTTCAAGTAGTTTCATGAAAGTCTGTTGTTTATGTTGATTAAAATGAATTTTGGACTGCAAAATTACGAAAATATTATATCTCTACCAAGAAAGCTCCGCATGAATATCCTCCACCGAACACTGTCAGGCCGATTTTGTCACCTTTTTTGAACTTGTCGCGGTTTTCGGCGAAGACGAGTGCACAGCTTGCAGAGCCGGTGTTGCCATATTCCTCGATGTTGTTAAGGAAGTGGTCGTCTGTGAGGTCGAGCTGATGTGCCACCTGGGCCACTATTCGTTTGTTGGCCTGATGGGTGATGATGTAATCGAGGTCTGACGGCGACATTCCTTCCGGTTTGGTAACCTGGTCGAGAGCCTTTATCATATATGTGCATGCATTGACGAACACGTCTCGTCCGTCGGGCATCTCTATGCCGTTCTCTTTGGGACGCAGGATCACGCCTTCCGGACCTTTGCCCACATTGCCCAGTCCGCATGTATACACCGTCTTTATTTTTATGTCGGAGTCGCTGACTTTATCCTTCGACAGGAAGTAGGCCACGGCGGCGTCGCCCCATAGGTGTCCGGCTTTGGGATCATGTTCGTTGGAGTAATATGTATTGTGCTCCGAACATATCAGCAGAGCCTTTGATGCCTTTCCGGCCGCGAAGTAAGTCTCGATGATTTCGAGTCCATTGACAAAGGAAGAGCATGCCGCCGACACATATACTGCCTTGGCTCCGTCAATTCCGAACTTTTGCTGGGCCACATGAGCAAGAGTGGCCACGGTGTCGTATGGCGAATATGATGCAGATACTATAAGGTCGACATCTTTGACATCGTAAGGGAGTGACTTCAGGGCATTTTCAATGGCTGCAAGTCCCATTGAGTTATGGCCTTCGTCGGCCGCCGCCTTCGAACGTGAGCGTATGCCTGTACGCTTGTAGATCCATTCGTCCGACAGTCCGTTTACATTCAAGAAATAGTCGTTGTGAACTCGTTGTTCAGGTACGTAATATCCTGTGCTGTTGATATACATAAATGTAATATTGGGGAGTTATTTATTTTGTATGGCGTTTAAAATGAATTCTTTCAGATGTGTGGCCACGTCTTCTGACTCTATGTGCATCTGTTGGAAGTTGTTCCGCATATATGACAGTTCGATTCCTTGAAACATCATCAGCATGGCCGTGTAGACCCCCGATACGGTGTCCTTGGAGAATTCGCCTGATTCAAGTCCTTCGTGCAGGATGTATTGGATGAGGTCCAACTCCTTTTCGATGGCAAGATTGCGTATACGTTCCATCCGCTTCACCTCTCGTAGAAACAGTGTCCGCAACATTGGGTTGTCGGACTGATGGTTGATGGTCTCATGTACAATCCGCAGACGTACGTCAATGAATCGCATAAGCTTTTCAGTGGCGCTGAGATCCGACTCGGCAATACCTCGCAGGCGTTCGACCAAATGCTCGCTTTCGCGCTCTATGACAGCATTGTAGATCTCCCGCTTGTTCTTGAAATATGTATAGATTGTGCGTCGTCCCTTGTCTGATGCATTTGCAATATCGCTCATGGTCGTATTCTCAATGCCTTTGTGGGCAAAGAGTTGACGGGCTACTTCGATAAGTTTTTCGCGGGTCTTAAGAACCATGTTATTGCACAAAATTTGTTGAACTGTGCGAAATTACTCATTTTCTCCCGAATTTGAGCAAAAAATAGCTGATAAATTTAGAGTCCATTCAATAATATCTGCTCAGTGAGTGGCCACCGCCGGCAACAAAAATCATCACCGCCAGGCCATGGCGGTGATGTGTATCGGTGATTGAAGGTTATACGGTCAGTTCTGATTGCGGTACTGGGGCATAAGCGGTACCGGAAACTTAGAGAAAAGCTTATTTACAGCCTCGCTGATAGAAGTTAGGTTGCGGTATTGTCCGTTGCCGTTGTTTATGATTGTTGCCACCGAGGCGGAGAATAAAGGAATCATCGTGTCGATATTCACCATGTCGACCGTGAGTACGCCTTCCTTATATATACCGGTGACGACTTGTGCGTTGGGGTTCCAATAGAGATTTCTCGGATACATGAACATCGGCGCGTAGCCGTTAAAGTACGGACCTGGGCCAGGACCTGCCGGTGGTGCCGGATTCAATGCCTGCCATGCCGGTTCGGTGCTTACTTCGTGGTGTATCGTGACACCGAAATTTATGAGCAGGGGCGAATTGGGATCTTCCGTGTATCCTCGTTCCACCATCTGCTCCCTGATGGCGGCGGCTATGTTGTAGTAAGTAACCATCTTCATCCCTTCGGGCAGTTTTCCCATCTCCGGATCGACTATGCGGAAAGTCGAATAGTCCTTCATGTCGGCCTGGTTGTAGGTCTCGCTATTGACAAGGGCAAAGGGCGAACAGCTTGACAACAATGCTGTTAGACAAATAAGCAATAGGGTATGTCTCATAAATAATAGTGTTAAGCATTTAGTATAATTTCAACAAATACAACTTGCCAAATGTTGATGCACCGGAATTTTTTTAATAGTAAAAATTTGGCTATCGGACAGCGATTGAGTAACTTTGGTGAAAAATTAATCATCACTCATTTTATATAATGGAAATAACAGGTAAGATTATTATGGCTCTTCCCGAACAGTCGGGTGTCAGCAAGGCCGGCAATCAGTGGAAGAAGAGAGAATATGTGCTTGAAACGCTTGAGAACTATCCTAAGAAGGTGCATTTCGATTTGTTCGGCGACCGTGCTGATCAATATCCTTTAAATGTCGGCGACGAGATCGTGTTGAGCTTCGACATCAACAGTCGCGAATTTAATGGACGTTGGTATACTTCTATTAGCGGATGGAAAGTTGAGAAGGCCGGTGCCGCTTCGGGTGGTTCGGTTCCTCCGGTAGCCGGCGATCCCATGGCCGACTATCCCGCGGCTCCCCCGCAGGTCGACCTCGGTAAGGACGTCAATGACGATCTGCCTTTCTGATAGGACCCGTCAAGAGAATGACATATAAACAGCGGGGCGGTTCAGATTTCTGAACCGCCCCGCTGTTTATATCGGTATAAGGATGGATTTTACAGGTTTGCCATCAGCGATGCGGCTGCGCCGGCAGTGTGCTGATATGCATATAGTCCATGCTCGGAAAGTTCAACTTCCTGCATGCTTCCGTCCGGAGTGATCATTTTTACATGGGTGTCGTCGACGAATGTCATAAATTTATAGCTTTCGCCTCCGTTCGCGCTTACACTCCACGAATTGTCTTCCTGCTCGAAATCCAGGCGTACGACGCTTCCGTCATTTTCACTGGTTATGGTATATCCCTTGCCGTCGCATTCCACGAGATAGCGACCGTCGTTGCCTTCGATGACTTTTTTGCCTGCGGCGATGGGGTTGTTGCCGCTCCAGAACTCGATGCTGTTGATCACCAGCAGGTCGGCCAGGCCGGCGACTTCATATACAGGAACAATCCAGAATGCGATGAACACGAGTTCATTGACAAATTTATTGTCGATTGTCTTGTTCCAGCTGAGAAGCTTGTTGAAAAGAGCAAAATTTCCAATGCAAGATGTTGTTAGCATTGATCCGGCCAAAGTCAGTACTATAGCCACGCTAAGATACGTTTTCTTCATAATAGTAATTTTTTTTTGTTTTGGGGTTAGTTATGTGATTTAGGCCGGCACTTGGCGACGGCTTTGGTCGTAGTAGTTCATTATCTTGTTGACGTATGAGGTCGTTTCACCTCCTCTGGAATATCCGTATTTGACCACGGGGTCGTTGTAGTATTTCGGATTCGACTTCCAGAGCATGGTTTCGGCCACGTTGCCGAACCATACGGTAGGGTCTTTGCCGTATTTTTTTGCTAAAGCTATG
Organism: uncultured Porphyromonadaceae bacterium; assembly: GCA_947567425.1. GTDB lineage: Bacteria > Bacteroidota > Bacteroidia > Bacteroidales > Muribaculaceae > Muribaculum. Next base: position 36,635 of record CANOLV010000017.1, on the reverse strand, counting down.
GCATCAAGCACGTGCGCCAGGCCGCTGTTGTAGGCGGCAAGTACGAATTTTTTCCTTTCGTTGTCGTCAGGCACTCTCTTGCTCAGCGATTTGTCGAGGTCCTTGATTATCTTCGTGGCGGTACGTATGCTTGCTTCGGGATTTGCCATGTTTTTACGGCTTAACCCGTATGCGTTTGCCGTTCTTGGCATGATCTGCATCACACCGCGTGCCCCGGCCCACGACACGGCATTCGGATTGAACCTGCTCTCTGCAAAACCCTGTGAGGCCAGAAGACGCCAGTCCCATCCGATCTCTCCCGCATATTTCTTGAAAAGATCGTCATATTTGGAAATCTTGCCTCCCGATATTCTTAAGTCTCCGGAGTATGGTGCTTTGCTAAGTTCAAAATAGCGTTTGAACACCTGTTCGTTCTCCCGTTGGTATTCGGCTGTCTTGATCCATGCGTTTATGGTGTCGGCAAGCCATGGAGTCTTAGGCGACACTCCCCATGACGAACGTTGGGGATAGCTTATCTCCATCGTGATGTCAAGGGCATTGTAGTAAGTCTTGTTGATTTTCGCAATGTCGCTGTCTACTACGGTCATAGGTATTTGTCCATTGGACACCATCTCGATCATGTCCTCCGTGATAAGGGTGTCTTGGTCGACGGTGTGGATTTTTATACCTCCGCCAAGTTCCTCATTTAGATTTTCAAGACGATATTCATACTTTGAACCCTTTTCCACGTAGACCTCGCGTCCGACCAGCTCGGTCACGTCGTGCACGGCGGTGCTGTCTGAGTTCTTGGGCTGTACGAGCACCTGCGTGGTGACGTTCTCAGGCCCTGCGGGAATCACGCGGTCGCGATATTCTGCAGTTATGGGAATCTCGTATGCTGCCAGATCTATAGTCCCGGAGTCGAGCATTGCCAGCAACGACGGCAGGCTTTGGGCCACCACCAGATCGATGGCCACTCCTTTGTCTGCTCCGAACTGTTCTACAAGGTCGTAGTCGTAGCCCATCGGCTCACCTCGGTAGATGAAGTATGACAGTGCGCTGTACAAAGTTCCGACACGGAGAGTGTCGGGCAGTCTTACAGATTCAGTGTCTGAGGATCTGTTTTTCGAGTCCGAACTTCCGCAGGATGAGGCAAGCGAACCTATCAGCAACGCGATAAGTATAAATCCAGAAAGGCGTTTCATATATATGACACGGTTGTTCTATGCGCTATGCCGTGATTAATATTCAAACGTACCTTTTTCAGATATGATGGTCAGTTTGTTGGCCGGTGCATCTTCGACGCGTCCGACTATACGGGCCGGTATGCCCATGGATTCTGCTATGGCGATCACTTTTGAGGCATGTTCTTCCGGGAGATATATCTCCATGCGGTGACCCATGTTGAACACCTTGTACATCTCTTTCCAGTCGGTGCCTGATTCTCGCTGTATCAGGTCGAACAGCGGCGGTACGGGGAATAGGTTGTCCTTTATCACATGCTTGCCGTCGACAAAGTGCATGATTTTAGTCTGTGCTCCTCCGGAGCAGTGTACCATTCCGTGTATGTCATGGCGCATAGTGTCCAGGAGCTTCTTGATTACAGGTGCGTATGTGCGGGTGGGCGACAGAACAAGTTTACCTGCGTTTATCGGTGAACCCGGAACCTCGTCGGTGAGGCGTGCGCTTCCTGAATATACCAACGATTCGGGTACTGCGACGTCAAAACTCTCCGGATATTTCAATGCGAGTTCGTGGCAGAACACGTCGTGACGGGCCGAAGTGAGGCCGTTGGAGCCCATGCCTCCGTTATACTCTTTTTCGTATGTGGCCTGTCCGTAGCTTGCCAGACCTACGATTACGTCGCCGCCTTTGATGTTGGCGTTGTCGATTACGTCTGTCCGCTTCATCCGGCATGTCACGGTACTGTCCACGATTATGGTGCGCACAAGGTCGCCTACGTCTGCAGTTTCTCCGCCGGTGCTGTAGATGTTTACTCCCATTTCGCGCAGTTCGGCCAGAAGTTCTTCAGTGCCGTTGATTATGGCTGCGATTACTTCGCCGGGTATGAGCATTTTGTTGCGTCCTATGGTCGACGACACAAGGATATTGTCGGTGGCTCCCACGCATAGGAGGTCGTCGATATTCATAATCAAGGCATCCTGAGCTATTCCTTTCCATACGCTGAGATCGCCTGTCTCTTTCCAATAGATGTAGGCCAGCGAGGATTTTGTTCCGGCTCCGTCGGCATGCATTATATTGCAGTATTCTTCGTCGCCGGCAAGATAGTCGGGGATTATTTTGCAGAAAGCTTTTGGATACAGTCCTTTGTCAACATTCTTTATGGCGTTGTGCACGTCCTCTTTTGATGCCGAAACACCACGCATGTCATATCGTTGGTCGCTCATTTGTATATAGTGAATTATTGGTTATATGCTTATTGTTATATGAATATCATCATGCAAAGAACGGCCGGAATGACTATCAGCAGTGAGTCTATTCGGTCGAGCATGCCGCCATGTCCGGGAAGTATGTTGCCGGAATCTTTTATGTGGTTGGTGCGTTTGATGAATGATTCGACGAGGTCGCCCCATGTGGCGAATATGGACGCTACGGCGCCGAACATTATCATCGTTCCCATTTTGAATTCGGAGAAATAGGATGGCCAAAAGTTGTACATCACGATCGCGGCCGCTATGCAGAACACCATTCCGCCCCAGAATCCTTCCCAGGACTTTTTCGGCGATACACGCTCGAACAGACGGTGACGTCCGATGGCGCTCCCGATAAGGAAAGCCCCGGTGTCATTGACCCAGATGAAGATGAACATGGCGAGCACTATGTGGCTTGACACGGAATATATGATGGTCGACAGCGCGAGCGGTACTGCCACATACATGATTCCTGTCATGGAGCGGGCCAAGGATCTGAGGGGCGACTTCTCTTTGGAATACATGACCATTATGAATCTGGCCAGGATGTATAGCAAAAATACTCCTGCTCCATACGCCGACCATTGGTTGATCATCATCCATACACCGGCTATAAGCGATATGCCTCCGGCAATGTCGAGAGCGCGTACGCCGATGTCGGCCGGAGTCGACCCGTCGGCCGACATTCGGTAGAATTCGGTCAGCGCCAATGCGCACAGCAATGAGGCCAGACATAGATATGTGACTTCGTTGATTAATACTCCGGCCAATATAAGTCCGACGTAAATCAATCCGGTGAAGCTTCGCAATAATATATTTTTCATCAATATGTTTTTTCTGCGGTTATGTGCCGTTGTCCGCGCCGCAATTATGCCCCAAAAATACGCAAAAAATATGATATATTGAAATAAACTCTTAAATTGCGCTTTTTAGGCAGTGGCGGATTTCTTCCCGATTAACGCTGATATGGCCCGTATGTTCACTGCCGTGCCATTTTTATGAACCTCACTATGTCGGCGAGCACCTCCGGCGAGATTGTCTCCTCAATGGTGCCGTATTCCTGTATGGCACCTGTGGCGGCATGCTGGAACATGTGGTTTAGACCGGGATATGATTTGATCTCAGCATCTGGTCGGAGGGTCTTCATTTTGGACATGTTAAGTGCAGGACTTACCTGAATATCCTTCTCTCCGTACAGTACAAACGCGCGGCATTTCGTATTTGCGATATGTTCGGCCGGTGAGTTTTTGACGAAATACCTGAGCCAGTCATTTGACGATGCGGCGATTTGCTTAAGGTTTGATTTAAGTGATTGATATACATTGTCTGTTGGCCATGACGCGCATAGTGAATCCACCGTGGCTTCGTTGGCTGATCTGTTCTGGACGTCAAGCAAGTCGTATAGTTTCAGCAACGCATCGCTGTAAGAGCTGATGATTTCCTCCGGAATGTGGCTTTGACTCAACATATATGCACTTTGGTCGGCAAGTATGGAGTCGCCGCGTACCGACGGAGCGCCGAGGGCCACTATGAATGCCGGAACTTTTTCCTGAAGAGATGCGAGCATAAATGCGATCGATGCCCCTTCGCTGTGCCCGATAATGCCGATGTCGCCGAAAGTCCTGCTCCGGAGATAATCGACGGCCTCAGCTGCGTCATTGTAGAAGTCGACAGTCGTGGAGTGTGTCGGATCGCCGGTCGACTCTCCTGCACCACGGTCGTCATAGCGCAACGAGGCTATGCCGTTACGTGCGAGATAGTCGGCTATTACGGCAAACGGCTTGTGCCCGAAGAGTTCTTCGTCGCGGTTCTGAAGTCCGCTTCCGCTCAGGAGCACCACTGCCGGTGTTCTGGAGGTGTATCCGTCGGGAATGGTGAGAGTGCCGGCCAGGACAGCTCCGTCATTCCGGTTCACGAATCTGATCTCTTCGGTAGAGTAGGGAAACGGGGGCTTCGGTGTCTGAGGACGGTTCTGTACCCATGGTCCGGGATAGAGTGTGAGGTTCGTGACCATAAATCCTTGGCGAAATTTAGCGACGATACTGTCCCCCTCCAGTCTGCCGGCTAAGTTCACGCTTAATTTCTTTATGGTGATGTTTACTGAATCGGCCGACAGGTGGTTGACCTTGGCTTCAATGCCGTAGGCTCCTTGGTCGGGTGAGTCAAGGGTAGCGGTAGGATTTCCGTCGGAATCTGTGTTTATGTCTATGTCTATGTCTATGTCTATGGCCAGTTTTAGATGTACCTGAGGATTGACTTTAAGCGTTCCGTGCCAGGATCCCTGTAAGCGGTTGGTATTTGCCATGGCCGCGAAGGTAGCAGTCAGCAGAAGAGCAGTTAATAATGTTCGGAGCATAATCGGTAATATTGAGGTGAGACATTTTCGCAAATATAACGATTTTTGACTTATGCTTCGGTTAATCATACATAAAAAGCCGTCCATAGGGCGGCTTTTTGTGCGATTATAATCTTCTGGCGCTATAATCTTCGTGTAGTTGTTTTAGGATAGTTTACGGATCTTCAGTCGCTGTACAGGTAAAACATTCGTTCCATCTGTGTCCATTTTTGGCTTGACGAGGCGTTGGGATCGCACCCTTGGAGCGCGGAGACATATTCTTCCCATTCTGCCTGACGTGGCAGTGTGGCGAGTCGGGCCATCGCTTCGTTCCAGTCGAAGTCAAGTCCGGTCTCAACGATCATAAATACTTTATTGCCGTATATGTACATCTCCATTTCCAGAATCCCTACCGACCTTATGCCGTCTCGAACTTCCTTCCAGTGATTTTCCTTGCTATGGTATTGCTTGTATAGTTCTATCAGCTGGGGATTGTCGGTTATTTCAAGTATCTGGCAATAGCGTTTGACGGGATTGTCGAATGTTTTAACGGGATAACCTTTATCTGTCATAACTGAATCAATTAGATTGTCTGTTAGAATTTTACCAATATCCTGAACACCTTTCCTGGAGCTGAGGCCCACTTTTCGAGTGCGTCGCAGGCTTCATCCGGATTGATAATGCGGGTTATGAGTTTGTCTACCGGACAGTCGGCATTTCTGAGGTATCTTATTACGGCATTGAAGTCTTCCGGCATGGCGTTGCGCGAGCCTCGGATGTCGAGTTCCTTTTGGACAAACAGTTTTGTCTGAAATGTCACGTCAGCTTTTGCATATCCGATGCATATTACTCTGCCGCAGAAGGCCACTTCGTTCACAGCCATGACGTATGTGGCCGGGGAACCTACGGCTTCGATCACTGCGTCAGGTCCGGCTCCGCATGTCAGTCTTTCCAATACTTTGTGTACGTCCTCTGTTGAGGAATTTATGGTGTACTTGGCTCCAAGTTCTTTGGCCAAGGCCAGCTTTTCATCGTCAAGGTCCACGGCTATGACGGTGGCGCCTCTTAACGACGCACGTACTATGGCTCCTACGCCGATCATGCCGCAGCCTATCACCATCACCGTGTCGACATCGTTGATGGCTCCCCGGTCGACCGCATGGAATCCTACGCTCATGGGTTCGATGAGTGCGCAGTCGCGTGTCGATATTCCGTCGGCGGCTATGACCTTCTGCCAAGGTACGGCCAGATATTCGCTCATGGCGCCGTCGCGTTGCACGCCGAGTGTCTGATTGTCGCGACATGCGTTGGGGCGCAGTTTACGGCAGGATGAGCACTTGCCGCATGAGGTGTAGGGATTTACCGTGACGCTCATGCCTCGGTGGAACAGACCTTCCGGCACGTCCGACCCAATGGCTTCTATCTCGGCTCCGATTTCGTGTCCGGGTATCACCGGAGATTTTGCCATTAGGTTTCGTCCGAGAAAGGTATTGAGGTCTGAACCGCAGAACCCCACGTATTTTATTTTTACTAATATCTCGTCGGGTCGTAGATCGGGCATGTCAATGTCTATCAGTGAGACTTTGCCCGCAGAGGTAATCTGTATGGAATTCATTGTGTTAACGGTTGATTGAGTGGTTGTTGTGATATTTTGTTCGCTTTTATTTTATGTCCGCTGATACCGTACCAGGCGCAGACGGCAAAGCATATCATCGGTATGGCGTATGCCGCATGGTACCAGTCGGGGTTGAGCATCATAAAGAATGCCGTCAGCTGCGGCAGGCATGCGTTGCCCACGATTGCCATCACGAGGAATGCCGATCCGCTCTTCGTGTCTGGGCCGAGCGATGTCAGTGCCATGGAGAATTGAGTGGGGTAGATTATCGACATGAAGAACGATATGGCTATCATGGCGTAAAGTCCGGTCATGCCGCCGACAAGAACTACGATAAGGCACAGTCCGACATTGGCCAGGGAGTAGGCGGTGAGCATGTGGCTGGCTTTGAAGCGTCCCATCAGCATGGTGCCTATCCAGCGTCCGAGCAGGAACGCGAGCATGTAAAAGCCGAAAAATGTAGTGGCTGTGGATTCTTCAATTCCGGCGTAGGTGCAGCAGTACACCAGAAACAGACTGTTGATGGCTGTCTGTCCGCCGTTATAGAAGAATTGGGCTATGACTCCATTGCGGAGGTGGGAGTGCTTGAACACTCCGAAGTTGATGAGTTTGCCGCGTCGGTCGGTCTGTTCTTCATTGATGCGCGGCAATTTGGAGAACACGAATACGACCGCAATTATAATCAGCATCAGCGCGAGAACGAAGTATGGCCCTTTCATGGCGTCGGTCTCGTTCTGGATATATTGTTCCCATCCTCCGGTGAAGTCAGCCGGAAGCGTCTCGCGGGTGAAGTTATTGCCGCTGAGTATGATCTTGCTGATGAACATGGCCGAAATGAATGCTCCGAGCCCGTTGAACGACTGGGCGAGATTCAGTCGTCGGTGGGCCGTGGAAGGATCGCCGAGAACGGTCACATACGGATTGGCGGCCGTCTCAAGGAAGCACATGCCCGTGGCTATGACGAAGAACACGCATAGGTAGAACCAGTACTCCTTAATTACAGCGGCCGGAAAGAACAGCAGCGCACCCGCGGCCGCCATGAGCAGTCCGAATATTATACCGGCTTTGTAGGTATAGCGTTTCATGAACATCGCTATCGGAATCGGGCAGATGAAGTAAGCGAGCCAGTAAGCTGTCTCGGTAAACGACGCCTCAAACGGGGTCAGCTCGCAGGTCTTCATAAGCTGTCTGATCATGGTGGGGAGCAGGTTGGCGCTTATGGCCCATACGAAGAACAGGCAGATGACCAGCGACAGCGGAATAAGATATTTGTTATTCGTTTTCATTCCGACATGTTTTTAATGTATGGTAAATCGACAAGATGACCGAATCTGTAGAATCGCTGCGCATTTGTTCCCAAGAACGCGGCTTTTTCATGTTCCGACAATAATTGTGATTTCACAATGAAGTCGTATGACATTCTGTAGGTGATCGCCGTTATGGTGCGCGGATAGTCTGAACCCCACATGAGCTTCTCGATGCCCACTTTGTCGGCGGCTTCGCGGATAGCCTTCACCGCTCCGTCAAACGGATAGAATTCAGAGTTGAAAAGCCAGGTTATGCCTCCTGATTCAATCATCACATTTTTATGCCGTGCGAGTTTTATCTGCTCCATCCAGCCCTCTACGGTCACCATCCCGAAATGTCCGACGGCGATTTTCAGGTCGGGGCATTCCGCTATGACCTCTTCCATCTCTCCGACCTGGCAGTCGCCGTCGGCAAGCGTGATGGACAGTATGGTCCCGTGGCGTTCCATGAGCTTGAACATCTCCATCATCTCAGGCGAGTTTAGCCTTACCCGGTCATGTTCGCCCAGGGGCAGCCTGTGTGCCGGTATGGCGATTCCCCGGAATCCTTCGTCAATGAGCGATTTTGCCTCTGTCAGGAAGCCCGGCGACCGGAATTCGCAAAGGCCGCAGACAAAGAATCTGTCAGGATACCGCGATTCGACCGTGCGCAGGTATTCATTCTGGTTGCCGTCGATGAATTCCTGTGTTATCACAGCCGCCGAAACCTGGGCATAGTCCATATTTGACAGAAACACTTCTGCCGAATTCTTCCCGTCAATCATAAACGGGGGCAGCATCTGCCGCTCTTCGCCCATAAAGTCGGCCCGTCCGTTTGGCAACTGGCATATCCTACGTCCATTGACAGTAGCCTCCTGCTTTAGCCAGAGATGTGCGTGGGCGTCTATGATCTTGAAGTCCTGCATGTCTGTCCGGTTTATGAATTGCACCAGCTGACACGCTGCTGGTCACCGATTATTTCTTTCACAGCCGCTACTAATTCCATGTCCATAGGCTCTTCCGCATAAGCTATGTTCTTTTTCACATTATCCGGATTTGCCGAACTGAAAAGAGTAGTGGCTATGCGGGGATTGCTTATAGAATACTGGATTGCGAGCTTTTCTATAGGATACCCCTTCTTGTCACAGTATTCCGCCGCGCGGCGGCATGCTTCCACCAGTTCTTTGGGTGCCGGGTGCCAGTCGGGGACTCCGCGTGTAGAGAGCAGTCCCATGGAAAGAGGGGATGCATTTATCACGCCGATGCCTTTCTCTTCAAAATAATCAAGAAAGTCGACCAGTTTGTCGTCGTTGAGCGAGTGGTGGCAGAAGTTGAGCACACTTTCCACAGTGCCTTCCGGAACGCGGTCGATGACCCATTTCAGATTTTCAAGTTGAAGGTCGGTTATTCCGACGTGGCCGACGAGGCCTTTGTCGCGTAGTTCCACAAGAGCTGGTAGTGTCTCGTCGACTACCTGGTTGAGGTCGGCAAATTCGATGTCGTGGACATTTATGAGATCTATGTGGTTAATGCCGAGACGTTCCATGCTTTCGAACACGCTCTGTTTCGCCTTGCTTCCTGAGTAATCCCAGGTGTTGACTCCGTCCTTGCCGTAGCGTCCGACTTTGGTCGAGAGGTAGTATTTGTCTCTGTCGATGCCCCGCAGTGCCTTGCCGAGTACTGTCTCAGCCTTATAATGGCCGTAGTATGGCGATACGTCAATGAAATTCATTCCTCCGTCAATGGCCGTGTATACGGCATCGATGGCCTTGTTCTCGTCAATTGCATGAAAAACGCCTCCGAGCGACGATGCACCGAAACTCAACGACGACACTTTCATGCCGGTTTTACCAATTGGATTATGCTTCATGATAGATATTTTTAGTTAATTGTACAAAATTAGTCCAAATCAAGGTGATATTAAAGGACTATATCGGCATATTATAGGACAAAATCGATATGTTGCAGAGATTTTGGACGGAAGTCGGACTAATCTGTTAAGTAAATGTTGTCACGGACTTTTGCTTCTTTATTGGAAAAATTCACTATCTTCGCACAAAACTTACACTTATCGGCTATGGATATAAACAATATGCTGATGCTGAACGTAGGCTATGCCAAGCACGATGCCGATTGGAACTTTAAGGATATAAACAGCCCGTTCACACGCATCTATTATGTGACCGAGGGTGGAGCATCCGTCATAATTGGAGGTGAGTACAGGAAGCTCGTCAAGGGGCGTATGTATATAATTCCTGCTTTTACCGAGCACACCGACATCTGCGACGGAAAGTTCTGCCATTACTATGTGCATATTTACGAGGATGTCGCTCATGGACAGGATATTACGAGCAATTATGAATTTCCTTTCGAGATTGACGGTACACCGGCCGACGAATCGCTTTTTATAAATTTGTGTGAGCATAACAAGTCGATGGCCCTCAAATGTGTCGACCCTAAGATATATGACAATAAGCACTCTTTGATTGAGTGTGTGAGGCTTAACCGCGAGCGTCCGCTGTTTGACCGTCTGGAGTCGATGGGCATCATTTATCAGCTCATCGGGCGTTTTGTAAGGGTGGCGAGGCCTAAGTTTCAGCCGACGGACATCCGCATCGACCGTGCTATTAAGGAGATGAGTTCCAATCTGTCGGATCTGTCGAGCATTGAGGATATGGCCAAGGACGCATGTATGTCAAGGGATCATTTCATCCGTCTGTTTAAGCAGGAGGTCGGATGTACTCCGGCCCAGTTCATCATAGGGAAAAAGATGATGAAAGCCCGGCTGATGCTTGCATCTGAGAGTATCTCGGCCAAAGAGATCGCGTATTCGCTCGGATACGACGATATGTCTTATTTCATACGTCTGTTCAAGAAGCATGTCGGAATGACCCCGCAGCAGTACCGCAACAGCTTCAACAGCAGCAACCGTGTCTGAGCCGCGACATCCCGAGCTTTAGTCTTGAAAGTCCATCAATAAGGCGTGATTTAGGACATGCGATGTTCATTCGCATGAATCCATCGCCGGCTTCGCCGTACAGCGTCCCTTCTGTAAGCCACAGATGCGACTCTCCAAGCAGATGCTGTTTGATCTCTGCCGACGTTGCTCCTGTGTGTCTGAGGTCAAGCCACACGAGATAGGTGCCTTCAAGACGGGTGACTCCTACGTCCGGCAATTCTTTACGGATGAATTCACACACGGTCTGATAGTTGCCCCAAAGATATTCCCGCAGTTGGTCGAGCCACTCTTCGCCGGATGTATAGGCCGCTATAAGAGCATCTACTCCGAAAGGATTGACGTCGCACACTTCATTGATGTTGATGGCCTTGTCGATGCGTGTCCGCATCTGACGGTCGGCGCAGATTATGTTGGCTATCTGAAGACCGGCTATATTGAAAGCCTTGCTCGGCGACATGCATGTCACCGATCCTGCCGCAAACTCTTTGGAGATGGATGCAAATGGGGTATAGTCATGCCCTTTGTAAGTCAGTTCGCAGTGGATTTCGTCGGACACCGGCACTACGTCGTGGCGCAAGCATAATTCGCCGATGCGCGACAGCTCTTCGCGGGTCCATACTCTTCCGGCCGGATTGTGCGGATTGCATATCAGCATCAGTTTTACTTCAGGCATGGCGAGTTTGCGCTCAAGGTCGTCGAAGTCTATCCGGTATGTCGAATCCTCATATATTAGCCGGTTTTCTACCATACGGCATCCGTTGTTCCTGATTGACGAGAAGAAGCAGTTGTAGACGGGGGTCTGTACCAGAACGGCGTCGCCTGGCGATGTCAGAGCCTTAATCACAGCCGATATGGCGGGAACCACGCCGGAAGTGTATATGATCCACTCCATGTCAAAGTGTGCGCCGTGGCGTCTGCGCATCCAGTCCACGGTAGCGGAGTAATATGCTTCCGGGACACGGCAATATCCGAATATGCCATGGTTTACTCTCTTGGCCAAAGCGTCGATTATGCACGGGGCGGTCTTGAAGTCCATGTCGGCCACCCACATCGGAAGCAGGTCCGGATATGATCTGTCGGAATCCCATTTTACGGAGTTTGTGTCACGTCGTTCGGTGAGTTCGTCAAAGTTATGCTTAATCATCTGATAGTTTTGTTACGTTTTTTGAATTCATCCATCTGTCGCTTCTTAGACGGATCAGGAATATCAGCCCGCGGAAACAGAGTTCGATGCACATGGCTATCCACACTCCGTGAAGTCCCATAGACGGGGCGAGCAGTGCCGCGAGGGTCAGTCTGACTGCCCACATGCTGAACAGGTTCATGGCGCACGGGACCAAAGTGTCGCCGGCACCGACAAAGACTCCGTATGCCACTATCGAGGCCGCGAACATCGGTTCGGCGAATGCTTCCGTGCGGAGAGCCATCACTCCGAGGTCGATAATCTGACGTTCGGGGGTCATTATTTCCATCATAACCGGTGCTCCGAAGTACATAATGGCGCCCATCACCGTCATTATCACCATTCCCATACCGACGGTGATAGTGGAGAAACTTCGGGTGAGGTCCTTGCGTCCGGCTCCGAGACTCTGGCCTATGAGGGTGGTGGCCGCGTCGCCGATTCCATAGCCGGGCATGTAGCAGAGGCTTTCCGCTGTGATGGCGAAGGCATTCGCCGCGATGGCAAATGTGCCTAAAGGAGCCACTATAACGGTGGTGAGTATCTGGGCCGCGCACAGTATGAAGTGTTCCACTCCCATGGGGAGTCCTATTCTGACTGCCTTTTTCAGACAGGCGCGTGTCGGCATGAAACTGCCTTTGAATCCGTGAAGGCGGAGGTCTCCGTCTCTGAAACACAGTATGCTGAGCATCAGCGTCATGGTGACAAGCTCGGCCAGGGCTGTGCCTAAGGCGGCTCCTTCGACACCCATCCCGGCTCCGGGCAGGGTGAACTGCATTCCAAGGGCGGTCACTTCACGGGTGGGAAAGATGAGAGCCATATTGAAGAGCACATCAAGAATGCACATCAACACGTTGAGCATACCAGGCACTACCATATTGCCGCTGCACCTGAGCATGCTTCCTCCGAGGAAGTTCATCATCAATGCCGGAAGAAACAGACCGAATATGCGGAAATATGAGCTTGCTCCTTCTGTGATAGCCTCATTGCCTCCGAGCCATATAGGAAGCGGGCCACTGATGGACACGGCCACCGCCGCTATCGCCGCGCTGAAGCAGAGTGAAGCCACAAGGGCCTGGCGCAGTACGGACTTTGCCTCTTGGATGCCCCCGCCGCCGATCAGGTGGGCCACCTGTACGGAAAATCCCGTTGCCGTGGCGGCGCATATTCCTCCAAACAGCCATGTGGATGTCGACACAAGTCCTATTGAAGCGGCTGCGTCGGCACCAAGACGTCCTACCATGGATGCATCGATATACTGCATGATGATGGACGACAGCTGTGCCAGGATGGCGGGGATACTGAGCGAGACGATCATGCGCAGTTGTTCGCCAAACGTCAGTCGACGGTTGCTTCTTACGAGTTCGGCAAGTTTGTTGCGCCCTTTATTCCCCTTGGAGTCCACGGATTAGGTCGTTAGCTATATTTCAGTGGCGATTATGCAGTCGGCCGGACTTTTGATATTGTCGTCGATGATGATTTCACCTACGCTTTTAGCCTCGATTTTTCCTGAACGGGGATTCTTTATGCTTGTTATGCCTGACAGGATGGTGGCGTTGACCGTGGAATCTTCAAATGCGAGGTCGGCGTCGGCATCAAAAGTGCAGTTTTCCATCACCAGGTCCGTGGCGTAGCACAGTGGCTGGGTGCCTCCGATGCGACAGTTGACGAGTCTGAGCCTTTTGGAGTGCCATCCTAAATATTCGCCTATCAGTGTAGAGTCGTAGACGGTGACATCTTCAGTGCCCCAGAACGCATCCTTGGAGTTGATGACGGCGTCGCGGATGACCACATTCTTGCAGTATTGGAAAGAATAATTACCCTGTTGGCAGTAGTCTTTTATGTCGATGTCGGAACTGTGCATGAACAGGTAGTCGGCTTTTGACACTTCTACATTTCTTAACTTTACGTCATGGCAGTGCCATAATGTTTCTTGAGCATCGGGTATATTGACGTTTTCGAGGGTCAGGTCTGTCATCTCGCGAAACATTTTCGGGGCTTCGACCAACGTGTCCGACATATACAGGTGTTTTGAATACCATAGGGCGGCTCTGGCACCTTCACGGAATGTGCAGTTTTTGATTCTGAATCCGTCGACGTGCCAAAATGGATATTTCCCTTGAAATTCACAATGCTCGGCTTCGATGTCGGAGCATTCCTTTAATGCTGATTCGCCGGGAGTTATGGTCACATTCACTAATTTCAGTCCTTTTGAGGCGAACAGGGGGCGTTCGCCACCGAATGTCTGGTTCTCGATTATCTTCATATCTGTAAAAAAGTAACTTGTTGTTTGCCGAATGCGTGTCCGGACTCATTTTATCGGTTACCGATTATTTCTTCCAGGGCTTTGGCAAGCTGGTCGGGGCATGAAGTGGACTTGCTTCCGCACCGGATTCCTCTAAGCCTTCCGGCTACATCCTCCGGTCGCATGCCTTTTACCAGTGCCGCTATGCCTTGGAGGTTTCCGTGGCATCCGCCTGTAAAGTCGATGTTTTTGATGCGTCCTTCCTCAATCTCTATTTCTATCAGACGGGAGCATGTTCCTTGTGTCAGATATTGATATTTTCCAGATGTCATAATGATTGAAATTTGTGGCTGCAAAATTACACAAAAATTTCGTATCCGTCACTTAAGGTGTATGCTCCGGATTTATGTGTGCAAATTTAAGAATTGATTTTTGACTGCCGATTACCAAAATTCGCGATATTATTACCAAATCTCACGGCGGTAGGATGTGATGTAGATCCATCCGTCAACTGGACCGCATTCCGGATCGGTCAGCTTTTTGAAGGCGCCGTCATGTCCGAGGCTTTGCTCCGTCAGTATAAAGTGGCACAAGCCTATACCGCAGTCGATTATGTGGATTAAGCCCTTTTTGGCGCTGAAAAAGTGGATGGTTCCGTCATTTTCAGCTATTGCACGCCATGGCTGGGAGTTGGTCGACGAGGGGGCAAGGCGCATCATAGCGAGTGATTCTGCGAATCTGTTGGAGGTGGATATTGGCGTGGATTTGTCATTTTCAAAAAACATTTTTTCGAAAGGTTGGCGCCGATCGCTTCCGATTAAGAATCTGGCGAGTTTGCCCACCATGGTTTCCGCCATTTTGGGAATTCCTACGGGTGAGATTATTTTTAGCTCTTGTCCGTCCGGCCAGTCTTCACCTTTGCCGAAATCACTTTCTTTAAATGTTCCCGCTATCCAGCATGTGCCGAGTCCGAGTCGGGTGGCCTGTAGCACCACTTGCTCCATTCTGAATCCGGCTGTGATTGCGGAAGCTGTGTCGTCGGGAGCCATGGCCATCAGCAGAAAGTCGGAAGCACCGCGGATCACTCCGTATGTTCCCGGCTTGAACGATTCTTTGGGTGGAAATGATTTTAGGCGGATTGATATGGAGCCGCCAAACGGCGACCATGATTCACTTATGGCATCTTCAATGCTTTTGCGCAGGTCGCCGTCGATAGGTTCGCTTTCGTAGTTTCTGACCGATTTTCTGGATCGGATAGTGTTCTCGATGTCCATGTCTTAACACTCTTATTTTTGTTCCCTGTAATATGAACGTGCTTGTTCGAGTTTGCTGATGTCGCCGATGTCATACCATTGGTATTGATATCGAGGCACGAAGGATGTGATGTTAAATTGGCCGCACATATCTATATAGAACGGTATTATAGGTGCGGGTAGGTTTGGACTTACCTTGTCGCGTATGGCCGACAGCAGGCGCGGTCCGATCACGTGTATGCCTCCGAATGCCGATTTTCTGTAGGCATCGGCCATGATTCCTTCCGGACGGGTCGCTCCGTTCTTGTCATTAAGCCATCCTTGCAGTCTGTTTCGGGAGTCAAACAGCAGGTGTCGTGAAGTCTTGCGTTCGTCGTTGCATAGCAGCGATGCGTCAGCTCCGCCAAGCGAATCATATACGTCAGATAGGTTTATGTCGGTAAGTATGTCGGCGTTATGCACCAGCAATGGCTTTCGTGGATCGATGTATTCTATCGCCTTCCGGATGCCTCCGCAAGTGTCGAGCAGCAGGTCGCGTTCGTCGCTGACTATGATTTCTTTGCCATAACCGGCGTGCCTCCCGATATGTTCGATGACCATATCTGCATGGTGGTGTACATTGATCACGATTCTGTCGAATCCATGGCTCACGAGATTATCGGCCACCCGGTCGAGCATCGGGATTCCGTGAACCTCGACCAGCGCTTTCGGACATCTGTCGGTGATAGGCCGCAGTCTTGAGCCGAGTCCGGCGGCGAATATCATGGCTTGTTTGTTCATTTCGTTGACGGTTCAATGGTTTTGTCGATTCCTTGCTCTATGTGTTGAAGCCTTACGAGGCAGGGATATTTGTAGTGGAGATGCGAAGCCATCTTTTCGGCGCAGTACACCGACCGGTGCTGTCCGCCCGTGCATCCGAAACTTACCGACAGGTCTGTAAAGCCCCGGTTTAGATAGCATTCTACTGAATTGTCTACAAGGGCAAATACGTGTTCGAGAAAATCGGTTATTTTGCCGTCGGATTCCAGAAAATCTATCACCGGCTGATCCATTCCCGTCAGATGGCGGTATTCGGTGTAACGTCCGGGATTGTGCAGTGCGCGGCAGTCAAACACATATCCTCCGCCATTGCCGGAATCGTCTGATGGAATACCTGACTTGCGGAATCCGAAACTGCTGACTTTGACCGTCAATATATCGGACCGTTGCGGCTTTGACGAGGCATTGAATTGCTCAAGTCCGGTAATTTCATTGAGGATATATGACAGATATGGAAGGCCGGATATCCCGTCGGCGATAAGTTCGCGAAGATTGGCTATGGCATCCGGAATGCTTTCAAGGAAGTGAGGTTTTCTTTCGACGTATCCCCTGAATCCGTATGCGCCGAGCACCTGGAGAGTTCTGAACAGCACGAATAGCTTCAGCTCTGTTTTGAATGAATCGGGATTCAGATCGGCATACGGTCGGCTCGCTTCTATGTAGGCATCGATAAGCTCATCCTTCAGCCGGTTAGGGATGCGGGCTTTGGCCTGCCAGAGCATAGAGGCTACATCGTAGTGGATCGGACCCTTTCTTCCGCCTTGGAAATCTATCAGCCAAGGCTTTCCTGAGGCATCAAGCATCACGTTTCGCGACTGGCAGTCGCGCATCATAAAGGTCTCGGTCGTAGTGGCGAGGAGCATTTCCGACAGTTTAAGGAAATCTTTTTCCAGCGACGGTTCATCTACCTCGATTCCTGTAGACTTAAGAAAACAGTATTTGAAATAATTAAGATCCCACATTACCGACATTGAGTCCATTGACGGAATCGGGTGGCAACGGCTAAAGTCAAGGCCTTCGGCGCCTCTCCACTGAAGCTCCGGAAGAATTTCGATAGCGCGGCGTAGCGCGTCAATTTCCGCGGTCGACCATTCGCCTGTGGTTCGCCCTTGCCTGATGGTGTCAAAAAGCGATACGTTGCCGAGATCCTGCTGGATATAGTACATACCGTCGGCCGATATGGCCTTTACCTCCGGCACCGGCAGGCCTTTCTCTCTGAAGTGGCCGCTCAGGTATATGAAGGCGTTGTTCTCTTCTCTTGATTTTCCTGCTACGCCGATAAGTGTGTCGCCCCCGTGGGTCAGGCGGTAATATCGCCGGTTGGATCCGGCACCGGGCAGACGCGATATGTCATCCGGTCTGACTCCGGTTGATACGGCGAATAGATCTGCCAATACGGTGATGTCATAGTCGTTCATGCTACAAAATTAGCGAAAAATCACGAAGTATGGATATTCCTTTGTCGACGGGCATGTTAAAGTCGTAAACTTAGATAAACTTATTTAATATCTGTGTGTTCTATAGGTATTATGATTCATTTATAAAAAGCCATACTATTATGAAAAAGTTATTCTATTTATTTTTTGCATTGCCGTTGATGCTTCTCTCTTGTAGCGACGACAATAATCTTCCTGAATTCGATGTTCAGGTGACATTCAGCGAGGGAACCCAGGTGGAGAACGGCACTATCACCGTTCCGCAAGGTCAGAGCTTTACTATCGAATCAATCGTACCTATCAATTCAAGCGCTAAGGATATTGCTTTCGGAGCAGTGACTTACCAGCTTGATTACGGTTTGAACTACACTACTGTGCTTTCGCCTTACACGATGACTTTCGAGACTGAAAATCTTCCCGTAGGACGTCATTTGCTCCGAATCATGTTCCCGGTATATGCAGTTGATTATAGTCCTGCCCAGGCCATATTGGACTATACGCTTGTCATCACTGACCCCGTGCCTGACGAAGGCGGCGACGATACCGGCGAAGGTGGTGATACCGGTGATACTGGTTCTTCAAACACCTTTATTGTAAAACCAAGTATTAAAGCTCAGTAACTTTTCTATCCTCATATCGATCATAGGGGGGGGATTGGTCCGACTCAGGGACCGATCCCTCCTTTTTTCATGCCGTGCGATACGGTAAAATTATTTTTTTGTAAAAATTAAAACTCAATTTGGGTAATATACGGCCAAAAAACGTATTTTTGCAGTAAGAAATAATCAAGATTCCGTATATAGTTAATAATTAACCATAAACATAAATTTCATTATGGGACTTTTTGAAAAACTTACTGCAAAAGCCAAGGAACACCGTCAAAGAATCGTGCTCCCTGAAGGTACAGAACCACGTACACTGACTGCCGCCGACAGAATTATAGTCGAAGGCATAGCCGATGTCATTCTGATTGGCGATCCTAAGGAGATTAGCGAGGCCGCGAGCGAATTGAGCCTTACCAATGTCTGCAAGGCTAAGGTGGTTAATCCAAAAGATTCTAAGGTTATCGACAAATACGCACCCACATTCTATGAGCTGCGCAAGAAGAAGGGCATATCTATGGAAGATGCCAGGAAGATGACCGCCAATCCTCTCTATCTGGGTTGTCTGATGATTAAGAACGGCGATGCCGACGGACAGGTGGCCGGTGCGCTTAACACTACTGGCAATGTGCTTCGTGCGGCCTTCCAGGTGATAAAGACCAAACCCGGCATTGACGTGGTGTCAGGAGCGTTCGTGATGCTGTTGCCCGACAACTCTCCATTCGGAGAAGACGGAGTGATGGTGTTTGCCGACTGTGCTGTGATTCCGGATCCGACTGCTCCGGAGTTGGCACAGATCGCTCTTTCGGCCGCGGACACCGCCCGCGACATTGCCGGCATAACTCCCCGCATAGCCATGCTCAGCTTCTCGACCAAGGGCAGCGCCCGGCATGAAAGGGTCGACAAAGTTATTGAGGCCGTTAAGCTCGTGCATGAAGCGGATCCGGAACTGGTGGTTGACGGAGAGCTTCAGGCTGATGCTGCCATTGTCCCGGCTGTGGCCAAGAGCAAGGCTCCCGGAAGTGCGGTCAACGGACGTGCAGACGTGCTGATATTCCCGTCGCTTGAGACCGGCAACATCGCTTACAAGCTTGTCCAGCGTCTGGGTGGTGTGCAGGCTGTCGGCCCGATCCTCCAGGGTCTTGCCGCTCCTGTCAACGACCTCTCCCGCGGATGCTTCCCCGAGGATATCTATAAGACTATAATCATCACCTGCAATCAGGCTATAGGAGCAAAGGAGCGCATGTGATAAGCTGTAAAAAAACAAATCTTAGAATCAAATAAAAATGAATATATTAGTGCTAAACTGCGGTAGCAGTTCTGTAAAATACAAACTTATCGACGTAGATAATAAGGAGACTCTTGCCGAAGGAGGAGTGGAAAAGATCGGACTTCCTGACTCATTCTTGAAATTCCGTCTTGCCGACGGTGGAAAGAAAGTGGTGGAAGAATCTATTCCTGACCATAAAAAGGCTGTGTCCGATATTCTGAATCTGCTTACCGATCCTGAATACGGATGTATTAAGAGCCTTAAGGAGATTGATGCTGTCGGACATAGAGTGGTCCACGGTGGCGAGAAGTTCAACAAGAGCGTCAAAATAGACGATGAGGTCATAGCCAAAATCAAAGAGTGCTACGATGTGGCTCCGCTTCACAATCCGGCCAACATGACCGGTATCGAGGCTGTAAGCGCAATACTTCCGGATGTGCCCCAGGTGGCTGTGTTCGACACCGCGTTCCATCAGACCATGCCTAAGGAAGCCTATATGTATGCGCTTCCGTACGAACTTTATGAAAAGTATGCCATACGTCGTTATGGATTCCATGGCACAAGCCATCGCTACGTTTCCCGCAGGGTATGTGAATTCCTTGACGTGCCATACGAAAAGCAGCGTATAATCACTTGCCATATCGGCAACGGCGGATCAATCACTGCGATAAAAGATGGCAAAAGCGTCGACACGTCGATGGGGCTGACTCCGGTCGAGGGTCTGATGATGGGTACGCGTGTGGGCGATGTTGATCCTGGAGCGCTTACTTTCATCATGGACAAAGAAGGCCTTGACACCAAACAGCTGAGCACTCTCATCAATAAAAAGAGCGGCGTTCTGGGCATCTCCGGAATATCGTCGGACATGCGCGACATCGACGCCGCGATAGCCGAAGGCAACGAGAGGGCCAAACTTGCCTTGGACATGTATATCTATCGTATAATCAAATATATCGGAGCATATACAGCCGTGCTTGACGGAGTGGACATAATAGTGTTTACCGGCGGTGTCGGCGAGAATCAGCAGCCTTTGCGCCAGGCCGTATGCGACCATCTGTCGTATCTCGGGATAAAGCTTGACAAGGAGGTAAACGCTGCGTCGCGCGGCGAAGAGAAAGTCATTTCCGCGGCAGACTCCAAGGTGAAGGTTGTTGTCATTCCTACCGACGAGGAGATGATGATAGCCAAGGATACGGAAGAAATCGTAAAAAAATAATTTAATTAATATCTATTCTTATGAGTAAAATCAGAGCCGCGATTGTCGGCTACGGTAATATTGGGAAGTTCGTGCTTGATGCTTTGCAGCAGGCTCCCGATTTTGAGATTGCCGGTGTGGTGCGTCGTAATCCCGACGCGCCGCAGCCGGTTGAATTGGCACCATACAAGGTCGTTTCGGATGCGATGCTTCTCGACGATGTAAATGTGGCCATTTTGTGTACCCCGACACGGGAAGTGGAAGAACATGCCCGGATCCTTCTCGCGGAGGGAGTGAACACTGTCGACAGTTTCGACATCCACGGTTCGATCGCTGATTTGCGCAGGACTTTGGATCCGATAGCCAAGGCGCACGGATCGGTGGCTGTGATTTCTGCTGGTTGGGATCCCGGAAGCGATTCCATAGTGCGTGCCTTGATGCAGGCCGCCGCTCCTAAAGGCATCACTTATACTAATTTCGGTCCCGGAATGAGCATGGGCCACACTGTGGCAGTCAAGTCGAAGCCCGGAGTTAAGAATGCGCTGTCGATGACCATACCTTTAGGCACCGGCATACACCGCCGCATGGTATATGTGGAGCTTGAGCAGGGTGCGAAGCTTGAAGATGTGACAAAGGCCGTGAAGGAGGATCCATATTTTGCAAGCGACGAGACCCACGTGTTTCAGGTTCCGTCGGTAGACGAGATCAAGGATATGGGCCACGGAGTCAACATGGTGCGCAAAGGTGTGTCCGGTTCTACGCAGAATCAGCGCTTTGAGTTCAACATGTCGATCAACAATCCGGCTTTGACGGCTCAGATTCTGGTCGGCGTTGCAAGGGCGTCGATGATTCAGCGTCCGGGTGCATACACAATGATTGAGATTCCGGTTATCGACATGCTCCACGGCGACAGGGAGGAACTGATCCGTCATTTGGTATAATACGGTTATTTAATTGAATATGCTTGACTTTGTGACGTGGGCCGTAAGCCCTGAGATTATCAGCAGTCCGATAACCATACGGTGGTACGGACTGATGTTCGCCATCGGGTTTATTGTCGGCTATGAGATTGTGGCCAGGATGTTCAAACATGAAGGTGCGCCGGAGAAGTGGCTTGGCATACTTCTTATATATGTGGTGGTGGCCACCATTGTCGGAGCGCGCCTCGGGCATGTGTTTTTCTACGAATGGGACGTATATAAGCTCGACCCTATAAGGATTCTGTATATCTGGGAGGGTGGATTGGCGAGTCACGGCGGTACGATTGCCATCATAATCGCGGTGATTCTGTTCTCGATATTTGTCACCAAACGTAGCCCGCTTTGGACGTTTGACCGTCTTGTGATAGCCATCGCGCTCGTGGGCGGACTGATAAGGCTGGGAAATCTCTTCAACTCGGAGATTTTCGGCACTGCTACCGATCTTCCTTGGGGATTCATGTTCGTGCGTTCGCGCGAATGGCAGCAGCTCTACTTTGGTCAGGCCGTACATCCGACTCAGATTTATGAAGCGTTGTGCTATTTTGCCTTGTTCGGTCTGTTGATGTGGATGTACTGGAAGAAAAATGCCGAGGAACGTCCGGGGCTTATCCTGGGAGTGTTCTTTATCGGAATATTCCTGCCTCGCTTCATCATCGAGTTCATAAAGAATGACCAGGTGGCGCGTGAGGCTACCATGTCGCTTAATATCGGACAGCAGTTGAGCATTCCGTTCGTATTGCTCGGCGTATGTCTGATAATATATGCGATGGTGCGTCCGAAGGAGCATCTTGAATTTCCTAACCGTTTTGCCGACGAGCCGGCTGATACTTCGCAGAAACGTAAATAGAGCAATCTATACGAGCCATTATATGAGGAGCTGCGTGAACATCACGCAGCTCCTCTCTGTTAATAATTGTTATGAATGGTGATGTTGCTTGGATTCTGTTCGTGAAGCGCGTATATTTGTGAAAATATAATTGGTATGAGTTGCTGTCAGAGATTATTATTGACTTTTGCAATATTCTTTTTATCGTTCGTTTATGTTCAGGGCGCACGGTGGCGAAGCATGGTTTTGACTGATCATAACGGTAAAGATTATGTCGTCAACATGTCCGACAGGGTGTTTATTGCATTTGATTCCGGCAATATTGTGATTTCGGATAATGTATCCAGAACAGACATTCCGCTGGAGAGCGTCGCTCGTTGGGAAATGTCCGAAACGTTGTATCCCGATGATTTGATAAGCGCCGTTGACGTTCCTGGAAATGATAATTCTGGAATAATTAATTATGATGAAGGCGTCATCCGGTTCTCTGCGTCATCCGGTTCAGGCACTCTTAATGTATATGATATGGATGGCCGTATTGTCGGCGAATTTGGTGCTGACGGAGCTGGAGTCGTTGACATGTCCGGTTTTGGAAAAGGGGTTTACATTGTAAGATTAGGAAAATTGACTTTAAAAGTATTGGTCAGATGAGTAGTCTCAAAAGATTTACTGCGTTGACGGTCATGTCCGTATCCTTACTGTCGCATGTCTGTGCCGAGGTTCCGACGTGGATTAATATATTCAGGAATGAAGGGGATAAGCAGAGGGTTACTGCAATACCGATTGACAGCGTTTCAAATATTTATTTTGGACAGACGGCCGGCGGAAATGATTATTTTAATGTGTTGTCAGTTAAAAAGATTGATGGCGGAAAATCTGACATACTTATGGATGATGTGGTATCGTACACTTTTGGAGATAACGTGCCTACGATTCATATCACCACTGATCCGGAGGTCGCTGAGATAACGAGTAAAAAAGATTATTTGCCGGCATCGTTGTCGATGGAGGCTTACGGTAGATATGACGATGTGCAGTCTGTGGATGTGAATATTCGTGGGCGAGGAAATTCCACATGGACATTCTCAAAAAAACCGTATAGGCTTAAATTTGATAAGAAAATATCGCTGTGCGGGCTTAAAAAGGCCAAAAGCTATGTCTTGGTGGCTAATTATCTGGACAATACATTGATGAAAAATGCGATTGCTTTTAAGATCGGAGAGCTGTTGGGGATGCCGTACACCAATCATTCGATTCCTGTAAACGTGGTGCTTAATGGTGTTTACCGCGGATCTTATATGTTGTCGGAGAAGGTAGGAATCAATGCCGGCAGTGTCGACATTGACGAGGAAAAGGCTATAATGTGGGAACTGGATGCCTATTTCGACGAAGATTACAAATTTAAGAGTAAGCTGTACAGCCTTCCGGTTATGGTTAAGGATCCTGATTTAAGTGAGATCGCCGTACCGGCAGAGGGGCAGACTCAGGCCGAGGCGGCATGGGAGTTGCTCGGAATGTGGCGTTCTGACTTTGAGAAGATGGAGGCCTCTGTCAGAGCAGGCACCCCTGGGCAATTCTTAGATATCGAGCAGGCTGTCAACTATATGCTGGCGAACAATGTTGTACGTAACAACGAGCTTAATTGGCCAAAAAGTGTCTACCTGTTTAAGGAAGAAGAGTCATCTTCTTATAAGCTTGGTCCTTTATGGGACTATGATTGGGCGTTTAATTTTTTGAATCAATCGTATGATTGGCCGTTGCTTACATTTCAGGGTTATGATAAATTTGGCACATCATTTTTTATGGATTTGGTCAAGTCTGACGCTTTTAAGTCAGCCTTCGAGGAGAAGTGGATCAGATTCAAAAATGAGCAGTTTCCGGTATTGCTTGAGTATATCGACTCATATTCCGATGCCGTGCGTGTGTCGGCTTTGCAGGACGGCGAACGCTGGCCGGACAAAGGTCCTGATGGTCAAGGCTATTCATGTGAGACATTTGACCGGGATGTTCAGGAACTTAAGGATTGGTTGACGCATCGTGTGGAGTTCATAGACAGAGATTCCAATCATGGATTTTATTGATTGGGAAGTCTGTGGTTGACTATTATGGCTATGTTGCGTTTATCCTCTGTCGACGCGCTTATCCATCGTGTATCGCCGTTTTCCTTTTCGAGGCGGGCGTGGCGTAGCGTTATGGCTGTCCCGTTGACCGTCAGAGTCGGCGAGCCAAGGTCGTGGCTTTTATCGCTGATCGAAGCATAGCTTAGTGTCACTTCGTTCCCGGTCGACAGATCCACAAAGCGATGGCAGATGTTTCCGTTGGTTGAGAGCGAATGGATTATACCCCCTCCTGAATAAGTCATCTCAATGTCGCCGTCATGGTATAGCGGGGTTGATTGTGATAGATATGGCTTGAACCAACCGGTGTCGATGTTGCCCGTGCCGCTTACGGGCCATTCCTCGCGTGTCCCGAAATTGTCTTTCTTGCATGACAGTGCGGCTAACGAGATTATAATGGCTGTGAGTATGATGGCTTGACGTGTCATTGGGTTATCGTGATTATGATTTTTCCTGATTCATTTAAGGATTCATAAGTAAGTTCATGCTGTCCGACGCCTAAATCTGAGGGTCTTATATGGCCGGATGTCACGCTTTTACCGTCAACTTTCCATCTGGCGTCGGACGGTATGTATGGTGACTTAAGGTTTATGTCCGGTCCTGTGAGCGTGTAAGTGGAGTGTAGGGGCAGGTTGTCGCTTGCAGTTCCGTCGCCTCCGAACGGTTCGTCCATGCGGTTGCCCCAAAGATGTTCTGCAAGATCCGGATGGTCGATATATGGATTGCGGTTACCCTGTAGCTTTTCGACTGCGTCGTTGCGGCGCATTTCAGTTTCGGTTACAGGATATTCTCTGTGCCATTTCAGATAGCTCTGCAGTGCGAATTCGCTGAGGGTCGGGTAGCCGTTGTGAAGCAGTAGCGTCTCGCCCCATTCCGTCCACAGTTTAGCCGGGTAGACGGTGACTACATAGAATATGGACCGGGCTATTTCACCCTTATGTTCATCCGTGGGTTCAAGGCATGTGAATCCGTTGTCGCCAAAATAGTCGGTTGTCCCGAATTTCCACGTTTCATCTCCGTCCGATTGGATTTCCACGTCATATAGTGGATACGTGGACCGGATTTCTGCAGTTTCATTCGTGGTCAGGCAAAGATTGAACAGGTCGGCATCTGTGGCCGACCTCAACTCCGGATCTACCGCATACCATTCTGCTGGAATCAGTCGGTGTACGGTCGTCGCTTGATTGGAGGGTTGAAGCACGTCTCCTGTCATTATGTCGGATATATGGCCGGATTCGGTCCGGTATATTTCACATAAAGCGGCATTTATATGCTCGTGCTGACATAGGGAGTGGGGTCTGCATATTTCTTGCAGAGTACTTTTGAGATATGGGCCTGTCCTGCCGGTGGCGTAGTCGGTGATGATGTCGGCTTGCACATTCGAGGAGAGGCACGGCAAAAGTAATGCCGTTGATAATGCGTAGCGCAGGCTCATGTTAAAAACATTAAAGAGGATATAGGTTGCAAATATAAGCACTAACGTCCGATTATCCAACGGATGAATGAAATAAATGCGTCATTTTGGCCGGTTGAGTTCCTTGAATGCGCCTGAAAAAAATAATTATCACAAATAGCGGATTAAAATTTGTCTTAGGACGCTGTGATTAGAAATAATTTGTTAAATTTGCAGTTAGAATTAATCCAATTAACCTAAATTATAAATAATAAATTTATACCATTATTATGAGCATGAAAGAAACAATCAAGCAGCAGTTCGCAGAACGTTTTGGAGCTGCTGGTACCATGTATGCGTCTTCCGGACGTATTAACCTCATTGGAGAACACACCGATTACAACGGGGGATTCGTATTCCCTGGTGCTATTGACAAAATGATCATGGCGGAGATAAAGCCTAACGGCACTGAAAAAGTGCGCGTTTACTCTGTCGACATCGACGAATATGCTGAATTCGGACTCAATGAAGAAGATGCCCCAAAGCAGCAGTGGGCACGTTATATATTCGGCGTATGCCGTGAGATCATCAAGCGCGGTGGCGTCGTAAAGGGATTTGATGTGGTTTTTGCCGGCAATGTTCCTCTTGGTGCCGGTCTGTCATCGTCGGCCGCTTTGGAAAGCTG
The DNA here is from genome assembly GCA_947567425.1 of uncultured Porphyromonadaceae bacterium. Lineage (GTDB taxonomy): Bacteria > Bacteroidota > Bacteroidia > Bacteroidales > Muribaculaceae > Muribaculum. The sequence continues at coordinate 10,028 of CANOLV010000017.1, read as the reverse complement.
CTTTGCATTCGCGCTTAACGACCTGTTTAACGACGGAAAAATCGACAAATTCGAGCTTGCCAAGATCGGCCAGTCTACAGAGCATAATTATTGTGGCGTAAACTGCGGAATCATGGACCAGTTTGCATCTGTGTTCGGAAAGAAGGACCATCTGATCCGTCTCGACTGCCGTTCGTTGGAGTATGAATATTTCCCCTTCAAGCTTGACGGCTATCAGCTCGTGCTTGTTGACTCCAAGGTTAAGCATGAACTCGTTGACTCCCCCTACAACAAGCGCCGTGCTTCCTGCGAAAATGTAGCCAAGAAACTCGGCATTGAGACTCTTCGCGATGCCGAAATGGCTGATCTCGACAATATCAAGGATCAGATCTCGGAAGAGGACTATAAGCGCGCACGTTTCGTCATCGGCGAAAAGCAGCGTGTGCTCGACGTGTGCGATGCTCTTCAGAAGGGCGATTATGCCACTGTAGGCGAGCGCATGTACCAGACCCACGAAGGTCTGTCGAAGGACTATGAGGTTAGCTGCGTGGAACTCGATTATCTTAACGACATCGCTAAAGAGTGCGGCGTGACCGGTTCGCGTATCATGGGCGGTGGTTTCGGTGGTTGCACCATCAATCTTGTTAAGAATGACCTGCACGACAACTTTATAAAGACTGCCAAAGAGAAATTCGCAGAAAAGTATGGCCACGAACCTCAGATTTATGATGTGATCGTGTCTGACGGTGCTCGTAAAATTGATTAATCTTGACTAAGATTCATTATGAAAATTGATAAAAAGAGAGTTATGTCGCCTAAGGGTGACATAACTCTTTATACTTTGACCAATGCCTCAGGTGCATCGGTCACTTTGTCGACTCTCGGAGCCGGCATCGTGGGCGTGGTGGTTCCCGACAAGGACGGTAAAATGGAAGATGTCGTTCTCGGATATGCTGATGCCACCGATTATATAGGCGACGGTCCATGTGCGGGAAAGACCCCTGGACGTTATGCCAACCGCATAGCCAAAGGTAAATTCTCGATCGACGGCAAGGAGTACAGTCTGGCCATCAACAATGGACCGAACGCTCTTCATGGAGGTCCGGAGGGTTTTATGAACCAAAATTGGGAAGCTGAGGCCGTCGGAAGCCATGTCAAGTTTACATATACGGCTAAGGACGGTGAAGAAGGTTATCCCGGTGAATTGAAAGCCACCGTGGTATATTCTTGGAATGACAACAACGAGCTGACGATCGACTTTAAGGCCGAATCCGATAAAAAGACTGTTGTCAATCTGACTAACCATGCTTACTTTAATCTTGACGGAGAGAATGCCGGATCGATCCTCGACCACGAGCTTCAGCTTCTGGCATCGCGGTATCTGCCTACTGACGAGACGCAGATTCCCACCGGTGAAATGGCTCCCGTGAAGGATACGCCTATGGACTTTACCGAACCGAAGAGAATAGGGCAGGATATTGAAGCCGACTTTGAGGCTCTGAAAATAGGCAAAGGGTATGATCACTGCTGGGTGCTCGACAATTGGCATAAGCACACGCTCATTCCGGCGGCACGGTTGAAGTCGGCCAAGACCGGCAGAGTGGTGGAGGTGTTCACTACGCAGCCCGGCGCACAGGTGTATACCGGCAACTGGCTTGCCGGAAGCCCTAAGAATAAGAGCGGACGCTCCTACAACGACTATGACGGAGTGGCCATTGAATGCCAGGGTATGCCCGATGCTCCTAATCATCGTAATTTCCCCTGTCAGTTGCTCGGTCCAGGCGAGGTATATGAACAGACTATAGTATATCGTTTTACAACAAGCAAATAACCAATCATCCATTTAACAACATTATGAAACCAACATTGTTTGTCCTTGCCGCAGGCATGGGTAGCCGTTACGGCGGTCTGAAGCAGCTCGACAGTCTCGGTCCTAACGGCGAGACCATCATGGACTATTCAATCTATGACGCTATCAAATCCGGATTCGGCAAAGTAGTATTCGTTATCCGAAAAGATTTTGAACAGGAATTCCGTGACAAAATCATCTCTAAATATGAAGGACATGTGCCTGTCGAAGTCGTATTTCAGTCGACAGATGCACTTCCCGAGGGATTTGTTTGTCCGGCCGACCGCAGCAAGCCTTGGGGTACCAACCACGCCGTGCTGATGGGCAAAGACGTGATTAAGGAACCGTTTGCCGTCATAAATGCCGACGACTTCTATGGACGCGACGCATTTGAAGTGATAGCCAAGGAGCTTTCCCGCGAACATGACCGAAAGGGTGATTACTGCATGGTAGGTTTCCGCGTAGGCAATACAATGACTGAAAACGGATCTGTGGCACGTGGCGTTTGCGAAAACAAGGACGGCCTTCTCACATCGGTCGTTGAGCGCACTGCCATCAGCTACAATGACAACCATGACATCGTGTTCACCGACGAAAATGGCGTGGAGCAGACTCTCGAACCGACCACTCCCGTATCGATGAACCTGTGGGGATTCACACCGGATTACTTCGATTTCAGCGAACGTGAGTTCGTTAAGTTCCTCGAAAAGGATCTTAACACTCCTAAGGCCGAATTCTTTATTCCGCTCGTGATCGACTCGCTGATCAATTCAGGAGAGGCTACTGTAAAGGTGCTTGATACTGACTCGAAGTGGTTTGGCGTCACTTATGCCGCTGACCGTCCGGGTGTCGTTGCGAAGTTTGCTGAACTCCACAAGGACGGCACTTATCCTGAAAAATTATTTTAAAGTCGGCGCGACACGCAACTATAGAATAATGTAATTACAGACAGATAAGGGAGGGACAAGAAATTCCTCCCTTATCTGTCTGTAGACGTTAGGGCCACGGGTAATCTCTATCGTCCGTGTTTTAATATATATTATCGAATGTGCTCTAATATATATATTATTAAACAGGCTCTTAATGTTCTTAATGTTTGGACTCCGATTTTGCTGGTAAGAATGATTTTCGTAAATTTGTATTTAAAATCAATAGTTTATTGAGATTAACGGAATACCAACTCATTATGCAACATTCTCGTCAGGAAAAACTTGAAGCCTTGGGACGGATAATCGACACTCTCGATCGATTGCGTGTGGAATGTCCGTGGGACAGGAAACAGACCAATGAATCCCTCCGGCCGAACACTATAGAAGAGACTTACGAGCTTTGTGAGGCTCTGCTCGACAATGATGATGAAAATATTAAGAAGGAGCTTGGCGACGTGCTCCTCCACGTATTGTTCTATGCCAAGATTGGCGAGGAAAAGGATGCTTTCGATATAGCATCTGTGGCCGATGCGCTTAATAGTAAACTCATCTTCCGCCATCCTCACGTATTTGGGACGGTAAATGCCGAGGATGCCCATCAGGTGGAACTTAATTGGGAACAGATAAAGCTTAAGGAAAAGACAGGCAACAAGACTGTTTTGGCGGGGGTGCCAAAGTCGTTGCCGGCATTGATTAAGGCTTACCGTATACAGGAAAAGGCCGCCAATGTTGGTTTTGACTGGGAGGAACGCCGTCAGGTATGGGACAAAGTGAAGGAGGAGATCGGTGAATTCGGCTCGGAGATTGAGTCGGCCGACTCTGATAGAATGGAAGAGGAATTCGGTGATCTTATGTTCAGCCTCATAAATGTGGCCCGTCTGTATCATATAAATCCTGAAAATGCCCTCGAACGTACAAATCAAAAGTTTATTCGCAGGTTTAACCATGTTGAGAACTCTGCAAAGGCCTGTGGTAAGGCGCTTAAAGATATGACTTTGCAGGAGATGGACCAATATTGGGATGAAGCCAAGCGCCTGGAGCGAAACGATTGAGGGAGTGCATCGCTCTATCGGGGAATAAAGAATTTTACAATCAGTAATCAATAATAACAATAATAATCATGGATGATTCTGTGGATAAAGGTAAAAAGGGGGGCAACAGACGTTTTTGGATTTTTGCCATATCTCTTATCTGCCTGTTCGGTGCATCGTTTTTAGCCAAAGCTACTAAAGAGTATAACTATAAGGCCACGGCGGCGGAACATCTGACCCTCGTGGTCGACAGTATTGATTTTAGATCTGATCTGACTCGTGTATACGGCCGTTTGGTTGGCCGTCCGCATACATCGCAGAGAATTGATGCGATGGCTTTTGAGGTAAATGGCCGACGTATGGAGGCTTCCGACATAGACGGTGTCGATTTTAAGCGTTGGTTCCAGTGGGAAGACGACGGCGTGATCAATGTGGAAGTCGACTTCCCGATGATGCCGGAGTTTGAGAGCGGAACATTGCATATATCCACACCGCGTGGATTGGATCGTTGTACCGTGTCGCGTTAATTCGGTAACGAAGAGTGAAACTGTGTATTACTGAGAAACCGAGCGTGGCAAAGGATATCGCTTCCATATTGGGAGCGACCACCAAGCGCGACGGATATTTTGAAGGTGGCGACTACAAGGTGACTTGGACATTCGGCCATCTGTGTACCCTGAAGGAACCGGCTGACTATACCGACTTGTGGAAGCGTTGGTCGCTTGGCGCATTGCCGATGATACCGCCGAAGTTCGGTATAAAGCTTATAGCTGACAAGGGCATAGAAAGGCAGTTTAACGTCATTAAGCAGCTTATTGGCGAAGCCGACGAGGTGATTAACTGCGGTGATGCCGGGCAGGAGGGCGAGTTGATCCAGAGGTGGGTGATGCAGAAGGCCGACATACATTGTCCGGTCCGCAGACTGTGGATAAGCTCGCTGACCGACGAGTCGATACGTGAAGGCTTTAAGTCGCTTAAACCCGAGGCTGACTACGACCGTCTGTATCATGCCGGCTTGTCGCGTGCCATTGGCGACTGGATCCTGGGAATGAATGCCACCAGATTGTATTCACTTAAGTATTCGTCTCCGGGCAATGTACTGTCGATCGGACGTGTGCAGACACCTACATTGGCGCTTATCGTTCAGCGGCATCACGAGATTAGCAATTTTGTCCCGGAGGACTATTGGGAGCTAAAGACGCTATACCGTGATGTGACTTTTAATGCTACGGCCGGAAGGTTCAAGTCGGAGGATGCTGTGCTTGAGGCCGTGCAGTCCATTAAGGATTCACTATTCGCCATCACTGATGTCTCCGAGAAGAAAGGTCGTGAGGCTCCTCCGCGATTGTTTGACCTGACTTCATTGCAGGTTGAATGCAACAAAAAGTGGGGTTGGACCGCCGACGACACTCTGCGCCTTATCCAGACGCTTTATGAAAAGAAGGTGACCACTTATCCGCGTGTCGATACCACTTATCTTAGCGAGGATATTTATCCTAAAGTCCCCGGTATATTGCGCAACATGACGCCTTATGCTCGATGGACACAGAGTCTGCTTCAGTCACGCTTGCCCAAGTCGAAGAAAGTATTCGACAATGCAAAGGTCACCGACCACCATGCTATAATCCCTACCGGACAGTCGCCTGCTGGTCTTGTCGGTCAGGAACGTCAGTTGTATCATCTCATAGCCTTGCGGTTCATTGCCGCGTTTTACCCTGACTGTGTGTTCCAGCAGACTACAGTGCTTGGTAAAGTGAATGACTTTACTTTCAAGGCTACGGGCAAGGTCATAGTGGATGCCGGATGGAGGGTGATTTATGCAGATAATAAATCCGCAGCCGAGGAAAAGGGTGCCGACGACAATTCCGGCGATGATGATGGCATTCTTCCCCCGTTTGTTGTGGGTGAGAGCGGTCCGCATTCGCCTTCGATGGTTAAAAAACAGACACAGCCCCCGAAACTGTACACTGAAGGTACATTGTTGCGGGCTATGGAATCGGCGGGTAAAACGGTTGACGATGAAGAGCTGAGAGATGCCATGAAAGAAAATGGCATAGGTCGGCCGTCGACTCGCGCCGCTATAATCGAGACATTGTTTCGGCGTCGGTATATCGCGCGTAAGAACAAGAGCATAATAGCCACACCTACCGGCATAGATCTGATAGCCACTATAAATGAAGAGCTCCTCAAGAGTGCAAAGCTGACCGGTATATGGGAGAATAAACTTCGTCGTATAGAGCGTGGCGACTTTTCTGCCGCGATGTTTATCGATGAGTTGAAGTCGCTCGTCAGGGAAATTGTAATAAACGTGTTGAGCGATAATTCCCACCGACAGATAAAGGTAGTTGAAGCCGATGATAAGAACAAATCGAAAAAGGCGTCAAAACAGACTGATGCCGAACGGCAGAAGCCGGCGCGCACACGGACTCCGAGAATCAAGTCGCTTGACGAGATAAAGTGTCCGAAATGTGGGGCCGGTCATATACTGAAGGGGCGCACTGCTTACGGGTGCAGCCGTTTCAGGGACGGGTGCGATATGCGTTTGGATTTTGATGTTTATTCTCCTGATCTGACGCCTGCAAAATTGTCTGCGGCTATCAAGAAGAATTACAAACAGTGAACTAACCTACATTTTTTATAATGCTATATGGGCAAGGACGAATTATTCCCTTTGGTGGATATTGAAGGCAATGTGATCGGCAGTGCTACCCGCCGGGAATGCCATAGCGGGAGCAAATTGCTTCATCCGGTGGTGCATCTTCACGTGTTTCGCGACGGCGGTTGGATATATCTTCAGAAGAGGTCTATGTCTAAAGATATTCAACCCGGTAAATGGGATACGGCCGTGGGAGGCCATGTCGACTTCGGAGAGCCGGTGGAGACGGCGCTTAGACGCGAGGCCCGCGAAGAACTCGGGCTGGTAGATTTCAATCCGGTAAAGTTGACGCCTTATGTCCACGAATCTGATGTCGAACGTGAACTTATCAACCCCTTTGTCGTTTATTGTAGTGAGGGAATATTGCTGGTTCCGGATCCTGAAGAGATCTCCGAAGGTCGGTTCTGGCATTATACTGAAATAGAGAAGAATTTGGGGCACGACGTTTTCACCCCGAATTTCGAATCAGAATACAAAATAATAAAGAAATATATAAAACAGTGATTTATAACTGGACTTTTTTCGATTTCACCATACAATGGATATGGGTCGGTATAATCGTGGTGCTGGCTGTAGTCTACTTGATCGGTGCGCTCCGGAAATCTATGAAAAAATCCCGTAAACGTGACAATATCAATTGTGCGGGGTGCATATTGGCCGATAAGTGTGACAAGCCGACCGGCAACCGGTCAGCGAATGGATGTGAATGTAATTGAATTGCCCATACACATCGTAGCTTCCGGAAAATAAAAAGGGCCGATCCTTCAAAGAACCGACCCAGTTGAGCAGAGTTGTTGTATTTAATGTAGTTAATGCCTGATTAAATTTGGGCGACAGATAAATCGCGAATAATATGATTGATTGCTTTGCGTATCTTATCATACTGCTTCTGCCCGGCATTGGCCGTTCCGGAAGCGTATTGCCGGAGAAGCGAAGGGTTTATCTTTGCCAACTCGCCGACCTTGGATATATTAAGGAAAGAAAAGTAATTAAAGAAGGACTGGAGGTCGTACTGGTAGACAAACTCCATTTCAGGAATAGTCTTGCCTTCTTCCGCCATTAATTCTTTCATTTCCTGATAGCAGATGGTCAAATCTGCTATGGCTTCTTTGGCCGTATCGCCGTATCCGGCAAGGCCGAAGCCCTCAAATTCTTCCTTAGCAAAACAAGAGTACCCGCCGTCGGAAGCTTTTTCAACGATTACTGTAACTACTTCTTTCATATTATATTAAATTTTATAAGCAGAAAGGCCGGGGAATTAAATCCCCAAAACCTTTCTTGCTTTGCATTCAAGTCCTTTAGGAAGTTCTTTCGACGGATGCCTCGGAATCGCGAATGTGTTTCCGGTTACCGGGCTTTTCCAAATGTCGTGTTCGCTTCCGCTACGAATGACAAAGCATCCTTTTGCGGTAAAGTTCCGCACAGAATTGTTTCGTCTTCATTGCATTAACTTTAAATACAACGCAAATATAGCGATTTTGTTAGTTATGGCCAATTTGTTATTGCAAAAATGCTATTTTTAACATTTGACATTGATTATGAAAACAAGTGAATACGCGAAAGCGACAATATTTGCCCGATGTTGACTCATCTATAAAATTAAAGTCCCTGTAAATCATCGATTTACAGGGACTGGCGGGAGCCGCGAGTGGGACTCGAACCCCCAATTTTGCGGTGAAATAAAGGAAATTAAAAGAAACTAAATTTGTTGAATATTAGATATTTAGCAAATTTTGAGGTTTCCGGAAGCCCACCTAAGTTTTCTTTATTTTCCTATGTTTTATAAAAAGTTGCTTATTGGTTGCTTATTGGAGTCGGAAGATTTTGTATCTTTGCAACAATAAGATAATAAAGGAAAATAAGCGTATGACAAAGAAAAATTACCGTGGAAATAATACGTATCTTATCGAGGGTAATACCGGCGATAACCCTAAACTCATGGGGCAGTCTTTGAGCGATGGGCGCGATAGCCTATATTTAGAGTTTTATTTAGGCTACGACATGGTAGAAAGCAAGAGTGGAAAGATTTATAAAAAGATTAGAAGAAGCACTGAGCGTTTGGGCCTGTATGTGTGGCAAGCTCCGCGCACCCCATTAGAGCGACAACAGAATAAAGAAACAATCGAGATCGCAAAGAAAATACGGTTTGAGCGCGGACAGGAGATGTTGGAAAATGCAGAGGGCTATAGGCTCAGAAAAACTCAGGATGTCAATTTCCATGACTGGTACTCGTCATACGTAGACGCTTATGATAAGACTGATAAGAATAAAATACGGCGGGCACATGAGATTTTTGTCGATTTTCTGCAAGTTACCCCCGGGTATGATATATTCGCATCACGCCTCAAGCCGACCCAGCTCTCCAAGGAGATGATTATCGGTTATACAGAATATTTGCAACGGCATTTTAATGGAGAGACCCCGCACACATTGTATTCTCGGTTTAAAAAGGTTATCAAAGTCGCTGTAGAAAGTGATGTTATACGAAAGAATCCATGCGCGGGTGTGTCTATAAAGATAGATAAAAACAAATTGACCAAGGATGTTTTAAGCACTGAGGAGATAATATGTCTTGTGCAAACTCATTATCCCCGTGAAAATGCTGACATACGCCGCGCATTTATATTCTGTCTCTATGCGGGCCTCAGGTGGTGCGATGTAAAAGATCTTATTTATGCTAATGTGGACTATGCCAACCGCGTATTGCGTTTTGAACAATCCAAAACGAAAGGTCACAGCGCGGCAAGCGGAGTCGTGATACCGCTTAATGACGGCCTTTTGAAACTTATCGGTAATGGGAAACGTGACGAACGGATATTTCCTTTGCCGTCGCATACAATGTGCCTTAAGGCATTGCGCAAATGGGTGGCTAAGGCTGGCATAGAGAAGCATATAACCTGGCATTGTGCCCGCCACTCATTCGCCACCAATATACTCAGCAACGGCGCGAATATAAAGACCGTGGCCAGCCTGTTAGGGCATAGCGACCTCAGGCATACCGAGAAGTACACGCGCGCGGTGGATAGCCTCAAAGAAGCGGCGATAAATAGTTTGCCCGAACTGAGTCTGTAAATTTAATAGCCTGCAAAGAAATAATCCAATTCTGACTCCGGGAAATCTGTAAATGTCAAATTCTCATATTCAAGCACACCCAAGTCGATTTCGCGGTAGCCTGTAACTTGGGGCCTCTGTGTTTTTGAATCGGGAAACCCTGTGAATGTCCCTCCGATTCTGTAAAACGAATCTGTCGACAGTTTTTGAGCCTCCTCTTTCGGTAAAACTGCCGAGACTCTTACGTTGTATTTATAGCTGACAAACAACACTCTGGCGGAATCTCCTGTTGATGGATGAACCTTTTCGCAGGTAAAGGGAACTATTTCAATGCTTGGCAGACGGTTGCCTATTTGCTTTGTTATGTGCGTGAGCATGGCTTTTTCCATCCTGATTCGGTGTGCGGGATTGGTGCCGGCATAAGGGTAACACTGAAAAAGTGAATCTCCGTTTATCAAAGGCTCGACATCTTCGTACGGGTCTTCTTCATATAAATCATCGGTATTTGCTTCTTTTTGGTTGAGGCACAGGTA
>CANOLV010000016.1 GCA_947567425.1 uncultured Porphyromonadaceae bacterium | reverse complement strand
CTCGACCCACTGATTAAGAGTCAGTTGCTCTACCAACTGAGCTACGGAGTCATTTTTCAGTTTGCTACGCTAATCTCTTTTAGCGTTAGAGATGTTGTTTTTCTCAATTGCGATGCAAAGGTAAGGACTATTTTGCATTCCACAAAATTTTTTGAGCTTTTTTTTCGCCAATCTTCAATTTTTCTCAAAAAAGTCCTGTTTACAGGCTCTCCGTAGAGGGTACGGGCGCCAAATTCACACTCTTAATATTCGTCGGCTATACTAAAATTTTTATAATGCCATGTATTTTCAACAATCGCACAACTCTGCGTTATGATAAAATTAGCTACCTTTGCAGAACCTTAGAATATAAATATGATCAGCAAAAAATCACGCATCATAATAGCCGCCATGTGGGCGACGTTTGCAGTAGCAGTAGCCACTGTGTTTATAGTCCTATTCCTTATATACAACGGCGCAATCGGATATATGCCTGCCGTGGAGGAGCTTAAAAATCCCAAAGACCGATTCGCGTCAGTGGTTTACTCATCTGACGGAGAAGAGCTTGGCCGGTACTTTTCCGGGACCGGCAACCGCGTCTACGCCGACTATGACGACATCTCGCAACACGTGATAGACGCACTCATAGCCACGGAGGATTCCCGCTTTGAAGAGCACTCCGGTATTGACGTAAAGGCTCTGGGCCGTGTAGCAGTCAAGACCCTGCTTATGGGTCAGAAACACGCCGGAGGCGGCTCCACCATCACACAGCAGCTCGCCAAGCAGCTTTACTCTCCCTCAAGCTCCGGACTTATGCAACGCGCACTGCAAAAGCCGATAGAATGGATGATAGCCGTCAAGCTCGAACGTTTTTATTCAAAGGACGAGATCATAAAGATGTATCTCAACCAGTTTGACTTCCTATATAATGCCGTGGGCATAAAGTCGGCGGCATACGTGTATTTCGGCAAAGACCCCAAGGATCTGACTGTAGAGGAAGCGGCCACATTGGTTGGCATGGTGAAAAATCCGTCGTACTTTAATCCAGTCCGCAAACCCGAACGTGTAAAAGAGCGCCGCAACGTGGTCCTCGAACAGATGTATAAAAACGACATGCTGACCGAAGCCGAACTCGATTCACTCAAACAACTCCCCCTAAAACTCGACTTCCACCGCGCCGACCACAAGGAGGGCCCGGCACCATACTTCAGAGAGGAACTCAGGCGCATACTCCGGGCCAAAAGACCCGTAAAGTCGGACTATCATGCGTGGGAACACCAGAAATTCGTCGACGACTCCATAGCCTGGGAGATCAATCCGCTCTACGGCTGGATCGAAAAGAATCCGAAGTCGGACGGCTCCAAATATGACATCTACACCGACGGACTCAAAATATACACCACGATCGACTCCAGAATGCAGCGCTACGCGGAGGAAGCCGTGGTGGAACATCTCGGCCAGACGCTCCAACCAAGCTTCTTCAAGGAAAAGAGAGGTGTCAAAGGCGCGCCCTACACCACCAACCGCTCGGAACTAAGCCAGGAGCAGCTTGACGGACTTGTGGACAAGGCCATCAAATCGACGGAACGCTACATGGCGATGAAACGCGCAGGCAAGTCGGAGGCGGAGATCAACGAGGCGTTCAATTCACCGATAGAGATGAAAGTGTTCAGCTATGCAGGTCCTGTCGACACAATTATGACCCCTATGGACTCCCTCATATACAACAAGCACTTCCTCAGGGCTGGCTTCATGTCGATGGATCCGGTCAACGGCCATGTGAAAGCCTATGTAGGCGGACCCAACTTCTCATTCTTCCAATATGACATGGTGTCGACAGGCCGGCGCCAGATAGGATCGACCATAAAACCATTCCTCTACACCTACGCCATGGAGGAAGGCTTCACTCCGTGCGACGAATTCCTCAACGAGCAACCTACTATTTACGACGAACTCGGACGTCCGTGGACACCCCGAAATGCGGGTACGGCACGCGTGGGCGAAATGGTAGACATCAGATGGGCTTTGACAAACTCAAATAACTGGATCTCCGCAAGGCTTATGAGCCAGCTGTCGCCGGCCCAACTGGTACGCAACATGCACAACTTCGGCATCACCAACCACCTCGACCCCGTAATATCGCTCTGCCTGGGACCGTGCGACGTATCGGTGAAGGAGATGGTCACGGCATACTCCGCATTTGCCAACAACGGCATGAGGGTAGATCCAATGTATGTCACCGCAATAGCCGACAACAACGGCAACATCATAAGCGAATTTGCCCCGCGCCATACCGAGGTCATCAGCAACGAAGCTTACTATAAGATATTGTCGATACTACTGAACGTGGTCGACGGCGGCACCGGCAACCGACTGCGCAGAGCCCCGTATAACCTGACCGCCCAGACAGGAGGCAAGACCGGAACCACAAACTCCAATTCCGACGGATGGTTTATGGGATTCACCCCCCAGCTCGTGTCGGGAACATGGGTAGGAGGCGACGAACGCTACATCCACTTCAACGGCATGGCCCTGGGACAAGGCGCCTCAATGGCCCTTCCGATCTACGGCAAATTCATGTCAAAAGTCTATGCCGACCCCTCTCTCCCCTACAGCCAGGATGCCAAATTCACTTTCCCGGCAGGAATCGACCTGTGCCATAAGGAATACTACGGCGAATATGTCGAAGAATCGCCCGACACCCAGGAAAGCATCGAAGGGGTGTTTGACTGAGGCCCTGCAGAGACGTCCGGTTGAAATACTGGTTGAAATAAGTCGAATCACAGAAAATTAATTACGGAATTATTTCCGTAATTAATTTTAAATTTATACATTTGCGAAAACGTACTATTAATCAAAAAAACAAATCACTATCGGTATGCAGACACGTAAATTAAAAATCAGAGACCTAACATTACGTGACGGTCAGCAGTCTTTGTTCGCAACCCGTATGAACCAGGCCAGTATAGACCGCCTTCTTCCCCTCTATGAAGATGCCGGGTTCTATATCATGGAAGTATGGGGCGGCGCCGTACCCGATTCAGTGATGCGCTATCTCGACGAATCTCCCTGGGAGCGTCTGCGCATCGCAAGTAAAGCCATGAAAGGGAAGTCGCTCCTGTCAGCCCTCTCACGCGGCCGCAACTTGTTCGGATATGTACCATATCCCGACACCGTACTGGAAGGATTCTACAAAGAAGCTATCAAGAACGGACTGAACGTAATGCGCATATTCGATGCCCTCAACGACCTCGACAACGTCAAGGAGTCAATCCGCATGATCAACGAACTCGGAGGCATTCCCGACGGCGCAGTATGCTACACAGTGGACCCGAAAGATGAAGTAGAGGAACAGCCCAAAGGATTCTTCGCAAAACTGTTCGGCAAGAAGGCCCAGGCTCCGGAGAAGATATTCACCGACGAATATTTCGTAGAGAAAGCCCGCGCCATGGAGGCATACGGAGCAAAGATCATAACCCTTAAGGATATGGCAGGTCTGGTCAATCCGTCCCGCGTAGCCAGCATAATGCCAAAACTCAAGAACGCACTTTCAGTTCCCGTAGACTTCCATACCCACTGCACACCCGGCTACGGACTCGCTTCGTCGCTGATGGCCATCCTGCACGGCGTCGACATACTTGACACCAACATCTGGTACTTCGGCGGCGGTTCGGCCGCTCCCGCCATCGAACTCATCTATGTGTTCTGCCAGAAGCTCGGCGTAGAGCTCGAAGCAAATATGGAAGCCGTGGGACGCATCCGCAAAGAACTCAAGAATGTACGCATGGAGCTTAAGGCGTTTGACCTTGGCAAGAAGTTCCCCAACGACTTCGATCCGCTGACCGACAAACTTCCGGCCTCAATCGACGCACTCTTCGACAAAGCCATCGCAGAAGCCCGCGCCAACAACGAAGAAGCCCTTCTGGAAGCTTGCCATGCCATCGAAGAATATTTCGGATTCCCGAAACCCAATCTGCTGGTCAAGGATGCGGAAGTGCCCGGAGGCATGTATTCAAACATGGTGGCCCAGCTCAAGGCCCTTCAGGCAGAGGATCTTCTCGACGACGCCATGCGCCTCATCCCGAAAGTGCGCCGCGACGCAGGACTCGTACCGCTCGTGACCCCGACAAGCCAGATCGTAGGAAGCCAGGCCGTAAGCGTGGCCCTCGACCGCAAGAAGGGTAATCCCGACTATTCAAATCCGTCAAACCAGTTCATCTCGCTCGTAAAGGGAGAATACGGACATACTCCCGTTCCCGTGACCGCCGAATTCCGCGAAAAGATTACCGGCAGTCCGATAGAGAAAGCCTACGACGTCACCAAATACAAGAAACCCGAAAACCCCACCCTCGACGACATGGGCGGAGTGAAATTGGCCAAAAACGATGAAGAATACCTCCTTCTGGAACTTCTTCCCTCCGTGGCCAACACATTCCTGCGCAAACGCCGTGCCGAAGAATGGGAAAAAGCTTCCGAAGCCAACAAGCCCAAACAGGAAGAGGTCAAGGTTGAGGCCAAAGCCGAAGAGCCTATCACCGGCCCGACCCTCGTGGCTCCGATGGGAGGCCGCATCATCGCGGTCAACTATAAAGCCGGCGACAAAGTCAAGAAAGGCGACACCATCCTGACCTACGAAGCAATGAAGATGGAGAACGACGTTCAGGCAGAACATGACGCCACCATCAAGCGCATATTCGTAAAACCGGACGAAGTGGTTGGCACAGAAGCCGTATTAGTAGAATTTGAGTAACAATTTTGCGTGAAAGTTTTGTCAGAACAACTAAAATTCGTAAATTTGCACGCCATTACGAATTATCGCCTTACCAGCGTAATTTATTAATTCTGAACAATAACGATTAAAATAATAAAACGATGAAACAAGACATCCATCCTTCCAACTATCGCGAAGTAGTGTTCAAAGATATGTCAAACGACGAAATCTTCATTACTCGTTCCACTGTAGCCTCCAAAGAGACTATTGAAGTAGATGGCGTTACTTATCCTTTGGTTAAGCTTGAAATCACAAGCGCATCTCATCCGTTCTTTACCGGCAAGCAGAAGCTCGTCGACACTGCCGGACGCGTTGATAAGTTCATGAGCCGCTACGGCAACCGCAAGAAAAAGTAATCAGTCTTGCTAAAGCGTTTTATCGCAATACTATAAGAATAAGGTTTCCGGAGACGGAGACCTTATTTTTTATGTTTCCCGCATAAGTTTTACCACAAAAGGTGTACAATAATTCCATAAAATGCGTACTTTTGTAAAACGCAACCTTATAATACATCGACCACATGGGCAAATATGAACGAATTTTCGGACTGATCGGCTACCCGCTTACGCACTCGTTTTCACAAAACTTCTTCAACCAGAAGTTTGAAGCTGAAAACATAAGTGCCCAGTACCTCAACTTTGAGATACCGGACATCGGCGACCTGATGGAGGTGGTGGCGGAATATCCCGCACTTAGCGGACTGAATGTCACCATTCCATATAAAGAACAGGTATTGCCGTATCTCGACGAAATTGACGACGACGCAAAGAAAATCGGCGCTGTCAACGTCATCAAGTTCATCAAGAAAAAAGGATCACTTAAATTCAAAGGATATAATTCGGACATTATAGGATTCAGCGATTCGATAAAACCGTTGCTGACACCGAAGCGCGACAAAGCCCTCATATTAGGCACCGGGGGAGCGGCAAAAGCGGTGCGCCAGGGACTGATAAATCTTGGAGTGGAACCCACCTACGTATCACGCACGAAACGTGAAGGCGTCATCACATACCAGGAGCTTATACCCGAAATAATGTCGTCGCACAAGATCGTAGTCAATACCACTCCCCTTGGCATGTATCCGCACATCGACGAATGTCCCGACATTCCCTACTCTGAGCTCACCCCGGACCACTTGTGCTACGACCTCCTCTACAATCCGGATGTCACCCTGTTCATGAAGCGTTCGCGGGAACATGGCGCCGAGGTGAAGAATGGACTTGAGATGCTCCTACTCCAGGCATTCGTATCCTGGAATATCTGGAACGAATAGGATTCTTCCCGGCTACAGCACATGCGACCTCCTCTCTCCTATGTGCCCCTGCTGCCATGGGCCACACTACTTATTGCCGTCATAGTCGCGCTTAAATATTTCGGACTGCTCGATCCTGCCACGCCCGCGCTCTATGACCGTAAAGCTTCATACTCAGGCAGAGTGTGCGAAGCAGTCGAGTCGGAAAAAGGATACTCGCTGACCGTAGAACTGCTCGACAGCCTGTCTACCGGATTCAAAGCAAGGCTGACAGTAACCTCCACTGGAAGCATATTTGAAGAGGGAGACAGTGTGACGATCCACGCGAAACTGGCATATCCGGTCTATGACGACTCATCGCCGGACGCTTTCGACTATCCGGGCTACCTGAAGTCAGAGGGTATAACGGCTATAGGCTACGTCACTGGTTCAAATATAGAAATAACCGCCAAAAACAGGTCATTACTGACAAGGATAAAGGGTATGCGGCGCCACTGCATAGCTCTGTTGAAAAGAAGCGCACTGTCGCAAGAAAGTGCCCTATTTCTCGCTACAGCTCTTCTGAGCGACGAATCATCACTTCCGGACGACACCAGGCAGACCTTTGCCGATGCCGGACAAGCACACATCCTGGCATTAAGCGGCATGCACGTCGGCATCATAGCGTTCACCCTCTCCATACTGACCATGCCGCTGATCCTGCTGCGCAAACGCTCTGCCCGACTGATCCTTACCGTCATTCTATTATGGGGCTACGCAGTCATTACCGGCCTGTCGCCATCGGTTCTGCGTGCCGTGATCATGGCCACATGCCTGTACGGAGGCTATATACTGCAACGCCACCACGTATCAGCCAACGCCCTCCTGCTGGCCGCAATAATCATATTGGCGGCATCTCCGACACAACTATTCGACGCCGGATTCCAAATGTCGTTCCTGGCCGTAGGGTGCATACTGCTGTTCATGCCGTCGGGTCGGATGCACGGCAGATTAAAAAACAAAGTCTTAAGGCCGCTCCTTGCGGTCGCCCTAATGTCGGTATGCGCCACGGCCGGAGCCGGCATGCTGTCGGCCTACTATTTCCACTCATTTCCGGTCTACTTTTTGCCGGCCAATATACCTACGGCATTGCTCATGCCTCCTATAATGGGCGGAGGCATCCTGCTTATAATTCTTGAACAGTTTGGCTGCGACCCCACGTGGTTATGCCGCATCATAGACCAAATATACAACATCGCATACAATTACGCCGAATTAATAGGCAGTCTGCCCAAAGCCGTCATACGAAATCTGTATATGCAGCCCATTGCAATAGCGGCATACTATATGTGCCTTCTTGCCATCGCATTATGTCTGCGGATCAGAAACAGATGGACATACGGCCTGGTGACCGCCTGCGTTCTGGCATCGATGATAATAATTCCGACGTCGACAATCGCCGACAGACCGGAATGCGAATACTTCATTCCGCGCGACAGCCGCCATATAGCCATAATATACTACGACGGCGACAATGCTTCGATAATAGCCTTCGCCCCGCCACAAATCGCATCTGACCTAAAAGATAGGAGCATAACCCGACACCGCGACTTTCTGGGCCGGCGCGGACTGGATTCACTGTCGCTGATTACAGACTCGGCCACTCTGCCGGGCATCATACTGAACAAAAACTTCATCGATATCCACGGCACCCGCTACCTGATGGTCGACTCTGACACCTGCCTCTCGGGGAAATACATCTGCAGCCCCGGCTACGCAGTGGTGTGCAATGGATTCAAAGGGGACGTAATCGACGTGGCAAATCTACTCAAACCGGACACTATACTTCTGAGCGCAAACCTGCATATACGCAGACATGACAGATACGCCGACTCACTGACCGTCCATGGCATACCGTTCCGGTCGTTGAAGCATACGGCCCACCGGATAAGGATCCGTTAACCAATCTTTATGTAGGTAAAATCATTTTCGAGCACTTCGTCCCGGTCAAAGATGTTGCGTCCGTCGACCACCACAGGCCGCATAGCGCCATCAACAGAAAGCTGCGGGCGCATCACTTTCCGCATCACAGGCCATGAAGGGACGCGGAACTGCTTCCACTCCGTCACGAGCGCCAATGCATCGGCATCCATCACGGCATCATACATATCCTTGCAATAAGTCACAGCATCACCGATACGCCGCCTACATTCGGGCATAGCCACCGGATCATACACCTTGACGGCAGCACCCGCCTCAATCAGCTTAGCGATGACCACCAGCGAGGGAGCCTCGCGCATGTCGTCAGTCTCCGGCTTGAACGAAAGGCCCCAAATAGCCACGGTCTTTCCGGCCAGACTTCCCAATGCGTTACGAAGTTTCTCGACCACAATCTCCTTCTGCCGTTCATTGACCGCCTCGACAGCCTCTATGACACCCATCACATATCCGTTTTCACGACCTGTACGGGCCAACGCCTTGACATCTTTCGGGAAACAAGAACCGCCATATCCACAACCGGCATAAAGGAACTTCGACCCGATACGCGCATCCGTGCCGATACCCTTCCTGACCATATCGACGTCGGCACCGACGAGGTCGCAAAGGTTGGCTATGTCGTTCATAAACGATATGCGTGTGGCAAGCATGGCATTCGCGGCATACTTCGTCATCTCTGCCGAGGGAATATCCATAAAATATACCCGGAAATTATTAGTCAGGAACGGCCTGTACAATTTGGTCATCACCTTACGCGCACGCTCCGACTCAACACCTACCACTACACGGTCGGGCGACATAAAATCCTTTATCGCGGCCCCTTCCTTGAGAAATTCAGGATTGGAAGCCACTTCAAACGGCACATCGACACCGCGCAGAGCAAGTTCTTCCTCAATTACCGCCTTAACCTTACGTGCCGTCCCGACGGGAACAGTCGATTTGGTGACAAGAATCGTATACTTATTGATATTTCGGCCAAATGTACGCGCCACCTCCATCACATACTTCAAGTCGGCCGAGCCATCCTCATCCGGAGGCGTTCCTACCGCCGAGAACACGACATCGACGCTGTCAAGCACCGAGGTCAAGTCAGTAGTGAAATGAAGCCTGCCGGCCTCAACGTTACGCTTCACCAAATCGGAAAGTCCGGGTTCGTAAATGGGAATCTCGCCATTGACCAACCGACCGATCTTAGCACTGTCAATGTCGACACACGTGACATTAATGCCCATTTCGGAAAAACAAGCGCCCGATACGAGTCCGACATATCCGGTGCCAACAACAGCTATATTCATAATCAATCGGCTACGGATTCAGCCACTTCGTCAAGTTCATGGTCGTACTTCTCGTAGACAGAGTTCTTGGATTTAAACTCCGGCACAACACGCTTCATCAAACGCACCATGGACGGAATCTCAACCGCACGCGACAGCTCTTCAAGGGTGTCTACCGTGCCAGAAGCATCAGCATGGGAATATTCGCGCACTTTAGCTATTCTGATCCGGTCATGGTCGGTAGGTATGGTGTTCTCCGTGTTTGACAGCACCTCTTCATACAGTTTCTCACCAGGGCGCAGTCCGGTATACTCAATACGGATGTCCTTATCGGGCACAAATCCGGCCAATTCGATCATCCGCTTTGCCAAAGCCGCGATTTTAACGGATTCGCCCATGTCGAATACGAAAATCTGGTTGCCGGTAGTCATCGTAGCGGCCTCCATCACCAGACGGCATGCTTCAGGAATGGTCATAAAGAAGCGCGTGATCTCGGGATGCGTGACGGTCACGGGACCGCCCTTGGCAATCTGCTCGCGGAACCTCGGTATCACAGATCCGTTCGATCCAAGCACATTGCCGAACCGGGTGGTGACGAACCGGGTCTTTCCCTTTCTCTCGCCCGAAGCGAGCGCCAGACCCAGCGACTGGACATATATCTCGGCCAGACGTTTCGTGCAACCCATTATATTGGTAGGATTAACAGCCTTGTCGGTAGAAATCATCACCATCTTTTCAGCTCCATATTCAAGACACTTGTCGGCAACATTGCGCGAACCGGCCACATTGACAAGCACAGCCTCGCACGGATTCTCCTCCATCAACGGCACATGCTTATAAGCGGCGGCGTGGAACACTACATGGGGATGATATTTCCTGAACACAAAGTCAAGACGGGCAGGAATACGGACATCGCCTATGACCGGGACAAAATCAAGATCCGGATAACGCTCTTCAAATTCCAGACGGACATTGTGCATCGGAGTCTCGGCATTGTCAAACATGACCAGTTTACCGATACCGAATCCGGCAAGCTGACGGCATAGTTCCGACCCTATGGATCCGGCGGCACCGGTTACAAGAATCGTCTTTCCCTTAAAGTCGGCACGAATCTCGTCCAGTGATATTTTAATCTCGTCACGTCCGAGCAGATCCTCAATCTTGATTTCACGGACTCCGTTCTTCATCACACGCCCGTCAATGACCTCGTCGATGGGGGGAGCTATCAGCACCTTCATGCCTGAATCGACAGCATGCTTCACAAGACGCTCCTGCTCCGAACGGCCGTCCTCCTCCTTGGCAAACAAGATGGCGGAAATATCATATCTGCCGCGCAATGCCTTTAGGCCGGAAAGTCCGTCATAATAATATACCGGACGTCCGGCTATCGTATTATTGTTGGCCTCCGAACCGGGTTCGATGAATCCGACTATATCATAGTGGGGCGACTGTGCAAGACGATGCACCAAAGCCACCGACTTATCACCGACACCGTAAACCAGCACACGCAGAGTGTTCTGACGACGGCGGATATTGCCTTTTATACGGTCGTAGACAAGCACCATGGCCACTCGAAGCACAAGCAGGGCAGTAGCCGTCAATGTGGCGTCGAGCACCAAAAGGAGCGTGATCTCCAACGCGCTGAGCATGCGCAGTCCGGCAAGCCACGGCAATGTAAACATAAGGACGAGCATCAGCGCCTCTTTTGAAAGGACTGCGGCAAAAAGACGTCCCACCTCGCGAAGCGTGGTGTGGCGGATAACGCTCCTGTATGTATGCATCAGATAGAAGCTCAGAGCAGACACGACAACCGAGCCACCGAGCCATACCACCGGCAACGACACAGAAGCAAACAAGCTTTTATCCAACAACGAAATCATAGCCAGTGCCAGAGCACTTGCTATAAAAGACACTGTCAGGTCAATACATAGAATAACCCATGAATTCAAATAGCGCACTAAAAAGGGCTTTAGTCCTTCTAATTTCATAATGCTTATTATAACGTTTTATCCGGAAGAAATTCCCCATTCTTCCCTTTAAATATTTTCACAAAGATATATAATATAATCGGAATAAGCAAATTATCTTAAACCTTATTCCACAAACGAAAAAAGGGCCACTCGGAAGTGACCCTTGTGTGATCCGGTTGGGATTCGAACCCAAGACCCACAGCTTAGAAGGCTGTTGCTCTATCCAGCTGAGCTACCGGACCTCACCTTTCAGTTATTTTTTTGCAAAGTTAGTGTTTTTTGCCTTACTTGACAAATATTTTTGCCATCTATTCACGACATCCTCTTCACGCGAGCTTTTCCAGCACCTGCCGGATACGCTCGTAGGTCGTTATGCGTGTGGGTACAAGAGGCAGCCTCAGCTCATTCTCGATATATCCCATGGCATGCAGCAGACACTTTACCCCGGCCGGATTACCGTCGACAAAGAGCAGGCTGAACAGCTCGGTAAAGCGATGATGTATGGTAAGCGCTCTGGTATAGTCGCCTTCGAGAGCCATGCGCACCATGCGGGAGAATTCCTTCGGAAACGCATTGCCAATGACAGATATGACTCCGACCGCGCCCAGTGTTATCAACGGATATGTGATGCCGTCGTCGCCGGAAATGACCATGAAGTCCTCGGGCTTATTCTTGATTATGTCATCTATCTGTGAAAAGTTTCCTGAAGCCTCTTTTATACCGATGATATTGTCAAAATCGCGAGCCAACCGCAGAGTGGTCTCCGCAGTCATATTGACACCGGTACGTCCGGGCACATTATATAGGATTATCGGAAGCGGCGAAGCCTCCGCGATGGCCTTGTAATGCTGGTATATTCCCTCCTGTGAAGGTTTATTGTAGCACGGCACCACCGAAAGCACCGCGCTGTAAGCCGACAGATCCTCGGACTTCAACTGCCTCACCAAAGCGTGGGTGTTGTTGCCACCGATGCCTATCACCAACGGTACACGTCCGGCGACACGATCGACCACAAACCGCTTGACAGCATCTTTTTCTTCGGCATCAAGGGTAGCGGTCTCGGCCGTGGTACCAAGCACCACGAGGAAGTCTACCCCGTTCTTCACCTGATATTCGAGCAAGCGCGCAAGAGCATTATAATCAACCGATTTATCATGCTTAAACGGAGTGATCAGAGCCACTCCCATTCCTTTTAAACAAATACGCGACATATAATATGTTGTGGATGTTTTTGTAATTGCAAAGTTATGCATATTCCCTCGCTTTTACAACACCTTCCAATATTTTTAAGTTCGCAGGAATTAGAATTAGGTAGAATTAGAGTACGAGTTTCCATCTCACAAAATCAATTGTTCTCCGGTACAAAATGCACAAAAACGAAACCGCGCCGGAGGTAATGGACATAAACCTCCGGCGCGGCTGATGAATGCCTTGATTAATTTCCCGGCGCGTCCGGAAGTCCAGCCTGCGGCGGTACGGGCGGAATCGCAGGAGTGCCTTGTTCAGATGCGCTGCCGGCATCACCGCTTTCAGCATTTTCGGGCAACTTCTTATTCTCTTCCTGCTCCTTGCGGCTTGCGAAAATCTCGTCGGTACGCGACACCCACGGACGCTTACCGAATATACGTTCTACATCTTCGGTGAATATCACCTCGCGGGCAATGAGCACTTCGGCCAGCTGTCGATGCCCATCCGAATGCTCGGTCAGAATCTTCTTAGCACGTTCATACTGCTCATTTATGATTCTCGACACTTCGGCGTCAATATCCTTGGCCCGTTCCTCGCTGTAGGGCTTGGAGAAGCCATATTCCTGACCGGTCGAATCGTAATAGCTCAGATTGGGCAGACGGTCGCTCATTCCGTAGTAGACCACCATGGCGTAGGCCAGCTTGGTTACACGCTCAAGGTCGTTGGCGGCACCGGTAGATATCCGTCCGAGGAACAGCTCTTCGGCGGCACGACCGCCCAAAGTGGCGCACATTTCGTCAAGCAGGGCCTGCGACGGAGTGATCTGGCGCTCTTCCGGCAGATACCATGCGGCACCAAGCGCCTTGCCGCGAGGCACAATCGTCACCTTGATCAGAGGCGAAGCATAACGCAGATGCCAGGATATGGTGGCATGTCCGGCCTCATGTACTGCGATGGCATGCTTCTCCTCGTCAGTAGTTATTTTCGAACGCTTTTCGAGTCCGCCGATTATACGGTCGACCGCATTGTTGAAATCCTCCTTGGTCACGGCCTTCTTGTTGCCTCGGGCCGCAATAAGCGCGGCCTCATTGCAGACATTTGCTATGTCGGCACCGGAGAATCCGGGAGTCTGGCGGGCAAGAGTCTCCACGTCCAGCGATTCGTCAGTCTTTATATTGCGCAGATGGACCTTGAATATGGCCACACGGTCGTTCAAATCGGGCAAATCCACATAAATTTGCCTGTCGAAACGTCCGGCACGCATCAAAGCCTTGTCGAGAATGTCGGCACGGTTAGTGGCCGCAAGTATAATCACTCCGGAATTAGATCCGAAACCGTCCATTTCTGTAAGCAACTGGTTGAGCGTGTTCTCACGTTCGTCATTGGCTCCCATGTTCGGATTACGCCCACGGGCACGGCCTACCGCATCGATCTCATCGATAAACACGATGCACGGAGCCTTCTCCTTAGCCTGACGGAACAGATCGCGCACACGCGAAGCACCCACACCGACGAACATCTCCACGAAGTCGGATCCCGACATAGAGAAGAACGGCACGTTAGCCTCTCCGGCAACAGCCTTGGCAAGCAGAGTCTTACCGGTTCCGGGAGGGCCCACCAAAAGCGCACCCTTTGGTATCTTGCCGCCGAGATCGGTGTAGCGCTGCGGATTCTTAAGAAATTCCACGATCTCCTCGATCTCCGTCTTTGCCTCCGACAGTCCGGCCACATCCTTGAATGTCACCTGTATCGGGCCGTCTTTATCAAAAATCTTAGCTTTCGACTTGCCAACACTGAACACGCCTCCGCTGCCTCCGTCCTTATTTGACATACGGCGGAAAGCGAATATCCAGAAGGCGATAATCAGAATAATCGGGCCGAACGACCATAGCAGAGCCGAAAAGTCGCTGCCCTTCTCAAACTTCACATCGCCGTTGAACACTCCTTCAGCTTTCCACTGCTCGATCTTGTCCTGAAGTTTGTCGGCGCTCGGGATGTCGGTCAGAAGCTTTGCCTCCTGTCCGGAATTTTGCGTAAACTGGCTCTTATGGAATATCTTCGAGGCCACTGAATCGGCAAGGTACGCCTCTGCCTGATTCTTATTTGTGAACACGACTATACGCTCCACGCCGCCGTCAAGCACCTGCTTCTCAAAGTCCGAATAGCTGACCTCCTTCGTAATCGAATTGTCGTCAAGCACATACAGACCGACGATAAACAGCGCCACAATAGCGTACATCCAGTATATGCTGAATTTTATGGTTCTCTTTTTAGGTTTCTGCTCCATGCTCATTTAAGGAATAGAATATGATCTTATTAACATTTATTCTTCTTAGTCCAGATCGGGAATCTCCTTTATGTCGGCATCGCTCCAAAGCTCCTCCAGATTATAATATTCACGGATATCAGGAAGGAATATATGCACGAACCAATCGCCATAGTCAAGCACTATCCACTGCGAATTCTGGTAGCCGTCGTAATTATAAGGCTTTACTCCGCCCTGCTCCTGAACGTATTCGCGGACACTGTCGGCAATGGCGGACACCTGCATAGTCGACGAGCCTTGGCAAATCACAAAACCGGACGCGGCGGCTCCTTCTATCTCAGTCAGATCCACGACAGTGATATGCTTTCCCTTGCGCTCCTGGATTCCCTCTATTATCAGTTTTAAAATATCAGTTTTTGCGTTCATTATTTAATTCAAAAATATGTCTAATAAATTACAAAGGTAATGCAATTCCTTTAAATATTTTTATTAATCAGTGTTAATAAAAATACAACAATCCATATCGCCCTAAAGTTGCTTATTCATAGCGAATAGATGAAGCCGGGGAGATCTTTGCAATCAGCTGTCCGGGTATAAGGAGCATGGCCCATGCCACCACGAACACTCCGGCATTCAAAGCCAATATGTGCCACCAGTTGATCTCCACCGGCACATAGCTCAGATAGTAGGCTTCGGGCGACAGAGGGATGACGTGGGTATGCTTCTGAAGCTCCATCAGCCCTATTCCCAGCAAATTGCCGGCCAACATGCCCATGACCACTATCCTCTGAGCCAGATATATGAAGATTTTTCTTATGGATCCGTTTTTAGCCCCCATAGCCTTAAGTATGCCGATCATGTTGACCCGTTCAAGAATTATGATGAACAGGCTGGAAATCAAGGTAAATCCCGACACCAATCCCATCAGCACCAGTATAACCACGACATTCGTGTCAAGAAGGTCAAGCCAGTTGAAGTACATCATGCCCGTGGCATTTACCGACGAGAGCCGGTACATGCCCGACAACCGGCCTTCATACACCGCCCTCATCATCTGCTCCTGAAGAGCAAGCGCACCTGCGTCGATGTCAGACGCGTCGTTCATGTAAAGCTCCACCTTATTGCAGGAAAGACTATCAAGCGAATTCAGGGCCTGAGTCATGCCGAGCGAACCGAAAGCATACACCTTGTCATAGTCGCCGAAATGCGTGTCGTAGATTCCCGCCACATCTAACCGCCTGACCCGAACCGATCCTCCGGTAAAGAAATAGGCATATACGCGGTCGCCCGCTCCCAGACCGAGCGCATCGGCCGTCACGCCGGAGATCACAATCTTATTCTTGGACTCTTCGAGTGAAAAGTCGGGTATATATCCCGCCACGAGGTTCGACTCGATGAAGTCGCGGCTACCGCCCGACTTCACTCCACGGACCACTATTCCCTCAAAATCGGAGTCGGTCTTGATGATGCCCGGCTGATCCAACGTCGGCGACGGCTCGCCGAACAGGCCCGTGCCGGCGACAATGTCGCGCAGTTCAGGCGTAAATTCGATAAAACTATCTTCGGCATCCTCCGTCGACAGATGTCCGGGTATTATGCTCACATGCGCATCAAACCCCATGACCTTATTACGGATCTCCCGCTTAAATCCGAGGACTATGCACAAGGAAGCTATCATCACGACCAGCGACAGCGTTATTCCTACTGCCGCGATCACAATGCTCGGCGAAAGCCCGCGTTCGTCGGTACGGAGCCTCAGCCGACGCGCCACCATCAACTCATACCCCATAGCATTCAGTCGTCACAACCAGAAAGCGTGCGTCCGGGATATGCCTTCAACGCCTCGCGGAGCACATGCATGGCCCGGCCCAGATCCTCCTTGTTAAGCACGTAGGCCATGCGGACCTCATTCCGTCCCATTCCCGGAGTGGTATAGAATCCGGAAGCAGGCGCCATGAACACGGTCTGCCCCTCATATTCAAACTCTTCCAGACACCATTCACAAAACTTGTCGGCATCGTCTACAGGAAGCTTCACCACGGTGTAGAACGCGCCCATCGGTATCGGCGAATAGCACCCGGGGATCTTGTTAAGCTCGTCGATCAGGAACTTGCGCCGCTCCACATACTCATTGTAGGTAGCGAGCATATAGTCTGCAGGAGCATCTATAGAAGCCTCAGCCACTATCTGACCCAAAAGAGGCGGACTCAGACGTGCCTGGCAGAACTTCATCACATTCTTCTTCAGCTCCTTATGCTTGGTGATTAAAGCACCGATACGTATGCCGCACTCATTGTAGCGCTTCGACACCGAGTCGATAAGCACCACCTGCTCCTCAATGCCGGGCAGATGAAATGCGGATATATAGGGTGCACCCGTATAACAGAACTCGCGGTAAACTTCGTCGGAGAATAGGAAAAGATCATACTTCTTCACCAGATCGCGGATCTGAAGCATCTCCTTCATCGTATAGAGATAGCCTGTGGGATTATTCGGATTGCAGATCAGTATGCCCTTGGTACGCGGAGTGATGAGTTCTTCAAATTTTTCCACCGGCGGAAGCGCGAATCCCTCCTCGATGCTCGACGGAACAGTGACAATCTTGGCTCCGGCCGATATGGCGAAAGCCATATAGTTGGCGTATGCCGGCTCCGGGACAATTATCTCGTCGCCAGGATCCAGACAGGCCATAAATGCAAACAGCACTGCTTCCGACCCTCCGGTAGTGACGATTATATCGTCGACATCCACTTCTATATTATACTTCTTATAATACTCCTTCAGCTTCTTTCTCAACGACGGCAGTCCGTCGGACGGACTATATTCAAGCACTTTTCGGTCGATATGCTTCAATGCGTCGAGGCCTTCCTGCGGCGTGGGCACATCAGGCTGGCCTATGTTCAGGCGATAAACTTTGACTCCCTTAGCCATAGCCTTATTGGCCAAAGGGACAAGACGGCGAATCGGGGATGCCGGCATAATTTCCCCACGTTCTGATACTTGTGGCATATAATCTATTCGTTAATTTAATTCAAACAGTGGCAATGTTTATGTCAAACAAAAGAGACGCCTGTTAAGTTTGAAGCTACAAATATACGCAACTTCCGTCAATATCCGCACCCATAGCCGACATAAAATAAGCCCCTACCCAGTCAGGGCCATCTCAGGAGGCCGCAACGCGGCCACATTTTCATGCTGATATCGTTTTTCCGAGTAACGGCATGATATTAGTCTAACGAAAAGTATTAAATTTGCCATGGGAGAGCATACTATCGGTACGTCACACTCCATTAATTATTCTTTACAACCATAACGGCCATTATCAGATGAAACGATATAATTCTCTCGCGGAGATCCTCAACGAAGTTTATCCACTCCAGAACGAAGTTACGGCAAAATTGGAAAAAGTGTCCAAACTCAGACATTTCAACAAAAACCAGCACTTAGTCACTCAAGGCCGGAAATGCACATCCATATTTTTCGTGGCCGAAGGACTGCTCCGCGGTATTTATGAAAAAGACGAGACCACCGACACCCGATGGTTTGCATCAGAAGGCGACGTCCTGACATCGGTGACAGCATTTCATACAGGCGCTCCGGCGATATTCTCGATCGAGGCGATTTCCGACGTTGATGCATACGTAGTCGAATTTGACGATTTCAAAGAGATCATACAAAAGTCACGCGACCTGCAGGATTGGCTGGTCAGACTGCTTATGGAACAGCTTTATGTACTCGAACAACGGTATATCATAATCGGCACGGGCGACGCTCTGTCGCGCTACGAGGCCCTTCTGCGGGCCAGACCCATAGAGGTGCTCAACGCAATACCCTTGAAATACATCGCGCAATATCTTAAAATAACACCGGAAACATTGTCAAGAGTCAGACGCAACAGAGTCAGGACCGACAAATGAACCTATAATATACTGCCTCAATTTTTCATCCATTGCACTATTTATTGATTTAAATCAATTCAGACTTTTATCTATCTTCTTAACTTTGCACATATTTGATTCGACAAACATCTTATAAACCAACGTTATTTTATGAAGAAAGCCAGTACCCTATTTTTAAGTATGCTCGGAACGTTCGGACTTTTCAGTCTTCCGGCAAACGCCTCGCCTACGCTCTACATCAGCAACCAAACGGGCTTCGACAAGCCTCTGGTGTACGTATGGGGATATGACGCCGACCAGAATTATAAAGACTTCGGCTATAACGGCTATTCCGAGGGAACAGTCGATAAGTACGACCTGACCTTTGACAAATTCACGATCTCGGACGACGCGGTCGGCATGGATGTCAACGTTCAATACTCAAACAATTGGAGCCGGGGAAAAGCTGATTATCCCCTGACAATGGAGGACAAAGACTACTATATAATAGCAAATGCCGACGGCCTGACAGCATACACAGAAGGTGGGGTCAACGTATACAAAATGCTGTATGTCAACATCGACGAACTCCCATTCAAGATGAACACCGGATATGACATCGACCTCTATGCCGTGGCCTCCGACGGAACCGAACCTTTCGGAGAGATGCCCGGCAAGCATTATAAGGGATGCACCGACATCGTCGACGGAAAGGGCTACTTCATCTACGCATTCCCATGCATCGACAAGGCCTACACACTGACATTCACCGAAGAGGCCAACAACTACAAAGTGACGACCGACTTCCAGGTAACTCCGACAAAGGACATATTCTTAAAACTCGTGGGACTGGACAACGTCACACAGATCGACAATCCATTAACACCTCCGGAAGAAACAGAAAGCATCCTGGCATATACCTTTGATGAAACGGCAAAACGGGCCACAGTCATCGGATTCGTCAATCCCGAAGCAGATGCCGAGAATCTGGTCATCCCTTCCACCTTGACCGTCGACGGAGTTGAGTATATCGTCTCGGCGATAAAGGACAACGCATTTTCCGGGATGAAGAATATCACCGGCACGCTAACGCTCGGAGATAATCTTGAGGTCATCGGAGACAATGCATTCAACGGATGCCAAAACATCACCGGAGGATTAGTGTTCGGCGACAAAGTCTCTACTATAGGAACAAGCGCCTTCAGCGCATGTATCGGACTTAACGGGACTCTGAAATTCGGCAATGCCCTCCAATCCATAGGCAAAAACGCCTTCATCCTATGCAGCGGTCTGACCGGAGGCCTTGACTTCCCGGCAGGATTGACCACTATCGGCGAAGGAGCATTCAACGGTTGTAAAAAACTGGACGGAGATATAAAATTCGGCTCCGGCCTGACTTCAATAGGCAAGCAGGCCTTCATGGGCGCATCCAGCCTCAAAGGCTCCTTGACAATACCCAACTCCGTCAGCACAATCGGCGAGGGTGCATTCATGAGCTGCTCGTCGCTCGACGGCCAACTGACTCTTCCCGACAACTTGACAAAAATAGCCCCAAACACGTTCTTCGGATGCACATCGCTGTCCGGGACACTCGCCATACCATCGTCGGTGACAGTTGTCGGCGACGGCGCATTCTATAATTGCTCATCACTGTCAGGAACACTCACCATACCGGAGAATGTCACCACCATAGGCAAAAAGGCGTTCACACAATGTTCTCAAATCACCGGTCTCGAACTCGGCAACTCGGTAACGGTCATCGACGAATCCGCCTTCCAGCTTTGCGGCAAACTATGGGGATGGCTGACACTGCCCGCTTCACTGCAGACAATAGGCGCTTCGGCATTCGCCAATTGCGACAAGCTGACCGGACCGCTCACTATTCCCGACAATGTAGAGTCGATCGGCTCCATGGCATTTGCCATGTGCGAGGGTTTCAAAGGCGCACTTACCATAGGAAAGAACGTGACCACAATCGGCGACCAGGCATTCGTCAGCTGCTCCGGATTCACCGGAAAATTGACTATCCCCGAAGGAGTCACCACCATAGGCTTCCGCACATTCGGATGGTGCTGGAATCTTACCGAACTCGAACTCCCATCGACCCTTAAATCGCTGGGCAATGTAGCCTTCCTGAGCTGTTGGAATCTGAAGTCGATCAATTGCAAGGCCGTCACGCCTCCGACCATCACCGAAGGAGAGAATGCCTTTACATCCGACAACTATTCCGGAACCACACTGTACGTGCCTTCCGAAGGCTACTATGCATATAAGGAGGCATACGAATGGAAGGACTTCCTCAACATCTTATGGACCGGCGACGAACCGTCGGGCATCGAGGATATAATGAACGAACAGGACGGCAAAGCCACTTACTACAATCTTCAGGGTATCCGCGTAGAGAACCCCGAGGAAGGACAGATCCTGATCAAGAAGACATCTGAAGGCATCCGCAAGATCATATATAGCAACAATTAAAGAATACTTATCGGCAAGCAACAAAGGAGACAGCCCCGCAAGCATGTAAAAAAGCTTGTGGGGCTGTCTCCTTTGTCTATTATCATACTTTTGCGATGCGGTGGCCACGACGAGGAGCCGATGATTGGATTTCATAAATTATGAATAAAAATTCTGCATTTCCATCTATATATTGTCGCGTTCATGGTGTCACGGTGTTGCTGAAACGAAAGTCCATTTCCAACATACTCTCGCACTCGTCAAGCACGCGCTGAGGAATCTTTATAGATTTGTCAATGTCAAAATGACATCCATCGTATACGCTAACATAAGTTTTTTGGGCATCACTAATTGTAAAGTGACACAAAAATCCAGACACTCTCAAAATGTTAGAATGCAAATACTTTTTGCATTCTTCATTTAACTCAATTCTGACAGAATCCGGTTCATAATAATTCTGACAAGGAATTTCCCATTTTAGAATCTCAATAGGAAGATGCTTTTCGACAGGCTTTCTCTTTAATAGTGCCAAATAATCAGAACAATCAATAAACGCATCATTGGGTACTTGTTTGATTATGTAACCAAATAATGCAAATGTCAATTTGTCTTGACAAATTAAATCAAACTCTTCCATATATAGTCTTATTTATTTAGTTGACATTTTAAATAATCGACATAATGTATTGTCCAAAACTTTTGATGCCCCAAAAAACACTACAATACTACAGTATTACCGGATTGCTGAATCGAATGTAAATTTCTTCTTTCTCACAATCTTGGATAAGTTTGTCCGGCAAACTTAGGCTTGCGTCTAAATCGAAACTATATGAATCAAAAACCAATAAATATATTTTCTCATCATCCTTAATCATGTAATGGCAAAAGAAACTCTCATAATTTATATGTAAATTATTTTTAAGATACTGTTTGCATTCAGAGGTCAATTTGAAACGTCGGTCATATATCCTATAGCTTTTGTCCAATGGTATTTCATATTCCAGAAGTCCAAGCATACGTTGATCTGCGAAAAGTTGGTCAACATAACAGCCCATATATAAATAAGTATTGGACGGTATCTGATTCAAAATTTCAATCAAAACATCGGCACTATAATCTGTGTCGTCTTCTAATTCACCAGGTTCAAATTCTAAATAATAGTTCCGCATATCTATCCATTGTCGTGTTCATGGTGTCACGTTGTCACTAAATGTAAAGTCCATTTCCAGCTCCCTCTCGCACTCGTCAAGCACGTGTTGAGGAATCTTGATGGACTTGTCAATGTTAAAGTGACATCCATCGTATACGCTGACGTACAATTTATTGTTATCTCTAATCATGTAATCGCAGAAATAAACACCTCCAAATAAAAATGTAGAGTTATCCTCTTCAAGAAAGAATTTTTTGCATTCTTTTGATAAAATAAATTTTCTCTTATAATTTTTATCATCGTTGCTTGATTCATATTGGAACACTCCAAAATATGGACACTCTATTTGTAAAATATCAATATAATCGCTTACGTATAAGCCGGCATTATCAGGAATTTGTTCAAATAGGAATGCTACAACATTATTACATATTTCTGTTTCTCGATCATCGTCGATTGTATCATTGAAATTTTCATTATATGCCATAATTTACTGATTTAATCTAATTTTAAGTGTTTGTAATCTTGCTATCAAATCTCAACTGGGTCGCTGAAACTTACATATACACCATTATTTTCCCCACTATCCAATATATTTTGAGGTATGTTTATGCCTGAATAT
The DNA here is from genome assembly GCA_947567425.1 of uncultured Porphyromonadaceae bacterium. GTDB lineage: Bacteria > Bacteroidota > Bacteroidia > Bacteroidales > Muribaculaceae > Muribaculum. The sequence continues at coordinate 45,625 of CANOLV010000016.1, read as the reverse complement.
ACATCAAACAATACTGCATCAAACACTATAAGATACACTTTACTTTTACTTTTTATCATGTGATGACAAAAATAATACGACAATAAATTTCCATGTAAATTTTCTTTTAGATATTTCTTGCATTCGCTATTTAGTATATATCGCTTGCAATACCAGCCATAACTATCATCTAATGGTATTTCCCATCGAGCAAGTCCTAGCAATCTCTCATCTTTAATAAGGTCATAGACATAGTCGCCACAATACCAATATACATCATCTGGCAATTGCGACAATATTTCAAGGAATATTTTTTCTTCAATGTTTTGACAATTGTAGCCAAAATCATTATCATCTTCAATAAATCTGTACTTATTTTCCATACAACCTATTCTATTCGCAAAGATGGCCACGGCGAGGAGCAGATGATTGGTTTTCATATCGCGTGCGGTAGGTTTGTTTACCTCTGATGCGCGACGAGGCATCGCATCTCGTATTTTCGCAAATATATGGCTTTAAATTTACAATCACAAACAAAACAACATGTTATAAAACACATCTTAAATAATTTAGCATGAAGCCGGGGATTGCGACTTGGGTGCAATCTCCGGCTTCTGCGTTATCGGCTTTTTGCGAGTTATATTATTCGGCGGGCTGGGCAGGGGCTTCCTTGAGCCAGCGGTCGAGCCAACGGAAGAACACGCGCTGCCAAAGCACGGCATTCTGCGGTTTGAGAATCCAATGGTTTTCGTCGGGGAAGATCAGCATTTCGGCAGGCACCCCGCGCAGACGTGCGGCATTGAAAGCCGACATGCCCTGAGAAGCAAGGATGCGGAAGTCGAATTCTCCGTGGGTGATCAGGATCGGAGCATTCCACTTGTCGACAAAACGATGGGGCGAGTTGGCAAACGAACGTTGAGCCACGGCGTTTGACTTGTCCCAGAACGGACCGCCGAGATCCCAGTTGGCAAACCACATCTCCTCGGTCTCAAGATACTGCGCTTCAGTGTTGAAGATTCCGGCATGGGCAATCAGACATGCAAAGCGGTTGTCGTGGTTGCCGGCAAGCCAATATACCGAGAATCCGCCGTAGCTTGCGCCAACGGCACCGATATGCTTCTCGTCGATATAGGGCTTAACCTTCATGTAGTCGACTGCGCTGAGATAGTCCTTCATGTTCTGGCCGCCGTAGTCGCCTGAGATCTGGGCATTCCACTCGGTGCCGAATCCCGGCAGACCTCTGCGGTTAGGAGCTATAATGACGTAGCCTTCGGAAGCCATGAGGGCGAAGTTCCAGCGATAGCTCCAGAATTGGCTGACAGCCTGCTGAGGGCCGCCCTGGCAGTAAAGTATGGCGGGATATTGCTTGGTCTCGTCGAAGTTGGGAGGGAGGATCACCCATGTGAGCATCTCCTTGCCGTCAGTGGTAGGCACCATAACCCTTTCCACCTTAGGCATCGTCACCTTGTCGAGGAGGTCCTTGTTGATGAAGCTCAACTGGGTCACCTCTCCGTTCTTGACCGAGTAGATCTCATTAGGAGCCACCATAGAATGATGCATGGTGATGAGTTCTGTGTCGGAAACCGGGCACAGGCTTTCATAGTCATACTCACCCTGTGCCACCACACTTACAGTGCCGTCAAGACCGATGGCGAACACCGGCTTCACACCGTCGCGGTAAGCCTGGAAGAACAAGCCTCGGCTCGACGGCTGCCATGCTATGGCATCTACCGTATAATCCCAGTTGACGGTAAGGTCGTTCTTTTCGCCGGAAGCCATGTCAAGTACAAAGATGCGGTTTTTGTCGCTTTCATATCCGTCATGCTCCATGCTCAGCCAAGCCACATACTTTCCGTCGGGGGAGAACACGGGGTTCGTGTCGTAGCCCATCATGCCTTCGGTCAGATTGCGGGTCGACTTGTCGGCCAGGTCATAGAGGTAAAGGTCGGAATTGGTAGAAAGGGCGTACTCCATGCCGGTCTTCTTACGCGACACATAGACCAACTGCTTGCCGTCAGGCGACCAGGCGAACGACTCCACACCGCCGAACGGCTTCATCGGAGCTTCGTATGGCTCGTCGGCCATAATGTCGGCGACATTAGTCACCGCATTGCCGTCAAAGTCGCCGAGGAAAGGATGAGGCACTTCGGTCACCCATTCGTCCCAATGCTTGTACATAAGGTCGTCGATGATGCGTCCTGAAGCCTTCGGCAGATCGGGATATACATCCTGAGCCGTGCGGCTGTACTTCACGTTGGCTATCATCACTATATGCTTTTCGTCGGGCGATATGAGAAATCCGCCTACACCCTGCTCCACCGAGCTTACGCACTTGCGTCCGGATCCGTCAGCATTCATCACCCATACCTGATTCTTGTCGCCGTCGGGATACATGAACGCTATCTGCTGTCCACCGTTGATCCACACGGCATTGTTCTCCGACTTCGGAGTCTTGGTAAGCCTTGTCAGATCCGATCCGTCGACATTCATCACATACAGGTCACGGTTAGAAGCATTCTCCTCGATGCTTTCATACGACACCCCGAACAGCACTTTAGTCTTATCGGGCGATATCACAGGGTCAGTCACTCGTCCGAGAGCCTCAAGAGCCTCCACTGAAAACTTACCGTCGGTGATAGTCACCTCAGGCCGGTCGATAATCTTATCATTGGCCTGCTCCCCGGTAGTACAGGACGCAGCCACGGCAAGTAATGTCGCCGACATAACGATTGGTTTGTAATATTTGAACATGATTAATAAATAGATGTGAAATTTTGTATCTCCGCAAAGGTACGAAAAATTTTTCCGAAGTCAATGTCCGTAACGGCCATGTTGATACATTGTTTACAATAATCGCCCGTCCATTTGCCCTCTATTTGGCGGGATTGCTTAACTTTGTAAAAAATTCGACACTGACCATGCCAGACAACAAACCGCAATCCTATCGGGGACAGAACCAAAAACCGGCCATCTTTGAGACCGGCGGCCGTGTCATGCCTCAGGACAAAGAGGTCGAAGAGGCCGTCCTCGGAGCCTTGATGCTTGAGAAAGACGCCTACACCGCCGTATGCGACATACTCAAGCCGGAAAGTTTCTACGAGCCTAACCACCAGCATATCTATGCCGCCATACAAAGCCTCGGAGCCGCACAGAAGCCTATAGACATGCTGACCGTGGTGGAGCAGCTCCGACGCAATGAAAAGCTTGAAGCGGTGGGCGGCCCGGTGGTCATATCGGAACTGACATCAAGGGTGCTGTCAGGCGCCAACGTCGAATTCCATGCCAGAATCGTGGCACAGAAATATCTGGCGCGGGAGCTGATTTCGTTCGCGGCGGCCATCGAGGGCAAGGCTTTTGACGAAAGCAACGATGTCGACGACCTGCTCCAGGAAGCCGAAGGCAAACTATTCGAAATATCGCAGCGCAACGTCAAAAAGGATGTCACCCAGATCGATCCCGTTATCGGACAGGCCATCGACCAGATACAGGTGGCGGCCAACCGTACATCCGGATTGAGCGGACTCCAGACAGGCTACCATAAGCTCGACCAGCTTACGTCGGGATGGCAACGTTCGGACCTGATCATCATCGCGGCGCGTCCTGCCATGGGTAAAACGGCGTTTGTGCTGTCGATGGCAAAGAACATGGCCGTGAATTTCAATATCCCGGTGGCGATATTCTCGCTCGAAATGTCCAATCTGCAGCTCGTCAACCGTCTGATAAGCAATGTGTGCGAGCTGGAGAGCCAGAAGATAAAGTCAGGACAGCTGACATCGCTCGAATGGGACCAGCTAATGTCCAGAGTGAAGCACCTCTACAGTGCGCCCATGTATATCGACGACACCCCTTCGCTGTCGATTTTTGAACTGCGCACCAAAGCCCGCCGCCTCGTCAGGGAACACCAGGTCGAGATCATCATCATCGACTACCTCCAGCTTATGAATGCATCAGGCATGAAGTTCGGCAGCCGCGAACAGGAAGTCAGTATGATCTCACGCTCGCTTAAACAGCTCGCCAAAGAGCTTAACATCCCCATCATAGCCCTGTCGCAGCTCAACCGATCGGTAGAATCGCGACAGACCGGCGACGGCAAGCGCCCCCAGCTGAGCGACCTCCGTGAGTCGGGAGCCATCGAGCAGGATGCCGACATCGTGTGCTTCATCCACCGTCCGGAGTACTATACGAAATCCGACCAGGATGCATCCGGCAACGACATCCGCGGACTGGCCGAATTTATCGTGGCCAAACACCGCTCAGGTTCCGTCGACGACATAAAAATGCGCTTTAAAGCCCGCTTCGCCCGGTTTGAGAACTGGGAAGAAGAGGATAATTTCGACATATCCTCGACAGTGACCGTAGGTTCAAGGCTCAACTCGATGGACGATGCGTCGATACAGACCCAAAATCCGTTCAACGGCGGCACCGCCGACTTCCTCAAAGGACCAGGCGACGAACCGCCACCATTCTGATCACATCATTATGACGATAACGGCGAGGCCGCGGTGCAGGAATTGATTCGCACCGCGGCCTCGTTACTAATGGGTCAAGGACTATTATTTCTTTTTCTGCGCGTCGAGCTTCTTCATCAGATGCTTGGTGGCACCGATGAGCTGGTCGTCTACACCCCGAAGCACATTTTCAGGCGAATTATATATCAGCACGTCAGGATTAAGCTGACGATTTTCGAGCACATTTCCATCCATGTCGCGCGAGGTCACCTGCGGTATTCCGAACACCAAAGTCGGGTCTATCTGATTCTCCCACCACACGGCAGTCATCGTTCCGGGAATCGGTGCTCCCACCACATCGCCGATCTTAAGCGACTGGTATGTGAACGGCGACCCATGCGCATCGCTGTAGTTGCTCTCGTTGACAAGCATGGCCGACGGTTTGGTCCACTGCGAGAATGGTTCGCTACCTATATACTGTCCACGCGGAGTAAAGCGCACATACTCCTTGCCGCCGAGCAATATGGCAAGGTCGTTATGGAGCCAGCCGCCACCGTTGTAGCGTGTATCGACCACTACGGCATCGCAGTTGCGGTACTTGCCGAGCAGACGGTCGTAGACCTCACGGAAACTCGGGCTGTCCATACCCTCGACATGCACATAGCCCACACGACCTCCGGAAACACTGTCGACAATGGCTTCATTACGCTCGACCCAACGACGGTAGAGCAGGTCGGAGTTAGCGCCGTAGGATATCGGCTTTACATAGACGGTCTTCTGCTTGCCGTCGGCTTTTTTTACATCGAGCTTCACTTTCTTGCCAACTTTGCCCTCAAGAAGCGGGAAATAGTCGGCACCGGCGAGGACGAGGGAGTCGTTGATGGACATGATCACGTCGCCCGGCTCGATTCCCAGAGCGGGCGAAGCCAGCGGACCGCGCTTGATTATTTCAGCTATCTTAAGTCCGTCGCCGGCGTAGTCCTCGTCGTAGAACACGCCCAACGAAGCCGTCGACATAGGAGCGCCCGAAGCATAGAACCTCGCACCCGTGTGCGAAGCGTTAAGCTCGCCGAGAATCTCGCTCATCAATATGGCAAAGTCATAGTTGTTGTTGATATAAGGCAAGAATTTAGCATACTCATCCTTATATTTCAACCAGTCCACGCCGTGCAGGTCGGCATCGTAGAATTTGTCGAGCACCTGCCTCCACATGTGGTTGTAGATGTAGCCGCGCTCATCCGACTTGCGGCGAGTATAGTCGGCTTCAAAGCTGACGTTTTTCTGACCGCCGTCGCTCAACGACACCTTCTTAATCCCCGACGAGGTCATCACAAACAGATTCTTGCCATCCTTGTCGGGAATCAGATTCCATGCGCTGAGTCCTTTCGCAAGCACTTTGGTACCGCCGTCCTTTATATTGCGCTCATAGAGGCTGCGACCGTCGGGACTCGATGCCACATAGTAGAACTTATCGCCCTTGGGAGCCAAGAAATAATCGCCCATACGCGACGACGACTCAGTAAGGCGCGCCATGCGGTAACGGCGGTTATCGAGGTCAAGCACCAGCGGCTTCACCTCTTCCTTGTCAGCCTTGTCGTCCTTGCCTTTTTTCTTATCCTTCTTCTTTTTATCATCTTTCTTATCCTTTTCGGCCTTCTCCTTTGCCTCAGCCTCGGCTTTCTCGGCGAGTTTGACTTCCTCCTCGGTCATATTGAACCGATCGAAAGCATCGCCGTCAAGGAACATAGCCACGACATCGCTCTCGTTGCCCCAGCTTCCATGACTCTTGTAGCCATATTTACCGGTGGCGTATGCCACGGCCTTTCCTCCGAGCACCCATTGAGGCGACGAATTGCTGTAGCCGCTCTCAGTCAGATTGACCACTTCCGATCCGTCGGCCTTCACCAGAGCTATGTCGGAATTGTTCCATCCGCCCACGCCGATATAGTCGATAAGGAGCCACCGGCTGTCGGGACTCCACTCAAATCCTATGTCGCCGTCGGTATAGCTATAGTTATATTTACCGTCAAGCGCGGTCGTCACCTCCTTGGTCTTGAGGTCTATGACACGCAGCGTAGTGCGGTCCTCAAGAAAAGCCACCTTCTTGCCGTCAGGACTATAGTCTGGCTGAAACGACGGTTTGTCGCTCTTATAGAGCGGTTTCTCAACAAGTTCAGTGGCATAAAGGAGCGACTTTTCATCAGGATCCTTTATTTCGGCCGTAAAGAGCTGCCAGATGCCGTCGCGCTCGCTGTCATACACCAGACTGCGGCCGTCGGGCGCGAAGTCCACTATACGCTCCTGCGCAGGGGTGTCGGTGATACGGCGCGTGGTGTTATACTCGGTCGATGTGACATATACGTCGCCGCGAAGCACGAACGCCACCATCTCCCCGTCAGGCGACACCGCCATAGAAGAGGCTCCGGAACGCATCACAGACTTACGTACATCGGAATCATAGTCGTCAGTCACGATATTGACCTCCACCTTGGCAGGCTGTCCGCCCTCCGACATGGTGTATATCTCGCCATCCCAGCTGAAAGCGATCTTGCCGCCGTCGGAAGCCGACAGCGACCTTACAGGATGTGTGGCAAATTTGGTCAGCTGCGTCTTCCGCTTTCCGTCGACCGAGCGCTTGTAGACGTTCAGAGTGCCGTCCTCCTCGCTTATGAAGTAAAAGTCGCCGTCAGGAGCCCACACCGGATTCAGGTCATGGCCGTTGAAAGCGGTCAATTTGGTATGTCGGCCACCGTCCATCAGCCAGATGTCGCTTGTGCCCGACGAACGCTCATGCTTGCGCCATTCATTTTCAAAGCCCTTCTTATCCTGATAAAGAATCCGGCCGTCCTTCCCTACGCTCAGGGCCGGCATGGCGTATGACACGAGCATCTGCGGACGGTGTCCTTCAGTGTCGACCAGATATACCTGACTGCCGAAATCGCCCTGGGCGGCCCTGCGGTCGGGCTGAATCGACGCGGCGACCAGGATGCTTTTGTCGTCCTTAAACGCCAGCGGAGTCTCCTTGCCGTAGTAGGTGGTCAACCGGCGCGGCGCGCCCCCCTTGCTGTCCACCAGATAAATGTCCATCGAACCTTCGCGGTCGCTGCTGAACGCTATCGACGATCCGTCAGGGCTCCACACCGGAGAGGTATTATAGCTTCCCCCCGACGTTATCTGCCTGGCATCGCCGCCTGTCGACTTTACTGTAAAAATATTACCCTTGTAGGTAAAGGCAATCGTGCCGCCGTCCGGCGATATGGCCACATTGCGCAGCCACAGCGGTCCGGCAGCCATCCCGGCAGCCGAAGCGGCATACAATGCTAAAGCAATAATCTTTCTTTTCATTGTCGCTATGATTGGTTTAAAAAGTGTATCTAAATATTTTCACAAATGTAGCAATAATTTGTGAAAATATCCGCCGACGGCGGATAAATTACCTAATTTTTTAGTCGGGAACGCCGAAGCGCCTTTCCCTATGGAAATAAAGGTAATAGAGCATGGCCGAACCAATCATAATGATAGGGACTCCGACAGCCGAAGGCGCGGCATATCCATAGCCGGCCTTGATCACGGCCCCGCCTATCCATGCCGCTATCGCATTGCCGGCATTGTAGGCTATCTGAATCGACGCGGCGCCGAGCATCTCGCCCCCCTTGGCATAGCCCACTATCGACGACTGCAGCGGACTGCCCGATCCGAACAGAATCGCCGTGCCGAGAATCATCAGCACGACAGCCAGGATCTTGATGTCGCCGAAAAAGTAGAACAGCAGAAGCACCGGCACCCCGATGGCCTCCACCGTGGCCGACAACGCCGACGGACGGAAGTGCGGGCCGAGGCGTCCGACCACATAGTTGCCCGCAAACATGCCGAATCCGGCAAGCACCATAAGCCATGAAAGCGAATCGACCGAAAATCCGGCCACCTCCGTGAGTTGCGGATCGATATAACTGTACCAGCAATACAGACCTATCTGACCGAAGATAACGCCCCCGAATATGAGCCACGGCGGCAACGTCTTAAGAAACCTGAACTGCCCCTTGAATCCCATGTCCTTCAGGCCCTGCACCTGAGGCACCCAATGCCTTATGGCGAAAAAAGTGGCCACGCCCGAGGCAGCGACAATCATAAACGCTATACGCCAGGTGAAATGGTTGGTGACAAACGTCCCGAGCGGCACACCGGCCAGAGTGGCCACGGTCATGCCTCCGATCATAAAAGCCACCGCCGACACCTCCTTGCCGGGACTCGCAAGCCTGCGGGCCACTATGGCTCCCACGCCGAAATATGCCCCATGGGGAAATCCGGATATGAAACGCGCCGCGAAAAGACACCAGTAGTTAGGCGACAACGCCGCAAAAAGATTGCCGAGGGCTATTACCGCGGCAAGCACGAGCATGATCCGCTTCAATGCCACTTTCCTCACAAACAGCAATGCCGGGGCGCCCACGCAGACACCGGTGGCATAGGCCGATATCAGATGACCGGCCTCAGAGATGGACACATCCAGATCCTGGGAAAGCTTCCCTAAAATGCCCATCATAAGAAATTCCGAGATGCCGAGGGCAAACGTGCCCATGGCCAATGCGAAAAGTCCTTTTTTCATACATTATTTTCAATAAAGTACCTTATAATAGTGAATCAATACTACGGGGTGCAAAATTAAGAATAAAAACCGTCACGCACAACAAATGCCTCCCCTCCAAGATGCGTCAAAAACAAAGGGGTGCAGGCCGCATGGCCCGCACCCCGGTCAACCGAGATAATTATCAGTACTTAATTGACCTTCTGCATATCCAAATGAAGCACCGGATCGTTAAGGTTCAGCGTCACGATATATTCACCTGCAGCGGGCGAAGGTATATTGCCGGCATCCCAGACGAGCTGAGAGGCATCGCCGCCGAGACTGAATGTCCATCCGTGGTTGGCGCGGATCTTGTATTCACCGCTGCCGGTGAATGTGATGGTGCCTGTCCATGACGTAGCGACTCCATTCTCAAGCTGCGGAGTCAGCTCCTGCACCTTGCTTTCGTCCGTCCAGCTACCGGTAGCTTCGCCGATGAACTCAAGCGAGGTGACTGGAGAGGCGGTGATCTCCTTGGTATCCATCTTGAATACCATGGCCCAGAGTCCGTTGGGCAGACCGTTCATATTGCCGGCCTGGCCCTGCTCGAACTTCGCCACTGCCTTATAGCTGTCGGCACCGTCCTTCTCAAACGTACAGCCGCCGATCTGAGGTTCCGACCATTCTCCGTCTGAAGTGGTGATGATCTTGAAATCTCCGGCCACCGGCACGAATCCGCCATACTTGATATAGTCCTTGGTGGTCATCTGCGAAGGCGTAGCCGGATTCCAGCCCTGACCCTGTCCTACCACGTAGAGCGCCTTGTATGCCGGCTTCCAGGTAAATGTCAGTTTCTCCATGTTGACAGAGAACTGATAGGGACCCATCTCCTCGATTTCGCCGGCACCGGCACCGAGCACCAGTGCTCCGTCGGCCGCGTCGGCCCCTGGCTCGCCGTTGCCGTACAGCTTCGACGCGTCAGTGAGCGAATTAAGAGCCGATTTAGGAACTAACTTCCATGCGAAGCCGTCGGCCCCGACCGTTATGACCGCGTCAAACACGGGAACGTCATAGACATCCTTGCTTGCATCGGCCTGAACCATCTTATAGGTCGATCCGTCGACCGTATTGAGCAGATAGTATTCGTCCTCGACCACATATCCAAGGTCCAAAGGCATCACCTTAAGCATCTGGGCGGCACCCACCGCACCAAGAAGCACCGACGAAGTTCCGTCGACAGCATAGGCGGTATAGTCCACGTAGACAGTCTTTTCCGACGGATTCTTACCGAAAAGCGTCTGAAGGACCTTGTTAAACACCGTATTAGGTGCATTGCACGACAACACCGCGCCGTCGACACCCTCTGTATTGACCATGGCCACGCTCTGCGCACCGGACATATCCTGTGCCTTGGCCACCCTCATCATCACCTGAAGCTCACTTCCTGCAGGGAAGTCCTCGAGTTTGGTGACGTTGATCAGGCGGGCCGCGCCGTCATTCAGATCCACAGCCGCGCCGTTGGCCACGACATCGGTGGCCGCGATTCCGTCGGCGGGCATGGTCGGCTCGCCGGGAGTCACCTGTGCGATTCCCTTGTACTCGTCGTCGCTGCATGAAGCCAGTCCGAGAGCAAGAACCGCAAAAAGAGCTATATTTAATCCTATTTTCATAGTTTTCAAAGAATTACTTATTTTTGAACACTTTCATTTAATTCACCGGTGCTTATTCGGCCGGCTCCTCCACGATGTCGAATGTCACAGACATAGACTTCAGATTGACGGTCATCTTAACCCAAGCGGCAGTCCATCCCGGCACATGATATTTACCCTTACCTTTGACTATCGGTCCTGCATATTCGTCATCTTCAAATCCGATATCCACAGTATTGTCGTCCTTCTGCGCTCCATAAGAGTCTTCGTCCCATCCGGTCAAAGCCTTATAGAAACGGAATTCGAACTGTCCGTCAGGAATCATAAACGTAGCGCTGTAGATGTCGCTGCCGATGGCATCGTCAGCTTCATATAGCTTCCACGGTTCAAACAGTGCAGCATTATCCTCTGTAGGTCCAGGCCATGGATTTCCGGCAACCGGAGTTCCGACGAGATAGATCCAGGCCGGCTGGCGTACAGTGGCGTAGCCGAGCACATTGTCGAGCTTCACCACATTGGACTCGATCGAGTACATCTCGGCAAGCTCGCCGTCAAGCTTCGGGAAATATGAACGGAGGCGCACATAGAGCGGACCGCTGTATGGAGTGCGACCTTCATATTCGGTTATGTCAGTATAGCCGAGAAGAGTGCTGATGCCGTTGGCCACATCCTTGGCAGGCACTTCGAGAGTGGTGTTGGTGGTGGCGTAGGGAAGCTCCACAAAAGCCACGGCTTTGGCCGGATCGTAGACTTCGGAACCGGTATATACAGTGGTGAAATCCTCGTTGAGCGACACCTGCACGCCGTACATCGGAGTTGTGCCGACGCCGTAGTCGGGCTGTGAGCAGGTTAGACGCACGGTTCCGGCGGTCTGCAGGTCGTAGGTCTGAGTCGACAGAGGCGGCACATTCAGGAAGTTCTTATCTGTCGGCTGATATGCCTTGGGGTTCTCGTCGTCGTTGCAGGCAGTGAACGCCACGGCGGTCAGAATCACGGCAAAAAGTAATAATATCTTTTTCATAAGTCAAATGCTTATATTGAATTTATAGATTTAATAACCGGCATTCTGGCCGAGGGTGTTAGTGTACTGGGTGGGCACGGCAAACAGGTTGCGGAAAGAGTCGATACCCTGGCCGGCTTCGATGCCGCCCTTCCATGACCACACATAGGATGAACCGGTGAACTTGCCGAAGCGGATCAAGTCGCTGCGGCGGTGTCCTTCCCAGTAAAGTTCGCGGGCACGTTCGTCAAGCAGGTTGTCGGCAGTAAGGTCGACAGGGTCAAGACCTGCGCGCTGGCGTACAAGGTCGAAATAGTTCTTGCCGTTGCACTGCACGCCGTGGAGCTGGCATTCGGCAAGCATCAGGAATGTGTCGGCCAGTCGGAACAGAGGCCAGTCGGCATTGTTGAACGTGTTGAGGCTTACGGCACCGCTTTCGTTGTAGTAGTCTGACTCGTTGGTGTAGACATACTTGATGCACATATAGCCTGAACCGCCGGGGAGTTCCCAGTCGCCGATGTTCGACAGATTGTTGGCCAGACCCTCGGTGTAGAACAGATAGCGCTTGTCGGCGCGGGAGATCACGTTGGCAAGCTCCGGACGTACGCGCGGACCGCCCCAGCCCGTACCGCTGATGCCGAGACGCTTCTGGAGGTTCTCGTCGATGCTGACATTGTAGGCGCCCATGCCGAGATAGGTGGTGCCGCCGTATGACTGGGTGTAGGAGTTGTCCTGAGGCACACCCCAGAGAATCTCACCCGTGCCTACATACTTGTCGTTGCTGCCGCAGAACAGATACTTGTATTCGGGAGCAAGCGTATTGTTGGTCTTGAGAATCTCCTGACAGGCCTGCGCACATTCCGTCCACATCGGAGTGCCGGTGTAGACTTCGGCGTTAAGATAGAGTTTTGCCAGAAGCATATAGCCGGCCTCGCGGGAGACACGTCCGTAGACCTGGTCCTTGGCGAGCGGAAGCCCCTGGACAGCCTCCTTAAGATCCTCGACCACGAGCGGGAACATCTCCTCACGCTTCATGGTGGGAGGAACGGTACCGATGGCATGGTCCTCGGTCACATACGGACCCACGCCGAAGCAGTCCATGATATGATAGTAGGACAATGCACGAAGCGTGCGGGCCTCGCACTTCATGCGGGCTATCTCTTCGGCCGAAACGGGATTCTCCACCGACGAAGCTCCGTCGACCTTGCGAAGGAACTCATTGCAGATGTTGACCTGGAATGTAAATCGCGACATGGCTTCATACAGCCAGTGGTTGTCAGACGACCATGTGGCATAGTCAAGTTCGTCAAGTCCGGCATCGTTCCAGTTTTTTCCGATGAAAGCCTCGTCGGTAGGCAGCTCCTGCAGATTCCAAAGCTGACGGGTGTAGACACCGGCACCGGGGTCGTCGACAGTGATGTCGCTGCCGCCGTTGACACCTGACAGCGTCAGACCGCCGTAGACCTGAGCCAGAAACTGATAATACTCGTCGCCGTTGGTGAGGTCGGTAAGATTGCTCGGATTCTTAGGTGTCACATCGAGGTCGTCGACACATGAGGTCACCGAAGCACCCAGTGCAAACGTGGCCACACAGGCGATAGATATGGATTTTATCTTATTTATAATCATTGCAGTAAATCATTAAAGGTTTAGAATTGAGCTACAACACCGAACGACACTGTGATAGGCCGCGGATATACCTCACGGTCGATACCGGAGAATACTTCCGGATCAAGGCCATTGTACTTGGTGATCACGAACGGATTCTGCACGGCTCCGTAGACACGCAGACGGAGAGCGTCGTTGAGCAGACCGGGCCAAGTGTAGCCCACGGTGATGTTGTCGCAGCGGAGGAACGAGGCATTGCGCACGAAGTAGTCGCTCTGCACACCCTGCACGCCGAGATCCTGGAATAGGTGGCGTCCGCTCATCAGATTGCTCAGAGGAGCCGACTGGGTGGCCGAGATGGATGTATTGGCGGCTTCGAAGTCGTTGTAGACCCAGTTGCCGATATTGGCGCGGAGCACGATGCCGAAGTCCCAGTTCTTATAGTTGAACGTATTGCTCCAGGTGAACACCACTTTCGGGTCGCGGCTGTGGTACATGTATTTGTCGGCCTCGGTGATCTGTCCGTCGCCGTTTCGGTCCACGTACTGACCCTCGATCGGGTCGCCGTTCACGTCATATACCTGCTGATATACATAGAAGCTGTAGGCAGGATAGCCGACCTTATGGGCCTGGATATTAGTACCCGTACCGGCCGATATGCCGCCTGTGGCGATGAAGTAGTCGGGATCGTCGCCGGCAGTCAGCTTGGTGATCTTGTTCTTATTCCAGGAGATGTTGAAGTCAGTGGTCCAGGTGAAGTCCTGAGTCACGATAGGACGGGCGTTGACGTTGAACTCTATACCGGTGTTCTCAAGGTCGCCGATATTGGTGTTCATGGCGTTGGTCAGGTTCGATCCGGCAGCCACGGTCGACCATGTGAGAAGGTCCTTGGTCTTGCGCTTATAGAAGTCGAAGCTACCGTTGACGCGGTTGTTGAACAGACCGAAGTCCAGACCCAGGTTCCATGTGGTGGTCTCCTCCCACTTAAGGTCGGAATTATATCCGTTAGGCTTTATCACGTTGATGAATCCGCCCTGACCGGGTTTAGTACTCGGGTAAGCCGTGGTGTTCGGGGTCGGATTACCGTTGTTGCCGATAGTGTAGATAGGCAGATAGGGGAAATAGTTGTCGCCTATGTCCTGCTGACCGGTGATACCCCAGCCCCCACGGAGCTTAAGTTCGGAGAACACGTTGCGTATCGGTTCCATGAAGTCCTCGTCGATGACACGCCATCCGAGAGCCACGGAGGGGAATGTACCCCAACGGTGGTCCTTCGAGAATCGCGACGTACCGTCGCCACGTACGGTGACAGTGGCCAGATATTTGTCCATGAACGTATAGTTCACACGTCCGAAGAACGACACGAGCGCCAGGTCATTGCGGTAGTTGGAAGTGGCATAGCCCTGGAATCCTTCGTATTCGCCCGAATTGATGTTGCTGAAGCTCTTGCCCTGCCAGCGGAACGACTGCCATGAATAGCCGGCCGTCACGTCGAGGTTGGAGTATGCCTCCTCAAAGTTATGCTTATAGTTCAAGTAGAAGTCAAGAAGAAGGTTGGCCTTCACCTGATGCTCGTAGCTGTAGCGTCCGGCACCGTCCTTAGTGTTCTTGATAAAGTAGCCGCCGTTGGCTATGTCGCCCACCGGCACGAGCATATCCACTTCGTTGCCGTCGGCTCCCACGCCCTTGATATATGGCAGGTCGCTACCGTCTTTCCACGCCTGCGGAGAATTGGCGGCAGTATTGTTGTTGACGTTCGACTTGCTTATGTCGTAGCCGAGGTTAAGGTTGGCATGGAGGTCGGGGAGGAAAGGCATGGCCAGGTCAAACTGGATATTGCCGATGCTCTGATAGACATCCGACACCGAACGGTAGTCGTTGAGAAGAGACACCGGGTTGAGGGCCTTAAGCGTGTTTATCTGGTCGCCCTTGGAGTTAGGACCGGCCACGCCCGTACCCACGTATGTGGTATAGTTGTTGAACACGTTTCCTTCCGGATTATACACCGGCAGAGTCGGGTTGAAGCTGACGGCGTTGCCGAGAGTCTCACCCTTATGGTAGCGGTTTTTCAGATAAGCGCCGCGGACGTTGGCGTTGATCGAGAGGAGTCCGTCGAAGAACTTGGGCGACAGGTTGATGCCCACGGTCACGCGGTCCATCTTAGTGGTACGTATGATACCATTGTTATTGGTGTAACGTACCGCGTCCCATATCTTGGGCTACTTGTATACCCTCTTTTTCGGGGTCACCTTCCTTGAGTGAGTAAGGTTCCAATTTTTAAGTTCGTCACTTACCGAGACTCGGTAAGGGAGGAACTTATAAGTTCCGCCGACGCTCAGGTTATAGTCGCTCGACACGGTGGTGCGGAGCACTTCCTTCTGCCAGTCGGTGTTGTACTGTCCGAGAGCCTTTGCCTGGGGCGAACCCTCGCCATAGCGGTTGAGGATGAATCTTGAGAATTCACCGGCGTCCATCATGTCCACGTAGTTGCGCGGAGTGTTGATGTACATGTTGGCGGCGAAGTTTACCACCGGTTTGCCGGACGAACCCTTCTTGGTAGTGATTATGATCACACCGTTGGAAGCACGGCTACCGTAGATCGCCGTGGCTGAAGCGTCCTTAAGGATGGTCATCGACTCGATGTTCTCCGGATTGACCAGCGACATCGGGTTTGACGATCCGAGCGTGCCCTTGGTGTCCATCGGCACGCCGTCGATCACGATAAGAGGTTCATTGGAAGCAGAAAGCGATGCGCCGCCGCGGATCTGGATGTTGGCGCCGCCCTCGGGCTGACCTCCGCTCGTGGTCACAACCACACCGGGGCTACGGCCTACAAGAAGGTCCTGTGCCGAAGTGGCCAGACCGGCCTGGATCTCGCTGGGCTTGATGGCCGACACCGCACCTGTGGCATCGCTCTTTTTCACGGTACCGTAACCGATGGCCACTACTTCGTTCAGCATCACGCTGTTCTCAGAAAGGACGACATTGACTGTCGACTGACCGTTGACGGCCACCTCCTTGGTGTCGTAACCTACGTATGACACTACAAGGACGGCGTTAGGCTCGACGGAAATCGTAAAATTACCGTCAAAGTCAGTAGCCGTACCTTCAGAGGTACCTTTGGCCAACACACTCGCTCCGATAAGGGGCTCACCGGTAGCGTCAGACACATTACCGTTGACGGTAATCTTCTGAGCCAGACCCGGGAAAGACAGGCACAGTAGCATGACCGCCACTATCCATGCCTTTCGGTTCATTTGGAAACAAATGTTCTTCATGCAAGAGTTTGTTTAGTTTTACAATTAATTAATAATTATCTCAATTTTAAATTTTCCAAGCACGATAAACCGCGTAGACACTATCCACCCTACACCTATGCAGGGCTTAAGTCAGTAGAAAAAAGAATAAATGTCTGTTAAACTTACTATCTTTAATCATCACTATCGAGGCTTTTTCATCGATAGAACAAACTTCGAATAGAGAATATCCGCAAAATTAGCATTTCTAAAGAAATATTAGTACAACATACTTGAAAAAATCTCTGCTTTAACTTTAATTAACCGTATTAACATTTATAATAACTATCCAGACGTGATAAGTTATTGAATTGTAGGGACGCACGGCCCGTGCGTCCCTACAAACAAAATGTACGCATCAAACCGTGGACGCACGGGCGTATGTGCAAAAAAAGAGGGCCGACATGACTGTCGACCCTCCGGACCATATATAGTATTGTTTTATTATACCTTACCTATAATCCAACAGGCGCGGGATTACTTAAGAGCGTTCTTAACCTGGTCGTTAGGAACCATCTCTTCCTTAAAGACGTAAGCACCGGTCTTGGGCGATTTTTCCATCTTGATGACCTTGCTGTAGGTACGTCCTTCACCTTTCTGAAGTGATGCTACGGTTTTCTTTGCCATATCTTAAATATTATTTAATTTCTTTGTGGACAGTGACACGCTTGAGGATAGGATTGTATTTCTTCAATTCCAGACGCTCGGTGGTGTTCTTTCTATTCTTGGTGGTGATATAACGGGAAGTGCCAGGCATTCCGCTGGCTTTGTGCTCGGTGCATTCAAGGATCACTTGCACTCTGTTACCCTTAGCTTTCTTTGCCATAGTACTCTCTCTTAGTCTATAAATTTAATATCTTTTCCAGTTAAAAAACCCTTCTCGGCTGCCTTAATCATGGCGGCGTTGAGGCCGAGCTTGTTGATGGTGCGTAGACCAGCGGCGGAGATGGTTAGACGAATCCACGCATCCTGTTCTACCCAGTAGAACTTCTTCTCAAACAGGTTCACGTTGAATTTGCGCTTGGTGCGACGCTTTGAGTGCGACACATTGTTGCCCACCATTGCTTTCTTGCCTGTAATCTGACAAATCTTTGACATGGCTGTTTTATTATCTTTTAGTTTGTTATTTAATTAACGTATCGGATTTAGGCTCCCATCTCAGTCTCATATCACCGTTAAGTGCATCATTCTCAACGGCTTTACAGGATGAGCCTAAAAACAGTTTGCAAAGTAACGAATTTTTCCGCACTTACACAACATTTTACCATTCTTTTTATCGTCGGCAAAGTTTTTTTCGCTAAAAAATAACAGAGGTATGCCGGGCGGGATATCTCACACCGCTACCGGCCTACCTCTGTATGGGTCAGACCCGGGATATATCCGGGCTATTTACTTGACGAGCACCTTCACAGCATCAGTGGCCGCGCGAACCACATAGACTCCGGGGGCCACATCCAGACGCGCCGGACGGCCTGAATACACCACTTTTCCGTCGAGCGACACCACCGTCACATCCATGCCGGCATCACATCCGCTGAAATCGATGTAGCCGTCGCCCGTGCTTACGGGTATGTCGGCATCGGGCATGGAGGGGAGGTCTATGCCGGAATAGTCAAACGAGCTTTCACGGCACGACGTGAACAGAGGCCAGCAGTCGTCGGACGCATTCTTGTAGGAGGCCAGACATCCGCTCGGCACGTAGAGCGTGGCCGAATAGTCGGAGAACACGGTCTCGTCGGCCATGGGAGGAACCTGCGGACGGGCATATACCGACTGAAGGCTCTCGCAGTTGAAGAAGGCCATCATGCCCACGTCGGCCACGGAAGCTCCCAAAGTCAGCGACTTAAGGCTCTCGCAGTCGGCAAAGGCTCGCATGCCAACTTCCGTCACACCCTCTCCAATCACAGCATCCACAGCCTCGACGCACAGCGCGAACGCATTGTCGCCGATGGTCTTGACCGAGTTCGGAACCTCGATGTGCTGAAGCGACGCGCAGTTATAGAAAGCATTGTCACCGATGGTCTTCACCGAGCCGCCGATAGTGATGGTCTTGGCGCCGAAGCAGTCGAGGAAAGCATACTGGCCGATGGTCTCCACGGCGTCGCCTATCTTTATGGTCTCTGCGCCGGAGCAGGAGCGGAAAGCATAGTCGCCGATGGTCACCACCGAATTCGGAATGCTGACACGCTTAAGCTTGTTGCAGTTATAGAACGCATATTCGCCTATCTCCTCCACCGACCGCGAGATGGTCAGGGTCTTGGCTTCGCAACAGTCGTAGAAAGCATAGCCGCCCACCCGCTTGACCGACGACGGAACCGCCATCATAGTCAGATTGGCACAGCCGTAGTAAAGATAGTCGTTGATCTCCGTCACCTTGTTGCCGATGGTCAGGTTGTGCAGTGAGATGAGATTTCTGAACGGCGACAGCTCGGTGCCCTTGTACTCTATGTTGCGGCCCATGTAGATGGTCTCGATCGGAGCCAGCAGGAAGGTCGTGCCATATCCGCCGTTTTCGGTCGACGACTCTATGGTGATGCTCTTGTCGGAATCCTCGATGTTGACCGACTTCAGCTTGAGGCATCCGGAGAAAGCCTTGTCGCAGATCATCTCCACACCGTCGGGTATGGAGACAGAGCGAAGGCTCTCGCAACCGGAGAACATGCCCGGCACGATCTTGGTGAATGCCGGACCGAAGTTGATAGTGGTCAGCTCCTTCGTATTGGCGAACGAGGGCTTGCAGTCGTAGTCGTGAGTCCCACCCACGGTGATCGGTCCGTAGTAGAGGTCACGGTCAAGATTCAGCACCTCAAGGCCCGGAGAATTGTCAAACAGGTTGCCGGTAAGGTAGAGAGGCTCGGTCGACTCCTCGAAAGTCAAGGTCTTAATCCCCTCGCAGCCTTCAAACAGCGGGGCTATCACCACATTAATATTAGCCGGCATCGTGAACCGCTCCAGATTCTCGATATTCATGAATTGCTGGTCAAGCGCGGTTATGTCCTTACCTATGTTAAGCTCAGTCACCTTCGGACAGTCATAATATCCTCCGATTCTATTGACGTTGAGCGTCTTGCAATAATCAAGCGTGATTTCTCTCGTAAATTTCGTCTCGCCGTATTCGACCGTGAAGGTATCGAACCTACAACCTTTGAAACACCTCCACCCCATATCGACAACACTACCGGGAAGGGTAAACGAAGTCAAGCCGGTGCATCCGCTGAACGCCTCATCGCCGATACTTTCAAGAGAATTAGGCAACGCTATCGAAGTCAAGCCGGTGCATCCCGCGAACGCATAATCGTAGATCGTTTTAAGAGAGTTAGGCAGCGAGACCGATGTCAGATTCGTACTCCCACTGAAATTCCATACCTCCTTCACCGGCTCTTTAATAATAAGCTCCTCCAGATGGTCTCGTTTATTACCACCCCACTCGGCTTTCTTCACACTTCCAGCGAATGTCAACTTCTTTACAGGCGCTTCGTTGAACCCCACTTCCAGTGGTTCATAATACCCATGATCAAGTTCTCTCCCCAAATAGATCTCCTCGAGAGTCGAGCATTTGGCAAACATTCCTATATAATCACCACTATACGGACCCGTCCATATATAAATATAATCCATAAGCAACTCAGAATCGGAATCCTCTATAACGAGCTTCTTCAGATTAGTGAACTGTGGAGTTCGCTCTTTCCCATCTTCAGAGTTATGGTTATAAGTCACAAAGACGACATCCATGGTCACACCGTCGACAGTAGCCTGCGCCGGTATGGTGATTTCAGTCAGCGCCTCATCCTCCTCGTCAAGGAGCATCGCATAGCCCGAGTATCCCCCATTATAATACCCATAATAACTTATCGCAACGGCATCCCTGGCACACAGAAGCATGAACGCCGTGATGAAAAAACAGATAATTCCGCTATTTCTCATATCAAATTCTGAAACTAATAAAATTATGTAAGTTCTGAAAAATCTCTAACACTCCTTGGCCGTCGCCCATGGTCGGCTCTAAAACAATTTAAACACACGAAAGCGCAACGGGCCTCAACCGGCACGCCACCTCACGCAGTCGAAAAATGGGGATATTAATGGAAGAAGAAGTAATTCCGATCCATCCATGCAGTCATTTCCGGCACACCTCGGCTCACCGAGATACGCGGGGCGAAACGCATACCGCTCAAGTACGCTTTCACTATTCTGCAAGACGGGACTCAGATTTATATGTAACGTTTTTTTACGAAAGGAGGAAGAGCCGTCCCATCACTTTCAGCCCCTCCGGGCCGAATTGCCAAGGTGATGTAATCCTCCTTCGGCCTTGTAGCCGATTCGCGACGCGAAATTAGCGGCAAATCCGCTGACACAAAAGTTAAAAATACTTAAACCATAGGTTTTAACTTCAATCCTCGACCATCGGGACAGACAATCATCCCTTCAGGCGAAAATATTCCCGGAGCACCGACGCGCTCACATCGCCCGAAGTATGTATGGCAAGCACAGCAGGCCTGTCGGACGGAGCCATGAACCGGTCGAACTGCACGGCAAGGTCCTCCTCGGAACCGGCCTCGAAATAGCCGTAGCCGTATGCCTCGGCGAGCTGACGCAACGGGAACCGGCGAGGCACTACGAAATACTCCTCCAGCTGCGGAAGCGCCGACGTGGAGCCGATGAAGCGGAATATGCCTCCGCCACCGTTGCACAGCACGACCATCCTGAACCGCGCCGGCACACAGTCGAGCGCAAAAGCACCCATGTCATACTGGGCGCTCATGTCGCCGGTGACAAACACCGTCGGGCCGGAATACTCCGTGGAGGCCCCGATGGCCGTGGATGTACACCCGTCGATACCGCTCACGCCGCGGTTGCAGTCGGAGCGGACCGCCTGCATGGCCGGAAACAGCTGTGCATAGCGCACCGAAGTGCCGTTGGACAGCTGCAGGGCACACCCTTCGGGCAGATGCGACATGACGAACCCCATGGCCTTAAGGTCGGACCACGGAGCCGACTCCACATATCCGGCATGCACCCTCCTACCCCGCAGGGCATAGTCCTGCCAGCGCACGCCGTAGCCGCCGGCGCACGGATCCGCACCGCCGGCCGACCTGACATATCCGGCCATCGTCCCGAAGAAGTCGGCCGGATGCATGGGCACTCTGACCGTCAGCCGCTGAAAGCAGTCGACGGTGTTGTCGGTCATGCCCACGTGGATATGCTCCACCGGCGCTCCCCCGCGCAGATATGTCTTTACGAATCTGGACACTATGGCCCCGCCGAGAGTGACCACCGTGTCGGGACGCATGGCGGCAAGCTCCTCCTCGGTCATCGAACTCAAAGTGGCGTCGATGTCGTGAATGAACCTGCCGGAACGCAGATTGGCCACCGTCTCGCACATCACCGCCACATTGCCCGACTCCGACAGCGACTCAAGCGCCCGGTCAAGTTCCGGACATGGATCGTGGAAACCGGCTATGACAAGCACTTTGCGTCCGGGAGCCAGGAGCCGGGCCAAACCGGCCGTCTGCTCCGGGGAAAGCGACATCTCCGGCTCAACCATGCGGATATGCCGCTCCGCCCAGCGGTCATGCCGAGGAGCCGCAAGAGTGCCCAAAGGAGCGTCGAGCTGGACGTTGATATGCACGGGAGCCCGACGGCCTGACAGACAGTTGATCATGGCATCGTTGGCCACGCGGTTGACATACCACCGCAGAGCGTCGTCGGCGCAGGGCGACGGGATGTTGTAGCTGCGCTTGACGTAGTGCGACAGCGCCTCATACTGGCGCAGCGTCTGGCTGTCGTCCTGATCGATCCACTCCATGGGCCTGTCGGCCGACACTACTACCAAAGGTATATTGCGGTAATAAGCCTCGGCCACGGCCGGAGCGTAGTTCAGCACGGCGGTGCCGGAGGTGCACACAAGCATGACCGGCGCCGCCGATACCGAAGCCTTACCCAACGCTACGAATGCGGCACACCGCTCGTCGACAACGACTGTGGTCCGGATGCCAGCGCATGCCGACACCGCCACCACGAGCGGCGCATTGCGCGATCCGGGCGACACGACAGCCTCCCGGACACCGTGCTTCAACATCACGCTGACCAGTATACGGCACGAATCCTTATCCGTGGTCATTTCCATCTGTTCCATAGCGGCAAAATTAGCCAATCTCCCCGAAATTAGCAAAACCGACGGCCCGGCACCCGCCATCGGCACCATGAAAATTTGCTATAGCGCAGGATTATAGTTATCTTTGCACAGATATGGGACGACTTATGGCCATAGACTACGGCAGAAAACGTTGCGGCATAGCCGTGACCGACCCGCTACGCATCGTAGCCACCGGGCTTGCCACAGTGCGCACATGCGACCTGGCCGCCTTCGTCAAGGAATACATGGCCAAAGAGACGGTCGACGCCATAGTGGTCGGGCTCCCGACCGACATGAAGGGCAATCCGTCGGAATCGATGCGCTACATAACCCCCGGCATCAATGCCCTCCGCAAGTCGATAGACCCGCAGACCGAGATACTGATGTGGGACGAGCGGTTCACATCGGCCATAGCCCACCGGTCGATGCTCGACAGCGGAATGAAAAAGTCGAGACGCCAGGACAAGGCCATAGTCGACGAGATGGCCGCCACCATCATACTTAACGATTATCTACAGAGCAAATCTTACTCAAAATGAAACTACCGATATATCTGTACGGACACCCTGTGCTCCGTAAAGTCTCAGAAGAAATCACCCCCGACTATCCCGACCTGAAAGCCCTCGTGGCCGACATGTGGGAGACCATGTACTACTCGGAAGGTGTCGGACTCGCCGCTCCGCAAATAGGCAGAAACGACCGCATAGTAGTGATAGACGCCGATCCGGTGGGCGAAGTGCACCCGGAATGCAAAGGACGCAAATTCACGCTGATAAACCCCGTGATCGAGATTCTCGGCGACGAGAAGGTCAACCGCGACGAGGGATGCCTCAGCCTCCCCGACATGAGCGAGTCAGTGCCGAGAACCGAACACATACGCCTGACCTGGGTGGACGAGGACTTCAACAGCCACCAGGAGGAGATCTCTGGATTCCTCGCCCGCATAGTCCAGCACGAATGCGACCATCTTGAAGGCAAGCTCTACATCGACCATATATCCCCTATCCGCAAACAGCTGATCAAAGGCAAGCTCAACAACATCATCACCGGGAAAAAACGTGTCGACTACCCTGTCCGCTACGCTCCTAAACGCAAATAACCAACACTTCATATCAACCACTCATTTATAATATAATAATGGCTGACGACAAGAAAATAATATTCTCCATGGTGGGCGTGAGCAAGATCTACCCGCCGCAGAAACAAGTGCTGAAGAACATATATCTCTCTTTCTTCTACGGAGCGAAAATAGGCATCATCGGTCTGAACGGATCGGGTAAGTCATCGCTGCTCAAGATCATCGCCGGAATCGACAAGCAATACCAGGGCGAAGTCGTGTTCTCGCCGGGATATTCGGTAGGCTATCTGGAGCAGGATCCCAAACTCGACCCCGACAAGACCGTCATCGACATAGTGCGCGAGGGTGTGCAGCCCATAATGGACCTGCTCGCTGAATTTGACAAAGTAAACGAAGCATTCGCAGATCCGGACGTGCTCGACGACCCCGACAAGATGGACGCGCTCATAGCACGTCAGGCCGAACTGCAGGACAAGCTCGACGCGGCTGACGCCTGGAACATCGACAGCAAACTCGAACGTGCCATGGACGCTCTACAATGCCCGCCGGACGACCAGAAAGTGTCGACACTCTCAGGAGGCGAACGCCGCAGAGTGGCACTGTGCCGACTGCTGCTCCAGCAGCCCGACGTGCTGCTTCTCGACGAGCCGACCAACCACCTCGACGCCGAGTCGATCGACTGGCTCGAACAGCATCTGCAGCAGTATCCCGGCACGGTGATAGCCATCACCCACGACCGCTACTTCCTCGACCATGTGGCCGGCTGGATCCTCGAACTCGACCGCGGCGAAGGCATCCCCTGGAAGGGCAACTACTCGTCGTGGCTCGAACAGAAGACCAAACGCATGGCCCAGGAAGAGAAGCAGGCCAGCAAACGGCGCAAGACACTTGAGCGCGAGCTTGAATGGGTGCGCATGGCCCCCAAAGCCCGTCAGGCAAAGGGAAAGGCCCGACTCAACTCCTACGACCGACTGCTCAACGAGGACCAGAAGGCCCGCGAAGAAAAGCTCGAGATATTCATCCCCAACGGCCCGCGTCTGGGCAACAAGGTGATCGAAGCTTCGTCGCTGGCAAAATCGTTCGGGAAAAAGCAACTGTTCAAAGACCTCAACTTCACCCTGCCGCCCAACGGCATCGTCGGCGTGATAGGACCCAACGGAGCCGGCAAAACCACCCTTTTCCGTCTGATAATGGGACAGGAGACTCCGGACAACGGCACATTCGATGTCGGCGAGACCGTAAAAATCGCATACGTCGACCAGACCCACCACGACCTTCTGCCCGAAAAGACCGTCTACGAAGTCATCTCGCAAGGAACCGAAACCTTCCGAATGGGCGGACGCGACGTCAACGCACGCGCATATCTGTCGAAATTCAATTTCACAGGAGCCGACCAGGAGAAAAAGATCGGAGTGCTGTCAGGCGGCGAACGCAACCGTCTGCACCTCGCCATGGCACTGAAAGAGGAGGGCAACGTGCTGCTGCTTGACGAACCGACCAACGACATCGACGTGAACACCCTGAGAGCTCTCGAAGAGGGTCTTGACGACTTTGCAGGATGCGCAGTGGTGGTCAGCCACGACCGCTGGTTCCTCGACCGCATCTGCACCCACATCCTGTCGTTTGAAGGCGAAGGCAATGTCGTGTACTACGAAGGTTCCTACTCCGACTACGAAGAGTATAAGAAAGCTCACAACGGAGGCAAGGAACTTCCGCGTCGCCGCTACCGCAAGCTCATGGAATAAAACCCCTTCCGGCCCCTTGCCGGAGCAGAATACCAGGATAATAATAAGGAGGCAGATTCCCGATTGAATCTGCCTCCTCGCTATTTAGAAGAATTGTAAAGAATCTGCTTCGGATCAATCGCTCAGATCGACTGCATAGTACACCTTACGTCCGGTAGGATAGATACCTGTTATGAACATAACCTTATCGGCATCAGAGCCTTTCATTATGGCGTCATATATCTTTTCGACATCGTCCTGCGAACGCACACGGGCATTGTTGATATCAAGGATGATGAATCCTTCCTTAATGCCGGCGTCCTTGAACTTACCGGCCTTCAG
The DNA here is from genome assembly GCA_947567425.1 of uncultured Porphyromonadaceae bacterium. GTDB lineage: Bacteria > Bacteroidota > Bacteroidia > Bacteroidales > Muribaculaceae > Muribaculum. The sequence goes on along the minus strand of CANOLV010000016.1, from coordinate 19,801 downwards.
ACCTACCACCTGTATGCCTCCGGATATACGGTATTCGCGGAGCTGCTCGTCGGAGAGCTTCTTGAACGCGCAACCGAGCGAGGTAAAGTCTTCGGCTTTGGTCACCTTGGTGTCGCCCTGATTATTGCGCAGCGTGAGCGAAGTGGACTTGATCTCATTGTTGCGCACATACTTCACCTTAATCTTATCGCCGGGGCGATATTTGCTGATTTCACCCTGAAGATGAGCCGTGCTGTGGGTGGGGGCATCGTTGATGGCTATTATGACATCGCCCTTCTCAATTCCGCCTTCCATGGCGGCACTGCGGTCGACCACCTCCTCGACAAGAATACCGTCGTTGACAGCGGTTATACCCTTCTCTTTGGCAAGCTGCGGAGTGAGTTCGCGGAACGACACACCCAGAATGGCGCGCTGCACTGCTCCATACTGCTTTATGTCGGTCACCACCTTGGTCACGATCGACGTAGGCACTGCGAAAGAATAGCCTACATAGTTGCCGGTCTGAGAATAAATGGCAGTGTTGATTCCGACGAGTTCGCCGTTGATATTCACAAGCGCACCGCCCGAATTGCCGGGATTGACGGCGGCATCGGTCTGAATATAGCTCTCGATGCCCATAGAGCGACCCTGCGCCGCGCCGCCTACGCTGCGTGCCTTAGCGCTCACGATGCCGGTGGTCACGGTCGACGTGAATCCGAACGGATTGCCCACGGCAAGAACCCACTCACCCACACGGAGAGCGTCGCTGTCGCCGATCGGAATGACGGGAAGCCCCTCTGCCTCAATTTTAAGCAGAGCCACGTCGGTAGAAGGGTCTGTACCAACGACCTTGGCATTGAAAATGCGGTTGTCGTTCAACGTCACTTCCAGACGGTCGGCACCGTCGATCACATGATTATTGGTGACGATATAGCCGTCCTGGCTGATGATCACGCCCGAACCGAGGCCCTGCTGCTGTTCGTTCTTCTGTCCGTCGTCCTGGCGGGGCGACTGCTGGCGCGGGCTCGATCCGCCGAACGGAGAGCCGAAGAAAAACTCAAACGGGTCGATATAGCCTCCGCCGCGATTACCGCCGCCACCATTGCGGTAGCCGCGCGACGACACATAGTTCTTTATACTTACCACGCCGTTGATCGTGCTCTCGGCGGCATGGGTAAAGTCGGTAGGAGGAGTCACCGTATTTGCTACGGTATATAGCGCACCTTCAGCCGAAGGACGCTGAACCACCTCCACATAAGGCTCGTGGCCATATTCCTCGTCGGACAACGTGTTTAATCCTACTACCGTAACGGCAGAACTGGCTATAGCCACTCCGCAAGTCAATAATGCAATTTTGCTGTATAAATTCATATTCTATGAAGATTGGTTGTTAAATTTCAAATTTCTGACTGTTAAATTTTAACTATCAATTATGACGCAAAAGTAATGCAATAATTTAATTCCCAAGTATTAAAAAATCTATACTTAAAGGATTTTAATAATGACTCCCGATGTTTTAAGTGAATTTGACATTAAAAATGTAAAAATGGGTATAAATACCGCAATCGGGGTAGATAAGCGCCGGCTTTTATCACTATCTTTGCATCTGACAGACGGGACATGACATGCCATACTGACAAATTGGCATCCGGCAGGCTCCGCCCATACATACCGACATCACAACCAATATAACTTATATCATACATTATGGTACGACAGATATTATCGGCATCTATGCTCGCGGCATCCGTGGCATGTGCTTCCGGGCAACCGACAGTGTTTATGACCACCGACATCTCACCCGAAGCCCTCGTTAAAATCTATGAAGCGACAGGAAGGGAGGCAAGCGGTAAAGTAGCCGTGAAAATAAGCACCGGCGAAGCAGGAGGCCACAACTACCTTAAACCGGAATTAATCAAGGACCTCGTGGACAAGGTGAACGGAACCATAGTCGAATGCAACACAGCATACGAAGGCCGCCGAAATACCACAGAAGAGCACTGGAAGGTAATCAAGGAACATGGATTTTCAGACATAGCCCCCGTCGACATAATGGACGCCGACGGAAGCTTGAAGCTCCCGGTCAAGGACACTACCCACATTAAATATAATCTCGTAGGCTCGCATCTCGACAACTACGACTTCCTGATAAACCTGGCGCACTTCAAGGGCCACCAGATGGCCGGAATGGGAGGCGTCATAAAAAACCAGTCGATCGGCATAGCGTCAGCCGCCGGCAAGGCCTACATACACAGTGCCGGAGTGACGGAAGATGTCAATGAGGTATGGAACCATATCGACAATCAGGACGGATTTCTCGAATCAATGGCCGCCGCGGCACAGAGCGTAGCCGACCACTTCGGCGAAAAGATCCTGTATATAAATGTGATGAACAACATATCAATCGATTGCGACTGCGATGCGCATCCTGCCGATCCGGAGATGAAAGATATCGGCATCCTGGCATCGACCGATCCGGTGGCACTTGATCAAGCCTGTCTTGAGCTGGTCTACGGAGTAAAGCCTACAGACGGAAACGACAACCGGCCGCTTATCGAACGCATAGAAAGCCGCCACGGCAACCACACTGTAGACTATGCCGAAAAAATCGGTCTCGGATCAAAGAAATACATCCTTAAGTCAATCGATTAATCTTATAAGAGCGTGAAGTCATTTTGACTTCACGCTCTAAATCCGCCTCCTATTGAATAACTGCTACCTCCTGTTCGCCTCAAAAAAGTTGACGTTACAAAAAAATACAACTTTAAAACACACCAAACATAACATTTTTTACCCAAAGACTTGCATAACACACAAATTAAAACTACATTTGCACATATTAACTAAAAACTTAACCTTATGAAAAATTTACTCTCCGCCATTTTGACCTGCTTTATACTATTTGCATGCTCCGAACTATCTCCTGACCTGTATTTGGATTCAACAATTCAAGAAAATTCTTCTTCCATTATTTCCGAAGAAGAAGCAATAAGAATTGCTTCTAATTTTTCTATCAACAGTTCAAAATCCAGAAGCGAAACAGAAATTAGTGATGTCTTTGTAATTACTAATGACATTAACACACGATCTCGCGCCGAGGATCTCAGGAACAAGTTAAATGACACATTATTATATGTTGTCAATTATGCTAAAAACAATGGCTTTTCCATAATCATAGCTAATCGCAACGAAAAGAGTCCAGTATTAGCACATAGCAAGCATGGGTACTATAATCCATCTTCAGCACAACTCATGCCACCTTCATTCCTTCGCTATATTGATATGGCTAAATATGGACTTATTCAAAATGGGTTGTTAGATACATTTTCTTATGTTAAAGAAATTGTAGAAAAGCCATATCTACCTTGGGATGGAGTGGACAGATATGACACGATTAGGGTCTCTTCCTTACTATACACAAAATGGAGTCAAAACGCTCCTTATAATCAATTTGCGCCAAACAAAGTGGTCGGATGCGGCCCAACTGCAATTGCCCAATGTTTGGCATATTATATGGTTCCAATACAATTCTCTTATACTGATGACTTCACCAATGAATCATACGATGTTACAGTTAATTGGCCACAAATTAAAAATGATTGCGTAAATAACAAAGGACAACTTGACTTATCAAAACACCCAAACTCAAGTTTAAGCATAGCTCATTTAGTGCGCCATATCAGTATTGATGTTAATGCAACTTATAACCAGACTTCAACCAGCACTAATTCTGAAAAGCTACTAAACTGGGTTAAAAACAACACTATACTTAAAGCTTCTTCATTAAAAGAATTCGACTATAACTCCGTAAGGAATGCTATTTATGAAAAAGACATCGTATATTCTGATGGGTTCGGCGATCATGATTCTAAAATAGTAGGACATGGATGGGTTTTTGATGGATACATTACAATTAACAAAAACGGAAATAGATTTGAAAGCTACCTCCATTGCAATTGGGGATGGGGAGGAATGTGCGACGGTTATTACAAATGCAGCGTATTTAATTTAAGAGAAGGTCCCGCCTTTACCGATAGCTCAGACGGAGGTGAAAGCCGTGATTTAATATTGAAGTACAATCTTAGATTCTCAACCCTATCAAGAAACTAAAATTATGAAGAGGACAGTATTATTCCGCACATTATACCGGATATTCTTCGCCATTACAATCTTATCCATGGCGTCATGTGAATCTGATCCGGAACCCCAGGATAGCACGGACGATGAGGAACAAAACGACATATACATGGTCTGGGAATCAGATGTTGAATTGAATACAGAGACAATGTTTCCGTACAAGCGTGAGCACAAAATATATTATCCGCTGACTGATTGTTCCTTCAAAATCAAGTGCAAGAATTACAGGAATCTGAAATTCGGGTCGACGCACGTTGTAGGCTACGGATGCCTTAATGATAATTGCTGGCATTCGAATCCATCGGATAAATCGGAATGGACAATAACCGACCATTGCTATTCCTCGCCATATTACAAAATCGAGATTGAAGACAATGAACTCAGAATAAGTCTGAAAGGCGGATCCACCGACCGTACACCGTGCCACATGGTGGTCTGTGTCGAAGTCGACGACGAACATGGCGACCTTTTCTACATCGAGCCGGAAACCGAACGCCCCTTATAGCCAAAATCAGTTCACGACAGACAAGACGTGTTGTCATTCAAAAAAAAAGAGGTGCCGGACTTGGCACCTCTTAATATTTTACGCATAAAATCACGCCCGATCAATCTAAGCCAGCGAAGCGATAACGGCCTTTATGTCCTGCGCAAGCGCATCGGCCTCGGCCATAGTAGCGGCCTCGGAATATATACGGATGATAGGCTCTGTGTTTGACTTACGCAGATGCACCCAGGAATCAGCAAAATCAATCTTGACTCCGTCGATATCCGTTATGGTCTCCGAAGCATACTTCTTCTTAATGGCCTCAAGTATGGCATCGACATCAATGTCGGGGGTCAGCTCTATCTTATTCTTGGCAATAGCGTAGGCAGGATAAGTCTTTTTCAGCTCACTGACTTTCTTTCCGCTCTTTGCGAGCAACGTCAGGAACAATGCCACTCCCACCAATGCATCGCGACCATAGTGAAGCTCCGGATATATGACACCGCCGTTGCCCTCACCGCCGATGACCGCGCCAGTCTCCTTCATCTTGGTGACTACGTTGACTTCACCTACAGCGGCAGCTGAATAAGAGCATCCATGCGCATTAGTGACATCGCGCAGAGCTCTTGACGAACTCAGATTGGACACCGTAGATCCGGGCGTGTGCTGAAGCACGTAATCGGCCACGGCTACGAGCGTATATTCTTCGACAAACATCTCACCGTTCTCCATCACGATAGCCAGACGGTCTACGTCTGGATCCACGACAAAACCGACATCGGCCTTGCCGTCGCGCATCAGGTCGGATATCTGTGTAAGATTCTCCGGAATCGGTTCGGGAGTATGAGCAAACCGGCCTGTCGGCTCGCAATTAAGCTCTATGACGTTCCTGACACCGAGCGCACGCAGAAGCTGCGGGATGACCACGCCGCCGACCGAATTCACCGCGTCTACAGCAACCGTAAAGTCAGCCTTCTTTATCGCCTCTACATCCACAAGGCCGAGCCGGAGCACGGCCTCGATATGCTTGGATCCATAGGTGTCATTGGTGAATACATGTCCGAGGGAGTCTACATCGGCAAATTCAAAGTCGTCGGATGCGGCTATACGAAGCACCTCCTTGCCCTGTGCATCGTTGAGGAATTCGCCCTCTTCGTTAAGAAGCTTAAGGGCATTCCACTGCTTCGGATTGTGCGAGGCAGTGATTATGATTCCACCACATGCCTTCTCCATAGTCACCGCTATTTCCGTGGTCGGAGTGGTAGCGAGTCCGATGTTCACGACATCGAATCCCATTCCGCAAAGGGTTCCGGCCACCAGATCAAACACCATCTGACCGGACAGACGGGCATCGCGGCCCACGACAATGGTCTTACCTGTGCGTGTAGTGTTTTCACTGATAAACCGTGCATAAGCGGCGGTGAATTTCACCACGTCAAGCGGACTCAGTCCATCGCCGGGTGCTCCGCCGATAGTTCCGCGTATTCCTGAAATAGACTTGATTAACGCCATGTATATATATTATTTAATGTAAACAATGCCTTGCCGGGAGCCGGCAAGGCATATCGAAATTCTAAATATTGCTCTTATAATAGCGCACCTTGTACAGATATGGAATCACATTGGCTATCTCGTCAGTACGGCTGTTGGCCGAACGGACCACTATGTTGACTTCGCAACCATAGCCGAGGAAAGCCAGCGGAACCTGAATGCACTCGCCCCATTGGTAGGAGGAGCTTGACGAGAAATTCTGATAGCGGAACTGCTCGCTATACGTCACATCGGTGGCATTGCCCTCGCCCAGATCCTCGGGAAAGCCGGGCACATATCCATACTCAATCTGCTCGTCGGTGTACTGGTATTTGGCCAAATCGTAATATTCGAGATTATAGCGGGTGAAGCGCACATACACCAAATCGTTGTATTTAGCCTTATTGTCCTTATCGCCGGCATTAAGCACCTGCATGTAGACATTACCGTCCTCGTCAAGACGGTAATACGGAGCATCCGGACCGACCTCGAATATACTGTCCTCCGGAACATACCCCACCACTTTCTGGTCAGCCAAATAGGCGTTGATGTACTTGGTCTCGTCGGCAAGACGCTCGGCATAGCTCTTTGTATCGTTGCAGCCGACCATCGTCCAGGAGGCCACGGCAACGGCAAACAGTGCGATTATGTTTCTGATTCTTTTCATTGTCAGGGTTATTATCATTGATTTTCTAATGTTTATCTTTCAAATACTCTTCTATCGTGGGGAATGTCGAGCGGAACACTGCCAAAGCCGCATCCAGATCCGGGGGCAATTCGCCGCCGGCCGCGTTTATATGACCGCCTCCGTTATAAAAATTCTGGCAAATAAGGTCGGCACGGAAATTGCCGGTGCTTCTGGTCGACACCTTTATCTGGTTCGTGTCCTCGCGCAGATACACGGAGTAGACCATGTTCTCAATACCCAGAGGCATATTGACAAGCCCCTCATCGTCGCCCGGATGATAGTCATACCGCTTCAGGTCGTCCTGACGGAGCACGATAAGCGCGGTATGCAGTTCGGGAAACAGCTCCATCTTCTCGGCTACGGCATAGGCATGCAGTTTGAGCACATCGGCCGTCTTGGTGTTCATCACCTTCTTATATATCTCATCCTTGTTGACTCCTTTGTGGAGAAGCTCGGCGATGATTATATAGAGGTCGGGGTCGTTGGAATTATAAGTGAAATTGCCGGTGTCGGTCATCATTCCAGTGTAGATGCACGTGGCGGCCTTGCGGTCGATCCTGTTGAACAGTTCAAGCCTGCAAAGAAGCCTGAACACGAGCACCGATGTCGACGACTGCTCGGGATGCGAGATTATGACGTCGGCAAACGGCTCCGGACCCTCATGGTGGTCAACCATTATCTTGGGACAATGGGTGGCGGCCAGCTCGTCGCGCATACGGTCGACACGGTAAAGCGCGTTGAAGTCAAGACAGAATATCAGGTCGGCGTCCTCAAGAAGCTGATGGGCGAAGTCGGGATACTGGGTAAACGGCACAATATCCTTTATACCCGGCAGACACCGAAGATTGCGCGGCGGGCGGTCAGGAGTCACCACTTTCGCCTCCTTCCCTATATTGGAAAGCGTGTGTGCGAGTCCGAGCGACGAACCTATCGCATCGCCGTCGGGCGACTTGTGGCAAGTGATCACTATCCGTTCGCTTTCTTCAAGCAACTTGCGCACCTGCTTTATATTTGATTCAGAAATTATCTGCTGTAACATTAACGGCTTCTCATTTTTTAATTATGAGGTGCAAATATACGGATTTTAGACGAAAGTCAGACCCTTTTTTAAGCCATTTTAAAAACAGACACCGACCGATAAGGCCATTAAGCATCCGATATTCCATGATTTTAACAATAATTGAGACAGCTATACACACATTTCACTTCCCCGACAGCCTGTTTTTATAAACTATTTAATATTTGATGACTTTATTATCTATAGGATAAGTTGATATATTGATATTTTTTTACGAAATTTGCACTCTGAAATTACTACAATCAATATTAAACCATAATTACTAAAAGATGAAGAAGAGTGCACTTCAAAAAGCCCGCGCGGCTTACCAGCCCAAGTTGCCTATCGTGCTTACTGGGGCAGTTAAGGCTGTCGAGGGAAAAGCTACTCAGTCTGTTGCTGACCAGGAGGAAATCAAAGCATTGTTCCCCAACACTTACGGACTGCCGGAAATTCATTTCGAAAAAGACGGCTCACCGGTAAAAGGACAACCGATAAACGTAGGAGTAATCCTTTCGGGCGGACAGGCCCCCGGCGGCCACAATGTGATCAGCGGTCTTTTCGACGGAATCAAGAAAATCCATCGCGACAGCCGCCTGTACGGCTTCCTTATGGGCCCCGGCGGATTCGTTGACCACCAGTACAAAGAACTTACCGCCGACATAATCGACGAATACCGCAATACCGGAGGATTTGACATAATCGGTTCCGGACGCACCAAGCTGGAGACCCAGGCCCAATTCGACAAAGGCCTCGAAATCCTGAAAGAACTCAACATCAAGGCTCTCGTGATAATCGGAGGCGACGACTCCAACACCAACGCCGCTATCCTCGCCGAATATTACAAGGCCATCAACGCGGGAGTACAGGTGATCGGATGCCCCAAGACCATCGACGGCGACCTCAAGAACGAAGTCATCGAAACATCGTTCGGCTTCGACACCGCGACAAAAGTGTACAGCGAAGTCATCGGAAACATCCAGCGCGACTGCAACTCTTCTAAAAAATACTGGCACTTCATCAAACTCATGGGTCGTTCGGCAAGCCACATCGCACTCGAATGCGCCCTGCAGTGCCAGCCCAACGTCTGCATAATCTCAGAAGAGGTAGAGGCCAAGAAGCAAACGCTCAACGACATAGTAAACAACATAGCCGACGTAGTGGCCGCACGCGCAGCCAAAGGCATGAACTTCGGAACCGTACTCATCCCGGAAGGCCTCATCGAGTTCATCCCCGCCATGAAGGCACTCATCGCCGAGCTTAACGACCTCATGGCCCAGAATGCCGACGAATTTGCCAAGGTAGAACAGTCCAACCAGATCAGCTGGATCATCGACCGTCTCAGCGCCGACAATTCAGCCATATTCGCAAGCCTCCCCGAAGGCGTGGCACATCAGCTCTGCCTCGACCGCGACCCCCACGGCAATGTCCAGGTGTCGCTCATCGAGACCGAAAAGCTTCTCGGCCACATGGTAGCACGCCGTCTCGACCAGCTTAAGTCGGAAGGACGCTATGTAGGCAAGTTTGCCAGCATGTTCCACTTCTTCGGATATGAAGGACGCTGCGCCGACCCATCTAACTTCGACGCCGACTACTGCTATGCGCTCGGATTCAACGCCGCATGCCTCATCCGCGCCGGAGTCACCGGCTACATGTCAAGCGTACGCGGCTTGACCAAGCCTTCAGTACAGTGGGTAAGCGGCGGTATACCTATCACGATGATGATGAACATGGAGCGCCGCCACGGCATGATGAAGCCCGTGATACAAAAGGCTCTCGTCACTCTCGATGGAGCACCGTTCCAGAAGTTCGCCGCAATGCGCGACTCATGGGCGCTCAACACTTCATTCATATACCCAGGCCCGATCCAGTACTTCGGCCCGGCAGAAGTGTGCGACCAGCCATCACTGACACTCCAGTACGAGTACCAAAAGCATCATTCATAAAATATCGAATTCAAAATCCGGCCGCTTTGACAGCCAAACCGACCGAGATTTAAGACAATAATCCCGAATCACAGCTTGCAGGGACCGCCTCGGGGAGCAATTTCGCTCAATGGCGGTCCCTTTTATTTTATGCCATTACTTTACAACTTATTTTTGCAGGCTCATTAATAAGCATCCATATTTGTTTGTAAGTAAATTAATTACTAATTTTGCAGCTGACAATTAATGCCCGCAAAGGCACGTTGCCTATTCACAATGCATATAAAATCATAATCCCAAACGACAGTATAATGAAAATTAGAGTTTTAGCACTTGCCATAGCTATGGCGATGTCATCAGTCACCGCAATCAATGCAATGACAGACGACCAAGTGTTAGAGTATGTAAAACAACAGACCGCCGCGGGAAAATCACATCGCCAGATAGGCAATGAGCTTATCGCCAAAGGAGTGACCCCTGCCCAGGTGGAACGTCTGAAAGCCAGATTTGAAGAGTCGCAAGGAAGTGACACAAACGTCGCAGACAAAACTGTAGCACAAAACAACCGTGACAGACAGCGCGACGCATCGACAGAGGTATCGGCGGCCGAACTTACCGACGTAGGCCGTGAAGTAGACAAAGGCAACAATGACCGCGTGTCCGCAAGAAAGATCTACGGACACTCGATATTCACCAATCCCCAACTCACATTCGAGCCAAACGAGAATCTTGCCACACCGCAAAACTATCGTCTCGGCCCCGGCGACGAAGTGGTGATCGACATCTGGGGAGCAAACGAAGACCACCTTCGCCAGACCATATCGCCAGAAGGACGCATAATGATCTCCCAGATCGGTCCGATTTACCTGAACGGAATGACTATCGCAGAAGCCAACAATCACATACGCGACGCTTTTGCAGGAAAATATTCCGGCATCGGCGGCGAGGATCCCGACTCGGACATCAACGTCACCTTAGGACAGGTGCGCACCATACAGATCAACATCATGGGCGAAGTGGCAGTACCCGGAACCTACCGTCTGTCGCCATTTTCCACCGTGTTCCACGCTCTATACAAAGCCAACGGCATAAACGACCTCGGAACCATGCGCGACATACAACTCGTGCGCAACAACAAGGTGATAAAGCATATCGACATCTACGACTATCTGTTTGAAGGCAAACAGGACGGGAACATAAGGCTTCAGGAAGGCGACGTGATCATAGTGCCCCCCTACAGCCAGCTGGTCAGCATCGACGGCAACGTCAAGCGTCCGATGTACTACGAAATGAACCCCGAAGAGACCATCAAGGACCTCATCGATTATGCAGGAGGCTTCACCGGCGACGCCTATACCGACCAGATTCGCCTGGCCAGACAGACCGGACGCGAAAATGAACTGTTCAACATTGCCAACGCCGACTTTGACACCTACCGCCTCAACAACGGCGACATAGTAAGCGTGGGCACTATCCTCGACCGTTACGCCAATAGAGTCGAGCTCAAAGGATCGGTGTTCCGCCCGGGCATGTACGCGCTTTCAAGCGAATTGAACACTGTGAAAGATCTCGTCAATGCCGCCGAAGGACTTATGGAAGACGCTTACACCACACGTGTGATTCTTTATCGCGAAGGCCAGAACCTGCAGCTTGAAGTCATACCACTCGACCTCGGAGCTATCATGGCCGGCACGGCTCCCGACATCGCGCTGCGCCGCAATGACATGATCGTCATTCCGAGCATACAGGAGATGGAGGACCGAGGCACACTTACCATCAGCGGAATGGTGGCCCGTCCCGGAGTGTTCCCCTACGCCGACAACACCACAGTCGAAGACCTGATAGTAATGGCCGGCGGACTGATCCGCGGAGCGTCGACCGCACGCCTTGACGTGTCGCGCCGCATCAATGATCCGGCAGCGTTGAAGAGCGGCAACCAGACAGCCCAGCTCTTCTCATTCGATCTTGAAAACGGCCTTGTGGTCAACGGCAAAAAAGGATTTCTACTTGAGCCTTACGACATCGTAGAAGTCAGACGCTCGCCAAACTACCAGACTCAAAAACGCGTCACCATCGACGGCGAAGTACAGTTCGGCGGAGGCTACACGCTCACCGTAAAGAACGAGCGGTTAAGCGACCTCGTAAAACGCGCAGGAGGTCTGACCCCGCAGGCATACATCAGAGGTGCGCACCTCAGCCGCAGAATGACCGAAGATGAAATAGCCGCACGCAATGAAGCCATTAAGCTTGCAGCGGCCAATCAGGCAGGAGAAGGCGGCGACTCGATATCCATGTCGAAATTGATGACCGCTACGCGCTACACCGTCGGCATCGAACTTGACAAAGCCCTCGCCAACCCCGGATCGAGCATGGACCTCGTACTGCAGGAAGGCGATGAGCTGTTCATTCCCGAAATGAACAATACCGTGAAAATATCGGGCGACGTGATGTTCCCTAACACGGTAGTGTTCCAGAGCGGCAAAAAGCTGAAGTACTATATCGAGCAGGCGGGAGGTTATGGATCGTCAGCCAAAAAGTCAAAGGCATTCATCGTATACATGAACGGCACCGTGGCAAAGGCAAAAGGCAATACCCCGATTGAACCCGGATGCCATATCATCATACCGTCCAAGCACAAGAATCCGGTGAAACTGCAGGAGATACTCTCTATTACCACCGCGGCCGCTTCTATCGGACTCATGGGAGCCACAATCGCCAACCTGTTTAAATAATTCTCCAGCGGACATTCAAAACGATCAAAATGGAAGATAAAGAAAGACCCGATTATATGGATACGGAAGAGCAGGAAATTGACCTTATGGAACTGGCTCAAAAATTATGGGCCGAGCGGCGTATGCTATTCCGCTGGGCCGGAATAGCAGCCATAGTAGGAATTATCGTTGCATTTTCCATACCCAAAGAATATACCACCACCGTAAAACTCGCACCCGAGGTTTCTGACGGGAAAAGCAAGATGAGCGGCGGACTCGGAGCATTGGCTTCAATGGCCGGCGTGAATCTCGGAAGCGGATCATCGATAGACGCCGTCTATCCCGACCTCTATCCGGACGTAGTAAAGTCAATACCTTTCTCGGTAGGTCTATTTGACGTAAAGGTCAAAGAGGCGGAAGGCGACTCTGTTATAACCGTGGCCGACTATATCGAGAACTATACTTCATCGCCGTGGTGGGGCGTCATAATGGGACTCCCCGGCAAAGCTATCGGAGGCGTCAAATCACTGTTTATTGACGATGAACCCGAACAGGGCGAAGGCCGGAATCCGTTCATGCTCACCGCCGACGAAGATGCCATAGTGCAGTCGCTCGGCGAGCGTATAGGCGTTAACGTCGACTCCAAAAGCTACGTGATCACCATCACAGCCACAATGCAGGATCCACTCGTGTCGGCCATGCTCGCCGACTCCGTGGCCCACAATCTGAAGGAGTACGTGACGGAATACCGCACAAACAAAGCCCGTCACGACATGGAGTATGCCAAACAGATCAACGAAGAAGCTCGCGCCGACTACTACGAAGCACAGCAAAAATATGCGGAGTATGTCGACAAGAACCACGGAATATCGCTGAACTCGCGAAAGACCGAAGAAGAGCGTCTCCGCAACGAAGCCCAACTGGCGTTTAACCTGTACAACACCACGGCCCAGCAGCTTCAGGCCGCACGGGCAAAAGTCCAGGAAAACACCCCTGTCTACGCCGTCATCGAGCCTGCGACAGTACCGGTAAAAGCATCCAAACCGAGGAAAGTTATGATCTTAGCAGGTTTTGTATTCCTTGCCGTATGTGCCGCAAGCGCGTGGATTCTGTTTGGACGAGGTCTTAAAGATTCGTTTAAATCGCAGAACAACGGAACTGTACAATAGCTCCAACCAATACACTGACAATACTCAAAAGCTTGGAACCGACATTGATTCCAAGCTTTTTGATTGATGCAATTTGCCGCACATGGGAATTTTACTAAATTTGCATTATGAATCAAACGGACAACAGCGGAAAAACGGCAAGCGAATTGAAAGTCGACGTTGAAGCGGTCATCCATGACCGCGTGCCGTCGTATGCACGTTTCATCCCCCGTCCGCTCATACAATGGCTGAAAAGCACCATCTGTCAAGACGAACTCAACGGCATATTGAACCGCACAAGAGGAAAGACAGGTGCAGAATTCTGCGATGCAGTGCTGAAGGACCTCAACGTAAGTTACAGGTTCGAGGGCCAACGTCCGGATCCGTCGGATTCGAGAGTGCTGATCGTCTGCAACCATCCGCTCGGAGGACTTGACGGAATAGCCATGATCCATTGGGTCAACAGCATCTACGGTCCTGACATGCACTTCATCGTCAACGACCTGCTGACTGCGGTAAAGCCGCTTAGCGACGTGTTTCTGCCAATCAACAAACATGGCAAGCAAAGCCGGCAGGCCACATCCGACATCGATCGGTGCATGGCCGGCGACGGTCCGGTAATCATGTTTCCCGCAGGAATGGTTTCCAGAAAGCAAAAAGATGGAATCAAAGACCTAAAATGGCAAAAAATGTTCATAAATAAGGCCGTGCAGTTCAATCGCGACATAATTCCGGTCTATTTCGACGGACAGAATTCATCATTTTTTTATAATTTTGCAAAGTTCCGGACATGGACAGGGCTTAAGTTCAATATTGAAATGATTTACCTGCCCAGAGAAATATTCCGGAGCCGAAATGCACGCTTCACCATCGTCGCAGGCAAGCCGATTCCATGGGAGAGGCTCAGCGGCGGACATTCTGCTTTATTGGAAGCGAAAGCTGTGAAGAAAATTGTCTATAGTTTAAAAGACTCACTCGACAAAAAGCACATCAGCGATGAAAGATAAACAAATTATCGACCCCATACCGGTAGAACTCATCGAGAGCGAACTCGTTCACGAAAGATTTTTGCGCGACACCAATAAGGGTGGCAACAAAATATACATAGTCAATTCACTTAACGCACCTAACGTAATGCGCGAGATCGGACGTCTGCGCGAGATAGCCTTCCGCACGGCCGGAGGAGGCACCGGAAAAGAGTGTGACATTGACGACTTCGACACCATGGATCCCCCATGCCAACAGCTGATAGTATGGGATCCTGTCGACAAACTGATTCTTGGAGGCTACAGGTTCATCACCGGCGACCAGATCAAAATGAATCCCGACGGCACGCCGAGGATAGCCACAGCCCACATGTTCAAGTTCTCGCAAAGATTCCTATCGGAATATCTGCCCTACACACTTGAGCTCGGACGCTCATTCGTCAGATATGAATATCAATCCTCGCGGGCCGGCGCCACCGCCCTTTACACCCTTGACAATCTTTGGGACGGTCTTGGAGCGCTTACCGTGGTATACCCCCGGATAAAATACCTGTTCGGAAAGGTGACCATGTATCCGAGCTACAATCCCGAATGCCGCAACATGATCCTGTACTTCCTCTCTAAGCACTTTCCTGACGATGAGCGCCTCGTGGAACCGATCACTCCGCTGAGCACCCACATGGACAATGCCGCCATGAAAGCAGTGTTCACAGGAGAAACGTTCAAGGACGACTACAAAATCCTTAACAAAGCCATCCGCGACCACGGCTACAACATTCCGCCCCTGGTCAATGCCTACATGAGCCTGTCACCTTCGATGAAAATGTTCGGCACCGCCATCAACGACGAATTCGGCGATGTGGAGGAAAGCGGTATATTCTTCGCCATCGAAGACATTTTCGAAGAAAAAAAAGGACGGCATATCGGCACATTCCTATCATCAAACAACAACAGCTGATGTCCACCGCCAAAAGGCTGGCGGCCTTACTTCTCTCCGTCACAGCCACTGCCACGGCAGCGACTGCGGCCGAACCGATCGAATACGGCGAGGAACTGTGGGTGAACACAGGCACCGGCGACTTCGCCCCCTACTACATGGCTTCAAACAGATTCGGAGTCGTCACCCAAACCTCCACCGTACTGTCGAGGACCTACCTGAACCGACCGACGGCAATGTCCGGACGGTGGGGATTCGGATTTGGAGCCGACATCATTCTCGACGCGGCTTCATCCACCTCCTATTCAATGTTTGACCGCAAAGCCGATGAATGGTCGTCGCACGACCTGCATCCGTCAAGGGCATGGATCCAGCAGTTATACGGCGAGATCCGCCACCGGAAAGTGTTTATGACATTAGGCTTAAAGGAAGTAGGCTCCGCCCTGCTTGACGATGCGCTCTCAAGCGGCGACATCACATGGAGCGCCAACGCACGACCTATGCCGGGAGTCAGAATCGGATTCATCGACTTTGTCGACATACCCTATACCGGAGGTTGGGTTCAGATAAACGGCAACTTCTTTTTTGGAAAACCGACCGACAACGGCTGGCTTAAACATCACTTTAACTACTACAACGCATTCATAACCACCGGACGGTGGGCCAACTACAAACGTTGCTACTTCCGCACTCGACCCGACATGCCTCTATCGGTAACTGTCGGCATGCAGGCCGTGGCACAATTTGCAGGACATCAGAAATTTTATTCCGGAGGACAGATCCTGTTCGAGCAGGATAGCCCTCTGAGACTGAAAGATTTCTTCAACATGATGTTTCCTCATGGAGGCGACAATTTTTATGACGGCAACCATCTCGGAAGCTGGGACATGATGGCTACCTGCAAATTCAAGTCGGGACACGCCCTCAAAGCCTATTTCCAATGGCCTTGGGAAGACGGTTCCGGAATCGGAAAACTAAACGGTTTTGACGGACTCTGGGGCATCGAATATAAATCGTCGGACAAAGGAATAATCGAAGGGGCGGTCATAGAATATCTCGACTTCACCAACCAGTCAGGCCCCATCCATTGGGCCCCCGGCGATAATCCCGGCACCACGATCCCCGGCCAGGCCACAGGTGCCGACACATACTACAACAACTATTTCTACAACGGCTATGCCTATTACGGGATGTCGCAAGGCACCCCGATGCTCAAATCGACCATCTACAACACCGACGGTTACCTCCGCTACACGGATACCAGGGTAAGAGGATTCCACCTCGCGGCCAGAGGCCACATAAGCTCCGGCTTAGGATACCGGGCCATGGTGTCGTACCGCAAAAGCTGGGGCGACTCATTCATACCACGGATCTCGACCGTACACACGACATCGTTTATGGTCGAAGGCACATATCAAGCACCGGCATTGCCAAGATGGACATTCAAAGCCCAACTGGCAATGGACAGAGGCAACATGTATGGAGACACCTTCGGATTCGGAATCTCCGTATCGTATAAAGGTTCTTTTAACCCATCAAAACAATGACATTCCGCACCACAGCACTATGCACCATAATCATCGGGCTCTTCAGCCTGATGTCATGCACGCACAACAACGGCGACATAGGAGAATACTTCGGCACATGGAAACTCACATCCATCGAGGTAGACGGAAACGTTGACCAATCGTATCGCGGCGACATATTCTGGCAGTTTCAGACCACGGTATTCTGCATGAGGCAGGTACTGCCGCACCACGACACCGACATAAGGTGGGGATCCTGGGCAGAGCATGACGACAGGACGCTCGAACTGAACTTCTCGCACCATGACGACGCCCATCCAGCGGAGTCAGACATGTACTCACCCCTTCCGGTCACCGGGCTAACTCCGGGAATCAACATGCTCGACATCGAGTCACTGACCTCATCACGCATGGCCCTGACCTACCGGGATAAATCCGGTATGACATATCGCTACGAACTGAAAAAATGGTAGTCAAGACTTTTTCTTGACGACAGCAAACGTGAGATTGCGGCCTGAGGCTATGCCCATGGCCCGTGCGGAATAATATTTCGTGGGATTGCACCTTGTACACTCCCGGGGAAGGTGTATCACCGACACTCCGCTGTCAAGCAACCTGTCGCGTACATATCCTGCAAGATCCACATGAGGCTTCCCGAAGCACCGCACATTTGCAGTCGGAAATCTCGACGAAACCTCATCCCCGACCTCAAAACAACCGGTGCAGATACACGGGCCCATAAATGCCTCTACGGCATCAAGCTCCGCGCCAAGGCAAAGCATCTTACGCACAGTCTCCTGCACAACTCCGGCCAAAGCTCCACGCCATCCGGCATGTGCTACTCCTGCGACCCCGCGGACATCGTCGACAAGCACAACCGGAAGACAGTCTGCCGTATTGATGCCTATTACGACTCCCGCACCGGACGTGACAAGAGCATCCACTCCGTAAAGGTCTGCATCCTGACCCGCCGGTCCGCAGACCGTCTCGCATCGTGAGCCATGTGTCTGGCGCGGAACGACAATTCCGGACGCATCCACACCGAGCCTGTCGGCAAGCATCCGCCTGCATGCATCCACATGCTCTTCAGCATCACCGGTATAATTACACAGCGAAAATCCCGAATAAGGATCTCCGCTGTTATTAATCTCACCTCTGCAGGTGGTAAACACATCGACTTTCGACCCTCTGAAAAGAGGTATCAGAAATTCATCACCGCTACTGTTCGGGGTCTTCATATTCCCAGGCTTGCTCATCCCAATCCTCTTCCCAATCGTCCTCGGCCAGTTCATCGTCGGTGGGTGGTTCAGGGAGTTCATTTTCAAAAATAAACTCATCCTCTTCCCGCACCCTATGATGCCCGTCGAGTCTACGGTGGGTGATGGA
This sequence comes from uncultured Porphyromonadaceae bacterium, assembly GCA_947567425.1. Taxonomy (GTDB): domain Bacteria; phylum Bacteroidota; class Bacteroidia; order Bacteroidales; family Muribaculaceae; genus Muribaculum. Next base: position 1,307 of record CANOLV010000016.1, on the reverse strand, counting down.
GGCCGTCTCTATCTTATTGGACTCATCTGTTATGGCACGCCATAACAGATCCTTCAAGGCCGAGATTCCAAATCCCGTCACTGACGAAATGAACACATGCTCTACCCCTTCCGGCAGGTCTTTTGACAGTTCGTCCATAAGCTCGTCGTCAAGCATGTCGCTCTTGCTTATGGCCAATACACGGGGCTTATCCATAAGTTCCGGGTTGAACTGCCCTACTTCATTAAGAAGTATCTCGTATTCACGCTTGATGTCGTCGGCGTCGGCCGGCACCATGAACAGCAGCACGGCGTTACGCTCGATATGACGCAGGAACCGAAGGCCAAGCCCCTTTCCCTCGCTCGCGCCTTCGATTATGCCGGGAATATCCGCCATGACGAAAGAGCGGTTGTCGCGGTAACTTACTATGCCCAGCTGAGGCTCCATGGTCGTAAACGGATAATCGGCTATTTTAGGCCGGGCGGCGGAAATCGACGACAACAACGTGGACTTACCGGCATTCGGAAATCCCACCAGACCGACATCGGCAAGAAGTTTCAGTTCAAGAATCACAGTCTTTTCAATAGCCGGTTCACCAGGCTGAGCGTAGCGTGGAGTCTGGTTCGTAGAACTCTTGAAGTTCCAGTTGCCCAGTCCGCCCCTGCCGCCCCGGAGCAGTTTTATCTCCTCTCCGTCGGAAGTCACCTCACACAGGAAGTCACCGGTCTCGGCATCGAACACCACAGTTCCGCACGGCACCTCGATCACCTTGTCCTCCCCGTCCTTACCGGAGCTGCGGTTGGCGGATCCCGCCTGACCGTTGCCCGCAAATACGTGACGCTGGAATTTCAACGGGAGCAAAGTCCACATATTTTTATTGCCCCGGAGAATTATGTGTCCCCCACGGCCGCCGTCGCCGCCGTCTGGTCCTCCTTTAGGTATATATTTAGCCCGATAAAAGTGTCTGGATCCGGCACCGCCTTTTCCAGAACGGCACATTATCTTTACGTAATCTATGAAATTGGATTCTGCCATTGTAATTAAGAGATTATCCGTTTATTAGTAAATGTCGGCACCGCTTCAAAAGTTCATAGAGCCATCGCCTGACATTTTGCAAAATTAACGAAAAAACGCGAATAAACACCTCTGACCGCCACCTTATTCGGCACGGACGGCAATTCTCCGGCACATCTTACGGCACCGACATACGACGGATGGCCGGTCAAAAAGGAATAATAAAATCTAAAAGTTGCTATTTATTAACCGATTGCGTCATTTATTATGCAGTCATATAGGTCAATCCATTTTTTTTTACTATCTTTGCGCCC
>CANOLV010000015.1 GCA_947567425.1 uncultured Porphyromonadaceae bacterium | reverse complement strand
CTTTGGCTGTATTTACGGTTATTGATACGGTGTCGGAATCGGGAAAGGAGGTGTTTTGTGTCAAAGAGATCCCTTTTTCTTTCCATTCAAGGCGTGACGGAATAAAAAGATTGACATTAAGGCTGTCGCCGGAATGGGTGTAGATAAACTGAGCGTATTTGCCATGGTTCTCCATTCCGGTTCCGACACAACACCACATGGCGCTGTTTGGCTGCGAGTATACGCGGTAGTGTCCCGGACGGGCGGAAGTGAAGTAGACATAGCCTCCGTGGTCAGGATGCTGTGTCGACAGGATGTGGTTGTATAGGGCGCGTTCGTAGTAATCGGCATAACGGGCATCGCCTGTCATTCTGAACAGGCCTTCCGTAAGCTTCAGCATATTGTTGGTGTTGCATGATTCCGGACCTTCACGGTCGGTGGCGTAGCTGATGCAGTCGTCGGCTGATGCAAAGTGTTCGCGCCGGCTGTTGCCGCCTATCGACAGTGATCTTGTGTCGACCACGGTGTGCCAGAAAAATTCTGAAGCGTCGCGGAATGTTTTGTCGCCTGACAGTTCTGCGATTCGCTGGTAGCCGACTACTTTAGGCACTTGGGTGTTGGCGTGTTTGTTGTCAAGATTGTCCACGCCTTTAGCCATGCTGTCAAGAAGCCAGTGATGGGCGAAGCGTCGGGCTGTGTCAAGGTATCTGTTGTCGCCGGTCATGGCATACGCGTCGGCATATACTTCATCCATACCGCCGAATTCATTGTCAAGCATGGCTTCCATCTGCTTGTCGTCGAGGGGAGCTATCACTTCCATACCCCAGTCGCATAGTTTGAGGAACATGCGCTTGGCATCGGTATTGCCTGTGTAGAGCCATGCGTCGCGGAGGCCGGCGTATATCTTATGTACGTTGTACCAGGGAACCCAATATTTCCATACTATGCCGACATTGCCTTTATTGATTTCCGGCCAAAGTGCGGCACTGTTGGGCACACCTCCTACATAGCCGTCGCCGTTGGCCTTCTGGCACCGGTCGAGTTCAGAGAGCATGTAGTCCATGCGTTTCTTCATCTCAGGATTTCCGGTGGCGGCATAATGTATGGCAAGTGCCGAAAGATAATGTCCGCCGACATGTCCGTCCAAGCCGTCCCAGCAAGAGAAACTTTCAGCTTTTGGAGTTAACCCCGCTTCTTTTAGATATGGTGCGAGGAGTCTGTCGACATCGTATTTAAGCAGGACCTCCACGTTCAGGTTCTGGGCATGTTTGAACTGTCCGTCGAGCAGGGTCACGTCGGAGAGTGGGAATGTGTTCGGGTACAGGGCTTCCTGGGCGCCGGCTGTGAAGCATCCCGACATAATTCCCACACTTAGTAATGACTCTAGGATTAATTGTTTCATCGGTTATTCTGATATGGTTAACGTGTATGTATTTCCGGCCTTAGTGTCGAGGTCGTATTCGTACACCGGTTTAAGGTCCATGAGTCTGAACTCTTTGAGTTCGGATGAGCGTATAGGCTCCTTGATGTCAGCCGATGCCATGAGTGCATTGGGGCATTTGCCTGAAGCCTCGTTAAGTCCACGTCCTTTAAGAGGCCAGTATGAGCGCAATCTAAGGGTGCCTCCGATGGTCGATTTGACAGTGGCTTTGCCGGGCTTGCCATCTTTCCAGGTTATGTCGACTTCAAATCCACCGCGTGCGAGGAGTCCTTTTATCTCGCCTTCTGTCCAGGAGTCGGGGAGAGCCGGCAGTATGTGCACTGCTCCGTCGTGGCTTTGGAGCAACATTTCGCAGATGCCGGCCGAGCATCCGAAGTTGCCGTCAATCTGGAATGGCGGGTGCGCGTCGAATAAATTCGGGTAGGTACGTCCGTCCGGGAATTCACGTGCGGCGCCGTCGTCGGGTAGTATGTGCAGCATGTTTTTGATGATCTTGAATGCGTGGTTTCCGTCGAGCATTCGGGCCCAGAAATTAATCTTCCATCCAAGACTCCATCCGGTGGCCATGTCGCCGCGTTGGTTCAGGGTGTTATTTGCGGCGGTGAACAGTTCGGGATGTGAGTATGGGGATATCTGATTTGAGGGATACAGTCCGTAAAGATGCGATATGTGGCGGTGTTCGTCGTTCGGGTCATCGCCGTCGATGATCCATTCCTGCAGCTGTCCGTAGCGTCCGATCTGCATGGGCGGAAGTTGGTCTATGGCATTGCGAAGCCGTGCGGTGTATTGGCTGTCGTTTTTGCCGAGAATATCGTAGGCCGCGAGGGTGGCTGAAAGTATGTCAAGCATGATCTGATTGTCCATCGTCGTACCGGCGGTCAGAGTCGTGGCTTTGCCTGCCGGACCATGTTCCGGAGATACGGTGGGTACTGTCACGAGCCAACCGTGGTCGGGATGCTTCCGGGCGTAGTCGAGCAGGAAGTCCGACGCGCCTTTCAGTATATCAAAATTGTCGGCAAGCATCTGCTTGTCACCGGTGAAGAGATATTGCTGCCATATATGTGTGGCGAGCCATGCACCCCCTGTGGGAAACATGCCCCATTCTGTGCCGTCGACAGGTCCGGCTATGCGCCATAGGTCAGTGTTGTGGTGGGCCATCCATCCACGGCATCCATACATAGTCTCTGCGGTTACTGCTCCTGTCTTGCTCAGATCGTTGACCATGGATATGAGCGGTTGCTGGGTCTCGACGAGATTGCCTACGAGGGCTGGCCAGTAGTTCATCTCCGTATTTATGTTTATAGTGTACTTCGAGTCCCACGGAGCATTTATTTTGTCATTCCACATGCCCTGCAGATTTGCCGGCTGTCCTCCGGGTTGCGACGACGATATCAGCAGATAGCGTCCATACTGCATCATCAGTGCCACAAGCGAGAGGTCGTCGCCGGTGGCCGGAAATGCCTCAAGGCGTTTGTTGGTAGGCAACTCCGACGCATCTGTCGATGGCAGAGTCAGAGATACACGTCCAAACTGACTTTGGTATTTTTCGAGATGGCGTTTGAGCAGCTTATTGAACGGGATCCCGTCGACCTTCTTAAGCGAGGCTTCATTTCTTGCCGATGGATCTGCGCTAATGTCATTGTAGTTGACGAAATTAGTGGCGGCTACGATGTATACTGTAGCTGAAGTGGCGTTGTCGACGGCAAGTTCGGATTCTTTGTCGGCCACGTGTCCATCGGTGACTACTTTTATACTGCACCGGGCTGTCAATCCCGGCTTTACTCCTTCCTGCTCTACATTTTTGACGGTTGACGTGATGGTGGCGCCATTGACTGACGTGGAGTGCTCAAAGGGTGAGTCGTATGCCACTGTGAATGATAAGGCCTTGCTTTTGTCGGCAGTCAGATGCATAATGATGGCGTTGTCGGCCTGCGATGCGAATGTGACGCGCTTGAATTTGACACCGTTGGCTTCATATTCCGTGGTGGACAGAGCTGTTGACAGGTCAAGTTCGCGACGGTAGGAGGAATAGTTCTCAGAATCGGCGAACGAGAGTCTGATATCGCCTAACGGAAGGAAGCGCATGCCATGTTTGCCGGAGAAGAAGTATTTGTCGGTCAGAGCTTTTGCTTCAAGTTCTTGCCCGCTAAATATGAGGTCGCGGACTTCCTGGAGGTGTGCTTTGGCCTCCGCAGGATTATTGTCGTGCGGGGAGCCTGACCAGAATGTCTCTTCGTTGAGCTGTATGGTCTCCACATTTACGCCTCCATATATCATGGCTCCCAAATGTGAGTTGCCCAAAGGTAGTGCCTCAAGCCATTTTGATGCCGGGCGGTCATACCAGAGTTTTAAGTCGTTTGATGATGCCGGCATGGCGGCAAAAACCGATACTAATAATAGTATGGCGGTCTTTAAGAGGGTTGGTTTGCTGTGTCTCATGTCAAATAGGTAGTTTATTTAGTTGAAGCGTTTCCGACGATAAGGATTCCACCACCGGTGGGGATTGAGATTTTTATCTCACCTTTTTTATTTAGTTTCTGGGTGCTTTTTTTACCTTCGAGACTGTCGTTGTCGGAATATACGGTCACTTCCGCTCCGGGAGTAAGCATCGGGAGGGTCAATGTGGCTTTTACTGGTTCCTGCTGTGCGTTTACTCCGGCAATGTACCATTTGTCGCCGTTGAGTCGGGCCAATATAACATACTTTCCCGGATAGCCGTCGATGAATTTAGTGTCGGTCCATGTGGTCGGCACCTCTTTCATAAATCCGATGGCCCATTCTGGAGCGTCGGTAAGATTGTTCGGGGCGAGGGCAAAGTGCTGGACGGGCGATTGAAACAGCACGGCGGTGGCGAGAGCGAATACGTCGGAGGTGATTCGCTTCGATCCTCTCGGAGCATTGTCGGCGTTGTAGTACTTGTTAAGAGCGCTTCCACCGAAGTCCATGCTGCCCACAGTGTTGCGTATGAATGGATGGAGAGTGGCGTTGAATGCTTCGGCATCGCAACTTCCCTGCGAGAAGTGCAGATTTTCGCTTGCCAGCACTGCTTCAGAAGCGGCATAGTTGGGATACATTCGTTCCCAACCGCGTGGCAGGGTACATCCATGGAATATGACCTGCAGACCAAAGTCGTTGGCATCGGTGAGGATGTCCTCGTAAAGTCGCATCATCTCCTGCTTGTCGCCACCGAAGAAGTCTACTTTTATGCCTCTGATGCCGTTGTCGTGCATCCATTTCATCTCCTTGCGCCGTGCAACGGCATTGTCCATTTTTCCGCGTGGACCCTGTGGCGCGTCGTTCCAATAGCCATTGGAGTTATACCAAAGATAGAGGTCGACGTTTTTCGATTTTCCGTATCGAGCCAATTCCTCCATCTTTTCGTAGCCGATCTGTGTGTCCCAAAGTGCATCGACGAGAACCGTGTTGTAGCCCATTTCAGATGAGAAGTCGATGTAGCGTTTCTGCTCGTCGAAGTTGCAGCTCGGGTCCATTTTTATGATCCAGCTCCATGAGCCTTTGCTTGGTTCATAACGTTTGCTCGGCGAGTATTTCGGCGTCACGACATCGAAGGGTATGGTAGTCTCCACAATCGGCGCGAGCGAGTTGCCTAAAGTGATGGTGCGCCACGGGGTGTCGCCCGGAAGCGGTATGCCCGGCATTACAGAGCCGAGGCCGTTCATCTCGCCCGGTTGCGGGAAACCGATCCTGTATTCTCCGGCTTTGTCGTCCCACAATAGGCGGCTCGCGCAATATGACCCGTCGACTCCGGTCTCGGAGATCAGGATCCAGCCGTCGTCGCCGTTGCGGAACAGACATGGGAACGTATAGCCTTCGCCCCAGCCGTTCTTGCCCATGGTGTCGTCGACAGTGTAGGATGTCTCGTAGCTGGGCGAAGTCCTGGCGAATCCACCCATAGGACCGCTTTGCGGACATAGGAATGTGGTGGTACCTTCGGGCAACCTGAATGAGGAAGCCTCGCTTTCGACCACATAACTGCGTGTCTCTCCCTTCGGGAATACGGTGTATTTGAATGCGACATCGTTGTCGGATACATGGAAGGTGACGGCCATCACCTTTTTGCCGTCCTTGCTGAATGTATATACAGCGCGGTTGGCCGATACGTCGATGTCGCTTTTTTTAGTATTCGTAAGTGTATAGCGGTCGCTGATTTTTTCCACAGGCGATATTTCAGAGAGTGTAAGCCCGGATGAGAGGTCTGCGCCGTTTGTCTGAAGGCCGAGGTGCGACGGCATTATGAATGTCTTTCCATCGTATGTCACGGAGTATGACGGAGTGCCTCCGTTATCGTTGATTTCAACAGCAATGCGTCCGTCGGGACTTGTAAGGGTGTGGTCTGCCGCGAGTCCGGTGGCGGAATTGCAGATTATCGCGCAGACTGCCGCTAAGTAAACACTATGTTTCATTTCGATTGTTATTGAATAAGGTTAAAAAACAGGCTGATTCGGCTATGGCAGAATCAGCCATTGTATTTACAAAGATAGTGATTTAAAGCTTAAAAAATGTAAAAGCAGGGGGCGTTTTATCTTCCGACAGCGATTTTCCTTCCGGCAGATATGTAAATACCTTGTGCGAGGCTTTGCTTACGGTCGGAAGTAGCCACTTTTCGACCTGTCAGATCGAATACGGCCTGACCGGCCGCTTCATCCTGCATTAAGGTCAGTGCGAGGCTGTAAGGATCGCTGTTGGTGGCATATACATGTTTGATCCGTATAGGCTTGCCCCCGTATGCCCAGAATCCTACGCGGTATATTCTGGAGGTGTCGAGGGCTTGTATGCCGAATTCGAGATTCTTCATCATTCCGTCAAGCTCAGCCACTATGAGAGTGCCTCCGTTGAACTTAGCCGCGTAGGGAACCTCCCAGTAGCTTGGCGTGTCAAAGACCTTGAACTCCACACCGTTGCTCTCTGGTTCGGCAAGTACGGCGACAATGTATTTGTAACCGGAAAGGTCGATTGGCTTGTTGTATTGCCACCCTCCGAACCCATACTGTCCGGCAACGAAAGTGCTGTCTGAGGCATTGAAAGTGCCGGTCTCCCATATCGACGGGTTAAATGTGTTCAGGTCGAAGGAAAAGTCGCCGTCCGATGGATCGGGATCGGGAACGAACGGTTCGTCTTCGGAGTATTCGACATTGGGGTCGTTAATGCCCATGGTGGCGAGCATCGCCACGGCATACCGGCATCCGAGCACTCTGTAGGCATGGGCGGTGAAGTGAAGCCCGTCGCCTTTTTGGGGAAGACCTCCGGCGGAGATCACATGGGCCGTAGGGATTGTCTGCGGCAGGGCGTCGATGATGGAGTTCATGGAACCGCATACACCTCCCTCACCGGTGGTTACGACTTCTCCGGCAAGTAGAGGCACGTCTGCGGCATTTAGTCCGAGGTCGTTCAGAATGTCGTCATAAACTTTCTTTACTTTGGACGGCCACTGCTGGTCGTTGGTGTTTGACTCTCCTTGATGTAAGAGAATGCCTTTGATGACTCCCTGAGTCTGGGCCTTTCTGGCGCATTCGATCAGGCGGGCGTATGGACGGTTGTCATAATTGGCCATAAATGACTGAAACCAACCTGCCTCGCTGGCGAGCGTAGCAGGGTCGAAGTCCTTGTCAAGATGCTCGATCTTGCATCCTCCTATTGCCACCGGAACCACGCCTACGGTCACCTCTTCAGGAAGATTGTCGACCATGGTGCGTCCGAAATAGTCCATCGGTGTCAGGCCGGTGTTTTCCCTTACCAACGGAGGAACGGCGGTGTACCATTGGCCTTTCTCGCGGAGAGGATTGGTGTAGTCGACAGTTGACATCACTTTAAACCGCTCCGGTACGTCGGTTCTGTCCTGAGGTTCGACGGGAGCGTTGCCCTCCATGTTCGACTGTCCGATGCAGAGGTATATGTGGAAGTTGGGGTCCTGTGCCACGGCGTTGGTAACGGCAGAACTTATGAGGGCGATCGAAATAATCGGTCTTAGGATGCGTCTCATCATTTTTTATGTGTCATTTGAAAGTCCAATAATCAAGATTGAATAATTTGGGGCCTTTGCGTCCTTTGAACAGGAAGTATATGTCGTGTGTCCCTGTCACTTCGGCTTTCAAGGGGGATTCTGAATACATCCAGCTTTCCCAGCCTCCGGTTCCTGCAATGTCGAGAGAAGCCACTACCGGACCGTCGATACTGTCCATACGGACTTCGATGGTTCCGCCTCGGAGCGCGCTCGCCGCCATTGCACCAAACGATTCAGGCTTTTTGGAGGAGAAATCTACGTTTGCCACTTTTATGTAGTCGCCGTTGTGGATGTCTGAGACGTAGACACCGGTTTTTGCATTCTGCTCTGAGCCTACGCCGGAGGAGAACGCCATGGTCTCTGCTTCGACGCGTTTGTAAGGATTGAGCGTGGCTACCGGCTTGACGCCCTCGGCCGTGGCGTTAATGGTGGGAAATGTGCCGTCGGGATTGTATTTGAATTCTTCGACTGCCACACTGCGTGCGAATCCGCCTCCGCGCGGTAGTTTGCCAGTATGGTAGAAAAAGTATGACCGGTCCTTATAGTCGGTTACGCCACAGTGGTTGGTGAATGAGCCGGTGTCCTGTAGCGGCATTATCTCACCCATATATTTCCACGGACCTGTGGGCGAATCGCTCATAGAGTATGCGATATGTTCAGGTACCCCTCCGGCGGCGTAAAGGAGATAGTACTTTCCTCCCCGTTTGTAGAACCAGGGTCCTTCGGTGTAAATGTCGCGGTATTTGGCGTCTTTCACGCGCTTGCCGGGATCCGGAGCACCGAATGATTCCTCTGTTTGAATGATTTCGCCGACCTCTCCGTCTATGGATATCATGTCGGGGTTCAGTTTGGCGTAATATATCCGTGGATTTCCCCAATAGATGTAGGCCTGTCCGTCGTCGTCGATGAACACGGTCGGGTCGATGTTGTCCCAGCTTCCATTATCAAATAGCGGTTTGCCTAATGCATCCTTGAAAGGGCCAGTCGGAGAGTCGCCTACAGCTACGCCTATGGCCATTCCTCCTGTCAGCTTGGAATGCAGGGGCACATAGAAATAAAATTTGCCGTTGCGCTCGACGCACTGCGGTGCCCAGGCCCTGTCGTCGCCCCATGTGAAGTCTTCTATGGCGAGCGGCGATCCGTGGTCGGTCCAGTTTGCCATGTCGGTGGTGGAATAGACTCTCCATTCCTGCATCCAGAAAAAGTCGGCTCCGTCCTCGTCGTGTCCGGTGTATATGTACAAAGTGTCGTTGTGTACCATCGGGGCAGGGTCGGTGGTGAAGCAGGTCTGTATGACCGGATTCTGTGCCGACGACGAGAGTCCGAAAGCTATGAGCGAGCCCATGATGGGAATTATTCTTCTTAGTTCCATGTGATAATATTGTTTGTTAATTTAGTGAATTCGATTGATTAAAACTATAAAGCCCACTTCCCAGCGGGCTTTATAGTATAGATGCACAAATTTAAATGTTATTCTCGCAATTGCGAGCAAAAGTGGATGTTATTAAAAATTTTTCAAATATCATTTACCGGCCAGGCCGTCGGCAAATCCGGTGTACGACCATTTGCGGTTGAAGTCGAGATCCCAAAGTCCGACGGGTTCGCCACCACGCCATCCGGATGACTCCGGCGAGTCGGTGATGCACCACTGGCAGATGCCGTACTGCTGATTGACCGGAACCACTTCAAAGTAAGTCTGTATGATCCACTTGTAGTAGTCGGCCATGGCCTTATGCTGCTCTTCGGTAAGTTCGGGAGTTTTGAGCGATACGCCGTTTGCATCCACGTAGCCCATGTCGAGTTCCGACACACGGACCAGCTTGCCAGTGGCGGCCATGATCTCAAACATCTGCTTGATATGCTTCTTTTTGCCTTCAAGGGCCTGCTCGTTTTCGAAGTAGCTGATGTGCATTTGAGTCGACACACCGTCGATGACCACACCTTCCTCTTCTTCCCATTTGGTGATCCAGTGGGCGTATGATCTGACTTTGGCGTTGTTGTCCCAGTCGCTCTCAAGGTTGTAGTCGTTGACAAACAGCTTGAGTTTGCTCGGGTCTCCACCGTGTTTCTCGAAGCATTCGCGGGCATATTTCACGGGCAGACGCACCACGTCGAGTTCGCCCAGATAGTCGCGCCAGATGAAGTTGTCGGCCTTGAATTGGTCGTCGGTGTTGGAGCTTGACCAAGGTTCGTAGAATCCGTCGCCGTCCTGGTCTGATCCGGACATCACTTCATTGGTTACGTCCCATGCCACGACCTGTCCTTCGCATGCCTCCATCATACCGTCGATCCAGCGGTAAAGCTCGGCGGAAAGAATGTCGTATTTTTCCTCCGGAGTCTTTGGTATGGTGTTCATAGCCTCCTCATGGGTGACTGTGAGCCATTCCATTTCGAGGTCACCGTCAAAACCTCCGGGCTGGAAGATCACAAAGCAACTGCTTGCAGGAACGTTGTTCATCTTTACGGTCTGTACTTCCCATTCAGTGCTGACATTGAGCGTTCCTGATACTGCACTATCCCAGTTACCCATGTTGACATTGAATGAACCGGCTTTTGATGAGCGGATTTTGACGTTGACTTTGTAATTATTGCCTATTTCGGTCTTGACGTTGTCGCCGGCGAAATATTGATACCAACCTCCAGGATTTGACGAACACATGAGTCCGTCGCGGAACTCCGGTTCATAACCCATCACGTAGAATGGGAATTTATCATAGTCACCATAATTTATACGGTAGTCTTCTACATCGACTGACACGGCTGGATTCTCAAAGTGAGAGAGACGTACCCACTCAATCTCGATCTTACCGTCAAAATTTTCAGGTTGGAAAACTATGAATCCGTTCTCTGACGTTATGCCATCGAAAGTTGCTGAAACTTCTGACCATTCGTCGGTGAAAGAGATGGGATTAGTGACGAGGGCACCCCAGTTTCCAAGTTGCGCCTTTAGTGACCCGGCTTTGCTTCCACGCATTTTAGCGGTTACCGTGTAGGTGGTGCCTGGTACGAACGACAGGCCGTCAGACACAAAGTACTGGTACCATTTCCCCGGATACTCACTTGTCAATATGCCATCTATTATGTCTGGTTTATAATCCATTACGAAATATGGAAATTCCGACAGTCCGGCATAGGTGGTCGTGTTGTCGATGACTTCTGTCTTTTCGTTTGGATCAACATCTATTTCATCGTCGGCAATCAGTCCGTTGAGGTATTTGTTCTGCTGTTGCGCATGCCACATCAGGGTATGTCCGTAGATAGAGAGTCCGGCGGCTGATGCGTTTTTGACAAATTTCTGTACTTCGGAGAAGTTCATCGTTCCGTCGGCTCCCACGCAGAAGCTGTACTTCATGTGGTTTCCGGCGGTAAGTTCGTCGAAATTTTCGTTGGCAAGACGCCAAACGATTCCGATTTTGTTATAGTCGCCGGCTTCGAGCGCACCTCCGAGTTTGAAGTCGGGATGTGCCGAGCGGTCGATGTACGACTTCAGCGGTCCGTATGCGTCGATGACCGGATTGGTCTCCATTGAGGCCGGCTTGTCGACGGTGATGTCGGTGATGTCCGTATCGGCGCATGCCGTCAAAAGTATTGACGACATGGCCATGGATGATATGATATTTAATAATTTCATTGTTTAATCGAGTTTAGGATTTACTGGTTGTAGGTAAATGAGAAAGTCTCGAATTTGCTCTGACGGTCGCGCATGACCAAAGTCTCCTCGCGCTTCACTTTATAGGTCGACACGGTATTGGTAAGCTCGTTGGCCACGTAGGGTATCTCATACTCGTAGTTGAGAGTGATCATGTCGCGGTCCTTGTCGCCCCAAGCTTTCTTGGCACCGTGGTAAGTCCACTTGCCTGAGCCGGAGGCGGTGCATCCGGTAGTGGTGGTCGACACGGTGATGTCGCCGTTGTCGTTGAAGTTCAGACGGAGTGTGCAGTTCAGACGTGAGTCGACCTCTTCGCCGGTGGCGTTGATGGTGGTGACTATGTGGGAGAACTGACGGCGGCTGGCATCAAGCTTTATGGTCGAGAACCAGCACGTGTCGGCATATTCCCAATACTGCTTGTCGCGGTCTTTGATAGTGACGTTGCCGTTGACGGTTATCTCGTCCTTGCCTTGCGACAGCCATACGCCGTGGTAGCGGTTTTTGTAATTGACGGCAAGAAGCTGATAGTCCTGGGGAGCAACTTCCCAGTCGGAGGCAATGAAGCGGTTGGGAGATGTGATGCCTTCTACGGCTTTACCTTCAAGGATCGAGTCGCTGCCGTTGACCAGAATCATCGGAAGCACGTATGTCACTTCGGCTGAAGCTTCATCTTCAAAGAAAGCGTCGGTCAGCTGTACTACAGACCCGCCGCGTACCTTGCCTTTGGGGATGTTGATTGTGTTGGATGACAGGGTATAATAGTTGTCAGGGAGTATTTTGACAGCCTTACCGCCGGCAAAAGTGACGCCGTTAAGGAGTTCGGGGGCGATCCTCACATCTACCGAGCGTGACTTGTTGTTGTCGTTCACGCCTCCGAGCGTGGCCATCACCTGAAACTGGTGCTGATTGTCAAGATCGTTGACCGCGGTGTCATCTTCTCCGATTACTATAGTGCGGACGGGAGTCTGCTGTGCGAAGTAGATGGTCTGATATACGTAGTCGGGAAAGTCAATGTCGGAATTCTTGCATGAAGAGACTCCTAACATGCCGACTGCTATCATTGCAAAAAGTGATTTTTTCATGAAATGTCTTAGTTTAGAGTGTTAAAGATTTTTTACCATCCTGCGTTTTGCTTCAGTTCGCTGAACTTAAGCACCTCGCTGTTAGGAATGGGTCCGTAGATCATGTAGTCCCTGTAGTTGCGGGTGTCCACATCGATCGGTGAATATGTAGTTCCGGTTATCTGGATTCCTTTGGCGGTCTCGTTGAGGTCGGCTTTCCAGCGACGGAGGTCCCAGAAGCGGAATCCCTCGAAGCAGAGTTCCAGGCGGCGCTCATTGCGGATGAGCTGACGCATGGCATCCTTGTCGCCCTTGACCGATTCAAGATACGGGTCGCCATTGTCGGTACCCACGCCTGCACGCGAGCGGATGGCCTTGATCACGTCGTATGCCGAGTAGGCGTGCGATCCTGTTCCTGTCGGGCCCCATGCCTCGTTGGCGGCTTCCGCATAGTTGAGGAATATCTCTGTGTAGCGTATGCGGGCAGTGTAGTGCTGCTGCTGGTTTGAGTTCGAGGGGTTGCAGTTAACATCCTGGCGAAGGAATTTCTTCAGGTAGTAGCCTGTACGGGTCGATGTGCTGATCACGTTCAGACCGTCGTTCGTGTCACCGTCGGTGGAGGTATAGATGATGTCGTTGGCCGTTCCTGCTTCTTTGCCGTTGCAGAGGATGTAGGAGGTCAGACGCGGGTCACGTCCGGTGTATGGATCTGCCGGGTCGAAGTCGCTGTCGGCATGTCTTACCGGATAACCGTTGGCCATAGGGAATGCATCGACGAGATTCTGGGTCGGGTTGATGCGTCCGTTTCCGTATAGGGTCGGGGGGAAGTTGTCTGACTCAAGACTGTTTGAATTGTCCTTCTCGCTTCTCCAGATCATTTCAGGCACGTTCAAGCCGTCGGTCAGGTTCTTGATGTCGTCGGCGTTGATGAACCAGTGCCATCCGGTTGGGTCGATTCCCTGCGGACCGTTGATTCGGTCAAGAACTTTTGCCGATGCATCGGCGGCGTCGGCCCAGGTCACGCCCGAGGCCTGATATGCCGGCGATGCGGCAAGAAGTTCAGCCTGTGCGAGTATGGCCTCGACGATCCGGCCGGAGATTCGGCCTGAAAATTTCTGGCCGAACACGCGTACGACGTGGCTATTGTCGGCACCTTCGTATTTAGAGGCCATGGAGGCATTTTTGGTGTCGCTATAGTCGATCGGCAACAGCTCGAGCGCTTTCGCGGCATCGTCCTTGATGGCTTGCAGACATTCGGCGAATGTGTTGCGCGGAATATTGAAGTTGGTGCTTGCTCCTTCCGGTTCGTTGACGATGGGCACACCGAGGAGCTGTCCGTCGGCGGTCATGCCTCCGTGGGCACGGAGCAGATGGTACATGAAGAATGCCCTGAGCGCGTAGGCCTCGCCTTTGAATCGGTCGCAGTACATGGCCGCGGCCACGGGGTCTTCAGCCCAGTTGACATTGTCGGCGTTGGCGAGCAGCAGGTTGATATACTGTATGGCGGAGCGGCAGTTGGTCCAGGAATCAAGCGGATTGTTGGATGAGGTCCATGTGCCGGCCGCAATCTTGCGGTAGCTGTTGGAGGCGTCGTTGGAGACGGCGTCGTCGGTGGCTGGATCGTTCCACGAATAGCCCGGTATACGAGTATAGGCATTGCCCAACAGAGCTTCGGCATAGTTAGGATTACGATGGATGGCATCGATGTCCTGAGTGTTCTCTATCGCAGGCTCAAAGAGGTCGTCGCAGCTTGTCAGTGCGATGGCGCAAGAGCATAGAGCTATTGAAATTATCTTTTTCATTGTAGAAATCTGAAATGATTAGAAGTTGACTTTGACACCGAGATTGTAGCTTCGGCACTGCGGCGAGCTTCCCACTGAAGTCTCCAGATACTTGGCATGCTTCGATATTGTGGCGAGGTCGTTGCCTGACACGTACACCTGAAGCCCCTTGACAAACTTGTCCTGGAAAAGGGCGGAAGGGAGAGTGTAGGTGAGCTGAACGGTGTTGAGGAAGAACGCGTCGGTGCTGTATGTCCAGAAGTCGGATGACACGAAGTTCATATTGTTGTTCTGCGAGGTCAGACGCGGATATGTGGCTGTCGCCGCAGTCTCCGGAGTCCAGCGTCCGCGCACTACGTCGGAGTATTTGCGGTCGCCATAGACTTGCATGTAGGAGTTGTCCTTGAATCCTGTGGCGCCGAATCGTCCGCTTCCTGCCACGTAGAGGGTCAGACCCTTGTAGCCGACAGTGATGTTGGCACCCATCGACCACGGAGAACCCCACTTGCCGAGAACCACCTGGTCCTTGGAGTCGATGATGCCGTCGTCGTTCATGTCCATGTACTTGAGGTCGCCCGGTTTGGTGTTTGCGCGGTCAACGCAAGCCGACGAGGCTATCTCATCCTCGGAGGTGAAGAATCCGAGGCACTTGTAGCCGCGGAGGGCGTCGATGGCCTGTCCTTCAGATTTCAGCCATTCATGCTCCACAAGTTCGCTGATCTTAAGATTTTTGGTGGTGTGGTAGGCTACGTTTACACCAATAGTGGCATGGAAATCGCCGAAACGCTGGTTAAGATTGAGCGATGCGTCGAATCCGGTATGGCGCTGCTTGTTGTAGTTGACGTAGGGTATGAACGAAGTCTCCGGCCAGTAGGTGTGGAAGTAGTTGGGGTAAACTGTGGATGCAGTCACCGGCATACCGTCCATGACGATGTTGTAGAAATTGGCATCGAGGCGCACGCGGTCGTTGAACATGGCCAGGTTAAGTCCGATGTTGAACTCTTCGCGGGTGACGAATGTCAGGTCGGGGTTGTTGCCTCGCAAAGACTGGAACGTCTGTTTTGAATTGGCAACTTCGTTCCATCCCCACCATGTGCCTGATGCGGTGTAGTTGCCCATATACATGTAGAAGTTCTTGTCGATGTCGTTGGCATCCACCACAAGGTCGATGTCCTGCTTGATTTTGCCGTAGGTGACGTCAACTTTGAGTTCGTTCAGCCATGAAGAGTCCTTAAGGAAGTCCTCCTGGCTGATGCGCCAGCCGATCGTGCCGACGGGAGAGAATCCGGTGCGGTGTCCGGGGGCGAGCTTTGCCGAATGGATCATGGCGCCGTTGAACTCCAGATAGTAGCGGTGGTCATAGTTGTATGACACGTTGAGTCCGAGATTGGCGTTGCTGTCGCGGTGATACTTACCGGTGTATGTCAGCTGGTAGGCATTGGCCACGAGCATGGCGTTGAGGTTGTGGACTTCGCCGAACTTGCGGTTATAGTTGAATTGGCCGGCCCACATGATGGTCTGCTGTTCGTATGATCCGCTCACATTCTGAGTGCCGGTGCGCTTGTCCTCACCATATTTTGTGAGGCCTCCGATATAGTCTTTTCCGTTATAAGTGTACCACTGTGCCTCATATACGGCGTAAGAGTTGTTGATGGAGGTGTTGTAGCTTGTGGCATAGTCAACGGCCACCTGGGTCTGGAACTTAAGTCCGGGAACCACCTTGCCGAGGTCAATCTTGATTCCGGCGTCGAAGTTGAGGTGACGGCTCGTGTACTTGTTGTAGCCGGCGGCGTACATGGCGGCGAACGGGTTGGTCTGGTAGTTCTGTGTACCGCCGATCAGGTATTTGCCGCCGATTATGTAGCGGGAATTGTTGACGTATGTCATCGATGCCTCGTCGTTGGGGTCGATGGCGTCGATCGGAATCAGTGGTGCGAAGGGTGACGTTCCGGGTGTGGTCGGACGCATATTGGCCGATTCACCCCAGAAGTTCGCGAGGTCGCCGCGTCCGTCGTAGAACGTGGCGCTTGTGTTGACCCAACCGCCGATCCAGTCGTTCATGGTCAGGTCGATGTTGCCGCGCACGTTCAGGCGTGTGGTGTGGTTCTTCTTTCCCTCGCCGAAGTTTATCAGGTCGTTGGTGTTGTAAAGACCGATGTTGGCGTAGAAGCGTGCGAAGCGTCCGCCTCCGTAGAACTGAGCTGT
Organism: uncultured Porphyromonadaceae bacterium; assembly: GCA_947567425.1. Lineage (GTDB taxonomy): Bacteria > Bacteroidota > Bacteroidia > Bacteroidales > Muribaculaceae > Muribaculum. Next base: position 53,337 of record CANOLV010000015.1, on the reverse strand, counting down.
GCCTTCGTAGCGTTCGTAGTGCTTCTTCAGATATTCGTCGGAGAAGAAGTTGGTGCTCGGATAGCGGTATTTGTTGGAGCCTGAGGCATAGTTGTATATATCCTCGGCCGAGAATGCTTCTTCGAGTCCGTCATTGCGGCGTGCCTCGTTGTACAGGCTCATGTATTCTGCAGAAGCGAGGTACTTGGGGTAGCGTTTCGGCACGTATATTCCAGCATTTCCCTGCACTGATATGTGCAGACCGTCGGCTTTTCCACGCTTGGTGGTGATCAGGATGGCGCCTTTTGCGGCGCGGCTACCGTAGAGCACCACTGCCTGGGCACCTTTCAGATAGGTGACCTGGCTGATTTCAGACGGGGTAATGTCGTTGGCCGGGCGTTCAACGCCGTCGACCAGCACGAGTCCGCCACCCATGTCCCAGAGGTCGCTGGTGGTGACCGACATCATGTCGGAAAGCGAGTAGGTGGAATAGCGCTTGTCGAAAAGACTTTCCATGTCGACGAACGACACGCCTCCCATGATGTCGCGCTGGTCCATTTCCCGGAAGGCCACGTGTACCATTTGGTTCAGTGAGTCGGTCGACTCTCCGACTTCATCCTGCGCGGTCGCGGCTGACGGCAGTGCGGCCAGGAACGCGCCAAGAATCATATAGTTATATCTATTTTTCATTGTGTACTTATTTGATAGTTTTTTTAACGTTCATCACCATCCGGGATTTTGCTTGAATTCAGGATAGATGGTGACGTCAGAAACCTTAAGCGGCAACCAATAGTGCTTCGAGGTGAAGTTGCGGGTCAGAATCTCCTTCTCGCTCCATCCGATCACGCGTGCCTCTGAGGCATCGTCGGTGGCGGGGTCGAAATTCGGGTCGCGGGTGAATTCCTGCGAAGTCTTGATGTTGTAGGGATACTTGTCGAGTAGTTTCCACCGGCGGAGGTCGTTGAAGCGGTGGCTCTCAAACGAAAGCTCTACAGCGCGTTCGCGGCGAAGCTCGCTCATGAATCCGTCGAGGCTTCCGGTGTATTTGGCGTTGACGGGATCCACGCCGGCACGTTCGCGTACCACGTTGACAGCCTCTATCGCGTTCTTTGAGAAGTTGGACGATTTGGCTGTAGGTACACCCATGGCGTTGGCGATGGCTTCGGCATACATCAGGTATACGTCGGGTATGCGCATCCAGGGCACTGCGAGGTTATATTGAGGCGACCATCCGTGGTCCTGATCGTAGTCGTTCATGCCGACTCCGGTGAACTTCAGGAGCAGATAGCCTGTACGGCTGTCGGTGGTCACTGAGCGCATGGTTCCGTCAGATGCGAGCGATGCATAGCGGCATCCGTCGGCATCCTTGCTGTCGCTTCTGACCACGCGTACTCCGTCAAACGCGATGTCGGTGTAGAAGCGCGGGTCGCGGTCCTTGAACGGATGCGTGGGGTCGAAGCCAGATTCAGGATCGTCGAGAGGCAGACCGTTGGCCATGCCGTAGTAGTTGACGTAGTTGGCGGTAGGGAGATAGAGCACACCGGCATCCTTATTGATGGCGCGTGGAGCGTAGCATTTGGCCTGTCCCCATACGGCCGCGCCCCAACCCGGATCGGAAGGACAGCGGAATATGGCTTCTGTAAGGCCGGGCATCAGACCGCTCTTTCCTTTGGTGTAGAACAGTTCGGGCATATCCTTGAAGTCGACCATGGAGTACTGGGTCTGACCGCTTTCGATCAGCGTCAGCAGTTCGCCGAACACTTCGGCGGCGCGGTTGCAGAAGTCGGCGTTGTAGGTGGCCGATCCGGTCGACTCTTCGTTCATCAGCGGGCTTCCGGCCCAAAGAAGGCACTTTCCGAGATAGCCGAGGGCCATGATCTTGTTGATGCGGAGGTCGTTGTTGCCCATAGTCGGATTACCGGTGGTGGTCTTGTCCCAGTTGATTGGGAGCAGGTCGGCTGCCTTGCGGAGGTCGGCTGCTGCCTTTTCGGCACATTCGGCGTAGGACAGACGCGGCAGGCGGAAGTCATTTTCGAGCACTGTGTCGATGTATGGGAGTCCGCCGAAATACTGCATCAGCTGGAAGTGGAACCATCCGCGGAAGAAGTATAGCTGGCCTTCGACAAATTTACGCTGTTCGGCGGTGGCGTCGGTCAGCATGTCGAGATGTTCCAGACCCATGTTGGCCTTGCGGATGCCGTACCAGGCACCGGGCCACAGACCTTTACTGAAGCGGTCGCCTCGGGGGTTGAAGCCGTTCTTGTCGAGCCATCCCGATCCCCAGCCGTCATGTTCGGCCTGCCAGCCCCAGAAGTCGCCGTTGTCGACCTTGTAGGTCATGTGGTAGTCTATGCCGACGTTCATGATCTCATCCTCGCCCCAGTTCCAGCTGTTGGTCCAGTAGAGTTTGCAGAAGTCGGGGATACAGCTGTAGATTTCTTCAGTGAAGCCCTGGAAACTGCGGAAATTGGTGAAAGCATCCCTTTCCGACAGGTCGACTTCAGGAGCCTTGTCAAGATAGTCGGAGCATGATGCCGCGCCCAATGCCAGAGCAAGCGTCACTGCGGAACTGATATATTTGCTAAATTTTTTCATTTCTGTTAGTTTTAAGATTTGAACTATAATTCAAACTTGAATCCGAAGTTGAAACGGCGTACGGTAGGATATGCGCCCTGCGATGCATTTCCGGTCGACGCGTAGTTTGATTCGCGGTCGTCGGGCATGCGGCTCCATACCCAGAGGTTGTTGCCGTTGATGTACAGTTTCAGGGAAGAAAGGCCGAGCGAACGCACCCATCCCTTGGTCCAAGTATAGGCTATTTCTGCATTTTTCAGACGGATGTATGAACCGTCGTAGTGGTTGCATATGTTGTCCCATCCGGAATAGTAGGCAGGAGTGGAGTTCCATCGTGGCATGGCAGTGTCGGCTCCGGTGTTTGACGGGCTCCAGTAAGATCCCTGGTCATATACGGTGTTGAGGTGTCCGCCGAGCGAGTTGAACACTACGGTGCGCTGAACGTTGGTCACGCCGTAGAACTGGACATATACGCTCCAGCCCTTCCAATCCCATCCGATTGTGGCATTGTAGTTGTTCTGCGGAGTACCGGTGTAGCCATACGGGGTGGAGTCGTTTGAGTCGATGACTCCGTCGCCGTTATAGTCGACTGTGAAGTACTGGCCGGGGAGCTTCTGATTGTCGTTGGTGTTGTGCTTGGTCATCGCGATGATGTCGTCCCAGGTGTTTGCGAATCCGTTGTCGTAGATCACGTGGTCCTGACCGATGGCGAATCCAGTCTGCTTCTGGTAGGCGGGTTTAAGCTGAGGATCGTCAAACGACTTGATTTTGTTTTCGGCGTGGGTCATGTTGAGGTTGGCCCAGAAGTGCATGCCGTTGGCGATGGTCTTGTTGAACCGGAGTTCGATTTCATAACCCTTTGAGTCCACTTTACCCATATTCAGATATGGAGCGGAAGTTCCGAAGAATGAGGGTATGGCGCGGCTTCCGCCTGCAACGAGGATATCGGTGCGCTTTTCATTGAATATTTCAACAGATCCGGCAAATGTGTTGCTCAGGAAGGAGTAGTCGATACCGATGTTCTGCTTGGTGGCGGTCTCCCAGTGTACGTTCGGGTTGCCGAGCACGGTCATATAGTACCATGTATAGGGTGAGCGGTTGCTCTCCGGAGTTGTGGACAGGTTCATCACGTTGGAGTAGCCCCATTGGTTCTCGTAGAGCCAGCGTGAGCCTACGTTGTCGTCGCCGACCTTACCGAGCGAGTAGCGCACTTTGAGCAGGTCGAGCCATCCGCGGGAGAATCCCATGAATTTTTCCTGGCTGATCATCCACCCGAGTGCTCCTGAGGGGAAGAATTCGAAGCGGTTCTCGTTGGAGAATTTCTCAGAGCCGTTGTATGCGCCGTTGAATTCGGCGAAATATTTGTCGGCGAAGTTGTATGTGGCGCGGAATGCCCAGTCCTCGCGGTATGATGTGAAGTTGGAGCCGGTGGCGCGCTCGGTGCGGTTGAACACGGCCATTGCAGTGACGTCGTGCAGTCCGAATTTGCGTCCGTAATTGAGCTGGAACTGATAGAATACGTTGCGCTGTGTGGCGCCGTTGTCCACGGTACCGCCGTTAGTGGCCCATTTGAGTTCTTCGAAGAAGTCGAAGTTGTTGGAGCTGTTGCCCTTTTCTTTGATGGTGACTTCGCCGGTGTCGGGATCGATCCATTTGAACTGGGTGCCGTTGTTGTCGTCTGAGATACCGCGCCTGCGTTCAACGAATACGTTGTCCCACGATACGAGGGCGCTCGCCTTCAATCCTTTGGTGATGAACGACAGATCCTGCTCAAGGGTGAAGTCTGTGTTGATTCGTGTGGTGGTGTGCTTTCCGGCACCTGCAAGGGCAAGATTTACGACGGAGTTAGGTGCTCCCTGGGTGTCTTTCGGATAATATCCCCAAGAGCCGTCGCTGTAGCGGGGCAGGAATGCGTCGGACGGAGCCGAATAGGCTGCCTGCCAAAGCTGCGTTTCAGCCCAGGAATTGAACTCGATCGAAAAAGGGCCCTTTTTCTGTCCGTGAGACCCGGACAGATTAACCTTCAGTACTGTCGACGGAGTAATCTGGAAGTCCAGATTCGAACGTACGTTCACGCGGTCGTAGCCGTAGCCGGCCTGATAGCCGCGGTTATTGTCCCACTCCTTGAAAAGGTCGCCTTCGTGGAGAAAGTCAACTGCGGCGAAGTATTTGACGTTCTTGGTACCTCCGGAGATGTTGACGTTGGGATTGTAGCTCATGGCGTGCTTTTTGAACAGCTCGTCCTGCCAGTCGACGTTGGGATAGCGTTCGGCTTCTTCGAGGTTGGCCGGATTGCGGTACTTGTCAAGGATGTCGAGCGGGCGTATGCTTGCCCAGGAATCGGGAGCGAGTCCGAGTTCGCGCTCGATGGCGCGGTTGCGGATGTACAGGGCGCCGTAAGAGTCATATTTCTTAGGCAGCTGCGACACGACCTTTGCGGTGACGTTCATGCCGACGGAGATGTTGGCACGACCTTCCTGACCGCGTTTGGTGGTGATAAGTATGACACCGTTTGCGCCTTTTACACCATAGACAGCGGTGGCTGATGCGTCCTTAAGCACTGACACTGACTTGACCGAACCTATGTCGACCGAGCTTATCGGGCGTTCGATGCCGTCGACGAGGATAAGTGGATCGCTGCCGTTCCAGGAGCTGACACCGCGGATGACTATCTGTGGGTCTTCGTCGCCGGGACGGCCTGTGGATGCGATGGTGGTGACACCCGGCAGATTACCGGTGAGCGCGGCTCCCACACTCGACACACCGCCGGTGCGTTCAAGAACCTCGCCTGTGGTCTGAGTTATGGCACCTACCACGGATACTTTCTTCTGTTGGCCGTATCCTACTACTACGACTTCGTCGAGTTCGGCTGTGTTGCTTTCAAGCACAACGTCTACTCTCGCGCGTCCGTTGACTTTCTCCTCTCTCGGCAGTGTGCCTATGTAGGAGAAGATGAGAACTGCCTTCTTGGCATCGGGAACTGTGAGCACGTAATTACCGTCGAAGTCCGTTGCTGTTCCGATGGCTTTCTGGCCTTTTAGTGCGACGGTGGCGCCGATCAGCGGTTCGCCGGTGTCGTCAACTACCGTACCCTTCACGGTATCGGCCAGCATCGGAGCTACTCCGAACAGCATGACCGTAAGCAGAAAGGTGATGCATCGATGTAAATTCTTTACATTCTTCATTGTTATTAGTCTTTATAATTACTGATGATTTGATTCTTCGGTCACGGAGCATTCAGCATCCTCGACCGGATTAGTTAAGGTTTGATTGTTTAGTTTGATTTGTTTTTTAATAAGGTTGTTTAATCGTTTGTTTTAAGGTTAAAAAATATAATGGTTAATTATCGCTTGTTCGATGCATAAAGGCCTACCGTGGTTCCGGTGAAGCCTCCCGCGGCGGCTGTCGATGTGTGGCGGGCATCGACACCTTCCTTTATGGGATTCCAGTTGTTGCCTCCGTCGGTTGAATAGTAGAAGTCGTATGTTTTGCCTTTCGACACTACTTTGAGGCATACGGAGTCGTTTGAGTCGTCGATGGCGTTTTTGGCGAGGTCCTCGCTTCCCGACCTGTCGATCTTTCTGAGTACGATATGTTTACCCCCTTCGTCGCATCCTTTGGCGAGCAGATATTGATGTGATTCATCTTTCATCACGACAAGGCCTGCGTTCTGGTCGGGATGTTCGGCATTGAATGTCATTGAGGTGGCACATTCGTATTTATGGTTGTGGACACGACGGCCGATGAACGGCAGTATGTCCTTGTCGGCGGTCGACACGTCGGCGCATGCTATGGTGAGGTGTCCGGGATTGTTTTTCAGCGAAATCATGTCCGCCGCGTCGCCACGGAGCGTCATCCATTCGTGGCCAAGCTCAGGGGCGGTGAAGTCGGTGGTTGATTCAAAGTTTCCGAATGCGAATTCAGGGTCGCGCTGTGCTCCTTCGCGGCGCAGTATCATCGGGACTGCTTCGTTCTCACGTGTGATGTAGGGCCATCCGTCCTCGGTCCACTGTACGGGCATCATAAATGTCTCGCGGCCGAGATTCTCAAATTCACCGTCGATCGGACGGCATGCCAGGAACACTGCCCACCAATCGCCCTCTTTAGCCTGGATCAGGTCGGCGTGGCCTGCGCAGGTCACAGGATTCGGACGTGAACTGTCAAGACCTCTCTGTGTGAGAATCGGATTGCCTTCCCATGGAGTATATGGTCCGAATGGAGTCTTGCCTTTGTAGATGACTTCACTGTGGCCTTCGGCCGTTCCACCTTCGGCGGTCATAAGATAGTATGTACCGTTTATATTATAAATGTGCGGACCCTCGCACCAGATTGGTTTGTCCTGCGGACGCCAGCCTTTATTGACCACTATTTTGCGTTGGCCGATGCACTTGTCTGTATTGGTGTCGAATTCTACGACTCTGACTGTGCGGTGGCCAGGGTACTCGGCTTTGCCTTCCGGAGCGTCGTCATTGTTGACGATGTATGCCCGGCCGTCGTTGTCGAAGAAGAACGACGGGTCGATTCCCTGTACTTCCGGAAGATATACGGGGTCGCTCCACTCGCCGCTGAACGGGTCGGTAGTCTTCACGAAGAAGTTGCCGGCACCGACATTGGTGGTGATCATGTAATATGTCTTGTTGGCCGGATTGTATTTTAAGTCGGGGGCGAATATGCCGCCGCTCACGTGCTGATGCTGGAAGTTGTTGAGCTGAGATTCACGGGTGAGTATGTGTCCTATCTGTCGCCAATTGACCAGGTCGCGGCTATGGAACAGAGGTACTCCCGGCACGTAGGTAAATGTCGATGTGGCGATGAAGTAGTCGCCTTCTCCATTAGTGCATATCGTAGGGTCGGAATACCATCCTGGAAGAATAGGATTGTAGAACGAGCTTGCGTCCGGAAGCGGATTCTCGGAGTAGAAGTCGTCCATGCCCTTGTAGGAGAATGAATCGAATATGGCCACCGAACTTTGGGGTTCGATGGTGCCGCTTTTTTGTGTCGAGCATCCTGTTGCGGTCATCAGCAACGATGCTGTAACGATGCAGGATGAAAGTCTTTTGTCCATTGTCATGTCGTTGATCGGTATTGTTGATTTCGTTAAGAAATTTAAAAGTATGCGAATTTACATTCCGTCACGCGTGTTTGTGATTTAAATGTGTTACGCATTTCTTTAAGCAGGTTACATTTGCTACAAAGGGTGTAACAAATGTCTCTTCGTACGTAACATGTGTGGTGACTGTCAGCCGGTTAGGCCGATTTGTGATAAAAGGCGAGCCGGACAGCGGTAACTCCTGACTGTCCGGCTCGCAAAGTGAATTCATAGGGACCTAAACTAAATATTATTCTAATCCAATCTTTTTTACTATAACCTATTTTTATTGATTGATGTCATTCACTATTCTGATTTGTCGGGCAGGAGCGTGTAGTCAAATCTGTCGATGTCCACGTAGCCTCCTCGTGTCGCGGTCGCGTAATTGTAGATGGCAAAACGGCTTCCCATAAACAGGCGGGTGTAGTCGTAGCGCATTTTGTAGTTGTGGCCGATGTCGGTCCAGTTCTTGCCGTCGGTGGAGTACTGGCATTGTGCTATGTCGCGTCCCAGACGGAAGTCGGCTATTATGCGGAGATATATCCGTGATGATTTGAGTTCCAGGGAGGCTTCGTCCTCATTGTCGATGCCTGCTATGACCTTGGAGTCCTTTTTGAAATTTACCTGAGTGTTATGTTTTACCAGATAAGTCTTCTTTCCAAGCTTTCTTACTGACATGAGGGTCGAATGCCCGTTAAAGGCTCCGAATCCGGCCACGTCGCCATCCTTCATGTGTGATATGTCCATGCTTATCTCACCTTGGCATACGGGGCCTTCCATGCGCTGGCTGATGGTGTTAGGTGCCTCATATATGTTTGATACGGTACGTGATGTCCGTAGTCGCAGATGTCCCTTTCTGTCAGTGAGCGACCAGGCTTCATTGTCGGGGCAGTGGTTCCACTGCCAGTTTTTGCCGAGCTCGGGGCTGTCGAATGAATCTGAAGTCACGATGTCGGTGGGGTGTGACGACTTCTTGTCGTAGTCCATTGTAGCAGGAATCTTCCCGTCGGCATCGCCGAGCATCGGCCATCCGTCGGTCCATCGGCACGGCATAAGGGTGAGTACGCGTCCGACGGCTCCTCGGTCCTGGAATATCATTCCCCACCAATTTCCGTCCGGGTCGTCGACGATGGTTCCCTGTCCGGCGTAGGGGAATCCCGCGAAATTGTCTTCGAGCACGACCATGCGCTCGTATGGACCTGTGATGGAGTCCGCGCGGTAGCATAGCTGTCTGCGCGGGCGTCCTGCCGGCCAGTTGATTACCATTACATAGTATTTTCCGTCGTGCTTGATGGCTCTGCTTCCTTCATGAAGTCCGGCGGTTTCTTCGTCCGGCTCGATCACTGTCTGGTCTATACCTCCGGCTTTGACTCCGCTGAGGTCGGGATTGAGTTCGGTAAGATGAATCTTCCCGGATCCGGAAAACACGTAGACTCTGCCGTCGTCGTCAAATAAGAATGATGAGTCGTGGAAATGGTTGGTGCGGCTCAGAATTTCCCATTTACCGGCCGGGTCTGTAGCTGTGTAGATGTAGGACTTGTAAGGGTGGTCGTTGGGCGAAAAGAGCACGTAGAACCGTCCGTCATGGTAGCGGATCGATGTGGCCCACTGTCCTTTGCCGTAGACGGTCCCTCCGTCGAGATTGTAGAAGGGGGTGTCGTCAAGCGTGTCAAACACGTAGCTGATCGTCTCCCAATTGACAAGATCCTTGGAGTGCATGACGGGGCATCCTGGCATGAGGTGCATGGTGGTCGACACCATGTAGTAGTCGTCGCCCACGCGGATTACGTCGGGATCCGGCACGTCGGCCCACATTACGGGATTCTGCATTCGGGCCGGTTCGGCCACTGAGTGCAGATGCGCTGCAGTCGATGCCGCGAGTATGCCGATGGTGGCTATGAGTGTTCTCGTTTTCATAAATTGTTGCTGTGGTTATGATAATGATTGCAACGGCAAAGATAAAAAGTACGTGCCACACGTCAGGAATGAATGTGTGACACGTATCTTTGCCGATGTTACATCGTAGGGTTGTTGCGTTACATATTTCTCTATGTACGTAACATGCAGGGCCTAATTATTTGCGTACCACCATTTTCTCTCTGCCCACGATGTAAATGCCTGCTGATAGTCCGTCGAGGGCCTCAGATCTTTTGACCTGCATTTTTACCGGTATGCCGGTTATCGAATATACGTCGACCAGAACTTCGCCGTCATAAATTATCTCGCTGATGCCGTCGGTCAGGTCGTCGGAATTGGTCAAGTAGACTTTCTCTATGGTGAACGGATGATTGCCCATTCCCCAGAAGCCGATTATGTACAGATGCGACGGATCCATGTCGCGTCCGCTGTTTGACTTCATCTTGTGGAGATCCACGGCTGCAATGCCGTCGGAGTTAAATCCGTTTTCGCATGGGTCGCTCCAATAGTTGTTGATGTCGAACAGGCGGAACGACACATTGTCGCTGTTAGGACCTGAGAGCTTGGCCACACAGTATTTGTAGCCTGACAGGTCGATGCCGCTTGAATATTGCCATCCTGCGAATCCGTATTTGCCTACTTTTATCTCATGCGTCGTCTCGTCGAAAGTGCCGGTTTCCCAGATTGACGGATTGAAAAGTCCGCTGATAAACGGGAAGGCTGTGGCTTCTACGGTCTGGCTGACGCTTTTGGTGTCGCCGTACCGACCCGTAAATGTGACATGGATTTGAGTGGTTCCGTCGCGCAGTGCGGAGAGACGTCCATTGATGGGTCTTACGGTTTCGGGGTCGTCCGATTCGTATGAGGCTATTACGGTCACGTCCTCTTTATGCCCGTCGGTGTAGACTGCCATGACGGTGATGCTTCGTGAGTCGCCGGTCAGGAGTGTCAGTTTGTCGCTCGCAGGCTCTATCTCAAGGTGGCTGAGAGGGATGGCCGGTTGGTCTGATTTCTCGGCATAGTCAAGGAACCAATGGTATATAGGCCATGGACATGCTTCCGGGTCGGTAAGGAAGGTGTTGCCTTCGGCGGGGTCGTCCTTGAATTGGGCAAGAAGTTCGCATCCGGTGAACAGCAACCAGCTGACGTTGCCGGTGCGGTCGGCTATGTACTTGAAGTTGGCTCCGAATCCTGTGCCGCGTTCCACGCCGGTGATGCTTTTGCCCCAGGATGCATCATATTTAGCCGGAGCCCAGTCCATCTCTGTGACCATGATGGGGGCAAAGTCGGCCACAGGCATCACTTGATTGTCCCATCCACGCTGGAACCCTTCATATCCACCGCCCATCACACCTCCGAGTTCATGGCTCGGTTCTTCGGCGTCGCTGCCATACCAACCGGGGTATGCGTGTACGGCGTAGCCGATATTTTCGCCTTGAATAGGATATTGGGCATAGCCTGAGTAGGATGATTGGTAGCCGAGTCCCGGCACCCACAGGATGTTTCTGCATCCTTGTGCTCTCATAACGTCGACAATCTGCTGGAAATATTTGCTTAGATTCTCGAAATGTCCGGGTGAATTCCCTCCGTAAGTGCCGTCTATGCCGAGTATGTTGATAGGCTCATTTGCCAACTCAAACATGATGTTGGGATGATTCTTCAGTTTGATGTGCGAGGCCACGTGTTTCCATACTTTAAGGAGGTACTGGTGGTATTTGTCGCCGATGGCGATTTTCTCAGGGCATACGCCTGGCGGACGCATCACCACGTAAAGGCCTTTGCCGACTGCGTATTCGGCCATAGGTATAAACACCTGGTTGAGGTATTTGGTGAATCGGTCGAAGTCAAACGCCGAGATGTCGTTTTCGCCGGTTGTCTGCGCTCCGGGCTTATTGGACCAATATGGATCCATGTGCAGTCGGATGAAGTTCATTTTCCAGCCCGCGGCGAGGATCTGGTCAATCTTTTCTTTATTGTACTTAAGGCATCCGTTGACATCATAGTTGCTCCATTTTGAGCCTTGTTCGTTGAACCAGGGACTATAGGTCTGTGCGAATCCGTGAAGATTGACCACCTTGTCCTGATCGTCGACGAGATACCTGCCGCTGACGTGCAGCTCGGGCATGGCCATTCCTTCCCAAGCTTTTAGTCCGAGGGCGCAGCTTATCATGGCTGATAAGATGGCTATGCGTAATGATTGAATTGTAAATCTCATGTTGATCGAGTTTTAGAGTTGTATGGCTGACTGCTGATCATCGTTGGCTTAAGACCGGTCGCTCGAGATGGATGGTGTATGTCTTTTTCTTGCCGAGATAGTCGAATGTCACTTTAGCTGTGCCGTTGGACTCATCCGGTTGAGCAATGTCGATCTTTACTCCCTTCATGTCGGCCGAGGCTTTTACTTTTGCCTTTTTAGTATTTTTGCCGGTAAGTGTATGGCGCACTTCATATTGGTCTAATTCAGTGAGTCCATTGTCGTTCGTCGAAAATACGGGCTTTGTCGGCAGCGCTACTTCGTTGCCGTTGACTGTGATGGTCAGTTTGGGAGTGCGGGGATATTCGATGTCCTTATGGCGTGAGCTGAATCCAATTCCGTTGAGTGTGCACAGCCGGCAGGATGCATCACCCTCGGCCACAAGGAATACGGCATGCTTTTTATCGAGATTGTCTACCGCTTCCGACACGTCTGCCGTAAATTTGGTGATATCGCCGGCGGAGTTGGCCGGAACAGTGATTTCGCCGATCTTCTTTCCTTTCCAGACGGCATTGTCCCATGGTCCGTCGAGCCAGATGGCTATTTTGAATGATTTGTCGGTAGTCGGTGTCAGGAATATGTTGAATGCGGTGTCGTTTCCTTTTCGTGTGCCTTTGAACGGTCTGATTCCTTTAGTGGGCGTATCAAGGCCGCCGAAACCGAAATATTTGAATCCGACAATATCGCTGTCGCGTAAGTCGATAGGCATATTATTGTCCCAGATGTCCCATGAATCCTGTTGGCTTCCTACATTCGACAGATAGCAGGCGTATCCGGCGGAGTAGTAGCGGTAGGGGTCGAGGCCGAAGATATTGAATCCTTCCGAGGTGACTTCAGCGCCCTGGTAGCAGTCGCCGTTTGAGGCGGATGCAGTCCACGTTTCATTGTCGGCAAACGGGTCGTAGCCGGTGATCAGTACGCGGCCTCCATCTTTGACCGGAGTCTCGTCGCACACTATTTTGACTGGTGCCACCATCGGCTGGCGTGCGAAGCCGAATCCGCGTGGAGGTCGGTGGTAGAACACGTACCATTGTCCGTTGATCTCCTGAAGGCTTCCGTGGGTATTGTGGGCTGCGTTGGTGCACTGCAGTTTTGTGCCGTCCTTGTCGGGAACTATGCCGCGCGAGTCGACCAGTACACCGCCGCTTCGCCATGGTCCGAGCGGCGAATCTCCGTAGGCGTAGCGTAGGGTGGAGTTGGTGCTTCCAAGTCCGTAGTCGGGACCAGAATAGCCGGAGAATATCATGATGTATTTGTTGCCGACTTTTCTTATGGACGAAGCTTCAAAGAAGTTGAAGTCTTCGGGCTTCTGTCCGCGGTATAGGGCAGGATACGTAGTGCCTTTGGGATCACGTATGCTTCCATAGCGGTGGCTTGCGGGTATGAAATAGGGTATGACCTCGGTGCCGGGGCGCACGGAGTACATGGTGGCGGGATCAAGTTCGGCGGCGAGTGACCGCTGGAATCCCCAGAACCCATAAGCTCTGAATCCTTGAGCGAAATCAGGGTCTGACGGATCGGTTATCGTCTCTACGTAAATTGACGGGTCAAATCCGAGAATGCTTCCTGCCACCGTGGCGGTGCCTTCCTGGTTCAGATTGACCGGCGTAAACGGTCCGTCGGGGCGCGTTCCTTTGCATACCATAGCTTCGCGGCGAGGTCCGCGGCTATGTGGGTAGAGGTAATATTCGCGTGTTCCGTCGGGTCGGTTTATCTCGACCAGATCAGGGGCATACATTACATCCCATTTTCCGTCGACTTGATATGTGAATATCGGTCCTTCGTCGCGCCAGTCGTTAAGATTGTCGGTGGGAGCCGACCACATGCGGATGTCTGCCCCGCAGTATTCGGTGGTGCGCATGTCGTGCGAACCGATTATATATACTCTGTATTTGCCCGGTGCATCTGGATCTTCAAACACGCGGGGTTCGCCGTCGGGCAGATGCTCGTACAACGGCAGATAGGGATTGGCGGCGACGGCGTCCTGTGCTTCGGCCTGGGAAGTGGCCGCGGTGGCTAAAAACATCGAAAGCAGAGCTTTCTGTGCTACATTGAATCTTGATAATTTAGACATGGTTATGAGTGATTGGTTAAGCTGTCATTGTCAAATACAAAGTTACGTATACGGTGTGACTGCTATGTCGCGGCGGTGTTTCATTTGTCTTTGATGGGATAACATGGTGCGCCTGGACTGTAACAAATATCTTTGCCTATGTAACATTTGTTGCCTGATGGACTCGGTAGTGTATATGTTTGTGGACATTCCGGGTGTGGATATAAGCTAAATTAGCTATTTTTGCATTGAAACAAATTGTTACAATTAACTTCAAGTAAATTTATGAAGAAAAAATTAATCTTTTTGCTCATGTTTGTGTCGCTGGTCGGTGTAGGCGCTTTCGCTCAGCCGCACAGAGTGAGCCGTGTATTGACCGATACGGTCTATAGTAAGGTCCTTAATGCTCCGAGGGCCTATGACGTGTATCTCCCGGCGAGTTTTGACATTGAAAAGTCTCGCAAATATCCGGTGCTGTATCTGCTCCACGGCATGTGGGGCAAGAACGATGACTGGACCGGAACCGGACGGCTGAAAGATGTCATGGATAGGCTCGTGGCGTCAGGGGAGGCCGACGAGATGATCATCGTGACTCCGGATGCGGGCGGTGGTAATCCTGAGGAGTTTCAGAATGGATATTTTAATATGCCGGGCTGGGACTATGAAACGTTTTTCTTTGACGAATTTATGCCCGAAATAGAAAAGAGATACCGCGCAGTAGGCGACAAGCGCCATCGTGCTGTGGCCGGACTGTCGATGGGCGGTGGAGGCGCGGCTTCTTATGGCCAGCGTCATGCCGATAAGTTTGGCGCGGTGTATGCTATGAGCGCTTTGATGGACATTCCGGATTACGGAAGAGCCGAGCCGGCAAGTGCCGATGGTAAACTGGCCAAATTGACGGACTCTGTAAAGAAGAACAGCTGTGTGAGTTATGTTAGAGAAGCTGACGATGCCCGGAAAGAGAGTCTGCGGGGCGTGGCATGGTTTGTTGATTGTGGCGACGACGATTTCCTTCTTGACCGCAATATAGAATTTTATCAGGCGATGCGCAATGCAGGAATCCCATGCCAGTTCCGGGTGCGCGACGGAGCGCACGACTGGGAGTACTGGCATTCGGCTCTGTATACATGCCTGCCTTTCGTAAGCAGAACCTTTAATAAGACGGTAGACTAAGATCCGCGGGCATGGCTGTCCGATTTTACGAACAGTCATGCCCGCGCCTGATTGTAATTAATTAACCTTGAATAGATTTAAGGGAATTGCGGATGAATAGTCGATAGAGTCGGTAGTCAGAAGTTCTATTGGTTCCGATCCGATAAATGCTGTAGCCGAAGCTTTTTTAAGTCGGTTCTCGCTTCGGGAGAATGTGGCCTTGAACCGAATTTGCTCCTTCCCTTTCGTTGTTAATGTGATTTCGTCTCCGGATTCGTCGATTTCTGTTTTTGACGAGTCTTTTAAGTCCGAAGGAAGTGTTTTTAATGATACGAGATCGTAGAGGGCGGTGAGTGGCAGTGACTTCTTGCTGTTTATGATTTTATTGCCTTGAAGGTGTGTGTAGGTGCCATTCGAAAATATTATTGTATTGCGTTCAGTGTCGTCCCAGTCGATTCGAGTTAAAGGAGTGTTGTTTTCGACGGCAATGTATAGTGTGCCGCGAATCATGTCGCCATTTGGATTTGGCGTATAGATCTCGTCTTTGTTTCTTTTGGAGCCTCTTAGCGTAAAGGTGATTTTATAACCTTTTGCTTTGGCGATGTCAGCAAGTGAATGTTCCACAATTTGGGATGCCGGGATTGCTTCGGTACGCACACTCCATTTGAAAGCTATCCCAACTGTAGCTATTACGGCACAGATTGTGGCCACTACGCTTACTTTGAAAAATCTGTGGATAGTTCTATGTCGCGTATTAAATGACACATTTGCCCTTTTGCTCGAAGTCGGTGAGTGCTTGGGTGTCAATAGGTTGATGACTTTGTTGAATTCATCTTGTTCATTTTTGTTCAAATTGATGTTCATGCGTGTATATGTTTATGATTGTGGTTATAGTGTTCCTTTGAACTTGAGCATGTCTCTGAGTTTTTCTATTCCATACCTGAAACGGGCTTTGGCCGTAGAGACTTTAACATTCATGGCCAATGCGATTTCGTCGAATGTCAGCGAACAATGGATTTTGAGCCTTATAGTCTCGCTCTGCTCTTGTGGTAATTTTGAGAGAAGCGTGTTGATTAGAATGAATTCTTCGTCAAAATCATTTGGATAGGTTTCGTCGACAATGAGATCGGGACATTTGGAAATGTCTACATTTGGTCTTGACTGTATTTTTCGAAAGTGTTCATTGCAGATATTTGAAAGAGTTTTGTAGGCATAACTTTTCAGGTTAATTATATCTTTTTGTTGGCTGATGGCGATATATAGGTCCTGCATTACATCTTCGGCATCTGATGCATCGCCGATACGGTAACATGCATATCTGAACATGTTGTCATATTCAGTGTTAAGAAGACTGAGTACATCTTTATGATTTTTGAATTTGGATCTCATATCTATAAAGTTCATTTTATGCTTTTTTGTTAATATAGTCGTGATACGGCGTAAAAAGATATATTTAGATGTGATTTTTTTTTAAGTATAGCTGATATACATGGGAAAATTACTATCTTTGCGCACTTAAACATTGAAAACTACGGGGCTGACTGGCTTTGACAGCGTGTAGAAGTGGTGTGTAAGCATGCAGAGCTATGATAGCAATGCTCTATAATATCCGTTATCAAAATTATAAATGGCGAAAATAACTACGCTCTTGCTGCTTAATCGAAGCACAGTAGATTAGCTTAATCTCCGCCACAGTGGCAGAGACAAGACATCGCCCGATTGTCCTTTTTCCGAGACGGATCGACAAGGCGGTGCAGATAAATCGGGAATAGGAAGCCGACAGCCTCGGAAGGTTTCCGAAAACTTAGAGGCTAAGGTACCGGTTGGTAGTCGCAATCCTGCCGATGCCCTACAATCAAGTCGCGAATAAGCATGTAGAAAGCTCATTAATTCCACGTTTGGACGAGGGTTCAATCCCCTCCAGCTCCACAACCCTTGCTGATTATCACACACTTACAAAAGTGTGGGGCAAAAAGTGGGGCAAAGTTATGGGAATATTCAGAAATGGATGTTCCCTTTTTTTAGTATGACGGGCATATCATGTATCTGTGATGAAAGTCCACGAGGGACGTAGTTGATGACGAACCCTATAGCGGCTCGCAAGTTTCAATGGGTGACCCTTAGAAGAGAAGAAGCGATAGCCAAATCGTGGCTTGACGGACAGAAATCAGAAATCAAGGCGTATCAAGCGGACAAGATGGCCGAAGACATTGAAGTTCGCAAAGGCAACCGTAACCTTGATGCGTAAATCGGGCGAGTAAACGATGAAAGATGCGAGACTTATCCCGTGAGTCCTCGGAAGTAGCTCATGAGCATGGTAACAACGAATGCCGAGGAGTCAGTAGAGGCCGAAGTAGCCGACATCGTGTATGTCAAGGCTACGGTCCGAATGATTTGAAATGTTAATCACCAATGTGTGTGTCGCGACACAAGGCTCAGTAGTGGTTTTTACATTATTTAACGATTAGGGGGGTGATGTCTCATGTTCTTTGTATCTTTGCAAAAAATAATAAAACATAATACAATGAGTAAACTATTCAAGTTAATGGTATTGGCAGTCCTTGCCGCTTCGTCGTTGGCGATTGTGTCGTGTAGCGACGATGATGAGCCCAATGTTGAGGTGCCTGAGGTTGATAGCCAGTGGATCACAACAGATTTTGGTGTTCAATTCCAAACACATAACAAATTAGCAGGTTTTAGTAACAAAGGTGTATTTACCGGCGCATACTCCATTAATGATGCGGAAAATCAATACTCATACGATGTCACATTCGCAAATGGAGAAAAAGAGTCAAAAGTTAAAAACAAGTATGTTCAAAACAACAATACACTTACTCTCGAATTCTGCGGAGTTGAATATACCCTAAATAAGAGTTCTTCAATCAATAACTCCCTAATTGGTAAATGGGAGTTGATAAATCGTTCACAGTTTCCGTCGTTCTATACCATTAATATATTGAGCAATGGCAAATTTGAAGTTGTTTATGAACCTGGAGAATCAATTGAACCCGGAGGTTTTGAGTGGAAAGTAAACGGATCGAAACTCACACTGTATTTTGATACAGAATATGGCCACGATGATTACCTTATAGGAGAATTCGTAGTTATTGGTAATGAGATGAGATATTCAAATAATTATGAAGAAGATGAATCAGGCAAATTCACGTCGACTTTCATAATGAGACGCCTTTAATAAGCGTCTTTTCGCGACCTTACAGAAGTCCATAACTTCGCTGAAAATATTAGCAAGTTATGGACTTTCTTAATTTCTTAATTCAGTTGTAACCGACAACCATACATACTCCCATCTTTTGGATTACATTGCTCTTCGCTAAGCGGAGCGATAAACCGATTAGGTACGGAAATACCTGAAAAAGTGTTATCTTTGTATATGGACAGAATTGAACCTTGCAATCAAAAAGATTATCAGACGCTCGTAGAGATTTGGGAGCGTTCGGTAAGAGCGACCCATTCGTTTCTGACAGAAAAAGACATAATGGGGATTAAGGAGTCTCTCATATCTAAATATTTTAAGGCGGTCAGCCTTTATGTTATTTATGACGAAGAGACTATTGCCGGTTTCATGGGACTGTACGACAATAACATTGAGATGTTATTTGTAGATCCCATGTACATGGGAAAGGGACTGGGAACTCAACTCATCGAATTTGCAAAATCATTAGGAGCTGATTCAGTCGATGTCAATGAGCAAAACCCTAAGGCACTGGGGTTTTATCAAGCAAATGGATTTCATGTCG
This sequence comes from uncultured Porphyromonadaceae bacterium, assembly GCA_947567425.1. Lineage (GTDB taxonomy): Bacteria > Bacteroidota > Bacteroidia > Bacteroidales > Muribaculaceae > Muribaculum. Next base: position 34,561 of record CANOLV010000015.1, on the reverse strand, counting down.
TCAGTCGTGATGAATTTGACAGCGACGGCAGACCATTTCCAATTCTTCATCTTGAACTTTAATGCGCAATGGAAATACGAAGGTATGAGAAGGGCGACTTGGAAAAGATAATTATGATTTTCCATAATACTGTTCACAAGGTAAATATCAAGGATTATACCCAAGAGCAGGTGGATGTGTGGGCCCCGGATTCTATTGATATGTATGAATGGGATAAAACCTTGTCTGAACATTATACATTTGTGGCGGTCAAAGGCGATGTTATAATTGGATTCGGAGACATTGATGATTCCGGCTATCTGGACAGGCTGTATGTCCATCATGATTATCTGAGACAAGGTGTGTCAACTCTGATATGCAACAAACTCGAATCAATGATAGATGCAGACCTGACAATCGTGACCCACGCATCAATAACCGCAAAGCCATTCTTTGAAAAGCGGGGATACAGAATTGTGAAAGAACAACTTGTAGAAAGAAATGGTGTATTCCTGAAAAATTACATAATGGAACTGCCTGGTCCTGGAAAGGCGAATCTGTGACGATGTAGAGTAACGGAGTCGGCACTGTCTCGCCAAATTGGGTGCTGATGTGCCGTTGAGTAATGTTGCGAGGTTTGAGCAGAAGGGATTGATTTCGCTGACCAACCTTATCAGGCTTGCCGTTGCCCTCGGTTACACCGCTGAACTTAAAGGCGTTTTCTCCGAACCTAAATTCTCGACAATGGAGGAATTGGCACAAATACGAAAGAACACCGGAAAGAAGAAAGCTTATTCCAAACAGAAGAAAGATGAAAAAGATTGACCGACTCGAAGTGAAATATCATGGCCAATTGGTAGAGTATCTTTCTCTCACACCCGACAATCGGCTTTGTGTGTTTGAATACTCTCCGGCATGGCTTGCCGGTGGATTCAGTATATCTCCTCTCGAACTGCCACTGAAGCCCGGTGTATTCATAGCCAAGGCCAATCCTTTCTATGGCAACTTTGGCATTTATGACCACACCTTATCTACCGAAGGATATAATGGGCAACATGCAACAAGCGTCAACGGCAAGGGAGAACCAACGCTTGACGATTTCATAGCAGTGGGTACCAAAATCAAAATGGACACAGCACGATGTCGCCATATAATTGAAAAGGTTAAAAATGGGTGTGGCTCATTAGCGAGAGACACAATCAAAGGATAGAGCCGACTAAGTGTAATTATAAAAACACCGCTAAATAGGCCCTATAAAATGTAGTTCAGAAGTCAGACAAAACTACTGATGAGATAAACCTGCAGTGAATAAATACAATAATACAGCACATGATACCAGTAAATATCCTCGACATAAAAGACCGGGCGCAATTCCGGCAGTGGCTGATTGAGAATCATACCACAGAACGGGAGTGCTGGGTTGTGGCGAAGCGTGGCAAGACTCCGCCGGAGGATGCACTCTGGTATCTTGATGCGGTCGAGGAGGCTCTGTGTTTCGGTTGGATTGACTCAACATTGAAAAGCGTCAACGGCGAACCGCTGCAACGCTTCGGGCCGAGAACTAAATCCGGCAAATGGACTGAACTCAACAAGGAGAGGTGTCGCCGGTTAGAAAAATTAGGACTGATGACCGACAGCGGCCGCAAGGCTTGTCCCGACCTCAATGCAAGATTTGAGATTATGAAGGAGATAGTCAGGGCTTTTAAGAAAACACCCACTGCATGGGAGAATTTTCAAGCGATGCCGTCGCTCTATCAGCGTGTGCGGATAGACAATATCCACAGAGTAAAATCAAAGCCGGAACTGTTCAACAGTCGCCTTAAAAAATTGATTGAGTCAAGTGCCAGAGGTGAAATGATTGGCGATTGGCATGACTTTGGCCGCCTGCTCAACTATTGAGGTATAATGTCCGTTCTTACTATCAAATAAGACAATGGACACAATGAAAACAATACGATTAGTATATCCCCAATGGCAAGGAGGAAATATAGCCCGTTGGATTCCCAATATTCCAGCCGATGATGCTTCACGTGGATATTATCTCGGTTCGATGTTGCTTAATTTCCTTGCACCGGAAAACGGGAATGAGACATTCGAGGTTCCAGTATCCACCGACATATCAGAAAGAATCGAGAAGAACGGCGTGCTCGACCATGACATTATCAAAAAGCAAACGAAAGCCGCTCTTGACACCCTGCGCATAGCAAATCCCGGCAAGGTTGTGACTCTCGGAGGCGAATGCTCGGTAAGCGTACCGGTATTTTCTTATCTCGCGGAAAAATACGAGGGAGATGTGGCGATTGTATGGATTGATGCCCATCCCGACATAACATTGCCCGGCGATGACTATAATGGTTATCATGCCATGGCGCTTACAGCCTGCATGGGCATGGGAGACGAGGATATAGTCGGTCAACTTCCAGCAAATGTGTCACCGGAAGCCGTGTGCCTTGCCGGATTGAGAGAGTGTGAATATCCATATATCGAAAAGCGTGTTGAGGAACTTGGATTGGTACATTATTCGCCGCAACAACTTGCTGGAACGAGCCAACCTGTGATTGACTGGCTGAAAAATTCAGGTAAATCGAAGGTGATGATTCATTTCGATATGGACGTGATGGATCCGTCCGACATTCTTGCGGCTGTAGCTGACGGCCCGGAAGGTGGATTGAAATTGACCGAAGTAGTGCGCCTAATAAATGATATTGCATCTTATAAGGAACTTGTCGCTTTGACTGTGGCGGAGCCTATGCCAAGACTTGCAATAAGATTGAAGAATATGCTGGCACAGTTGCCTTTAATCCGATAAGACTGATCTGCTACTATCTGAAGTGTCTGAAATCAGGAGCAAAATGTGCTGGCGATTATATATGGATTAGTTCATTTATGCATGGACTGATTCCGAGACGGCATAATATAAGATTCAATAGGCCGATGTTAAGTCGGATTTATGGAATTCCATCATCTTCGCAGTATAAGGATGATTCCAAAGGGTATAGATAGGCAATGGCCAATAGTCGGTGGCCACTGCCTATTATTTTGAGTCTTTATATTTATTGTTGGGAACTGGTGGCTATATCTTGAGTATGGCGGATCAACCTTCAGTGTGGAAACTGGTGAACGAAGAGCGTTCCTGCTGGGGAAATCCGTTTTCTTTACGTGCCGAAGCAAAGGCTTTTACCATGAAAGCGATGTTGCGGCCGAGATTGCGCATAGTCTGTAGCCCTTCCAAGTCATCCTCTACATCCTCGGCTGTAAAGCCATGTACTTCATTCCAATATGTGCTTGACGCTATTGGCATCGCGCTGATGGTGAAGTATTTGTTGATCTCGTCAAAGGCCGATGTTGAACCGGCGCGACGTGATGATACTACGGCGGCGCCAATCTTCATAGTCTTGTCGATTGTCCCCGAAGTACTGTAGAACAGACGGTCGAGAAACGCGAGAAGCTGTCCGTTGCAACCTGCATAATATACTGGACTGCCGACAATAAGTCCGTCGGCTTCGGCAAATTTGGGAGCAGTCTCGTTGACGAGGTCATTGAATACGCAACGCCCATGTTCACGGCAGAAATTGCAGCTAATGCAACCTCGTATGTCTTTATTGCCTATGTTGACGCGCTCAATCTCTATGCCATTGTCTATTAGCGTGTTTTCGGCCTCACGCAAAGCTCGGTCGGTGCATCCGTTCAGATGAGGACTCCCGTTTATTACTAATATTTTCATCGGATTATAGTATTTGGTACTTTAAACAAACGGTATTGTGCTCAGGTTTATTTTACACTGAAAATCTTGCTTACTATCTTCCATCCGTCATCTGCTTTTAAAAGATTGAACATATCACAGAATTCAGAATCTCCGAATTTTGATTCGATACGGACCATGGCCACAATTCCCGATATGCTTATTTCTGATATATCGTACGACGCAGGATGTTTGCCGGTTTCGTCATAATAGTCAAACAGAGCTTTAATGGGAAGGCATATCAGTGAGTCGTTCTCTACATGGCGTTCAGAGTACAGGATCACCGAGCTTGGAAAAACTCTGTTGCCTATCATTGATGCGATGCTTCGCTGGGGAGAGGAACATTTTGAGATATTTGAGAAAAAGTACGGACAGCCGCGATAGATCTGATGATTCAGCCCGTATGGCTGATTGAATCTTTTCAGACTTTTTTTATGTCCCGGAGTTGGTTCCTGTACTGAATCGGAGAAAGTCCGGTCTGTTTCCTGAATATTCGGCACAGGTACGATGGATCGTCATAATGAAGTCTTTGGGCAATTTCCTTTACGGTTAGGTCGGTTGTGTCGAGAAGCATTTTTACAACGAGACCTAACTGAATATTAATCTGTTCTTTAGCGGTGACACCTAAATTCCTTTTTGCAATTATATTAAGGTAATTAGGAGTTATGCTCAGCTTATCGGCATAGAAAGCTACGTCGTGGCGATGTGCATAATAGTGGTTGAGCAGTCCGAGAAATTCATTGACAATCATCCATGCCTTGTTTTTAAGGGGATTAGTACCTAACCGGCCATGGCTTGTTTCTACTTGTTCCGACATTATAAGTGTGAAATTCTCCATTTCGTTGCGCAGGGCTTTTTCTGCCGTCATGTCAGAGCATTTGTCGGTAATCCAGTCAATCATTGCAAACCAGTGGTGTACGGCACCGTTCAGTGAATCGCATAATTTGAATATAGGATAGGAATACACATATTCCCAAAAACGGTTGGATGTGGTAAGGAAGAAGATATCCTGTGCTGTGTCAAAATCCATCGATATGAATTTTGCCTCGAAATTCTCAGAGACATTGATTGGTACTATGACCATGTCGAAGACAAAAAATGCCATATCTCCATCTGTCATTGTGAATCGGCGGGAGTTTGTCGTTATATCCAGACTTCCTTTTGTGCAAATCATTATCATACATCCTTGGACTGAGAGCGTATGTCCAAGTTCCCAAAAGGTTCCATGGATAGTTTCGATGGCGAAGTGTTGTGTGGATTTTGAATTCAGGAGTTTCATTGCTGATGAGGATGGCTCTTATCGCAAAGTTAGTCAGTTTTGGCGGAGATGCCAAACGAAGTTATAAAAAGTACCCGGATTGTGGTGATTTACACCATGTATAATACTAATGTTTTCTGTAACTTTGTACCCGCATTTAGACAATGGCATAACTTATTTTACTCTAATATATGGAAAGAGATAAACTTGACTTTGGAAACGGGAAAATAGGGCAACTCTTCCGTGCCATGTTTTTCCCTACACTGATCGGGATGGCGTTCAATTCCGCGCTTAATATCTGCGATGGAATGTTCGTCGGTCATGGAGTCGGCAGTAATGCCCTTGCCGCTATTAACATCGTAGCTCCGCTGTTCCTGATATGTGCCGGATTGGGGTTGATGTTCGGAATTGGAGCTTCGGTTATTGGCGGTATCCGTCTTGCCGAAAATAATGTCAAAGCGGCGAGAATCATAATGACTCAGGCATACATAGCCGGTGCGGTGATATTCGGTGTCGTGATTCTTGTGTCGCTGCTGTTCACGCGGCAGGTGCTTTATATGCTTGGTTGCAGTCCGGCTCTTGAAGGGCTTGCGTCTGATTATCTGCTTTGGCTTCTGCCCGGACTTGTTTTCTTTTACCTGCAGTGCGCCGGAATGATGCTTATACGCCTTGACGGTTCGCCACGTTATGCCATGAGTGTGCAGATAGTCGCCGCCGTGCTGAATATATTCCTTGACTGGTATATGGTGTTTCCGCTCGGAATGGGTATAAGGGGTGCTTCCATGGCAACGTCTATTTCTTGTATTGTGGCCGGGATCATGGTTGTGGCATATTTCTTATTCTTTTCAGATAAGCTGAAATTCTACCGTCTGCGTCTTTCTGTGAAATCTCTGATGCTGTCGTTGCGCAATGTCGGATATATGGCAAAGGTAGGAATGGCTACATTCATAGCAGAGGTGGCGATAGGGGCGACGATGGTTGTCGGCAATTATATGTTTATGTCTTATCTCGGCGAGGCAGGGGTGGCCGCATACAGTGTAGGGTGCTATCTTTTCCCGCTCATATTCTCCATAAGCAATGCCGTGGCGCAGTCGTCGCAACCGATAATAAGCTACAACTATGGTGCGGGACGGATGGATCGAGTCAGACAGGCTCTTAACATTGCGCTCTTTACTGCCGTAGTCAGCGGAATGATTATTTCCTTTGGAATGTGGTCTGGTTCCGGACTGTTGGCCGGGATATTTCTTGATTCGTCGGAGCATGCCTACGACATTGCCAAAGCCGGTTTGCCATTGCTCGGGCTTTGTGCACTGCCGTTTGCCCTCAATATTACTTTTATCGGCTATTATCAAAGTTGCGAACGGGCTGTGCGCTCAATCATTTATATGATGCTTCGGGGCATAGTGTTCATGGCTCCCGGATTCATCTTCTTGCCTTATGCTGTTGGGGTTTCCGGACTTTGGCTTGCAATACCGGTGGCTGAGCTGATGACTCTGACGGTTATTGTATTGGCTTATCTTTTTGCCCGCAGGTAGATGTGCCGGACATTATAGCCGGTCGTCTGCCGAAGTGTTGTCTTTCACTAAATACAGCATGTCTTTAAGCCTGACGCCTTCCTCGATTATCGGGTGTTCGTAGTTGTCAATGAAGAAGTCGGCTATCCGGTGGGAGTACTTGTAGCCACATGATTCATAGAACCGTAATGTCGACGGGGTTTCTCCGGTGCCGAGACGGAAACTTTTGCCGGGGTATTTAGATTCGGCATAAGCCAGCATGGCGCGTCCGATGCCTTGCCGCTGCATCTTTGTGGCTACTGCGAGATTTTTGATTTCGATCCAATTGTCGGAGTCCTCTATGACCACGCATACCGCTGTGGCCTCGTTGTCGACATAGCCTGCAAAAATTCGGCCGGCATGTATGTAGCGGCTGATCATTTCATACGATTCATCTCCAAGCAGGAGTAATGGCATGATGGGTTTTATGTCACCGGAATATTCTTCTATTTTCAGCATGTCAATAGTCAAGCAGGCGTTGCCGTCCATTTCCGGCAATCGCCATCGCAACATCTGTTGCGGTGGCGATGAGCCTGTATTTCAATGGATTGTATTACAGTAGATTCTCACGTTCGTTAATCTCGGCATCTGTCATTGTGTAGCCTCCGATTGAACCTTCCTTTGCCTGAATGCAGATGTAGGTCATCGGTTCGGCAGAGGTGCATTTGATATTGCGGTCGCAGTTTGTGGCCACGCGTATTACGGAGCCTTCAGCTACGTCAAAAACTTCGTCGTTTATCTGAAATTTGCCCTTTCCGGTAAGAATGATGTAGTTCTCCTCATTCTCTTTGTGACTGTGGAAGAAAGGCACGGATGCTCCGGAGGGAAGAGTGCCGAAGGAAATTTCACAAGAGGTTGCTTCTGTGGCATCTTTTAAAAACTGCTTGCCTTCGAAACCATGCAGTGGCCCGACTGAGGCATGGGAAAATTTTTCTCCTTTGTCTAAAACTTTTACTTCGCTCATATTTTAAGTATTTGGAATTATTCACTACCTTTACAGCAGTAAGTCGCTTTCGTTTTGATAGTGCAAAGATATTAAAAACAGATGTCCCAGACAAGACGTTACAAGAATGTAAGGCACTTACTTTGACGTAACTATTATTGATTATGAAAGCTTTGGAATTGCCGGAAAGTTTAAAAAAATTCACTTGTATAGACGAATGTCCCGTCAGGAATGTAATATCCCGATTTTCGGGTAAGTGGCAGATGCTTGTCCTTTGTGTTCTTGCCGAGAACGGCGCGACGCGCTTCAACGCCATAAGTAAAGCCATCCCTGATCTCTCTCCCAAGGTCCTGACCGAAACGCTTAAAAACCTTGAGATCGACGGTTACGTTATTCGTAAGATGTATGCGGAGATTCCGCCTAAGGTGGAATACTCGCTCTCGGAGCTTGGTCAAAGTCTGATGGTGGTCATAAAGGATATGATTGCCTGGACCGTGGCCCACTATAAAGAAATTGAATCCAACAGAAAATCAAATAAAAGGTAGATATGTCTAAAAACAGACCGGAGGCTATTAAGATTGTCGGTGCGCGTGTTCACAATCTGAAAAACGTAAATGTGGATATACCTTTGAACCGCATAGTCGGTGTGGCCGGGGTGTCAGGTTCCGGAAAGTCCTCGTTGGCTCTCGGCGTGCTTTACGCTGAAGGTTCCCGCAGGTATCTTGAAGCGCTGTCGACGTATACGCGCCGACGGATGACTCAGGCTCCGAAAGCCAATGTCGATGAAGTGCTTTATGTACCGGCTGCGATAGCTTTGCATCAGCGTCCGGGTGTCCCGGGAATAAGAAGCACGTTCGGCACCGGCACGGAACTGCTCAACAGCCTAAGGCTGATGTTTTCCAGACTTGCATCCCACCGCTGTCCGCGGTGCGGTCATTACCATGAGCCGTCACTTGATGTTGCGGCTGAAAAGGAGCTTATATGCGACAAATGCGGCGAACACTTTTATGGTCCGTCGGCAGAGGATTTGTCGTTTAACAGTACGGGAGCATGTAAACGATGCGGAGGCACGGGTACTGTGATGACTGTCGACATGTCCACGCTTGTTCCTGACCGGACGAAGACGATTGACGAGGGCGCCGTGGCTCCCTGGAATTCATTGATGTGGTCGCTTATGACGGATGTATGCAGGGAGATGGGAGTTAGAACCGATGTGCCGTTCGATCAGTTGACGCCTAAAGAACGCGACATAGTGTTCAACGGACCTCCGGAGAAAAAGCATATACTTTATCGGCCTAAGAGTTCCGATCAGGCTACGGAACTCGACTTTACATACTATAATGCAGTGCGGACCGTGGAGAATGCGCTGGGCAAAGTGACCGACGAGAAGGGAATGAAGCGGGTAGAGCGGTTCCTGCGCAGCGACGTGTGCCCGGAATGCCGTGGCACGCGCCTTTCAGATGCGGCGCGTGCACCGAGGATAGACAGCATCGGACTTGACAAAGCCTGCGAAATGACATTAGGACAATGTATTTCATGGGTACGGCATGTCCCGGACACACTGCCTGAAGAGATGCGTCCGATGGCAACGAATATCTGTGAGTCATTTTTGTCGATATCGCGGCGTCTCGTGGATCTCGGACTTGATTATCTGAGCCTTGACAGAGCCGCATCGACTTTGTCTACAGGAGAGCGGCAGCGCATGCAGCTTGCACGGGCCGTCCGCAACCGTACCACCGGAGTGCTTTATGTGCTTGATGAACCCTCGATCGGGCTACATCCGGCAAACATCCAGGGTCTGACGGGTGTCATGGACGATCTTATTGCCGATGGTAATTCCGTGTTGCTAGTCGACCATGACACTCAGATTCTTGAACATGCCGACTGGATCGTGGAGATGGGTCCGGGAGCGGGTACCGACGGAGGACGTGTCGTGGCTCAGGGAACTGTCTCCGGGATTGAACAGGACAAGGCTTCGCTTATCGGGCCGTTTCTGTCTGGCGAGGTATTGCCCTCGATAATCCCCAAAGTCGCTGCTGACGAATTATTCGCGCTCGGACGCATCGCGCTCTCTACCGATGCTGTCCACACTGTTAAAGCATTGGACGTATTCATACCGAAAGGGCGTCTGACGGTTGTGACCGGAGTCTCAGGCTCCGGCAAGACCACACTCATACTCGAAAGCCTTGTGCCTGCGCTTGAGGCGGAACTCGCCGGCAAGCCACTGCCGGCTCACGTGAAAAGTATAAGTGCTCCGGGTATTGAGCATGTCAAACTGATTGACTCCACACCTATAGGGGCTAATGTGCGTTCGACTGTAGCTACTTATGCCAATGTCCATGATGAACTGCGGAAGATATTCGCCCGCACAGAAGAGGCTAAGGCCCATGGATATAAGGCCGGAGATTTTTCGTACAACACCGGTCGGCTTCGTTGCCCCGTGTGCGACGGTACCGGCAGTGTCAGCCTTGATGTGCAGTTTCTGCCGGATGTCGATATACCATGTCCGGAGTGTCATGGGTCAAGATATTCGCGTGAGGCATCTTTGATTCATTGTCATAGCAAAAGCGGCTATTCGTTTTCTCTTCCAGAAGTGATGGAGGCCGACATCAGCAAGGCAATGGTGATGTGTGCCGATTTAAAAAATGTGGAGGCGCGTATCCGTACTCTTGATTCCATCGGACTCGGCTATCTGACGCTTGGGGAAGCCACACCAAGTCTATCCGGAGGCGAGGCGCAGAGATTGAAGCTGGCGTCGGAGATGGGACGCGAACAGACCAATTCGGTGTTTGTCTTTGACGAACCGACCATCGGGCTTCATCCGCTTGATGTAAGGAAGCTGCTTGAGGTGTTCCGTAGGTTGATTGAGTCCGGAGCCACTGTCATCGTCATTGAGCATGATCTTGATGTGATCCGCAGCGCCGACTATATAATAGATATGGGTCCTGGAGGTGGCGGCGCGGGTGGACGTGTCGTTGTGGCCGGTACTCCCGATGACATAAAATCATGCAAGGAGAGTGTCACCGGGCGATTTATCTGATGGCGCTTTTATTTCTTCGTGGAGTATTTGGCTTTGACGATTTCGTAGGATTGTCTGGTCATTTCGAGGATTTCGTGATCGGAGATGTCTCCGTTTGCGTTTAGTTGAATCCAATATTTCCTGCTCATGTTTCTGTGTGACAGACATGACGAGCGAGTTTCAAGCAATTCTGCAATTCTGTCCGGGTGGCCTTTGACTGTAACGCCGTCGAAACTGTCCATGTCAAACATACAGAACATGTGGCCGCATACATAAAATACGAGGACCGAATCAAATCTTGAAGCAAATTTACCGAACGGAGTCTTTTCGGTGACCCCCTCGAATGAGAGGCAATATAATCTGAGGTCTTCTATGTTCATTTGTTGTCAGAGTATTTCAAATTCGACATAAGCGGTGTCCTGTTGTCCGGTATATTTACCGATCCAAAAGTCCTTTACTATGCGATATGTGCCCTTGTTGATGTTTTGGCCGTACATCCAGGGACGTTCGACCTTATTTCCGTGTGAGTGCGGCTCAAGAATATAGGCTACCGCATTGTATATGATGTTTATGCACCCATCTTTGTCGCGGTATTTTTCATCAAATGGGACTTCCTTCCAATTTCCTTTGTTGTCTTTCTGCTGTATTATGAACCAGTCGCCATAGACGGCTTCCTCGTCGGAATTGTTTTTAAGATTCAGTACGAGTGAATCTATGGGTATTTTCAGGTCGCCGGGATTTCCGATGGTCATGGTGAATTTGTCATTGGTAGAGTGGCTATGGAGTTTGAGCCGGGCAGTTCCCGTCTTGTCTATATAATACCATGAATCGCTGACCCAACGATGATATTCACCTCTTTTGTCGACAGCTTCTGAATGCCCTGCGTCTGTTACTTTGGCATATCCTCCGCGGAATGGGAAAGCGAAGGCAAACTGCGGGGCAATTACAACATTGCCGAGACTGTCGGCGAACCCGATCATCCCGTCATCGTCAATTATCCGGCGTAATCCTTCGCAGATATAATCGTCGCCGTTATCGTATTGGTAGATGGAGTACTTTTCTCCGGATCTGCATCCCGCCAATAAAGCCGGTAACATAATGGCGCATATACATACGCATAACGGCAGGTTAAGGCGCTTGGTGATGTGAGAATTTGATTTTTTCATTTTTCAAAGGTTTATGTTATTCGGTGGGATGTTTGGACCATGATGCCAGAGCTGATTTGAAGTCTGAGATCAGCAGAGTAAAGTCGTAACTTATTTTGCGTTCCAACCGTTTTGCAGTTTGTTCGACAGCATGGATTAGATATTCGCTTAACTGTTGCTTTTGGTGTTGCGTTGTCATCTGACTGAACTCTTTTTCCAACACGATGTGTATGCGTGCCGTTCCGCGTTCTTTTCGGAAAGGGCTGTATGTGAAACGGTTTCGCAGATAATAGCCGTTTTTGTCTATCTCTTCCTCTGAGTACATCTCAAGAAGCTTCGGGTAGAAATCGGCCTGCTTTAGACTCAGGCCTTCGTCGGCTATGATATAATTGGTCTTACAGTGGGGCCCGTCATAGAAACTGAACGAAAGATTGATCACTATTGTGTCGATTGCGGAGCCGTATGATTCAGGATGCATCGTTTGCTCCAGTTCGGGCATAAGTTCATTTTCGATGCTTTCGATCACCGTCTTTGAGTTTTCGTAGCAATTCACTAGTCCCCGGATGATGCGTATCGGATTTTTAGGTATCCAGTTGCGCTGATTGTTGAGGTGTATGTCCCGCGGTTCGCCGAAAGAACCTTCAGGACGGATTGGCGCATCCGATGGATTTTCCGGGTTGCCATGAATAAAAGAGAGGCTATAGTCGATGGCATATCCGTCTTTGCGTCTGCTCCATACAGCATCTAAATAACGGGGTTTGGCATAACGGTCGATAAAGAATGTTTCAGGATTTCCGTTGAACCACTTCCCTTTGATGGCTTCCACCGCCTCATGGTCTCCCCAACCGATGATGGCAAGTGCTTCGCAGATTCTTACGGCGGTGTTCCATTCTGCAGCGTTGGCGTATTGTGAATATTTCAGAAATTCGGCATAAAGCTGTTCCCGCAATGCTTCCACGTCAGTTTTTCCCGACAGGTACTCGCGAAGTTCATCAATGTCTGATGTCTTAAAAATTCCGTTCATGTTCACTCTATCTTATGATTTTGTACGGCCAGTATGTTATGTCTGTTTACCGCCATCAAGCGGATGGGCGCTTACCATTGATGCAAAGATATATAAAAAGATGATTTTTTGTATCTTTGCACAGAGAATTAACCAATAATGATACATCAATAGCTTTCCTTCCGGGGCTGAATTCCCTAAGGTACGACTTTCAAATTCATCCGTGAACAATCCTGACACGTAAATTGTAGTCTAAAGCGGCAGAGGACTGATATTGAACAGGTCATCTATGAATAACCAAACAGTATATACAATGAAAAATTTCAAACCAAGTGCGTGGATTCTTCCACAGCCTGTACTTATGATCGGCACTTATGATGCCGACGGTACGCCCAATGCTATGAATGCCGCATGGGCGGGACAATGGGACATGACACAGATTATGATCTCGATGGGCAGTCATGCCACTACGGAGAACCTTAACCGTTGCCCGGACTTTACTGTCGCCTTCGCTACGGCAGAAACGGTGGTGGCGGCTGACTATGTGGGCATAGTCAGCGGAAAGAAGCACCATGACAAAATTGCCAAGACCGGTTGGAAGTCGGTTAAGGCTGATAATGTGAATGCACCGGTGTTCGATGTCTTCCCGATGACATTGGAATGCCGTATCAAGGAGAAACTATATGAGTCGGAGACCGGCTATTATATCATCGCCGATATACTGAATATAGTGTGCGATGAGAAATATCTTGCACCTGACGGCAAGCCTGATGTGGAGAAAATGCACCTGATTACTTTTGACCCGGTTCACAACGGTTATATCGCTCTCGGATCGCGGGTAGGCAATGCTTTCCACGACGGCCGGGAATTGAAGTAGGTTGACAGTTTAGGATGATAATAAGGCGTTGAGCTTATATGTCCAGAATCCTCTCCATTATGTCCAAATCGCTTTCGACTTCACCTTTAAGCAGATATTTATCTCTGGATTGTTTCATTGAACTGTATATGTCGTATGCTTTCTGTCGGTCGAGATCCATGTACAAGGCTTCCGCACATAAAATCCGTTGTTTTGACGACATGACATTGCGGTACGTCTCTATATATTTCTTTAGTTTGGGGTCGATAATCCTCTTGGCCTCGTCGTTTCGCCCGGTGACCATTGCGCAAAAGGCCAATTCGCAGGCGATTTCGTTGACATATAATTGTATTATATCGGCTTTATGTCCGTACAGTTTAGCAAATTTGGTGTATGCCTCTTCCCACCTCATCTCGTCGACGAGGCGGGAGGCATACATTAATGGTATCGATACTTCGAGTGGATTTGAATAGTCTATGTCTGTCTTCCATTCAAACCAGTCATCCGGCATATCTTTCGGATGCATCCCGTCTTGAATCAGGGCATTTGTGCGCAACTGCAGGACCAATGCCTGTTTGCTGAGCGGATTGTGTCGGAGATACAGCATGTTGTAGGCATCATTCCCTATTCCGCCGAGCTTCATGGGGATGCCGTTCATCAGGATTATTATGCCGTCTGTAAGGCAGAATATAGCCAATGCCTCAAATGTTAGTGCATTGAGGTCCAAACAAACCATAGGCCATACGGCGGCCAATAATAGAATCAGATTGGCCAATACTCCTCCAGCATTGTACCATGCAGTTGGAATCTGATTCAAAGGACGTTCAGGTGGCAGTAGCAGACACTGTCCGCCGGTGCCTGCTACTGAAAAACGCTTGACGTGTATCTTGCCGTCTATTTTTATAAAAGTGAAATTGAGAATCCTGAATGATACGAACCTATATCCGGACAGTAGTCCGCAGACGAGGTGTCCCGCTTCATGCGCGGGAATAAGTATGGCCAGCGACACCAGGAACGATGCCATTCCGACAATGGCGGCCGTTACAGATCCGGCGGCATCGGCGGTGGTTAGATTTGCAATAAAACCGGATAATGTGGTGTCCGTGAAGGCTACAATGAAAATGGCTCCTATCATAAAGCCGGCGGCAATACCGATGAGCAGGCCCGCTAATAGTTTTAATATTGTCTTCATCCAAAGCACACTCTAAGTAAAGCACTTTTTTATTGCAAATTTAATGCTTTTATTTGTTCTTCCGTATATGTTGCAGTTATAGTTTGTCGTACTCTTCGTCAGATACGGGTTCGCACCATTCATTGCTCGTGTTTTCTCCATTCAGTTCGAATGCAAGATGCGAAAACCAGCTGTCGGCCGCGGCTCCATGCCAGTGCTTCACATTGGCGGGTATATGGATTACGGTGCCGGGAAGAATTTCTACGGGGTTCTTGCCTTCCTCCTGATACCATCCTCGGCCACCGACGCCTACAAGCATCTGTCCTCCACCCTTAGTGGCATGGTGTATATGCCAATTGTTGCGGCATCGCGGTTCAAAGGTGACATTGAAGAACTTGATTTGTTCGGTTGAGATGGGGGCGAGATAACTATTGCCGATGAAGTACTTTGCGTAGGCGGTGTTAGGTTCTCCGATAGGGAACATCAGTTCCTGTTCAAAACGTTGGCGGGCATCGGAGGCATCCGTGGAGTCTGCCCAGACTTCTTTGGCCTGGCGGAACGCTCCCCAGGTTTTAGGCCAACCGGCATAGAAAGCCACCTGTGTGAGAATTTCTGCGATTTCGGTGCGCGTGATGCCGTTTTTCTTCGCTTCCTGGAGATGAAATGTCAGTGATTGGTCGATGATGCCACTGGCCACGAGGGCGGTGACTGTAACTATGCTGCGGTCGCGAAGCGCCAGTTTGTCGGTCCGGCTCCATACTTGGCCGAAAAGAATGTCGTCATTTAACTCTGCGAATTTAGGTGCGAACTCTCCAAGTTGAGCTCTTCCTGCGGTTTGGTTTGTTTCGGTCGGAGCCGCTGTCAGTTTTGTCGGATTTTGTGTATAAGCCATGATTATGCTTGATGTTATGATGATTGTCGATATGAATAATCGTCTCATTGATTTGTTGCTGTTTTTTGTGGATGTGATAAATTGGGGGGTGACGTTAATTAGCTTCGGCAAGCGAGATCCGGTAGTCGGTGGGGCTTTGTCCGGTAGATCGTTTGAACATTCGCGAGAAGTGGGCAGGATATTCAAATCCCAGATCGTAAGCTATTATGCTGATGTCGTCGTTGGTAGACGCGAGACGACGTTTTGCCTCTGACACAATGTGCAGCGTGATCAGATCTTTTGGGGTAGAACCGGTCTCTTTGCGGATGAGATCGCCGAAATATCCCGGAGTAAGATTGGCTTTTTCGGCAAAGTATGCTACATTGGGGATAGTCTGGGGGGGCTGTTGGAAATATGCTTTTAGTTCGCGTTCGAATCGCGCCACTATGTCGGAATTGACTTTATGCCGGGTGATGAATTGTCGGTCATAGAATCTGTGCAGATATTCAAGCAGGACCTGTATGTTGGCGGTTATCAACGCCGCAGAATGGCTGTCTACCGGGTACATAGTCTCTTCCTTAACTCTTGCAAGACAGTCGAGGAACTGCGCGCGCTCAGCCTCGGACAGGTGCAGTGATTCCAGTTCGGAATAGTCGAAGAAGCTGAACGATGATATTTTGTCGGCCAAAGGCGTGCCGTATATCAGATCCGGATGAAAGAGAAGTCCGACCACATCCGGAGCAAGCTCGTCGTCGATCATCTCCACATCGATTATTTGACCTGGAGAAAAACTTACTATTGTGCCCTCCTGGTAATCATATTGTCTGCGTCCGTATTTTATGGAGCAGCTGACACTGTTTTTCAGGAACAGGGCATATATCCCATAGCTTATGCGGATATGATTCACTGAGCGGGTGGCCTGTTTCAGGTCGATGACTGAGACAAGGGGGTGGAATGTGGTTAACCCGAACAGTTTGTTGTAGGCATCGATTGAGTCAATAACTGTGATTTTATTTTCCATGCCACAAAGTTAACGCTTAATTCCTTACATATTGACACGACGCGCCTGCGATATGCGATTTGGGTATCGATATCCGTAAAACTGGTTGATGCCGGCATAAAGTGCGGTTCAGTCTTTGGGCTTTTTGTTTTCGCGGTTACGTCTGATGATGTCGGCAAATGATTTGGGCAAGCGGACATTGTAGAGGTCGTACGCCTTGTCGAAAAGCGGTGCGATCTCTTCGTCGGTAAATCCGGCGATCCCGCATCCTATACGTGTGACGTAGAATGTGTTCTGGTCCCATTCACGTGCCAAGTCAATGAGTTCATCCACGTATGGTTTGATAGTCTCGACTCCTCCCTGCATTGTAGGTATGGCGTATGACTGGCCCTGGATGCCGACTCCTTGTCCCATGACGGCTCCAAACTTCTGAAGGGCTACACGCGCCGCACCTCCGCAATGCATTCCCTGCAGGTTGCTGCCGAATACGAAGATGTCGTCCGGCTCCAGATGAGAGATATTCTCAGGGGTATAATTCATAACGGTTGTGTCTATTCTTGTTTTTTATGGATTATATACAGTTCTCTGACCGCAAAATTAGTGTTTTTATTTCTAAATATCTTATTAAATGCGTTGACATACTGACGGCTATGTAGTCTCGTCGATAAGGTAGACGATTGATTCGTATGGCCGGCCTATGGTCCCCATCATCGATATCTCGCAGGTACGGGCGAGTGAATAGCATCCGTCAAACTGCTTGTCGGCTATCTCCTGGCGTTCATACTCAGTCGCGCTTTTTGCCACTTCCGGGAATATGAAACCACGGTCGCCGGCGGCGCCGCAACATTGGCAGTTGACCGGAATCACTGCTTCACGTGCGCACTTTTGTGCTATCGACATTAATGTGTCCTGCTTTTTTAGAAGTCGCGACGCGCAGGTGGGATGGAGCAGAACTCTATTTTTTGGCGACGTCACTTTCAGCCTTGGCAGGACTTCCGATTCGAGCCAATCCGTTATGTCGAGAATCTTCAGCTGTGAGAAACGTTCTTTATTTTCCGGCGAGAGTACTTCCTGCATTCCCGTAATCATGGTATGTGTGCATGACGACGTGTCGCAGAAAATGGGAATTCGTCCACAATCGCTAAGATTATAGAATCGTTCGACGGTGCGGTTGGCCGCCAGGACTCGTCCTTCCTGATCTCCTTTATGCTGCCATATCTGCGAACAGCAGAGTCCGTGCATCTCTTTGGGAAGCGATACTTTCAATCCGGCTTTATCTGCCAGGCGCATTATGACTGTCACCATGTCGTCTTTGCCCAACGAGGATCCGCCGAAAATGCGTGTCACGCAGGCCGGGAAATATATGAAATCGGGCGACGCTACGGAATTCCAGTGGAGCTTTGCCGGGAATGGAAAGTGCTTTGACCAGTGCGGTACCTGACTGTATATCTTATGCATGAAGTCGGTGGCCCATATCAGTGGATATGGCGAAATGACTTTTTCGGATGCCACGGCCATCCTGAGCACTCCCCGTATGGCCGATTCGACTTCTCCGTACCTGTTGGCGCTTGCTTTGAGGGCATTTTTGAATAGGGTGGAGTTTGTGTTCTCGCGTACACGGTCGGTCACTTCGGCGGTGGATATCTGCATCGGGCATGGCATTTGGCACGAACCGTCGCTGCAACAAGTCTCTTTGCCGATATAACGGTATTGCCGTTTCAGTTCCTGGCTGTCGGTCTCGGTTATGACGCGCAGGGCCTGAAGCCGCTGTCGCGGGGTGAGGGTGATGTCGCGTGTCGGACATACATGTTCGCAATAGCCACATTCCATACATTTGTCAGCCTGTCCGTAGCCCAGTTTTTCGCCGAACAGAGGCATTTTTTTCATAGGCTCTATGAAGCAGTCGGGATTATCGTTTATGATGACCCCGGGATTCAGTATGCCGTCGGGATCGGCCAAATGCTTGAGCTCCTTCATCATGCAGTATATCTCCGGACCCCATTCGCTCTCGACAAACGGAGCTATGGCTCTGCCGGTTCCGTGTTCGCCTTTCAATGATCCGTCAAGAGATAAGACGTGCGTTACGAGTCCGTCCATAAAGTTGCGGAATCGCAGAGTGTCTTTTTCGTTGTCCATTGTCGAAGTCAGCATCGGGTGTATGTTGCCGTCGCGTGCATGGCCGAATATGGCGCCATCGTAGCCATGCTCCTTAAATAGTTTCTGTACGCCGTCGACGAGTCTGTCGAGGTCGCCGACAGGAGCCGCTACGTCTTCGAGTATGACGGTGGCCCCAGGTGTACGGGCCCCTGCCACGCAGGGAAATATTCCGTCGCGCATTTTCCAAAGGCTGTCGCGTTCGGAGATGGTGCGGGTAAACTGGCTCATGTGGCTTAAGTGCTTGATTTTCTCAAATTCAGGAGTCAGGGTTGACGACAGATGGGCCATCTCCTCCGGGGAGTCTGTGCCGAAGTCTACAAGCATGGCAGTGGTGCCTGGAGGCATGTCATTCTTTTTGCCAAGGTAACTTGCTATCGATGCATAGTCCATCAGTTCGACAGCGATGGCTCCTTTCTCTCCGAGCCATGCGGCAGATGCCGCCGCCGATGTCACGTCGGGAAAGTATAGCATACAGCTGCTGTATGTGGAGTATAACGGCAGGGTGTTCAGCTCTCCGGAAATTATGTAGGCCAATGTGCCCTCGCTGCCGATCAGGACGTGGGTGAATATGTCCATGGGATTGTCGAAGTCCACGAATGCGTTCATGGCATAACCTGTGACATTCTTGATGCGGTATTTCCGGATGATCTTTTCTCGTATTGAATTGTCGGAAATAATTCGTGATCTTATATTCATCAGCCCTTGGCAGAGGGTGGTTTCTGTCTCTACAAAACGTTTTCGGTCGGCTTGGAGCGCGCTGTTGTAGCGGTGTCCGTTGGCAAGCATAAATTCGATTGAGCTTAGAGTGTGGTAGGAATTATGCTCGACGCCGGCATGCATGCCGCTTGAGTTGTTTGACAGGATGCCGCCCATCATTGCCGCCGACGAGCTTGCCGGATCCGGACCGATGTGGGCGTGATGAGGTCTGAGATATGAATTCAGTTGGTCGGCGGTTATGCCGGGTTCAAACCAGACTTTTCCTCCGTTGTCGCGTATTTCGTAATTTTTCCAGTCGGTACGCAATTCGCAGATTATGCCGTCGTTGACGGTTTGGCCTGAGAGTGAGGTGCCTCCTGTGCGGAATGTCACGCCGATTCTCCTGCGTCGGGCCACGTCGAGCAGCTTCCCGATTTCGGATGTGTTGCGCGGACGCACTATTGCAAGCGGACGTATTCTGAAGTAGGAAGCATCGCGTGCATAGATTTCGCGCCATAGGTCGGAAGTCAGAATACGGTCGTTGCCTATGAAAGTTCGGAGTTCGTTAACCAGATCCATAATCTTTGATAATAGTGTAGTTGAAACATATCTGTTTTTGTTTATAACGAATCATCATGCCATGCAGTTCACTGTGCGTGGCATGCAGACCTGGG
This sequence comes from uncultured Porphyromonadaceae bacterium, assembly GCA_947567425.1. Lineage (GTDB taxonomy): Bacteria > Bacteroidota > Bacteroidia > Bacteroidales > Muribaculaceae > Muribaculum. The sequence goes on along the minus strand of CANOLV010000015.1, from coordinate 14,494 downwards.
CTGCATGTGGATGGTTGAATTTAGATAATTTAATAGAAATGTAAATGTGGTGCCGTCGGCAAGTATTACCTTTGTGCATTATTAATAATCAACTCAAGATAATGTCAATCGGCTATGTTGCGTGATTTTGCCGCGATAGATTTCGAGACGGCCAACGGGCAGCGTTCAAGCGTCTGCAGTGTCGGCATTGTCATCGTCAGGGATGGCAGGGTGGTGGATAAATTCTACAGCCTTATCCGTCCGGTGCCCAACTATTATACATACTGGACCACGCAGGTCCATGGTCTGACGCGCCGCGACACAGACGGCCAACCGGAATTCCCGGAAGTATGGAGCCGGATACGCGACCGCATAAAGGGGCTTCCGCTTGTTGCCCACAATAGGCCGTTTGACGAAGGATGCCTTAAGGCGGTGTTTGAACATTATGGCATGGAGTATCCCGGCTATACATTTTTCTGTACTCTCGCCGCATCGCGCAGATGTATGCGCCTCCCTAACCATCAGCTTCAGACTGTAGCTTTGGAATGCGGCTACGACTTGACCGATCATCATCATGCGCTGGCCGATGCCGAGGCTTGTGCGGCTATCGCGCTAAAGATAATGTAATATGGCTTTGGTGTGTGGCATTTCAGCCATACAGGTGTAGGCTGTTACCTTTAAAAGCGGGTATGAGATTGATGCCCCACCAGCACATCTGCAGGAGTAGGAACGAGACTATGAGTATCCATAGCGCTGGTCTTATGCTGCGGGGAAATCCATGACGCAGATGAAGGTAGACGATGTATGACAGCCATGTGGCAGCTGCCCAGGTCTCTTTGGAATCCCATGTCCAATAGTGGCCCCAGGCGTCGTTGGCCCACAGTGCTCCTGTGAGCATCCCTAAAGTCATGCAGGCTATTCCGGTGAGGATGAGGCTGTCGCATGTGTGCGTTAATTTTGTCCGCTCGGTGTCACTTGGGGTGTATAGGCCGTAAATGGCCGTCATTGTGGCTGTGCCTGAAAGCGCGTATGCTATAATGTAGAGTGCCACGTGGGGAACAAACCAAGGACTGCGCAGTGCCGGCATCAACCCTTTGCTGAAGATGTTAGGATCAAATATGCATATAGCGGTGAAGACGGATGCCATGACTGCAGTGAACGGCAAAATCCATCGGTAGCACCTTCGTGCGTAGACGATCGTCCCTATGAGGGGGAGCAGCATTGAATACAGGAGCCGGGTCTCGCCCAGTGTGCTTAACGGCGGATGTTTAAGGCTGACCCAAAGCCAACCTATGTAGGCTACGGATATAATGACGCCGACCAGGGTCGATACGATGGCCTTTTTAGCGCATAGCTTATAGCCATAATATGCCCCTGTGGCCAAAAATGCCGTGGCACATGCTGAGGATATATAGAATATGGAGGTGTTCATTTTGATAGCGGGTTGGGCTTCATAGGGGTGAATATAAGGCATACTGAACCTAATGCCAGCAGTATTATCCCGCAATAGACTCCTGGAAGCCATGGATCTGACACGAGTGTGAGCGTGGCCATGGGCAGATGTGCCGGACCGTGGCGGTTGTCATAGTCAGACAGGTATATGGTCCATCTGTCGGTTTTGGCAGGGCTGTTTATTTTTACGGTCGTCCGTTCTGTGCCGGTATGGGGAGAATGTATGGACAGTATGACGGAGACTGTGCCCGGCATAGTTTCCTGGCTGCTGTCGGCGGTGATGCTTTCCAGTTCGATGCCGCACGGCAGTGTCGTCAGGTGCCCGCCGTGGTCATGCGCTTGCCATTCGGCAGTACCATGATGTACGGTCATTGTCAGCGTCCGGATGTCGGCCACTCCAAGCGCACCGCATGTAAGCGCCATGAACAGGCCTACGTGGCAGAGTGTCGAGGCCGATTTTCTGAATTTGAAAGAAAGCATGTCGTTTATAGCAGTCAGACCCAGTATTGCCGTCATCCAGGAGTAGGATAGGATAAAAGGCCAGGACGACAGCAGATTCTGCCATAAGCTGGTCGGTGATTCCGGTTCTTGTCCTATGCATCCAAGAGCCAAAGTCATAAACATAGCGGCTCCGATGGCCGGTACGGCAGTATGGCATGATATGGCTTTTGACAGAATCTTAACCTTGGATTTCATCAGATGGACCATATATAACACCAATATGAATGCTATGCCTGCTATTACGTTGACCGGATAACCCGTGCGGTTCCAGTCAAAGGGCCCGGCGATCCATTGCAAAAGGATTCCGGATAATATAGGGATGAGGCTGAGTGCCGTCCCTGTCAATATTCCCCGATATCTATTAAGTGGTGACACTTTTGGGGCGGATGTCCGTCTGTCAGGTAACATGATGCAAAAGTACCTTATTTGTGCCGTAACTGCACTATGTCAGGCGGGAAAAGTTGTCAGGTGCCGGTTGTGGGTTTGTCGATAATCGGTCTGTCGACGGCCGGCTTTTTGATGACGTATTCTTCGTAATAAGCCAGAAGCAGAGTGGTAAGCGGCAGTGCGATGATCATTCCTATGATGCCGAGCAAAGTGCCCCATACCGACAGCGACAGGAGTATTATGGCGGGATTTAACCCTAAAGCCTTTCCCATGATTTTAGGCGTGAGGACATAATCGCAGATGCATTGGCTCACTACGTAGACAAGTATGCATTTGCCCAATTCCGACCAAAATCCGACTTCTCCGCTTAAGGAGCTGATGAAGCAAAGGATCACGACAGGAATCAACGTGACGTATTGAAAATATGGTATAAGGTAGAGTATTCCGACTATTATGCCGAGTATTATGGCCATGGGCAATCCTGCCATGGAGAATCCGATGCAGTAGAACACGGCCGCGCACATCGCTATCAACGACTGTCCGCGGAAATACCGGTTCATGCTGTTTTTTATATCTTTGCCGACACGGAAAGCTATCGGACGGAATTTCGGAGGCACCAGCATGCGGAATCCTTTCATCAATCTGTCGTAGTCCATCAATATGAATATCACATAAATAAATGTGAGAAGCCATTCGAGGGTGTGCAGGAGGAAGTCGATAACAGTGGTGAGCAAGGATGTGCTCTTGTCGAGGATAGTCTCCAGATGGCTGCCGCTTAGAAAATCTGAAATACTTTCCGAGCTTACGAGATTTCTCAGATAATCCTGTACTTCGGTCGGGAGCAAGGGCGACGTGACATCCTTGGAGTTTTTCACCATATTGTCGAGCTGTTCAAGTTCGTTGATGGCTGATGGTATGAAGAAATAGCACAAAGCTCCGATTATGCAGGTCACCTCAAGCAAAGTCAGTACTATGGCGATGAACCGCCCCTTTAAATGCAGGAACTTCTGCTGGTATTCGACCAACGGTTCAAGAAGATATGCTATTAGACATGCCACGCAGAAAGGCAGAAGCACATCTTTTAAAATGTTGATCAGCCATATCAGTGCCGCCACGACAATAAGCGATGCAAGGATTCGCACCACACGGTCAAATGTATATGGACGGGTCGCAGACATATTGCACAAGAATTTAATTTAACTAAAAATAAGTTTATATATATAATCCAGTTTGAGGATAAAAAGTTTACACGCTTTTCGGGTGTTATGTCGTTTTCGTGTGGTGTAAAATTGATGGATTGCGCCGTTTTTTTGGGGGGATTAAGTTAATATTATGGCCTGCATTAAGTGGAGAGGATTAAATTTGTACGATTATTTCCCGTAGGGGATTATGATTTGAGGATAAACTTATAAAAACATATTTCTTGCAATGATGAAAAATTTCTTGATGTCCGGATTGTTGGCCATGATGCTGACTTCCGCATACGGGGCCTCGCAGAATATATCGCCGGTGATGTCGGCTTCGTCGTCTGTCGGGCAACCGTCATTGTCCATGGCTTTCGACGGCGATGTGTCGACAGCATGGATCCTTGATGTAGCTTCGCTGAAACAACCGCAATGGCTGATGCTCACCATAGCGAATCCTGGCGATGTTGAAGCCTTGACGCTTGTCCAGAAAGGAGCTTCGCCGGAGCAACTTAAGCGGGCGCTTGAGGTCTATGTGACTTACGATCCTATGAATCTCGGTGATCCCGTAGACTTTACTGTAGATGCAGATAAGGCTTCCGGAACTACATTTGTAAAATTTCCCCCAAAGTATGGGGCGCATGTGAAGATAGGTATAAAGCCAGGTATGATAGGTAAGGAATGGTCGCTGGCAGAATTGTCGGTCGGTATAGAAGCCTTGCTGAAAGATGTCGACGGAGCCGGTGTCGACCGTTCATATCTTGATGCTTCGTTGCCTATTGACCGGCGCATTGAGATTCTTCTGGCGCAGATGACCCCTGAGGAGAAGATGGAGCTTATTCGTGAGGGGTGGGGTATACCGGGTGTGCCGCGTCTGGGCATACCTGACATAAAGAAGGTGGAAGCCATTCATGGATACAGTTACGGTACTGGAGCCACCATGTTTCCGCAGGTGATCGGAATGGCAGCATCATGGAATGCCCCATTAATATATAAGGTGACTGAAGCTATAGCACAGGAGAGTCTTGACGCCGGTTCCATTCAGGCATGGTCGCCCGTGCTCGACGTGGCATGTGATGCGCGTTGGGGCAGATGCGAGGAGACGTTCGGCGAGGATCCATATTTGTGTTCGGTACTTGGCATGGCATGGGTCGACGGTTATCAAAGTAAGGGACTTATGACCACTCCGAAGCATTTCGGAGCACATGGCGCCCCGCTCGGAGGCCGTGACAGCCACGACGTGGGATTTAATGAACGTGAGATGCGTGAGGTGCACCTTGTCCCATTCCGTAACGTTTTTCGTCGGTGTAAGCCTCAGTCGGTGATGATGTCCTATGGCGACTACATGGGTGTGCCTGTAGGCAAAAGTAAGGAATTGCTTCGCGGTATATTGCGTGATGAGTGGGGATTCGACGGTTTTATAGTCAGCGACTGTGGCGCTATAGCTAATATGACCTCGCGTAAACATTACACGGCTACAGATAAGGTGCAGGCCGCCAACGATGCTCTACGTGCAGGCATAGCTACGAACTGCGGCGATACATATAATGACAAGGCAGTCATAGCGGCCGCCGTGGATGGACGTCTTGACGGGGAAGCTCTTGACGATGTCTGCCGTGATATGCTTCGCGTAATGTTCCGCCAAGGACTTTTCGAAAATAATCCATGTAAACCTCTGAATTGGGATATCCAGTATCCGTCATGGCAAAGTGACGAACATAAGGCGTTGGCACGCGAGATGGCCCGTCAGTCGATAGTATTGCTTAAAAATGACGATTCGATACTTCCTCTTTCTAAGACTGTCAAGAGCATAGCCGTGATAGGTCCCGGTGCCGACAATCTGCAGCTTGGCGATTATTCTGGAAAAGATCTGCCCGGACAATTGAAATCTGTGCTTCAGGGTATCAAGGACGCCGTGTCGCCGTCGACTAAGGTGATATATGCCAAAGGATGCGGCTTTAACAATGACGATGCATCCGGCCTGAGTGAGGCGGTGAAGGCCGCGAGCAAGGCAGATGTGGCAGTAGTGGTGCTCGGCGACTACACCGGACATCCTTCGATTGAAGGTGAAAAGCGGGCTACATCCGGTGAAAATAACGACCTTGCCTCACTGAAATTCCAAGGGATGCAGCAGGCTCTTCTTGATGCCGTGAGCGCTACCGGCACTCCGGTGGTCCTGGTGGCTCAGATAGGTCGTCCTTATGACCTGTCGGCGGCTTCGCGCCAGACTGAGGCGATCATTGTAAACTGGTTTCCCGGACAAGAGGGCGGTCTGGCGACTGCAGATGTGCTGTTCGGCGATTACAACCCGGCCGGACGCCTACCTATGACATTCCCGCAAAGCGCGGCACAGCTTCCGCTGACTTACAACTTTAAGACATCGGGGCGCAGATATGAATATGTCGACATGGACTTCTATCCCCTTTACCGATTCGGATATGGGATGAGCTATACGTCATTTGCTTATTCCAATTTAAGAATCGCCACGTTGCCTGACGGAAATGTGGAGGTAAAAGCCGATGTGACCAATACCGGCCAGCGGGCCGGCGACGAAGTGGCGCAGCTTTATGTCACGGATATGTATGCATCGGTAAAGACGCGGGTGATGGAGCTGAAAGGTTTTGAGCGCATTTCGCTTGAACCGGGTCAGACTAAGACCGTGACGTTTATGTTGACGCCATACGACCTGTCGCTGCTTAATGTCGATATGGACCGAGTGGTCGAATCCGGTGATTTCAAAATTATGGTGGGAGGCATGAGTCCGGATTATGTGGCGAAGGACAATATAAAGGATTCGCTGTCATATCCTGATGGACATGGTGTCATGGGAACATTAAGATATGACCTTCCTGCATCGGCCAAATTTGAGTTCGCAGTCAAAGACGTGCGACGTATGCTGTCTGACGGATCCGATGACGTGACGGTGGAGGTGGTAAATGCAGGCAATCTTACCGATACGGGAACTCTCTGCATGTATGTAGACGGTGTCCGTACAGGAGATACACGCCATTATGAACTTGATCCGGGAGAAAGCAAACTTATCACTTTCAGGGTGCCGGGAGCAGGTAATGACTGGAAGTCGCTTAATTTCGTAAGCCGCCATTCTAATTTGACATATAATAAATGATATACGGTTGACGGTATAACCACAAAGCGTAAGCGCAATCGGCCCGGACGGATTGGTTTTTAAGCCATCCGCCCGGGCTTTTTTGTCCGCCCGGACACCATAGTCGGGCCATGGCTTATGAATTTATGATAAAAATTTATATTGTTAATGAAATATAGCATTGAAAATTAGGACTATATCTTTGGGAATTACTATATTTGCCGACGAAAATTATTCATTTAAGGATTTTATAAATACCAAATTGTAAGAAATTTAGTAATCTTTGAAAATTTTAATTTAAAACATTAACCTTAAGAGTAAAGTATGAAGAGATTGATTAGAAGTGTAGGGGGGCTGATCCTGACGGTCTTCGCGTTGCCTGTATGCGGGCAGACCATGTCGTCGCCTGACGGCAACCTGAGCGTGGCTTTTTCGCTGACGGAAGATGGCCAGCCTCAGTATTCATTGAGCTATAAAGGGAAAGAGGTCGTAAAGCCCAGTAAACTCGGTTTCAGAATCAAGGGTGCCGAAGGCAAGGACGCCAATTGGGATGATGATATGAAGACCCGTAAGCCTGACGATCTTGACATAGGATTCAAGGTTGTATCGGTGGATCGCGACACTGTCAACGAGACTTGGGTGCCTGTGTGGGGTGAGGAATCGGTTATTACCAATAATTATAACGAAATGAAGGTAAATCTCCGTCAGTCGGATACGAAGCGCGACATGTCGATCGATTTCCGGATTTTCAATGACGGACTTGGATTCCGATATGAGTTCCCGATGCAGAAGAAACTGTCGTATTTCGTGATTACCGATGAGTTGACGGAATTCGCCATGACCGGCGACCATGAGGCATACTGGATTCCTGCCGACTATGATACGCAGGAATATGACTATACGAGGAGCCGCCTGTCGGAAATAAGCGGACTTATGGATCAGGTCAACGGCCCTACTTATCCTTGGCAGCACAGACCGTCGCCCACAGGGGTGCAGACAGCGTTGATGCTGCGTACGGACGATGGCATATACATGAATCTGCATGAAGCGGCCTTGGTCAATTACCCATGCATGCATCTTGACCTTGATGAGAAAAATCTGGTGTTCAAGGCACTCCTCACGCCGGATCCGATGGGCGACATGGCTTATATGCAGTCTGACTGCGTGACACCGTGGCGCACCATCATTGTGAGCGACGATGCCCGCGACATACTTGCATCGCGCATCACCTTGAACCTCAACGAGCCTTGCGCCATCGAAGATACTTCGTGGATCAAGCCATGCAAGTATGTCGGAGTATGGTGGGAGATGATCACACGCAAAGGCAAGTGGAGCTATACCAACGATTACGCGAATATACATCTTGACAAGGTGGACTATACAAAGTCTAAGCCTCACGGCAAGCATGGTGCGACGACAGAGAATGTGAAGAAGTATATAGACTTTGCGTCAAAGCATGGTTTCGATGCCGTGTTGGTTGAAGGTTGGAACACGGGTTGGGAAGATTGGTCCAATAAATTCAAGGACGAAGTGTTTGACTTTGTGACTCCGTATCCTGATTTTGATCTCCCGTTCCTGCGTGATTATGCTAAGGAAAAGGGTGTGAAGCTTATAATGCACCATGAGACTTCAAGCTCGATCCGCAATTATGAGCGTCGGATGGATGAGGCATACAAGTTTATGAAGGACAATGGCTATGATGCAGTGAAGAGCGGATATGTCGGAAGAATTATTCCGGCCGGCAGCAACCACTTCAGCCAGTGGCTTGTCAACCACTATCTGTATGCCGTGAAGAAAGCCGCCGACTATAAGATTATGGTCAATGCCCACGAGGCGGTGCGCCCGACCGGACTGTGCCGTACATGGCCGAACCTTATAGGAAATGAATCGGCCCGCGGATCAGAGTATCAGGCTTTTGGCGGAAGCAAGCCCAGCCATACCACGATTCTTCCGTTTACCCGGTTGATCGGTGGTCCGATGGACTATACTCCGGGTTTGTTTGAGAATGATCTGAGCAAGTATAATCCGAAGAACAAGTCGTGGGTCAATACCACTCTGACAAATCAGCTGTCGCTCTACGTCACCATGTCCAGCCCGCTGCAGATGGCGGCCGACCTGCCTGAGACGTATGAGAAGTTCCTTGACGCATTCCAGTTTATAAAGGATGTGGCTCTTGATTGGGATCAGAGCTACTATCTTGAAGCTGAACCGATGGAATATCTAACGGTGGCCCGTAAGGCTAAAGGTGCGGACGAATGGTTTGTAGGCGGTACGAACGGAGAAGCTCCGAGAACTGCTGAAGTAGACTTCTCATTTTTGCCGGAGGGACGCAAGTTTGTGGCGACGATTTACCGCGACGGCAAAGATGCCCACTATAAGACCAATCCGCAGTCTTATATCATAGAGAGCAAGAATGTGACTGCAAAGTCGAAGATCAAAATTCCCGAGGCTTCGGGAGGTGGCTTTGCGATCTCGATTGTTCCGGTTTGATAGCGTGGGAGCATAACATATTCAATTTAAGTTTAAGGGCCGCCGGATTTCTGTTCCGGCGGCCCTTAAAGTAGTAATTCTTAGTATCAGTAGTGGTAAGAGATTATCTTGATATGTCAGTGTCTGTGTCGGGAGCCTTGTCGATCAGATCCATGAATTGGTCGAGGCTCGGAGTTATTATGATCTGTGTGCGTCGGTTGAGCTGACGTCCCTGCGGAGTGTCGTTGGTGGCGATGGGATTATACTCCCCGCGTCCTCCGGCTGTCAGGCGCGACGGATCGACATCGAAACGGTTCTGGAGCACTTGAACTACCGACGAGGCGCGAAGTGAGCTTAAGTCCCAGTTGTTGCGGATGTTTGGACGCGAGATGGGCACATTGTCAGTATTGCCTTCCACGAGGACGCTGTAGTTTTTGTAGTCCTTAATGATTTTGGCTATTTTGCTCAATATGTCCATGGCATCGGGGCTTATCTCGTAGCTTCCGGACTTAAACAGCATATTGTCGGCCAACGATATGTAGACCACGCCTTTGAGCACCTTTACATCGACATCTTTGAGTTCGTCGGTGTTGAGCGAGCGAGTCAGATTGTTGCTCAGTACCATCAGAAGGGAGTCGGATTTTGATTTCGCTTCGACCAGGCGTTTGATGTAATTGTTGGATTCGGTTATTTGGTCGGCAAGCTTCGATATGTTGACATTTCCCGACTGGTTTGTGGCGATACTTTGGTCAAGTGTGTTCTGCAGTGCTTGGTAATCACGCCTTAACTCTTGGTTTTCGCGGCGTGCATTTTCAAGCATCGACTCCAGACTTTTGGCGTTGGCTTTGCTTTCGGCGAGGGCTACTTGTGAAGCATTGTAGTCATCGCGCATAAGATTGTATTTCTTGTGGCTCACGCATCCGGTCATAAGCAAGGCTGATGCGGCCAGAAACAGAAGTTCTTTACGTAGTTTCATAACTGTCAATTTGGTTAATGAATTTATGTGCGTTTTTATTGAAAACGCGTAAGGGCGGACAATAGTTTGTTTTGAAGTCGTGGGCGTGGAGTAAACCATTTCAATGTTGCGGGCGTTGATACTCAATAAAAACATCAACATGCAGAATCATGGGTAGAAATAAGACTATGGCTATTGTTTGTCCGGCAATGATGGGACTGGCGTTGATATGTGGCGGAATGGCGGCATATTCTTCCGGTGCAGGAGTTGTCACTATATCGGTAGGGGGCACGCCACGTGACACTATCGGAGTGGTGTCGTCGGTCAATGCGCCAACTTTGGACGATAGGACTATTTCGGCTGAAGCATTGGAATTAATCGTCGACAAGCCTGAGAATGTCCAGATTCAAGTGTCGGCACCCGATGACAGCACTGTTGCAATGATTATGACTATGCATATTTCTGATATATTGCCGGCTCCGGAGGGCGGGATTCCAGACAGTATGTCGGTCACGGTCGTAAATCCTTCGATCTTGACGGATGGTGTAGGATATAGCAGGATGGAAGTTGTCGATCTGAAGCTTACGTCGCTAAGTGTGCCCGCTGATTCGGCATTGCATTTGTCGGAGGAATGAATAGTTAGTACATTTGCAGTTATTTAATTAAAAAACAAGAATATTATGGGATTTTATGGTAATGGCAGATTTGGTATAGGTGCGGCTTTGACCGCATTCGGTGTTTCGATGCTCTTTTCGGCTTGTGGCACTAAAGGAGCAAAGACGGAAGTGGAACCGTTTGCCGTGGACTCTTTGACTAAAGTGGATTCGTTAAGGGTCGGCGAGAGCGTGGCAACTTGCAGCCTGACCGTTGATTACCCTGTGTCGGGAAATGAGGCATTGGTGAAAAATGTACGTGGCTGGATTGCAAAAGGTATGGCCGCGCCTGCTATGATAATGCCGGACAGTATTCCTTCCAAGGTGTATGACGGCATCGCTGACGGAAAAGTTTTCTTGGACTCTGTGGCCGGGGCATTGATGTCAAGTTCGAAAGTGGATTTTGATGATTATGCCAAACAGGGTTTCGCTGCGGTATATGAATATGTGTTCAGTGCTAAAGAAGCATATCAGACTCCGTCGTTCGTGACTTATGTGGCGTCAAATTACATATATCAAGGTGGTGCCCATGGTAGTTCAACGACGTCAGGTGCTGTATTTTCGCTTGACTCCGGCGATATGTACGGATGGAACATGTTTGTGCACGATTCGTTGCCTGCTGTTAAATCAATCGTGAAAGAGTCGCTTATGAAGGATTATTTCAAAGTTAGCGACATTGCGGAGCTTCGTGCGGCCTTGCTGGTAGATCCGGACACCATGCCATTGCCGTCAGCTTCACCGTATTTTATGCCTGACGGAGTGCATTTCGTATATCAGCAGTATGAGATTGCACCGTATGCGGCCGGTATGCCGGAGTGTACGGTTCCGTATTCAAGCGTGATGAACATGTTCACGCCGGCTGTCGAGAAGCTCGTAGTCGCTGAGCGTTGATCTGAACCATATTAATAAGATATAAGAAGAGGGTGGAGTCCGAATTGAATTCCACCCTCTTTGATATATTATGCTCTGCTTTTATCAGCTCTCTTCTGCGATTACTCCGGCCGCGTTATCGGCTTCGGCATCATACCATGTCGAGTACATGAGATAGTTTTTTGCGATTTTTTGATTTATCTCCTTACTCTGTACCGGATCTACCATTTTGATGAATTTGGCAGGAGCGCCTCCCCATAATTCGTTCGGCCCGATTTTTGTGCGTGACAGGACCACCGAACCCGCGGCTACCAGAGCGCCTTCGCCCACTACGGCATCATCCATCACCACGGCTCCCATGCCTATTAATGCAAAGTCGTGGATTTTTGCTCCATGGATGGTTACGTTGTGGCCTATGGATACGTCGTTGCCTATTTCAATGGTGGATTTTTGATAGAGGGTGTGAAGAACCGAGCCGTCCTGGATGTTGACTCTGTCGCCGATTTTTATGGTGTTGACATCTCCTCGGAGCACGGTGTTGAACCAGATGCTGCATTCGCTGCCCATTGTGACGTCGCCGATTATTGTGCAGTTGTCGGCGAGAAAACAGTTTTCACCGATAATCGGTGTATATCCTCTAACGGATTTTATTAGTGCCATACTTATGATTTATTTAAAGAATGTGTTCTGAATTGCGTGATAGTTTTCTTGTGGCGTTCTTGAGCCATTCGCGTTCGTCGGCGTTGAGGTAGGGGGTCAAAGTTTCGCGGACTGTTCGGTGGTAGTCGTTGATCCAGCGGATCTCGTCGTCCGACATTATGGATGTGTCGCATAGATCTAAGTCTATGGGGAACATTGTGATGGTACGGAACTTCAGATATTTGCCGTATTCTGTGTCGAAGGCTTCTTCTGCGAGAATGACGTTTTCGGTGCGTATGCCGTACTTGCCGGTTACGTAGAATGCCGGTTCGTTTGATGTTACCATGCCGGCGTGTATCGTCACGGGATTTTCGTTGGTGCGTATGCTGTGGGGGCCTTCATGCACGTTTAGGAAATGTCCGATGCCGTGTCCTGTGCCGTGTAGATACGTCTTGCCCTCTTTCCATAGGGGGAGGTGGGCCAGTATGTCGAGTTGCGACCCGCGGGTGCCTTCCGGAAATACGGCGCAGGCAAGACCGATGTGGCCTTTCAGCACGAGAGTGAAGTCATGGCGTTCGTCGTCGGTGGGATGCCCGAGAGATATCGTTCGGGTGATGTCCGTCGTTCCGTCGAGATACTGTGCGCCGGAGTCTATCAGCAGCAGACCGTCAGGACGGATTTCGGCATCCGAGATTTCATCGGCCTCGTAGTGTACTATGGCGCCGTGCGACTTGTAGCCGCAGATTGTTCCGAAGCTGTCGTCGAAATAATATTCGTGCATGCCGCGGTATTTGCTTAAGAGTTTGGCAACGCCGGTTTCCGTCAGTTTTTCGCCGGCCGACAGCATGCGCTGTATCTCCATTATGGCTTTTACGAGTGCCACGCCGTCGCGTACGTGGGCCTCGACCATACCTTTGAGCTGGGTGGCGTTTTTAATTCCCTTTAGCAGGGCTATCGGTGAATCGCCGAGGACGCATCTGTCACCGAGGCTGATTGCCACCGAACTCGAACTTGATGCCGGGTCGACAAGAACTTTTGTCGATTCGGGCAGTCGGGATAGAAAACTGCCGAGCGATTCGTATGGGGCTGTCGCTATTTTGTTTGCGGCGAGGTGGGCCTCCACCTCGGGGGTGAGCTTACGGTTGTCAATGAACAGGGTCGATCCGTCTTTTGACAGGTATAGGAACGATGTGAATACGGGATTGTATTTGACATCGGAGCCGCGTAGGTTCAAAGTCCATGCAATGGCATCAAGGGCGCACACGCATGTGGCGTCGGCTCCTGCCTTTTTGGCACGGTCGAGTACTTCTGCAATCTTTTCGGAACATGACTGTCCGCACAGGCTTTCGTCATGGATGAAAATTTTGTTTTCGGGCAGCCCGGGACGGTCAGACCATATACCGTCGGCTGGCTTGAAGTCGCTCACGAGCCTGATGCCTTTCGCAGAAAGCTCGCGTCGCAGTTCTTCGTATGCGTTGACTGAAAAAAGCATTCCGTCGATGCCCACAGTCTGTCCGTTAGACAGGGTGTCGGTGACATATTCATTGATAGTGGGAGTGCCGGGGAGGGCTATCTTCATAAGATCTATGCCTGTGCCTTGAAGTTGTTCGGCCGCCTGCAGAAAATACCTTGAATCGGTCCAAAGCAGAGTGCGTTCAGGGGCGACTACCAACGTTCCGGCCGATCCGTCGAATCCGCTGAAGAATTCCCTCAGATGCCAGTGGTCCGACATGTATTCGCTCTGGTGCGGGTCCACGTGGGGTATAATCGCCAAGTCTACATGGCATTGTCTCATCTTTTCGCGTAGTTTGGCTAAGCGCGACGTTATATGCTCGTTCATATTATTAAGGTGTTATTGAAGAATAATTGCAAACTTACGAAAAAAATGTCAGCGATATTGTGGTCGGTATGGAAATAATCGCTAATTTTGCACCACGAAATAGGAGAACATTGAAGTTGTGAGTGACTAAAACGGTGCTGTTGTTGCGGACGGATTTACTTCATCGACTTTTTGGATAAATTTCTTCCGAAAAATTTGGTAGTATGAAAAAACCTTCGTAACTTTGCACCCGCTTGAAAGCCTCAAAGATGCTTGAAAGCAAAGATACTATAAGTGAAAGATGCCTCTTTAGCTCAGTTGGCCAGAGCACGTGATTTGTAATCTCGGGGTCGTTGGTTCGAATCCGACAAGAGGCTCAAAAAAAAGAAACAAACGGAAGTAGTTTTGCAATCTTTTTCTTAATGTATCGGGCGAATACCAGAGTGGCCAAATGGGGCAGACTGTAAATCTGCTGGTTTA